>JBQNAH010000039.1:0-3074 GCA_052170535.1 Campylobacter sp. | reverse complement strand
AATACAAGATACACAAATCAAGAGGCAAATTTAAATGACGCCTTAGTAAAAATGGGCGAAGAGGGAGCACTCTCACTGCTAGGCGATACGGCGGTAAAAGGGGCAGGAAAGTTAATTGACGTGGGATATGAGCCTACTAAAAAAGTCTTAGCTAAGGGCGCACAAATAGCCGATAAAATTACTGAGGCTATTCCAGCAATGAGCGTAGCTAAAAAAACGATTAAAGGCTTACCTACAGCAAACGTTGATGGCGCACAAGCAAGTATAAAAGCAATGGTAGGAAATGAAGCCGAGCAAATAGCGAAAAACGCGCAAAAGCTAGGCGGATATGAGATAGATAATAATAATCTTACTGATATTGCGCTTTTAAATAAGCCCATAAATTTTATAAAAGATTACTTAGGCAAAAACGCAGAAAAGCTAAAATTAGACAAATTGAGCGAATTTTTAAATAACACAAAAGGGCTAAACGAAAAACAAAAAGAAATTTTAGACCTTAGCCTTGCTGATACAAAAACTCTCCCTAATGTTCTTCACGCCTTACAAACGGATAAAAGCGGAGCTTCGGCAAGTGCGTTAGCTGATTTGGCGCATAATGACGTGGGGGCGTTAAGGCAACTTGTTAATAAGCGCGGTCATTTAGAAAACGGCGAATTATCAAAGAATGTGAGTGATTATTTTTCTAGGGTTGGGCGTGAGTTTGAAGAAATGGAAAATGAGTTAGCAAAACAGCTAAACGGCAAAACAACTAGCTTAAATTCTGAAAACATTGCCCTAGCTAAAGAGCAAATGGCAAAAAACATGAGCGAATTTGACAAATCAAGCCCCGAGGCGCAATACCTTTTTAATGTATTAGATAGATACGCAAATGTCCCGATGAGCTTTGAAGAAATTAGGAAATTTAAAAAGGATTTTAACGAAGAAGCGCAGAAAATTTTTAATAAAAATGCTAGTTCATATTTTACTAAAATAGACACGTCAGCAGTAGGTAAAATAATCGATGACGCAGTGTTTTCTATGCTAGAAAATCCAATGCAAAAGGCGTATTATAAAGAGAATTTAAGCAAATACCACAACATGAAAGGCTTTAAAGAAAATGAGCTTTTCTCAAAAATGCTAGACCCAAACTCAAGTGGTGCGGACGTGGTAAGTATGATAATGAGGGCAAATAATTCACAAGGGGAAATCTTAGATAAATTTGTTAAAGAGCTTAGCGAAGATGAAGCGCGCAAATTTGAGGGGGATTTATTAGCTGAAATTTTAAACTCTCAAATAGGCAAATTTGGCGAGTTTAACCCGAAAGAAATTTTAGACGGCATAGGCTTAAAAGAGATATTAAATCAGTTTAAATTTCACTCAAAAGAGGCAAACGAGATAAAAGAGGCGATGATCTCACTTGCAAGAGCAAGGGGCACAATGGCGGAGCTTTTTGGCGCGCTAGAGCAAAGATTTATACTCCCAACACTAGCAAGGGCAGGAATTGCTACTACGTTAAAAGGTGCTAGTAAGACAATGGTGGTAAATCAAGTCCGTCAAAAGGTGTTTAAGTATATTGGTAAAATAGGCGATGACGCCGCACTTGAATATCACATACAGCAAGCCTTAAAATCCCTAAAAGTAGGCAAAAGCCTTAAAGAAGTGGCAGATGAATTAAAATCTAAGGGCGTGAGTGAAAAAATAGCTGATGGCATAAGCGAGAGCATAAGGCAAACAGCACTACAAAGAGCTGAAAAAGGGGCGAGTTTTAGCACCAAAGAGGGGAAATTAACCTATCTTGATAATGTTAAATTTGAGTTAGACGATATCTTAAAAAAGCAAACCGGCATCGATGAAGCTATTAATGCATCATTGTCGTGGCTAAAATCAAAACACCCCGAGATGTTTAAAAGCAGGAGGGCGGTTAAAGAATTGATTGATTATGTGATTGAAAGCCCAAATAATATCAAAGATGCTAAAACTAAAAATAGCGTATATTTAGGTAAAAACCACGGCGAAAAAATAAGGGATATTGTTATAAGTAAAGATACAAACAAAATCATACACGCAAACGAGCGTAAGCTAAATTCAAAAGAAAAATCAGAATTAGCCAGTAGGGACGCCCTACCTCTACACTCCGATACTATGCCGGACGGGGCGTTAAAGTTGGAGCAAAAAGCTCGTTTGGCTAATTCTAAGGCAATTATACCACAAAAGGATAATTTTGCCGACTATGAAAAACTAAAAGCAATGCGAGAGAAAATCCAAGATAAGTTTAACATAGTTCCGATTAAGGAATTTGGACGCAATTACGCTGAGTTTTATCACGATGGCATAGGCGCAGTAAATAAACTACTTGCAGAAAGGCAGGGGCAAGTTGCAGGGGCTTTTCATAAAGAGGGGCTAGGCGATATTGATTTAGTTTGGGGCAACGAGCAAATCGGATTAAATAAAATCCTAGCTAAACACGAGAGCGATTTTAAGGAATTTGGCGGAGTTGGCGCGGGGCTTGAAAAGATAATCAAGGACGGGGAGCTGGTCGATAATACGGGTGTTAAAACGATAATATTAAAAAACGGCGATAAAACCTACAGGCTCGGGCTAAGCAAGGGCTGGCTGGGAAAAGGTAAAAACGACTGGATAATTACGGCGTATAAAGTGGATAGGTCGCAAGGCTCAGATTTTCTACCAAGTAGCCAAGTTGCCAAGAGTGATGGGACTAATCTACACTCTAACGACCATGCGAGTATTATACCACAAAAAGGCGCAGATGAGTTTATAAAAGCGGTTTCTAATGGAAAATCAAGCGCGCAAGAGGTTAAGCGCATAATGCCTAAGCTTTTATCCGCGCGCATTTAAAATGAGAGTAGAATAAGGATAAAATTTAGTTCACTATCATTTTAAATGTAAAAAATATGTTTTTAAATAGCCTTTTACGACCTTTTAAAAACATATTAAATAACTAAAATTTTACCCCTCAAAACTAACCTTTCTTGCTTTTTTTGTAAAAAAAATTTCTCATCTTTAACCTTAAGTGTAAAAAATGAGAAAATATCAAAAATATTTTAATATTTTTGATATTTTATTAAACTGTATAA
>JBQNAH010000038.1:0-4219 GCA_052170535.1 Campylobacter sp. | reverse complement strand
AATCCAATAGACGCACTTTCAAGAGAGTAAGTATTCTAAATTTGTTAAGTTTATTTACAAATTCAACCCAATTACATACAAAAGTTAATAAATATTTAGTATTTTGAGCTACTATTGCAAGAAATTTAACTTTGGAGATAGTATGTTTTCGTCGTTTTTTATGGATAAAAGGTGGGCTTTATGGGCTTATTTAGGACTTGCGTTTTTGCTTATTTCGACATATTCGCAAGTGCAATTAGTTGTAATGATAAACAGCTGGTATAAGGAATTTTACGATATTTTGCAAAATGTCAAAGAATACAAAATAGAAGATTTTTGGATTTGCGTTATAAAATTTGCAAAGTTAGCGTTTCCATATATCTTAATCGCAACTCTTACGAGCTATTTTACGCGTGTTTGGACGTTTAAATGGCGAGAAGCGATGACGTTTAGCTACATAACCTACTGGAAAAAGACGCCAAAAGACATAGAAGGTAGCTCGCAACGTATCCAAGAAGACGTTTATAGATTTGCTAAAATTTTAGAAAGCCTTGGTTCGCAAATTGCTGACGCGATTATGACGCTTGTCGCGTTTGTGCCGATTTTATGGGTGCTAAGTAAAGAAGTTGATATACCATACGTTGGCAAATTTGAAGGCTCGCTTGTTTGGATCGCATTTGTTACGAGCATTGGCGGATTGGCTATTTCTTGGGTAGTTGGCATAATGCTTCCAGGGCTTGAATACAACAACCAAAAGGTCGAAGCTTCGTTTAGAAAAGAGCTAGTTTATGCCGAAGATGATAAAACAAAATACGGCGATATCGATACTTTATCAAATTTATTTACAGATTTAAAGCTCAACTATCGCAGACTTTTTTTGCATTTTGGTTATTTTGATATTTGGCGATATTTTTTTGGGCAAAGTATGATAATAGTCCCACTCATAGCACTTGGACCAAGTGTGCTAACAGGCGCGATAACACTTGGTGTGATGATGCAAGTAGTCAATGCATTTTCGCAGGTGCGAAGCAGTATGAATATTTTTATGAACAATTGGACTGTGATAACCGAACTTCGCTCGATTTATAAGCGTTTGAAGGAATTTCAAATCAATATACGATACAAAATTTCATAAGGTGCGTTTTATGAAAAAAATTCTAATCGTAGTTGATATGCAAAACGACTTTATAACCGGATCTTTGGGTTGCGAAGCAGCAGTTGGCGTGGTCAAAAAAGTAGCTAAAAAGATCAAATTTTATAATGAAAATAGCGGCTTTGTAATCGCCACGCTTGATACGCACAGCCCAAATTATCTTCATACATTAGAGGGCGAAAAATTACCAATTATCCACTGCATAAAAGGCACAAAAGGGCATGAGATAGATGAAAATATTAAACAATACCTAAACAAGAAGACAATCTATGTTGAGAAAAACGCATTTTCTAGCGTGGAGCTAGGGCGCGTCATAAAGCAAATCGCCGATAAGTCAGATTTTCAAATCGAGCTTGTCGGATTATGTACTGATATTTGCGTTATTAGCTGTGCGATTTTGCTAAGAGTTATGTTTGAAAACACTAAAATAAGCGTTGATTCGTCTTGTTGCGTGGGGACGAGCAAGGCTAAACACGATGCAAGTCTTGAAGTTATGAAAAGTTGCCAAATCGATATTATCTAGTGCATTTGCAACAAATTTTCTTTTAAATTTGTGCTTTCGTTGTCAAATTTACTCAGATTTGACGTGCAAATTCGTGCAAGTATTTTAAATTGCCTGTTTATTTTAATTTACGCTTGAATTCAATCGCCGTAAAGTTGCGCCTGCGATAGCACGCGCCATACGAGTCGCGAATAAGCAGGCATGCCGATCCGATCGTAGCTGGCAACCTTGCCCGCGAAGGTTCTCCCTGCTGCCGATAAAATTTCATAAATCAAATCACGAGTTAAAATCATGGCGCAATTATGCTCTTTTGCGGCAATTTTCTAAACAAGTGGCAAATTAACTCGTAAGTGCCGAATTTAAACGAACGAAGTCCGTAAAGCAAATCGCAAGCGTAAATTCGATGGTCGTAGCGACGAATTTAGCCTGATTTTCATAGACTAAGTCAAATTTAAGCCACCGTGTAATTTTAATCTCTGGTGCTTTTTCAAACAGCGGACTAAGCTCACGCCAAGCTTGTTTACTAAAATGCCAAAATTGACACCAAGATAATAATGGTCCATAAACTGGAGTAGAGAGCTTAAAAATGTAGTTAAAATTCAAATATTTTCCTTATAAAAGCGGTATAATGGCAAAGGTTATATAAAAGCTTTATCCAAAAATGCGTAAAAGCGGGGCTGTAAATCGTGGTTTTGGTGTTTAAAATGTTACCGTGAGTGATAAACAAAAAACAATGCAACCATTTAGATATAATACAAAAAATCTTTATGAGGAGTGCTTTATGGTAGGTCATAAAACTTTTGATGAATGTTATTTTTCTTTGAAAAACAAAATAATATATTTGGATGACATAATAAAATATACACAGAAAAATGATGATAAATTGGGAGAGTATGAAAATAATATTTTTTGTCCAGAATGCCAACAAGCAAAACTAAGTTTTGTGCATAAAACCATGAAAAAAAGAGCATTTTTAAGAAGAAACCCAAGCTCGTCACACAAAAATAGCTGCTCTTATAATTATGAGTATAGTTCGACTGAATTTTCAGAGAAATATTATGAAGCCTTAACGCCAACACAAATTAAAGATAAATTAGAATCAGCAATGAGAATGTTATTTAGGGATACAAATAGCTATATCAATAAAATCTCCAATGATATGGATACCAAACAAAACCCATTCATACAAGAGGTAGAGCAAAATAGAACTCAAATAAGAAGGTCTTTACAAAGAAAAAATTTAGGCAAATTTCTAGATAACGAGATAGATGGGTTACTTCACATTTTCTATGGAGAGGTTAAATTATCAATTTTTCAGCATAAAAAAGACAAAAATTGCAATATTTATTTTTTAAATATTTTCTGTAAAAACAAAGAAGAAAAGTGGAAAAAAAGGACTTCTATTTACAGAGGTATAGTAAAAGATAATATTGATGAAAACAAAATTTATAAAATAGTAGCAATTGGTTTTTTAAAATTTTCAGAAAAAGAGTTACCTGCATTAAAACTATCAAACAAAGATGCAATTTTAATTAAAGAAAAATATTTTTAGGCATAATTAATTTTCATTTTATGATTTCCCTAAAAAGGGAAAAGAAAATCCAATACAAGCGGCAATATATCAACAAGAACCGCATTGTAGTAAAATGAAAATAAATTATAAAAATAGACCAAATATTCGAAATTTGCAAACCAAAAGGTGTTGCAGCAGTACTAGAAGACGAGCTTCTTACAAAGCCGGCAATAATGAGTCATTCAACATCATATCGGCAATTAAAGAAGCTTGAAAAGGTGGAGGAATGCCACGTTTTAGAGAAATTTAAAAAAGAAGACCTAAAAGGAATAAGAGGTATTCGAAACTGGTCTTCTCGCGATTATGAGAATATGCAAAACAAAATCATGAAAGAGATGATACATAGAGAATTGCCAAAACTCAAAAATACACAAATAGATAATGACGAAAAGTATCTTTATAAAAATTTATTTGATACATACATAAAGCAAAAGGCTAAAAATGACATAAGTAAAAATTATAGCTTAAATTTCAAAACAAAATCAATTTTGCAACAAAGATATAAAAACCATAAATATACGAGTATTTTTGTGGCTTTAAAGTTATTTTTAATCCAAACAATCCGCGTGCAAGCCGATTTGAAATAATTGATTTATTATTTAAGCGGACGCCAAAAACTACAAAAATATTAAAATAGTTGCAAATAATGTTTTCAAATTTGCGAAATAAAGCTATAAAAACTAAGCGTACTTGTCATTTTACAAAAAGTCATAAGTGAATAGATTTTAAATCTTAATATTTTTAATAAAACATAACTCTATTTTTGGCTATTTTATTATTTGTTAAGAGAAATTGGTGAATTGGCAAAATGCCATACTAATTTTGGAATTTGTCTTTATGCCTAGTTGGCGTGTAAGAATTTAAAAATTTATTTATAAAATCCGCATTTTTTTGATTGAGAACTTATTTTGTAGTATGTTAATTCGCCAAGTTTAGCTTGATTTTACCAAATTTGACCCCCCTAAGGGGTCAAATTTATTTAAATTAAAATTTCTTCTTCCTTACATCAGCA
>JBQNAH010000037.1:0-4524 GCA_052170535.1 Campylobacter sp. | reverse complement strand
AAACTAAAGAAGGATTTTAGACCATCTGATATGGAAGCTAGGGGTTTGAGGAAGTAATTAACACCAGCAACCAAGAATACAACAATTAAAGCGGTAAAAACAATAGACGTAACAATTTGTTTGACCAAGACCGCATTTAAAATATCATCATAATCACTCATAGAATTTGCCGAGCAAACTACCCAACCAGCTTCTGTAAAATCTTCACAAGATGCCACCCTGTGATCGCCTGCAGCGTCATATTCAAAGGCTTTAGCATTATGTTCATCGTGCTTAGAAATTATCTGTAAATTTGATATTTTTGGGCCGACTTTGATAAAGCGCATTTATGGTTTGCATTTTTGACCTTTTAAATTTGAAAAATTATAGCGAAGTTTCCTTGTAAAGAGGAATAAAATTGAAATTTGATGCCAAAAAACGGTGGCAAAATTTAACGATTTTTAAGTGGGGGGGGGTAGAATGCGTTAAATTTTTATTTGAAAGGAAAATATGGTAGACGATGTAGCCAGTGAGAAAAAAGTCTCGACTCAAAACGGTGGAGGCGATAGCAAGAAAGGCGACGGAGTGCAAAGCATAAAAGAGGATAAGAAAAACGAAGCTTTAGTTCAGGTTTCTTTGTCGATATTGGCAGGTATCGTGGGAGGTGCTTGGGTTAATATACTAGGTAAAGATTTATGTATTAACGTCCTAACTATGGCTATTACGAGCATTGTGATTTATGGAATAATAGCTTCGCAAGACGAAAAATCAGATAAAAAGAAGCTAATTTGTTTAGTTATATTTACCGTAATTATAGCAATACTAGCGGTAGCCTTATTTTGTTGTATGAGGCGTTGTTTGCAAAATTAATTCAAAGGGAGGGTAAATGAAAAAAGTTATTTTAGTTTTGGCGGTTTTGGCATTTGCAAGAGGGGAAAGTTTTTCAGAGAATAAAAAAGATTGTGAGAGCAATGGCGTTATAGCTTGCTCTCTTTACGGTGAAGACTATCTTTTCGGTACATATTCGACCTATGGTGATAGTGTTCGTAGGGATTATATAAAAGCAAAATTTTTTCTTGAAAAAGCTTGCAAAGTTAATATTGGAAAGTACGATGAATATAGTGCTAAAAAAGCTTGTTTCTATCTAGGTTTTATGTATCTTGAAGGACTTGGCGTAGAAAAAGACGATAAAAAAGCTTTTGAATTATTTAATACAGCATACGACGGTAAGTCTGAATTGGTTTATAATAGATTGGGAAATATATATTTTCATGGAAGAGATAAATATAGCAGAGTAGAGGTGCGCGAAGATAGAGAAAAAGGCGTAGATTATCTGGAAAAATCTTGCAACGGTGGATACTGGTATGCATGCAAAGACTTAGGGGATTTACATTATGGATACTATGGAGATATGAGCGAGGCTATACAGTATTATAAAAAAACTTGCGAGCTTGGGAAGAATGATCCTGGCGTAAAAAAAGACGATTCAAAACTCCCAAAAAGCCTACAAGAAGCTTGTGATATGTATGAATTGCTAAAATAGTCCAAATTTTACCCGAACCGAATTTGCGTTCGGGTAATTCCGCTTAAACTTATCTAAAACTGAATTTAAATTTTTCCCTTCAAATTTCCTATCAGATTTACAAAAGCTTCCTTATAAAAAGGAAATAAATAGTACAAATTCTATAAAAAAAGCCCAAATTCTTGACTTTATATACACTTTTTTGTAAAATCACGTTCTCTTTATGCGGGACTTTATGTCCGCTTGTATGATAGAAACCACGCTATTTGAAGGTTTGCTATCCTATGCGAGTTTTGAAATATGTAAAGAGGTCGTATGTTTGCGACAAGTTCTATTTAAAGGAAAATACATGGAAAGAATCAGGCTTAAGCTCAAAGCTTATGACCACAGAGTTCTAGACCGCACAGTTGCAGCGATAGTGGAAGCTGTCAAAAGAACCGGTGCTGATGTTCGCGGACCAGTGCCGATGCCTACAAAGATCAAACGCTACACAGTCTTAAAATCACCGCATGTCAATAAAGACTCACGCGAGCAGTTTGAGATGAGAATTCACGCGCGTATGCTTGACATTGTAGCAGCTACACCTGATACAGTCGATTCGCTTACAAAACTCGATTTAGCCCCTGAGGTAAATGTCGAAGTTCGTGCGATGGGCAAATAAAGGCGAGGTGAAAGATGGAATATATCGTAGAAAAAATTGGCATGAGTAGAACGATAAGTAATCCTAGCGTACCAGTTACACTTCTAAAACTTGTAAATACGAAAGTTTGCGAGGTTTCCGAGTGTGGATGCGCGATAGTTGCTTATGCGAATGGCAAAAACATAAACAAGGCGATACAGGGTCAGCAAAAAAAGTACAACCTTACGGCTGAATTTAACAAATTTGCAACTCTTGAAGTAGCAAATAAAGAAGCTGGTGATTTGGATTTAAATCCATTAAACGAAGCTAAAATTTTAAAAGTAAGCTTTAACTCAAAAGGTAGAGGTTATCAAGGTGTCGTTAAAAGACACGGATTTGGTGGTGGTCCTAAAAGTCACGGTTCACGTTTTCATAAACGCCACGGATCAATCGGTAACCGCGAATGGCCGGGTCGTGTTCAACCTGGTATGAAAATGGCTGGACATATGGGAAATGAGAAAGTTACCGTTAAAAGCGAAGTTGTTAGTTTTGATGGTGCAAATGGAATTTTGGTGCTAAAAGGTAGCGTTGCTGGATACAATGGTGCAATGGGCAGAATAAGGATAGTAAAATGAGTAAAGTTTGCGTATTGAATGAAAAATTGCAAAAATCTAGCGAGATTGATTTGCCTGCGAGCTATGCCGAGGTTAATTCGCATAACTTGTATTTGTATGTTAAATCTTATCTTGCAGGAATGCGTTCAAATTCGGCTCATACCAAAGGTCGTTCCGAAGTAAGCGGTGGCGGTAAGAAGCCGTGGAGACAAAAAGGACGCGGTGGTGCACGCGCAGGTTCGACAAGAACAAATGTTTGGGTTGGCGGAGCGGTAGCGTTCGGTCCGACAAATAATAAAAATTATTTTCAAAAAGTTAATAAAAAGCAAAAAAGATTGGCTCTTGAGTTTGCATTAAATGAAAAGGCTAATGCTGGCAAACTTTTTGCGGTTGATAATATTTCAGTAGATAGCGGAAAAACAAAAGACGCTGCTAAAATTATAAAGACTTTAAATTTAAGAGATGCGTTAATCGTTAAGGATTTGCTTGATGATAACACACTGTTTGCGTTTAGAAATTTATCAAACTGCTATTTGGTAGATGTGAGCGAGATTAATGCTTATTTAGTATCAACTTATAGTGCTGTTATCATAGAAAAAGCCGCACTTGAATCTATAACAAAAGAGGGCTAAAATGGCAGATATAACTGATATCAAAACAATTTTATATACAGAAAAAACTCTTGGTCTTCAAGAATCTGGCGTGGTTGTTATCCAAACTACACCAAAAATGACCAAAAATGGGCTAAAAGCTATTTTGAAAGAGTATTTTGGAGTAACGCCACTTTCTGTAAATTCCCTAAGAATGGAAGGCAAAGTTAAGCGTTTTAAAGGTAGAGAAGGACAACGTAGCGAAGTTAAGAAATTCTACGTTAAGTTGCCTGAGGGTTCAAGTTTAGAAAGCACGGAGGCGTAAGATGGCAATAAAATCATATAAACCATATACACCAAGTCGTAGATTTATGACAGGTCTTGTTAGCGACGATATTACTGCAAGACCAACCGTTAGAAGTTTGCTTGTTAAAATTCCTGCAACTGGCGGTAGAAATAGCAATGGACGCATTACTTCTAGACACAAGGAAGCAGGTGCAAAAAAACTTTATCGTATTATTGACTTTAAACGTCGCAAATTTGGCGTTGAAGGCAAAGTAGAGGCTATCGAATACGATCCAAATAGAAATTGTCGTATTGCACTTATCGCTTACAAAGATGGCGAGAAACGCTACATTATTAGACCAAACGGATTAAATGTCGGCGATATTGTAGTTGCTGCGGAAGCTGGTCTTGATATAAAACCAGGAAATGCAATGAAGCTAAAAAACATTCCTGTTGGTACTATAATTCATAACATTGAGTTAAAGCCAGGCAAAGGTGCTCAAATAGCTCGTTCAGCTGGTGGATATGCTCAATTAATGGGTAAAGAAGAAAAATACGTAATTTTAAGAATGCCGTCAGGTGAGATGAGACAAGTTTTGGCTGAATGCATGGCAACTGTTGGTGTTGTCGGTAATGAGGATTGGGCAAATATTACAATAGGCAAGGCTGGACGCAATCGTCATCGCGGAATTCGTCCTCAAACCAGAGGTTCAGCTATGAACCCAGTTGATCACCCACACGGTGGTGGTGAAGGTAAGAAAAATTCTGGTCGTCATCCAGTAACTCCGTGGGGCAAACCGACAAAAGGTGCTAAAACTCGCCGCAAAAAGGCAAGTGATAAGCTTATAATTTCAAGAAGGAAAGGAAAATAGAGATGGCAAGATCACTCAAAAAAGGTCCTTTCGTAGATGATCA
>JBQNAH010000036.1:0-7784 GCA_052170535.1 Campylobacter sp. | reverse complement strand
TTCATAAAAAAATATTTGACACACTTAAAAAGATTGGCGAACAAATTAAAGATAATAAAACCGAATTACCTAAGATAACCGCAAAAGATGGTGATAAGGAAATTTCAAGGTTTAGTAAAAATTATTTATGCAAATCCATAGCTAAAACCGTCTCACCGTTTTCATTTGTAGCAATATCAGCCATACCCATAGTGCTATAGCCACAATCTACATAATGAACCTCGCCCGTAACACCACTGGCTAGATCACTAAGCAAATACATAGCCGATTTTCCGACGTCTTGTGTTGTAACATTGCGCTTTAACGGCGAATTTGCCTCATTGTAACGAAGAATCATGCGAAAATCACCTATTCCGCTTGCCGCAAGCGTTTTAATCGGTCCTGCACTAATTGCATTAACGCGGATATTTCTCGCACCAAGATCGTGCGCAAGGTAACGAACAGAGCTTTCCAAAGCAGCTTTTGCCACACCCATTACATTATAATGCGGAACGAATTTTGGTCCGCCAAGATACGTAAGCGTCAGTATCGAACCACCATTTTTTAGAACTCCAAGCAATGCTCGCGTTAAGCTTACAAGCGAATAAACACTCGTTCCCATTGCAATGTCAAACGCCTCTTTTGTTGTGTTTATAAATTCGCCTTCAAGTGCCTCTTTTGGGGCATAAGCGACAGCATGAACTATAAAATCTATCTCGCCAAAATCAGATTTAATACGCTCACCAATGCCATCTAAATGAGTTTGATTATTAACATCTAACTCATAGACAAAATTTGAACCAAATTCTGATGCGATTGGCTCAACACGTTTTTTAATGGCGTCATTTAAAAATGTAAATGCAAGCGACGCACCTGCTTTATGGCACTGCTCTGCGATACCATAAGCTATCGACTTAGAATTTGCCACACCAACGATTAAGCCTTTTTTGCCATTCATTATCATTTTAACTCCTTGTTTTAAATTTATTTATATTGTTTATTTTTAAACCATCTTGTAACTTTAATTGACAAAACGATAAAATTCCAAAAATTAATCTTTCAAAATCAACCTAAAATTTATATTTGATTTAACACCAAACCTTATTTAAACGTATTAAAAATATCATTATAGCTTATTTAATTGGCTTTATTTAACAGCTTTTATCAAATTTAAAAAATTCTCCGCGTCCCAGCTTGCCGTCCCAACTAAAACCCCAGAGCAACTTTTTATATTTGCAATGCCTGCGATATTTTTCGCATTGACGCTTCCGCCATAAAGCAAAGGTGCTTTTGTCAAAGTCGAGATAAAATCCAAAATTTCGCTTATTTGCTGAGTAGATGCGCTACTTCCTGATCCTATCGCCCAAATCGGCTCATAAGCGATGATTAAATTTTCATAATTTAAATCAATTAAATTTAGCTGAGAATGCAAAAATTCTTTCTCATTTTTAGCTTCTCTAACACTTAAATTTTCGCCTATGCAATACACTATCTGCCAGTCGTTTTTAACCGCAAAATCAAATTTAGCACGCAATAAATCATCACTTTCTCCTACCAGCTCGCGACGTTCGGAGTGACCTATTAAAACGCAATTTATACCAAATTCATCAAGATGGGCTTTTCCTATCTCGCCAGTATAAGCGCCGTTTTGACAAGGATAGAAATTTTGCGCACCTATTTTAAATTTTGATCCACTAAAATCATCAAAAGCCACAAAAGGCGGAAAAATCAAAATTTCTTGCCCTGCAAGTTCGCGATCTAAAATTTTAGCATATTGCCTAAAACTCGCCCTTGTATGGTTGCATTTTAGATTAGCCGCAAATATAAATTTACTCATCTGCACTTCTTCTTAACGGCTTAACGCCAGGAAGTTCTTTGCCCTCAATTAGCTCCAAACTTGCGCCACCGCCAGTAGATATAAATGTAATCTCGTCCGCATCGCCTGCGCGCGCTACAACATCGGCAGTATCTCCACCGCCAACAACCGTTGTCGCGTGGCTTTCAGATATTGCGTGGCTCATTTTAATGCTACCTTTGCAAAATTTATCCCACTCAAATACGCCCATAGGTCCGTTCCACCAAATCGTTTGAGCATCAGCTATCGCCTCTTTAAACAGGCGCGTTGAAGCTGGTCCTATATCAAGCCCCATCCAACCTGCTGGAATTTCTTGCGCGGTAACAAATTTTATCGCACTTTCAGCCGAAAACGTCTGGGCTGCTACAACATCTACTGGCAAATAAATTTTCACACCAAGTCGCTTGCCTTCGCGCAAAATTTCCTTCGCTTCCCCGATTAAATCCTCTTCTAAAAGCGAATTGCCAATATCGTAACCAACGGCTTTTAAGAACGTAAATGCCATTCCGCCACCGATGATGAGCTTATCTACGCGCGGAAGTAAATTTTTTAAAGCCTGCAACTTACCGCTAACCTTGCTACCACCAGTAACCGCCACAAATGGACGGGCTGGTTTTTTGATAAGTCGCTCGGCAAATTCGATCTCTTTTTGCAATAAAAATCCCGCTGCTTTATGCTCGAAATCGTAAAATTTTGTGATCGCTTCAACCGAACTGTGAGCACGATGGCAAACGCCAAATGCGTCATTTACGTATGTTTTGCCAAAATTTGCAAGCTCTTTTGCCAAAATTTCATCATTTTTAGTTTCGCCCTTTTCAAAGCGCAAATTTTCGAGCAACAAAATTTCACCGGCTTTTAAATTTTTAAATTTTTCCTTCGCATCCGTGCCGATTACATCGTTAGCCATAATGACATCTTGATGTATCAGAAACGACAAACGCTTCGCAACCGGTTTTAGAGAAAATTTATCCTCAAAGCCATTTTTTGGACGACCAAGATGCGAAGCTAGAGTTATTTTACAACCTTGATCTAGACAGTATTTTATCGTAGGAAGTGCAGCGAAAATTCTCCTATCGTCGGTAATGTTTCCAAATTCGTCCATAGGAACGTTAAAATCACATCTTATAAAAACGGATTTATTTGCTAAATTTATATCCTTTATCGAAACGATACCTTGCATTATTTACCTCCCACAAATACGCCCATATCGACAAGTCGTGCCGAATATCCCCACTCGTTGTCATACCAAGCCATTACTTTAACCATATCATCACAAATAACCTGTGTCGTATCTGAAGCTACTATGCTACTATATGTCGTAGTGCAAAAATCCGTGCTTACGCGCTGGTCATCATCGACCATCATAATGCCTTTCATCGATCCATTTGAAGCATCACGAAAAGCTTGATTTAGCTCATCAACATTTACATTGCGGTTTAAAACCGCCGTCAAATCAACAATAGAAACATTTGGAGTTGGCACACGTATGGCTTGACCGTGAATTTTGCCCTTTAAGCTTGGCATAACTTTGCCAATCGCCTTAGCTGCACCAGTTGTTGTTGGTCCCATATTCATCGCTGCCGCGCGACTTCTGCGAAAATCTTTTTGTTTAACATCAACAAGACTTTGTCCGTTTGTGTAAGAATGAACAGTCGTCATAAGTGCTTTTTTGATACCAAATTTCTCTTCTAAAACCTTAACCACAGGCGCTAGACAGTTTGTAGTGCAACTAGCATTTGAAATAACAGCTTCTCCGCCATAAGTATGCTCATTTACACCAAAAACGTAAGTTGGCGTATCGTCCTTTGCTGGTGCGCTCATAACGATCTTTTTTATCCCTTTTTGCAAATACGGCTCACAGCTTTGCGCTGTTAAAAATTTACCAGTGCATTCAAGCACGACCGTCGCGCCGTAAGCTAAAAAATCAAGCTCATTTAAATCGCGAGTCGAAAATACGCGAATTTTCTTACCATCAACGCTTATATAATCATCGTTTATAACTTCGACATCGTGTTTAAATTCGCCGTGAACGCTGTCGTATTTTAACAAATAACGCGTCATGTCGCGCTTTGCGGTATCGTTTATGGCCACAAGCTCACAGTCGTCGCGCTCTAAGATGATCCTAGCAGCACATCTTCCTATCCTGCCAAAGCCATTTATTGCGATTTTTACCATACTTTTTCCTTGCAAAAATTTTTCTGATTCTATCCAAAGTAGGCTTAAATTTGTTATTTATTTATTTATAAATTTTACGATTTTAGCTGTTTTTGAAGCTTTTTTTGATAACATAAGCGCAAAATCATAGGTGTTTAATTTGAATTTAGCTATTTTTGGTGGGAGTTTTGATCCGCCTCATTTTGGTCACGATAGTGTCGTAAAAGCTGTTTTAGCTGATTTAGATATTGATAAGTTAATAATTTTACCAACGTTTATTAGTCCGTTTAAGGATAGTTTTTTTGCACCGCCAAATTTGAGATTAAAGTGGGTCAATTTGCTTTGGGCTAATTTACCAAAGGTTGAAATTAGCGAATTTGAAATAGCCCAAAACTGTCCCGTGCCGACGATACAAAGCGTTTTGCACTTCAAGGACGGATATGAAAAAATTTACCTAATAATAGGCGCGGATCACGTGGAAAATTTAAACAAATGGCACGAATTTAATCGTTTATCAAGACTTGTAAATTTCGTTGTTGCAAGCCGTAACAACGTGCAAATTCCAAGCGATTTTAAACAACTAAAAATAAGTCTGGACGTAAGCTCTTCGCAGATAAGGAAGTATGGTTTGACAAATTTAGTGCCACAAATCATAAGAGAAGATGTAATAAAATTTTTAAAGGAAAAAGATGCAAGATAGAATTGAGAGAATTGTTAAAATTTTGGACGAAAAAAAGGCTGAAAACATCGAAGCTATAGATATGAGAAGCAAAGAGTATTTTACAAATTTCGTCATCATCGCAACTACTCTTGGCGAACGACACGCCTATTCGCTAATTGACGAGCTTAAAGTAAATTTAAAAGATAATGGTGAAAATTTCTTAGCTGTTGAAAGCTCGGAAGAATGGTCGGTTATTGATTTAGGCGATATTTTGATACATTTAATGAGTGCAGAATACCGCACAAAATACAATATAGAAGAATTTTTAGCCAAATTGCAAGAGCAAAGAAGCTAGAAATTTTTATAATCTTGTGATTTGTAGAAATTTTTTATCCAAATTCCCATCGCGATGCTTTGCAATAAACTACTTGTGTTGCCGCAGTGGTTTTGGCTTTGCATCGACACTTTGCCTTGTATATAGCGGTTTAAGTCGCAAAAAATAAAACCATTTTGCTTATAATAAACGTTATAAACATTTTCGTAAAATTCGTCTTTACGCGTGTTAAACGGCTTAACATAAACCTTGTTTAGTCCATTTATTTTTGCTATTGCTTGGTAATTTTTGGCTATATTTTCATCTTTGAAATTTTCATCAAAGCCATCAACCGTCAAATTTTCGGCAAAATCTATAAATTTACCATAAAGCATTACGGTGTTATAATCCCATCTTAGAAACATTATATCTTTTCAAAATAATCATTATAAAAATTAACATTTTTTAAATAAAATCCCAAATTTTCTAACTTTTTTGAAATTTCATCAATCCTTAGCGCAAAATTTTCACGTCCAAAAGCCCAAGTGCTAACGTGCGATTTTGTTGCGCTGTTTGAATTTTCAGTAAGCTTATCTGTGCTAATATTTCTTGATAATGGATATCTTTTATTTAAACTAGCAAATTCACTCTCGTGCATATTTAAAAGCTCATCATAGCCGGCAACTAAGGACTTTGCGTTTATATCAACAAGCTGTTCAAAATTAGAAAAACCAAACATAACAACGCCGCTATCTTTAAGATAATACTTTGAAATTTTATCAAAAAGTGCCGCACTTAAAACGTTAAGTTTGTTTGACTCATAAGCATAAATTCTAACCACCTTGCCACTTATTTACCCAACAACTTGCGGTATCGCAGCCCAAGCAACCGTGCTGTCGCCAAAAACTATAACATCTACTGATTTTGGCCTGTCTTGAAAAATTTGATTGGATAAAAAATTGGCTGGGTCACGTTCTTGCCAGACATATTTGGCAAAATTTAGATCCAAATTATGCTCTTTTGCGATTTGCTGATACTCACCCCAAAGCGGATTTGGGAAAAATTCTCCCAATTTACTTGTATCAATAGTTTTACTAAGCCGGATAAAACCAATTTGACAAAATGTAGTAGCCAAAAATACCGCTAAAAGCATAAACGGTATGCTAAAATTTGTATTTTTTCTAAGAAATTTAAGTCAAATGAAAGCCAATCAAAAAATTCACAGATAGCAACGCAATGTCATTTGTATAAATTTCAAACTTTCTTAGCTTAAAAAATATCTTGAAATATAAATATAAATAATACTACTATAAACAGAGCAAATATAAATGATACCAAATTTTCTTTTTTCATATCAGAACTCAAAATATATAAACGGTAGCGGATTTTCACTAAAATTTAAGGTCAGAAATAGCAAAACACAAAGCCCAATCGCGCTTAAAAAACTTTTGTTTAAAACAATCTCGCCATTCTCATCGACTTTATAAATCCTCAAAACATAATCAGCTAAAACAAAAAATCACAGCAACATAGTATGGCGAAGTGTTGCTAAATGGCTTTTGCAAAAATCCAAACATCTTCATAACTAAAACGTTTGCATCGGCAAATTCTAGCCTAAAATAGCTCCACGCAACCATAACTAAAACAAAAGTTACGACCCATCTAAGCGGCTTAAAAATTTTCATATACGCACTAAAAATGCCGTGCAATGTGCCCCAAATTAAAAAGCCAAGACCCACTCTGTGCCAAATTCCACTAAGGACAAAAACTATAAAAATATTCTTATAAGCGTTAAATTTTCCGTTTTTACTACCGCTTAGTGGAAAATACAAATAATCCCTAAACCAAGTCGAAAGACTAATATGCCACCTGTACCAAAACTCCGTAATAGACGTCGCCAAATACGGATAGTTAAAATTTGCTGGCAATTTAAAGCCTATAAGCAACGCAAAATCTATCGTCATATCAGAATATCCATTAAAATCAGCGTAAATTTTTGTGCACCAATAGCCACGCTCGCCCACGTTTCAAGTGCGTTCATATTTGTTACGCCATAGCCAAAATTCCAATTCACATAACCCCCGATATTATGAGCTATTAAGAGCTTTTTAACAAGTCTTAGACAAATTAGCACAGCAGTTAAAACGGCATTATTTAAATTTAAAATTTGGTTATTAATAATGTTTTCATACATTTTTTGCCCGTAAAATCGGACCGCTTGCAAGGTGGGGCAAAACGCTATAAAGAGCAAGCATTCTAAATAATTATCAAACGGTTTTTATATTTTTTTATAAATATCGATAAAATAGCCAATAACACTAAAAGCGTAAAACGAAATTCCAAGTGGCAAAATAAGATGAAATTTGATGTTGAAAAAATCCAAAAATAGTTAAAATATTTAAAAAATATTAAAGGAAATAAAGCTAGGCAGATTAATAAAATCAGAAATGACTTATCCATCCCCCAACGGAATTTAAATTTTTAGTAAATTGAGCAATTATAGCATAATAAAACAACAAAAATATCGCTGGTGGATACCAAAAAGCTTAAAATAAAACAGAGTAAATCGAGATAAAATAAACCATTGCATTTACTAATTTTAGGTTGAATTTAAAAACTTTTTCATTAAAAACTGTAAAATAAACAACAAAGAATAAACAAATCATAATAAATATTATACTAATCCTAAAATTTAAAACCCAAAAATGTATATTTTTGCAAAATTTTCACACAAAATATCCCAGCAAAAAGCCCAATAACATCGGCAAAAATATCCAAAATACTAAATTCTCTGTTTGGGATAAAAACTACACTATTTCTAT
>JBQNAH010000035.1:0-7890 GCA_052170535.1 Campylobacter sp. | reverse complement strand
TGTAAGTAGCAAGACGTAGTTGCAGCTAAAAATCCGCTTAAGTTTAATTGAGCCTTATTTAAATAATCCACCCCAGCCCCACCAGCTGAACCTAGTGCGCCACCTAGTAAATTTTCCTTCCAACTTCTAGCATTTTTTACGCCACCTATAAAATTTCTGTTATGTTTTAGATTTATTAAATTCCTAATCAACCACAAACTATCAGCTTGTATATCAATTTTACGTCAATTCGCTAAATCAAACCTATACAATTTCTTTCATTCTAGCAAATTTCATCGTAGCAAATTCATCAAGAGCCAAAGCTTCATTTCGTTTGATTTTCATTAATTGTATGTTAAAATCTTCAGTTTGCAAATATTTCATCTTCTCAAATTCTAAATTTGCATTTTTATACTGATTTTCCAAATGGATTATTTCGGTTTTTATCAGCCCTAAACGCTCGGTTAATTGGGCTTTTTGATTTCTAATCGCTTTTAAAAGTTCAAGCGATGCCCTAATTTCGATGAAATTTCCGCTACTTGGCAAAACATGAGATGCTATTTGCGAATCGGTTTGTTTGATAAAATTTTGCATCACAACAACTTCGCTACGTTTTTTAGCCAAATTTGCTTCTATTTTGCTCAAATTTTGTTTTTTAATATCCACGATTTGAGTAAATTTGCTTTTTAGCTTCATAATACGATTGTGTCATCTCTTTCTGGGCTTGTCGAAATAATGCCCACTTTTACGCCCGTAAGTTCTTCTATGCGCTTGATATAGGCTTTCGCATTGGCTGGGATTTTATCAAATTCTCTCACGCCCTCAACCTTATCCCAACCTTCAAGCTCTTCATAGATAGGCTCAACTCCATCTAAATCGACTGGGAAAAAGTCTAAAATTTTACCGTTTTTTGCGTAAGCCTTGCAAATTTTAACCTTTTTAAAACCGTCTAATACGTCAAGTTTCATAAGCGCAAATTTATCCACACCATCAAGTCTTGCCGCGTATCTGACACCAACGGCGTCAAACCAGCCAGTTCGGCGCGCTCGACCTGTCGTTACGCCGTATTCGCGCCCTATATCGCGCATTTTTTTTCCATCATCGCCAAGATCTTCGGTTGGAAAAGCTCCATTTCCAACACGAGTGGTATATGCCTTAATGATACCGACCACATTTCCGATCTCTTTTGGGTTTAATCCAACGCCACTGCAACTTCCTGCGGTGATGGTATTTGAGCTAGTTACAAACGGATACGTTCCGTGATCGATGTCTAGCAACGTTCCTTGCGCGCCTTCTAGCAAAATTTTCTTATCTTCGTCAATGGCTTTCCAAACAAGCTGAGTTGTATCCGTGATAAAACCAGCCAACTCGTTTTTGTAGAGATTAAGTTCGGATAAAAGCTCGTCTTTGTTTGGAATTTTAACCCCAAGCGCATCTAAGATCGGTTTATTTGCCATAAAATCAGCCATTATCGCATCGCAAAGTTTGTGTGGATCAAGCAACTCATAAGCCCTATGACCGCTACGGCTTATCTTGTCTGAATAAGCAGGTCCAATTCCCTTACCAGTCGTGCCGATCGCATTTTTGCCTTTTGCTCTCTCTTTTGCTTGATCGATTAAAGCGTGATAGGGCAAATTCAAATGAGCTTTGTCGCTGATAAACAGCCTGCCTGCAACATCGCTAAACTGCTTTAGCTCTTCTATTAACGCTTGCGGACAAAGAACAACGCCGTTTCCTATGACATTTATTATATTTTTATGCAAAATCCCAGACGGAACTTGATGAAGCGCAAATTTTGTGCCATTTACGACTATCGTATGTCCAGCGTTATGACCGCCTTGACAACGACAAACCATATCGTAATCGCCACTTAGCATATCCACAATCTTGCCCTTGCCTTCATCGCCCCACTGAACCCCAACTATAACATCAGCCTTACTCATCTTTATCCTTTATTTCAAATTTTCAATCAAAGCATCGGTATAGACGCCAAATCCACTGCTTTTTATATTTTCTATCGCGTAGTTTCCACCGCTTGCTAAAACGTCGTTACCGCGCAAAAATCTAAAAAATAGCTCATCATAATATCTCATCTTAGAATAATAAAGAGGCGCAATCGCTAAATTTTCTGACTTTGAAGCGATGGCTAACGCTTTCATTTGCGTTAATGCGTCTGCGATTTTTTCGGGCACAATCCGTAGTGCGTCATCTAAATCAGCGATAGAATTTACAAAAGCTAATTTTTTAAGCCATTTAACATCTTGGGCTAAAATTTTCTCAATCTCACCATTTTCAAACAGACTAATTGGCAAATTTAAAATTTCGCACACCATTTTTGGTATGGCAATGTGGCTAATTTGCAACACGGTTGGTAAATTTTGCTCATCAAAAAGCTGCTTTGCGATTTTTACACTTATCGCCAGATCCATTTCTCCTATCAATTCCGCACCGATTTGATAAAATTCGCTACTTGGGTATTTAAAAACTGGCTGAATATAAAACCAACGCTTTGGCTCGGTATCTTTAAGCCGCCTTAAAACTATCCTAACGACATCAACCGTACTGTCGGCTCTAAGGCTTATTTGGTGATTTGCGTCATCGCTAAATCTAACTAAAGTTGTCGGAGCGACGCTAAGATGCTGATGATAAGAAAAAAACGGCGTAACGATCTCGCTAAAACCGTATTGATCTAAAATTTCCGCAGCCATTTGCTCGATTTTTCTTTTTAACTTTGCACTATTTCCAAAATACAGCCTAGTCCCACTTGGAATTTCGTGCTCAAAAACGTTATTTTCACTACTCAAATCAACTCCTATTCAAGGTCTAAAAGATCATCGCGCTTAGCTTTCAGGTCTATTATCAAACTTGAAACATCGACAAACTGCTCTATACCGTCTAAAATTTCCATTATAATTTTTGTTATTTGTTTATGTGTGTCTAGCTTAACTGGATCTAAAATTTGCTTATTATAATCAGCTATCACCAAAGCAGAGTAATCTTTTGCAAAATCTCGCGGTTTAAAATTCTTGTAATTTACAGAGCTTAACATGCCAAGCAAAGCTCTGATCCAAATTCTATGCATTACAGCCAAGCTTGATTGATTTATCTGTTCGCTGGTTAATTTCGTAATGTCTTTAAATCTGTCTGGTATGCCGTATTCGTCAAACCACTTTTTAATCTGATTAACCGGCATTTTCGAGCCGATAAATCCACCTTGTAAATTTTCATATCCAGCTTTGATTAGGAAATACATCGTTTCAGATGTTTCCACGCCTTTTGCAACAATAGTTTTTTGAAACATTTCACATATCGAAAGTGCGGAGCGAAGCATTATGAGATTGTCCGCACCACTTATAACGCCAAGAGATAAATCTTCTGAAATTTTGACCTTTTTAACCCTCTCATCGCGCAAAATTTTCAAAGAATTTTGGCTAGAACTAAAATCGTCCAATGCCAATGTAACGCCAAAAAATTTATACTCATCAAGTATATTTTCCATACTGTCATAATCCCTAGCATCTCTTAAACCCTGAATATTTAATTCAAGCCTGTTTATGTTAGAATTTCCGCTAGCTAAAACTCTAAATTTGCTCCAAAAACTCTCTTTATACAAAACATCAAAGGAAACATCAACGCTAACACGCAAATCAAGCCCGTATAGCTCGTTTAGTCTGCCTTGATCAATTAAGACTTTTTTAATATTCCAAATAGTTATATCTTCGTAAATATCGTATTTGATGATGAATTTATTTATGCGCTCGTAAGATAAAATTTCAGAGCCATATTTCCATCTGATGAAACTTTCAAAACTATCAACAAGCCCCGTTTTTATGTTTATAACCGGCTGATAAAGCAAAGAGAAATCCTCATTATCAAGGCTTTGTTTAATCGCATCACAAAGCGCACTAGACTC
Source organism: Campylobacter sp. (assembly GCA_052170535.1). Taxonomy (GTDB): domain Bacteria; phylum Campylobacterota; class Campylobacteria; order Campylobacterales; family Campylobacteraceae; genus Campylobacter_A. Next base: position 3,998 of record JBQNAH010000035.1, on the reverse strand, counting down.
CAAAAATACGTCAAAATTTGGCTCAAAAATTTCATAGTAATTTTTGCCATACAATTTAGCTTTATAAAGTGCCCTATCAGCTTGATTAAATAGAGCATTTTTATCTATACCAAGATCGCTAGAATACAAACTAGCGCCCATACTTGCACTTATGTTTAGCCTTCGATCATCGATTTGAATGTCTAAATTTGTTACTTTCATAAGCTCATCTAAAATTTTACCAAGCCTACTTTTATCTCGTATATCCTTAATAAAAATGGCAAATTCATCCGCTCCTATCCTAAATAAAAGCTGATCTGGCGATAATCTAGCTTGCAAAAGTTGAGAAAATTTCACCAAAAATTTATCACCAACTTGATGACCGTAAAGTTCATTTATAGGCTTAAATTCGTCTATATCTACGATCACGAGCGCCATAGCTAGATTTTTGCTATTTTTTGTATTCTCGATATTTTCATCTATCGTCTGATCTAGCATTAATTTGTTTGGAAGCCCAGTTAAAACGTCATAATAAGCGATCTTTTTTAGTTCCAATTCCCTAGCCTTAGCCGTTGTTACGTCCGAAAAGATTGTTAAGAAATACTCAATTGTTCCATCAATATCATAAATCGTGCTTATGGTTAATACCTCTAAATAAATCTCGCCATTTTTGCGTTTATTATAAATTTTACCTTTCCAGCTTCCATCTTTTATCAAATCCTTCCATAAATTCGCATAAAATACCGCATCGTGAACGCCAGATTTTAAAAGTGCTGGTGTTTGACCTATTATTTCGCTTTTTTCATATCCAGTTACATTGCAAAATACGTCATTGACATCTAAAAATTTACCATCTGTTGCAACAACGGCGATGGCTTCATTTGAATACGCGAATAAATTTTGAACTATCCTTTTGTATTTATCGGCTATTCGTTTATAATTAATATCCTTAAAAAATCCTTTTATAAGTATCGGATTTTGCTGCTCATCACGCCTAATGTCATATATACTCATATCAAACCAAACAGCCTCGCCATTAGCGCGTATCAGTCGGAGCTCAAAATCAAGCAAACTACTTTCTTTTTTGCTCTCTTCAATGGCTGATTTAAATATGCCAACGTCTTCTTCGTGCATATATTCAAGTAGTTTCATTTCAAATTTGACGTCTTTATAGCCAAGATATTTTGCTAGCGATTTGGTGTATTTTATCTCATCGTTAGCGCAGTCAAATTCCCATTTGAAAATCGGCGTTTGACCCTCTTCACCAATGCCAAAATTGTGCGTTTGCTGAGATAAATTACTTCTTATAAGATCACTTTTAACGATATATCCGATGATTTCATCGACATTGTTTTCATCATTTAATAAAAATTTAATAAAAATATTGCACAAAACAATATCACCATTTTTACGCACAATGCGATATGGACGCAAAGATTCCATTCTTTGTCGTTTAGTTTCCGCAAAAAGTTTTAACTTGATATTTATCTCATTTACCAAAGCTGGCAAATCTTCGCTATATATAATCTTCGTAAAAGTAAATCTAGTATCTAAAATTTCATCAGCACCGTAACCCAAAAACTCCTTAACATTTGGCGAAATAGACGAAATGTGTTTAAAAAGTCCAGTGCTCCAAGTCAGGCTTAAAATCGGTGAGTGGATATTTTTTTCGTTTTCTTTTTGTATATTTTTGGCAAGAAGCGACTCTCGCGTTATATCTTCGAGCACGCAAAATGCGTATTTAACGTCATCAGATACTTCGATATTTTTTATACTAACGCGTATGTTTTTTAGCTCGCCACTTGATATTTCATGAACCGTTTCATACGATAAGCTTCCGTTGTTGCCGTCAAGGCAAGTATCAATATTTTTTATCTTATTTAAATCATAAAAGCTTTTTCTTAAAAATTCATCTCTACTAAATCCGTAAAATTCGATCACCTTTTGGCTAATATCTACAATGTCGCCCGTTTTTGCGTCTATTAAAAGTATCATAAACGGACCTTGCTCAAACAAATAACCAAATTTTCTCTCGTATTCTAAATAAATAGCTCGTTTTTTCTCAGTTTCAAGATAAATTTGCACCACGCCTCTTACTATATCGCTTAACTCCGTTATGTATCCGCTGTCGGCATATTGGTTTATATTCTCGCCTCTATGAATTTTTCTAATCATATTTCTAGCGATTTGTATCGGTCGCAATATCTGATTTTTAGCAAATCTGACATTTGCAAATATAACCAAAATACTCGCCATCAAAACCAAAACTCCAAAAACAATGATGTAAAAATTTTCTTTTAAAATTTGCAATATCTGGTATCGCGAAACAACTGCGATTTTGGAGTTATCAACATAGCCAAAAACAAACAAATCAGTAGTTTCATCATTAAGCAAACTAATTTGTATATTTTTATCATATAAATAATCAGTTTTCAGAGTGTATTTATCAACGATATTTTTCTGACCCAAAAGCAACTTTGTATCGGTATCAAATACGATTTTTCCATCGGTTTCAACTATGAAATTTTTAGTATTTGAAATTTTGTTTTTTTCAATAAGCTCATTTAGTAAAAAATCATATTTGACCTTGGCTACTAAAATTCTGCCATCGCCAAGCTCTTTTATGGCAAATCTAACCGGATTTCCAGTATAGCTAAAACTAAATTTAGAGATATAAAGTCCATTTGTCGAGCGACTTGTGTTTTTCCACGGCTTGGATAAGAAGAAATTTATAAATTCCTCTTTTGTTTCATCAACAGCCGAAAATAGTATTTTGCCGTCCTTTCCTAAAAGATACCAATTATCATATTCGTCAGCATCACCTAGTGCATATTTAAAAAGCGTAATGACATTTACGTTATTTGAAATGTATTTTTCAAGGATTGCAAATTCGGCATTTATTGCCTCATTTCGGCTAGAAATTAGATTTTGAAAATACATATTTGAGTGCAAAATTTCTTCCTTTACACTCTGGTATTTCCAGCTAACCGCACAAGTTATGATGCCAAAAATCGCAAGCACAACTATTACATTTGCAAAATACAATTTACTTAAAATGTTGTATTTTATCTCTTTATTTTTTCTACCCATAAAAAACATAAAAAACCTTAAAAATATGCTAAAAATGCACTGACATTTTAGCGCAACTTTGCTTTTTTTTAGATAATAATTTGAAATTTAAGCAGAATTTAACGGCGAGAGGATGAGAGAATCGAACTCCCCACGGAACGGTCAACCGCCCCGCCATCGGATTTGAAGTCCGCGAACGCCACCAGATCGCTTTATCCTCCGCAAGTGTATGGCAATTATATCTAAATTTATATAAATTTTAGTTTGAATTTTATAAGATTTTAAAAAACTAAATTTGAGATAAAATGAAGGCGAAAAAACTATTTTACGTGGCATTTTTTGCAACTTTTTTTAGCGGATGCGTAGAAATTTTGACCGCACCTGTTTCTCCTCTTACGGTAGTTAATGTCTATGATGTGTATTCAATCTCAAAAGATGAACGTTCAATCGGACAAATAGTCAAGGATAAGCTTATAAAAACAAAAATTCAAAGTAAAATTCTCACAACTTCTGGACTAAGCAATATCAGCATTGACATAGAGAGCTTTTATGGTAAAGTCTATTTAATCGGCATAGTGCCTGATTTAGAACACAAAAATAAGCTCATAGAACTCGCTAAAAATACATCAGAAGTAGAGAAAATTTACACATATATCCGTCTGCCACAAGATGCAAAAGAGTGTAAAAGCAACACCTCAATAATGCTTAATCTAAAAAACAATTTTTTCAAAGACAGTGTAATAAGTGCAACTGGCATAAAAGTTAGCGTGGTGCAATGCGACGTAGTTCTAACTGGTGTCATATCAAGCATAGATCAAGAAAAACACGCCATCTGGTATGCAAAACATATAGATGGCGTTGAAGATGTTTATTCTTTTTTACAGATAGGAAATCCTTAAAATTTCTTCTTCCTTACATCAGCAACAATAGCCTTAGCCATATCATCTACT
>JBQNAH010000034.1:0-12040 GCA_052170535.1 Campylobacter sp. | reverse complement strand
TAAGAATGAATTCGCTAATAACCATATAAACGGCAAAGAAAACTTTTGGGGTTATACTAAAGATAGATTATCTAAATTTAAAGGCATTAAAAAAGAGAATTTCTTGTTTCATCTAAAGGAATGCGAATTTAGACATAACAACGGTAAAAATACAAAAACCTTCTATCATATTTCACTTCTATTATATTTTAGTAAAGATGATGAGAGAGAATCTGGTTGATTTGTCTTGAGCCAAGATTTTTAAGTCCATAAAAGCAATAGAAGTTTATAAATTTAAACAATTGCTAATTTACAAAAAAAGTTTAAAATATAAAAATAAAAAGTTGTAATTAATATTTCTTTGAAAGCAAATAAATCTCTGTCCAAAAATGGAGCAGAGATTATTTTTTATCTACGAACGCGTTTTTTAGCACGTCCTCGATGACATCCACGGGTAAAATTTGCATATGATTTTTGACATCGGTTGGAATTTCTACCAAATCTCGCTCGTAGTTTTTACGCGGTATAAGAGCCATTTTTATACCAGCCTTATGTGCAGCGATTAGTTTTTCTTTGAGTCCACCGATAGGAAGCACTTTACCACTTAAGGTAATTTCACCCGTCATAGCAACATCGTGCCGAACTTTCGTATCGGTTAATATCGAAGCAATCGCTGTTACCATAGTAATACCAGCGCTTGGTCCATCTTTTGGCGTTGCACCCTCTGGAACGTGAATATGCAAGTCATAACGACGATAGACATCGCTAGAATTTGGCGCTTTTTTTGCACCGTCTTTGTCATCAGGCAAATCTGGGATAATCTTAGCTGGCACCTTTATCTTTTTAGTATCAATTAATACCTTAACAACACTAAATGCGATCTGCGCACTTTCTTTCATCACATCGCCAAGCTGACCGGTTATCTGCATAGCGCCCTTACCTTGTATGCGTATAGCTTCTATGTGCAACACATCACCACCAACACTCGTCCAAGCTAGACCATTAACTTGACCGATTTGGTCGTTTTTATCGGCTTGCTCTATTTCATATACCTTTTTTTCTAAGAAATCTTTTAAATTTTTTGTTGTTATATTTACTTTTGAAATTTCCTTATCCAAAAGCAGTTTTTTGGCGACTTTTCTAAAAATATCGGCTAAGCGTCTTCTCAAATTTCTAACTCCACTTTCGCGAGTGTAATCGGAAATAATTAAGCTTAAAACGTCTTTATTTAAAGAAATTTCGCTTTGTTTTAAGCCGTGTTTTTTTAACTCTTGCGGGATAAGATATTTTTTGGCTATCTCAAATTTTTCCTGAGGCGTATATGAGCTAAGATAAATAAATTCCATACGGTCGCGAAGAGGTGCAGGTATCGCGCTGACGTCATTCGCTGTCGCAACGAAAATAATTTTGCTTAAATCAATATTAAAATTTAAATAGTAATCGCGGAATTTATTATTTTGCTCGGGGTCTAAAATTTCAAGCAAAACAGCCGTAGGATCGCCGCGATAATTACGTCCAACCTTATCAATCTCGTCAAGTACGACAACTGGATTCATCTGCCTGGCTTCAATAAGTCCTTGCACTATACGTCCTGGCATAGCACCAATATACGTTCTACGATGTCCGCGCAACTCATTTACATCTTCAAGTCCGCCAAGAGCTACACGCACAAGTTCGCGCTTTAAAGCTTTTGCGATAGAATTTGCAAGGCTCGTTTTACCAACGCCAGGAGGTCCTGCAAAACACAAAATAGCACCATTATTTACTTTGCCAGCGATACCGCGAAGCTCTAAAAGCTCTCTTAAAGCAAAATATTCTTCAATACGCTCCTTTGGCTTTGTAAGTCCGTAATGATCGGCGTTTAAATGTTTGCTAACTTCAGCCACGCTTGATTTTTTATCGGCTAAATTTTCAAAAGGCACTTCCACTACCCAATCAAGATAACTTTGTATAGTGTTTGCATCACCGCTATCAGGGTGCATTCTGCTTAATTTATCAATCTGCTTTTTAATCTCCTTATAAGCATCATCATTCATAAATTTTTTCTTATTTTCAAGCTTTTTTCTATACTCTTCAATCTCTTGCTCGCGCGTTGTATCAGTGCCTAACTCGGCTTGAATTTGCTTTAATTGCTCCTTTAAAAAATATTCCTTATTTACCTTATCAATCCTTGAATGAGCCTTATTTTTTATCTCGCGCTGTAATTTATTCGCCTCAATCTCTTCTATTACATAGTCGATTAATTTAAGCATTTTTTGCTCTAAATTTTCTTCAATCAAAAACTCGTAAGCAAGATTTTTCTTTAATCTAAGAGAACTTAATACCAAGTCGCAAACACGGCTGATTTCGACACTTTCTTCTATGGTTTTTAATAAATCGGGCGGGAAAAAATGACTAAGCGTGGCAAGTTCGCGCACTTTTTCGCGCAAAACCGTTGCAAGCGCGTCGGCTTTAGCACTTGTCGGACGAAATTCCCTTATGAGATCGACCATCGCTAGCATAGGTTTTGTCCCCACCTGCTCTATAATCCTGCCTTTTCCCGCACCTTGAAACAAAATTTTTACTCGTCCGTCCGGCAAAGAAACGCGGCGCATAACGCTTCCGACGACGCCAGCGTCATAAATTGCGTCAAAATCGCGCACGCCCTCACTTTGCACCTTTGCAGGAACGACCAAAATTTGACTTTGATTTTCAATGGCGTAGTTTAGAGATTGAATATTATCTTCATCGCTCAAAAATAGCGGCGTTATCATAAATGGATATAAAAACAATTCATCTTCAACTATAACTGGAAGCTTGTTTGGAAATGTTTTTGAATCATAAATCTGCACTCAAAACTCCTACTCGAAAATTTTTCTATACCAAGGAAGTTTGGGTTGAATTATATTTGTATCATTTAAAGGCGAATTTTGAAGCTTTTGCTCATAAACTTCAGACGATTGAGTCCTTCCTGTTCGTTTATATAAATCGGCTATTTGAGATTCCAAACTAAAAACAGCTAACTTAAATTTTGCAAGCATTGTTTCGATAAGCGGTCTGTATTGGGTATTTGGATACATATAAAGAAATTTTTCTATCTCACTAATGCTGTCTTGCATAAGTTTTTGATTGCGATTTGGTTGAGAAAAACTATCAAAATTGGCTTTAATTTTTAGATATTGAGCAAACTCGGTTTTGTAACTGTTATCGCCATATTTTTTAATGTACTCATCAAGATAAAAATTTGCCATCAAATATTCCTCTTCATTTGCGTGAGCCTGCGCTAAAATAAGCAAAATTTGCTCTAAAAGAGGGCTTGCAACGTGTTCGCTTGACATCGAAACATAATGTTTATCCGCGCTCTCTAAATCGCTATTTTTAATGTCTGAAATAATCTCAGCATACCATTCTTCAGGCGTTAGATTGTAAAGTTGATTGTATTTTTCAGCACAACCCGTAAAAAGCAAAAAGGCTGTCAACAAACCAGCAAATTTCGTAATCAATCTCATTTTGTTCCTTAAATATTTTTTTAAAATGGCTCTATTTTACTATTTTGTTTGTTATTTTTATATAAATTTTGGAAATTTTTATCATTTGCAATATTTTTGAATATTTTTTGATATAATCGCAATTATACAAAATTTAATTTAGGAGATTACTATGATTTTTGAAGTTAAGAGTCCGATTTTGGGTTTTGAACACATTAAAAGCTATGAGCTGATCGAGCTTGACCAATTTTTTGTTAAGCTAGCCAGCAAGGACGATAATACATCTTTTACTATGATAAATCCATACGCGCTTAGAAATTACGAATTTGAAATTCCAACCTACTATCAAGAACTTATGGATATCAACGACAACAGCGAACTACGCATATATAACATCATCGTCGTAGGAACTCCACTTGAAACTTCAACCGTAAATTTTGTCGCACCAGTTATTTGCAATATGTCAAATATGACGCTTTCACAGATCGTTCTTGATGCTTACGGTTATCCTGATTATCTACCAGCTCAAAAAATATCAGACTTTTTAGAAAAGAAATAGTATTTTTGCTACCGCGATATTTAATAAAATTTTTTATCGTTGGTAGCCTTTTACAGTTTTTGTATGCCGATCAAGAGATAAATTCTCATTTAAATTTAACCTATACTGATCTAAACCGTAATCAAATTTTATCAAAAAGAGATATTTTAAACACAAATGGCGATTTGTCGAATGAATTTTACGGCGACGTTGAGATAATTGGCGCAAGTGCGTTTGCAGACGGGAAATTAAGCGATTCTTCGTTTGCAACGTTTGATTTTGCAAGCAAAAACAAAACCGAGCGCGAAAATATCGATGGAAGCAAAGTTGTATTTGCTAGACTTTACTGGGTTGTTGGCATATATGAAAAATGGAGCGCAACACAAAACGCAGACAATCAAGAAAAATTAAAACACAAATATCTAGATGCAATTAAAAATTTTGAAAAAATCACATTCATAACACCAAATGCGAAATTTAATCTTACAGCAGATACAAAAGATATAAAATGGCACAGTTTATACTCATCGCAGGAGATGGAATTTATCTATCAAAACAGCGCAGACGTAACAAATATCATAAAAAGATCCCTTGGAAAAGATGAAATTTCAAGAAAATTTGGCATAGAAGATATCAAAGCTTTACAAGGTCAGAAAATATCAACGATTGATTACGCGGGCTGGGCACTCGTGATTGTTTATGATTTTGGCGATGAAAATAATGGTAAAATCAAGCCAAAAAGAGTAAATTTGTATGATGGTTTAGCTATTTTGCAGTCAAATAAAACGTCCAAAAATGACAATTTAAACCATTTGGAGCTAAAATTTGATGATTTTTATATGCAAGAATCTAAAAATTTTAAGTCAAATCTCAGCATTTTATCTTTTGGATCAAACAACAAAAACATACAAATTCTGACAAAAAACGGACAAAAATCTATCAGCTTACCACGCAAAAATATAAAATTTGACACTGGAATAAATTTGCAAACCTATGATATTTCAAAATTCATACAAAATGAGCAGCCAAACGTGGAGCTTAAAATTTTAGCCAAAGACTCAAAAGACAGCGACGATGAAATAAATAAGCAAATTGTTATTAGTTTTGCAGCGCTTTCTACGGATTTAGCAATGCCAAATCTTTGCTATAATGAAGAATTTTTTATAAAAACACAAGATGATAAATTTGTAAAATTACAAGATGGCAAAACGCACGATGTAGTTGCCGGAGACGTTTTACGAACAAGAATTGAGATTAGAAATCAAAGCGATACACAAGCGCAAAATATAATCCTAACAACAAATATAATAAAATCTAATCTAATAGATGATAGTATAATTATAAATCCATACCTGCCATCAAATGCAAATTTTATCCAAAACGGCTTTGAAAAGATGAAATTATGGCAAAAAACAGGCAATGGTTTTATGGCAAATTTAGGCAAGTTGGCTTCAACAAAAAGCGGTGGCTTTCTAGATCCAAACGATACGCACAAAGCAGTCGTTCAATATGATTTAATGCTCAATGAAAATTTTAAAACCTTTTATGATATATCTTTTCAAAATCAAAAAGAAAAGCTAAAATATAGTGGAAAGCTCAAAAAATGCAACACGCAAACAACCAAAATAAAGGTTCATTCTAGTAAATTTCAAAAGCCTGATTTAATAGCCGTAAGCGATAAAAACAAAGATGGACTATACACACAAATTGCAGATAAAAGCTTTAAAGCAACCATAATAAATCAGAAAAATACAGCACTTTTAAACGATGCTTATGTTGATATTGTTGCTGATTTTAAAAACTGTCAAAATGCAAAAAGTGTCCTGCAAGGCGGTGCAATAGTGCTAAAAAATGGCACAACCGCACACCAAAAAGAGCTACTAAATTTAAAAGTCAAAGACGCTTATGCAAACTTACATTTTCGATTTACAACAAATGATAAATCAATTTGTCAAGAAAATAGCTTTTCAACAAGACCAAAAGAGCTGAAATTATACGGCGAAAAAGAAAATATCATAGGCGGAAAAGCGCACGATTTGGAGCTAAAAGCACTGACAAATGGCGATCAGGTTGCAAAAAATTATAGTTCAATTTTTAATAGTAGGTCAAATATCCTTAATCTCGTGGCGCAAAATGAATGCATATCTGATAAAAATTATCAATTACAAGCCACTTTTAATAACGGCGTTGCAAAAATCAAAAACCACGCAAAAAGCATAAGTTCTCTAAAAGAAACGGACGAATTTTTATACGAAGGCATCGGAGAATTTATACTTCAAGCAAGCGACACAAGTTGGACACAAACAGATCAACAAAATGGTGGTTGCGTAAAAAATAGTAGCCTTAATGAACCAGATAGCGATGGAAAAATAGGCTGTAATATAAGCTTAAATCAAAATGAAAAAATAATATTTATACCAGCTAGGATAGATGTTGAAAATTTAAGTATTTCAAATTTTAAAAATCTAAATGCAACATATCTTTCAAACAACCAAAATATGGCTGCAAATTTAAAATTTAACTTAATTGCAAAACTTGAAAATGGCAACACAGCCAAGCATTTTTCTAAAAATTGCTACGCACAAGATGTATTTTTTGAAATCAATTTAATCAAAAAAATAGAAAATAAAATATTATTTTTTTATAAAGATAAATTAATAGATAATAATTTTACAATAAAAGCCAATGAGTTTCAAAATGGTAAAGGCACTGTAAAATTTGATGTTAATTTTCAAAGAGATAGCAAAAAACCAATCGAGCCGTTTGTAATTTACAACAGTGATTTTTTAATAAAAAATATCAAAACAAATAACGTAAAAAGCCAAAATTTTAAGACCTTAGATAATCAAACAAGTGCAAATTTTTATTACGCAAGAGCTTTTGTGCCAGATTATTCACTACAAAATTCACAAGATAAAGGGAAAATTTACTACGTTATTTTTTGCAAAGAATGCGAGAAAAACGGCATTTTAGAAGGTGCAAATGTTGCGCCTGGACTTAGAAACTGGTATATTAATAAATTTCACGATAGCAATTTTGGCTCAGTTGAGTTTATATCAAATAGGCTTGAAATTGAGAAAATAAATATGGAAAATGGAGTTGAAAATTTCACCGTTAGATCAAAGCAACCAACAAAAGAACGACTGAGATTTATCGCGCCAGAATGGCTAAATTTTCAAGATAATGTGTTTAATATTAGCTATATTGGAGATTTAACCAACGAGAATGAATGGGGCGGGGTTAGCACCAAATCAAATAAACAAAAATTCATACAAAATTCGCAAATCTTGTATCAAAAAAGCAACCAAAGGATACAGTGGTGATACGCGCATTTTCCCTGATTGAAGCGATCGTTTGCATTGTCGTGCTTGGTATTGCAATGCTCACACTTCCAAATTTGATTTTTCAAAGCACTCAAAATCACAAAACAGCACTTATGCAACAAGGTGTAATGGATACAAAGTCGCTTATGCAACTAGCTCTAAATTTGCCATTTGACTGCGCTCAAAATTTCACACAAACGCCTATTTTTGCAAAGAATTTAGATAACTTTTACGATAAAAACGAAATTGACGTTTCGCTTGTTCCAAGGCGAATTTTTGCCAAAATCGATACAAATGAAAAATGCGAAAAAGGCTCAAATTTTCAAAGCATTGATGATGTAAATAATCTAAGTTTTGAAGCTACAAATATGAACTCAAATCGGCTTTTTGCAAACTCTCAAATGAACGTTAGCGTAGCTTTAAAATCTATAAATGGTGAGCAAAATGAGAACATTAAAGAGATAAAAATAATAAACAAAATCAAAAACGGCGATTTAAATCAAGAAATAATCATGCGCGGATATGTGGCAAATTTGGGCTCGTTGCCACAAATTTTAACCAAAAAATTGCAATGAAAAAGGCTTTTGCATTAATCGAGTTGATCACTACGATCATCATAACTGCCATTTTAACGACAATTGGCGTTGATATAATGCTTGCTTTATATAAAAATTACACTCAAAGTAAGGCAATAAATGAGCTAGAAAGCAAAAGTGAGCTCGTGTTGGAGCAAATTTCAAAATTACTTGAAATCAGGCTAAAAGAAAGCTTAATCGCAAGAGATCCCATTACGGAAGATTTTATCGTGCCGCAAACTGGTTACGTGCAAGAAAATTTTAAAATTTTAGAGTGGCTTGCAATAAGTTACGAATCTATGCTTGCAACCACTAATCCTGACAAATATGTTGGCGGATATAGTGGTTTTACAGATTTAAACAGCCCAAAAACTCGTCAAATTTCGCCAACAAATGTTGAAATTTCAACACCTAAAAGCGATTTAAAAATGGCAAGTCAAACTATAAGTGATTTAACGCAAGAAATGGTCAATTTACATAACAAACGAGCTGGAATATTTTTCAAAGGAATCGCATTTGACGGCTCTTATCCACAAAATTCGTTCGGATTTGACACAAAAACACACATTGCGAAAAATATTTTCACGACCATTATTGCAAACGATCCACAAGATAGCGTTTTGAGCGTTTTTGGTGAGGAAAAAATAGATGAAATTTCAGAACAATACCATCTAATTCACACCGCTTACGCATTAGTAGCCGAGCAAAATTCAAACGAAAAAGAGTTTAATTTGGCCTTAAAATATAACTACCAACCGTGGAAAAAAGATGGCGCAAACGACTATAAAAAAGCTCAAAGTAGCCTGATAGCCAAAAATGTCAGTGAATTTAAATTTACAAAAAACGACGATACGCTAATAATCAAAATTTGCCTACGCTCACCGGTAAAATTTGGCAAAAACGACAGCGGAACGGTCGTTTGCAAAAATAAGGTAATTTACTGATGAGAAGTGGTTTTAACCTAGTTAGCACGATATTTTTTATCATTTTAATAAGCACGATTGGCGTATTTTCGCTTTCATTATCAACTATGACAGCCAAGCAAACTGGCGAAATTTACCTAAGAGAGCAGATGCAAATTTTAGCCAAAAGCGCAACAGAAACGGCTGTATTTGAGCTTTTAACACAAAAAGAAGCATTTAGGCGCAATTGTCCGGTTGGCAAAATTTTCACCTATAATTTTCCAAATGATGAAAGACCAATTGTTGAAATTTTAGTTGTGGTTGCCGAAGTTTTTGGCGACTTTAATGGTTGCGGAAGCAAAATATACACAAAAGAATCTTACGCAACTGTGATACTTGATACTTTCGCAAAAGTGATAAATCCGTTCAAAACGCACTCAAATAGCAACAACAAAGGAAATTTTGCTTTAAATTTTCATAAGCGAACTATTCAAAAATTATAAAACGTGATATAATACTTGACACATCTTAACAAAGGAGATTTGATGAATACAAGCATTGTTGGTAAGCAATTTGAGCTTACAGATTCTATCAAAAACTACATAGAAAACGCGTTTGAAACACTTGGCAAATATAACCTTGATATAATATCTAGCAGATGTGTTGTTTCCGCTGATGAGAAAAACGGCAAAAAAGGTTTTGGTGTTGAGTTTGTTTTAAATTTAGCACACAAAGATACGGTCGTGATTAAGCATAAAGACAAAGATTTATACGCGGCAGTTGATTTAGCAGTCGAGCGCGCGTCAAAGGTATTGCGCCGCGAGCATGATAAAAATACAACTGTAAAAAACAAAGATGATGACAAAGAAAAATTAGCTAATATTTCTAGCCAAACACCACCAATCGACATTGATGAGATCGTTCCAAACGAGCTTGAACTCTACAAACCACTTCAAATCGAAGAAGCATTAGAAAGATTAAAAAACAGCGACGCGATATTTTATGTATTTAACGATATGGATGCAAAAATGCGAGTTTTATACAAACGTAGCGATGGCAAATTTGGTCTTTACTAAGGCGTTTTAGATAAAATTTGCAAAATTTCATAAATTTTCTCACTTTTTTATAAAAGTGAGAAAATAATCTATTCTTAGTCGCATAGTGTAACAAATTAACAATATTTTTAAGGCAATCCTAATTTTTACGCATTACTCTTTACAAAAAACGATACCACCGTTACGACAAATTTAGTAAATATGAAATTTAGGTTTAGCGTAGCTTTATTATCAGCATTGCTGTTTGCTAGGTGTGCTCCTTGGCGCAAGTATTTTTGCCGTCGAATAAAAGTGAAACGATAATGATGAGTCCAAATTCACAGATGAAATTTCAAAAGAGCCAATTATCATTTCGAATATAAGAAGAGCGGTCATCAAAACAGCACTACCGCATTTTGGAACTTGCCGCTTGCACAAGGTGACTAGATGTTAAAATTTAGAGATTTTCTACGTCGATGGTAACGCTTGCAGATTAAAAAAGATAAAATAGAAAATTTAGTACCAACTGCGCCTACGCATCCTATACCAGAACCAACGTAGCTAGAAAAGAAAAACATAACGTCAAAAAATCCCAATGATGAGATAAGGCTAGAAAATGACGTAATAAAATTTAAAACAGCAAAAGGCTTTTTAATGATGAAAGAACGGAAATACATGATACTTTCTTTATAAAAAAGCTATTTTACGCAACAGTTTCAGGATAGAAGATTGTATTGGTCAAAATGTCACAATGATTTAATGCTTTACATAAAGGCGAAGATGGCATTGATCTTTAAAAGCGATCCTAATAGATCGCTCAATACACTAAAAGGAAAATTTATGGAATTTACGCATTAGAACTCTCTTCTAGGGAAGTAACTCAAATGATAAGTTTTGGCGACGGCACAAAGAAACATTACAAATATAACAATAACAAACGTTTTAGATGGAAGCAAGATAACATTTATATGATTATTTTTACAAATTCTTAAACTCGTATTGTGTAGAATGCGCGACAGTTCTTGAAATAGATGTAGATAAATTAATATTTAACTTACGACGAAGGATATCAAAAAGCAATAGCGTCTTTAACTTGCAAACTAAACAAGGCGACATTTTGTATCTATAAACGCCAGATAATAAGGATATACTACAAATTTTCAAAAATAAAGACGATGTGGTTGTCAAGATATCTGATTACGGAACAGGCGAAATTGTAGAAATTGGTAGCATAAAAAAATACAATCCAACCCAAGCCCCTAAAAAATCATACATCTAAATACCAACCGAAGTCGCCGACATTTCAGACAACTTTACGCCATCTCAATAAAGCGGTTACTAAGGTAGTTGCCGATGCGTAACAAAATTTATATCGGTTTTATCCATTGTAAAACCGATAAACTAATTTTCATAAAAAATGTTTCAATTAAATTCTAGCAGATTTAAATTTACGTAGCAAGCGTTTTGCTACGTAAATTCCCAGAGTTTATTTCACCTTAATTTTACCCTTTTGTTATTTCAAAGAATTTTCTTGCATATCTTTATGAGTAGTTTTATTTGTATCCATCACCACTTCTATGTCGTTTTTTATCTTATCAAA
Source organism: Campylobacter sp. (assembly GCA_052170535.1). Classification (GTDB taxonomy): domain Bacteria; phylum Campylobacterota; class Campylobacteria; order Campylobacterales; family Campylobacteraceae; genus Campylobacter_A. Next base: position 622 of record JBQNAH010000034.1, on the reverse strand, counting down.
TATCTTATCGCCTATTCCCTTGACATTTTTAATCTCATCTATTTGGTTAAATTTATGAGCCTGTCTATACTCTATTATGGCATTAGCCTTAGCCTCCCCTATACCATTTAAACTCATCAATTCTTGTTTTGAGGCGGTGTTAATATTAACAGTTGCAAACAAAGCACTAAAGAGCATCATACTAACTAAAAGCATTTTAAAAAAGTTTTTCATTTTTTCTCCTAAAAATAAGTTTTGATGATTATAGTTAATAAGTTTAAATTTAAAATTAATATAAGATTGTAAAATAGGCTTAACGCACTGCTATTTAATTCTCAAAAGTCTATAAACTAAATGTAGCTTTTATAAAATTGAAAGTTGTGGTTTGATTAATGTTATTAATCTTAAAGTGTAGTTTATAGCAAATTCTGTCATAAATTATAAATTTATATTTTTATTTCTAGTTTTAAAACAAGCTGACGCAATCTTAAAAGATCTAAATTCACTCATCATTTGCCATTAAACTTTGGTAGCGATTATAGTATTGTAGTTTAGCAAATAATCATAAATTTTCAAAGCCGACTTAAACCCGTCTTAATATAACTTCTAATACAACCTAATCAAAAGCTATAATTATACGATA
>JBQNAH010000033.1:0-12057 GCA_052170535.1 Campylobacter sp. | reverse complement strand
GAAGTTGTGAGGAATAATATTGGGGAATAAATAAAGCCCTATTGATTAGGGCTTTGCAAAATCACACAACAACTAATGTATTTTTATCGTTTGGTTTAGCTGGTTACAAATTGAGTTTAAAATTAACCGTAGCTTTACCAATTTCATCTTTTGTTATTAAACCGCGTTTTTTAAGCTCTTTGACAAGCTCGCTTGATGCCTTTCTCGTTACTTCTATGTCAGCATTTATGCCGCCTGCGGCTGAAAACATCCAATACTTATGTATCTCAACCCAAAGCAGAAGCTTTTTAACTTTTTGTATTTTCGTTTCGCTTGGTGCAACGGAAATTTTAGCCAACTCAAGTTCTTGATGATAAACGGCGATTTGCAATATATTGCTTATTAAAACGCTATTTTTCTTCATACTTAGGAAATTCTTAAGCTTGTCTATTTTATTGCTTATAGCAACGAGATCGTCAAAGATATTTTCATCGACTTCATCGCCATTTTGAAGTTTTAAAAGTTCGTCTATTTTTGGTACAACTTCTAAAAATAGGCTTTCAATCCTATTTTTTATGACGACTTGAGAATTTACTTTTTTTGCAAGATAATTATAAGCTTGCAACAAATCTTTATTTATAGTTTCGTCTTTATTTTTTGAAATATGGGGCAAATTTTTTAGCTTTTTATCTTTGCAAAGCTCTTGCATAGTGTCTAAAAACGGCTTTTCTATCGCTCCTTCTATCCTAGCTCCGCCCTCGGTGCAGTTATATGATACTACATTTTCAATAGCAGCCATTGAAATGTCATTTTCAAATTGATTTTTAAATTTATCCCAAATGTAAGTCGTTCTAACTTCGCCTTCGCCACCATAGGCTTTTGTGTAAAGATACTCGTCTGTTTGTTTAAATGCGTGTCCCTTAGCATGAGATTTGCCATTAGGAGCAAAAGCTAAATCTTGCCCGATCAAAACAATATTTTTGTGTCCTAAAACGTAGGCTAATTGATATGCTTGATTGGCCGTTGAGTGTCCAACGCCAAGATAGCCGTATCTTTTTAAACCAGAAGCTATTTCATCTTGTTGTGGTCTCATTGTTAAAACCAAACGCCTTGGTAAAACGTTTTTGATAGTTTGCTTGTGTGTTAAGGAAGCAATAACAAAATATATATCCTTATCAAAATCATTATCTTTGTTTTTAAAAAAAGTAGAAGTTGCCCTAACGCGCTCCATCGATGTAACATAATCAGGCTTTATGCCGTGCTTTAAAAGTATCGGATAAGATGCGTCAAGACTGATAACCGTAACATAAGGGGCGAATTTTTTAAGTGTTTCGAGTTGTTTATCTAGACTTGGTCCAGTTGAAACTACAACGGCTGTTTTCATTATGCCGTGGCGCTTATGCACTAAATCGTAATAACAATAGTTTTTAACCATATCCAAAATATTTTGCGTATGATATTTTATACCTATTAAAACGTCATCTATGCTGTTTCCGTGAGATACGACTATTTGAGATAATGCTTTAGTAAATGATTTATTAATCCTTAAAATATCATCGCCAAATTCTTCATAAAAAGGAGTGTGAATTTGCAATGTATAAGTTTTAGCGTAAGGTGTAAATTTAGGCTCTGCAATCATATGATAAAACTGCGTATATGTCGCAAATTCCGAGAAAAACAAGACGAGTTTTTTATCAAGTAATTCTTGGCTTAAATCGACTAAATTTAAGACTATATACATAATCTCAATTTCAGGCTCGATTACTATTATGCGCTCGTGAGTTTTGTTGCCTAAAAGCGCTTTGTAAAAAATTCCGTTTCCAAGTCCGTAAAAATACAAAATCGGATACCTTAAATACTCTTTTTCGGTATCTTTAAGTAAATTTTCAACATCTTCAGCCGGCTTTTCGTAAATATATTTTAGCGTTTTATTATCGATAATATTAATATCTATCGGATCTTTTCCGATGAAAACATCGTATTTTTCGCACTCGCTCATACCCCAAAGGCGAGCGGCTAAAATTTCGTCTTGATTAAACAGTGCTTGGAGATTTTTCCTGAAAATAGGATTATCGACATTGACAATCGTATCTTTAAATTCGTCTTGCTTTTTTTGCTCTTTTTTGACCTTCATATCTTTAAGTTCAGAGTATTGTTTCTCGTCTTTTTTTTGCATTTTACATATCCTCCTTTGTTATTTTTTCGCCAAATTTTATATCTCTTTTTGCGTTTTTTCCTATAAGAATAGGTAAAAATTTCGGGTGCAATCCAAACCCAGGACGCACGCTTTTGACATTAAATTCGCTAAATTTTTCGCCCGTTTTAATATCCGCACTTGCATAAAGCGAACGTGAAAAAGCTCGATTTGCCAGAGCCTTTTGGTCTAGCTCGTAAGTTGCCTTTCCAAGTAGAGCTTGCGTATCGCGCACAGCCTTTGACATCTGTGAAAATTCTGCCTCATCAAGACTAAATGTCTCATCTACGCTTCGGACGTTTTTATTTAAAATAAAATGCTTCTCAACAATCCTTGCTCCAAGGCTAACGGCAACCACGGGCGCAACTATGCCAAGCGTGTGATCAGAAAATCCAATCTCGACGCCAAATTTTTCTTTCATATCAGAAATCGTGCTTAAATTCATCTGAGAAAATTCTGCTGGATAGCTTGAAGTGCATTTTAAAAGTGCGATTTGCTCGTTTTTAACGCTTTTGCAAATTTCAACCAGATCTCTTATTTCTTCAGCCGTAGCAATGCCTGTGGAGATGATTATTGGCTTGCCTTTTGAAGCCACGTATCGGACAAATTCATAATCTGTCGCTTCAAAACTGGCTATTTTGTAAGCGGGTGGGTCGAAAGTTTGCAAAAAATCAACATCGTCTTTGCAAAACGGACTTGAAAAGCATATCAGTCCTTCATCTTTTGCGACGTCAAAAAGCTCTTTGTGCCACTGTCTTGGCGTCAAAGCTTGCTCGTAAAGCTTATATAAATTTTGCCCCTGCCAAAGCCCGCCTTTTATCATAAAATCATCATTTTGAGAATTTAGCGTCAAGCTATCTGGTGTGTAGGTTTGCAATTTTATCGCGTCCGCACCGGCTCTTTTTGCAGCTTTAATCGTTTCAATCGCCGTTTGCAAGCTGCCAGAGTGATTGGCTGAAAGTTCGGCTATGATAAAAACTTTTTCGCTTGTATCAAAATTTGCAATTTTCATCTGAATTTTCCATTAATTTTTGTGAATCTTCTAAATTATAACACGTTTGAGTTAAATTTTTAGACAAATATATCATCTGATCTTTTTGATATTTTATTTCAAAATTAAATTTTTTATATAGCTTGATAGCGCGCTCGTTTTGCTTATAAACACAGGCGTTTAACTCGCCTATTTTTAAAATTTTACGTGCGTAATCAATAATATTTTGCATTAAAATTTTTCCAACCCCTTTTAAGTTTGGATTGCCATAAATTCCAAATTCGCAACTTTTATCGCAAATCTTTATAAAATCTATCACGCCAATATATTTTTCTTCGTTTTTAACCAAAAAATAAAGCCTGTCATTTCTTGATTTTAAGCTTTCGATGAAGTTAAAATGTTCGTCTTTGCCAACCGTTTTATTTTTCATAAAAGCGCTGATTCTTTCGTCGTTTCGCCAAGATAAAACCATTAATTTTTGCTCGTTTGTTAGAGCTGTAAAATTTATAAGTTCTGACATATTTGCTCTTTTTCATAGCTTAAAAAGCCATTTTCATTTAGCCAATTATGAATTTTGCTCTGATTTTGGGCCACTTTTACGGCACGAAATTTCGCACCCAAAACAATGGCTTCATTTACCAAAGAACTAGCTGAAATAATCAATTCATCGCTTTGATTCATTAGCTTTGCAATTTGATTTGAATTAATAAAAAGATGAAAATTCTTATCATTTTGTGCCAAAATTTCTAAATTGCTTAAATTTACGTTCGCATTTGTTGTAGCCACTGCGAGTTTGAAATTTTTACTAAGTAAAATTTCAGCTACTTTTTGCGTTAAATTTAGCTCGTCTGCTCCACCAAATGCGATAAAATAGTCGTATTTTTTCTCGGCTTTTTTCTCGCGTTCAAAGTAAAATTCATCTCTTACTAGCAAAAATTTCTCTCCACACCAAATTTGTGCCCACTTTGGCACTAAATTTACGTAAAAATCACGCTTTGCGAACAGATTGACGTTTAATAAAATATCGCAATAATGAGCCTTTAACTCATCGTCAAAACTTACAATTTTAACACCTGTTTTATTTTTGATTTCGCGTTCGTCGTTTTCGCTAATGCCGTAATGATCAATTATCAAAAGCTCGAATTTTTGATAATTGATCAAATCTATAAGCTCGCCGATCTCATCTGTTTTTAGGATAAATTTTTGATAATATATCTCATCTACAATATCACCTTTTAATCTCTTGCAAGCAAAGCTAACATCTGAAATTTTGCTCGCTAAAACAAGATCACGCCTAATGTGTCCGTGCCCGATCAGACTTGAACTATCGGCTCTAATTAGTGTTTTAAGCTTTTTTAAGCTCTCAAAACTCACGAAAATGCCTTCAATTTAAGCATTTTGACTGCTTTGATTGAGCTTAAAAAGCTTCATGGCAAATTCAAAATCCTCTGGTGTATCAATGTCGCAAACTAAATTCCTAGGCAACAAAAACGCCCTAGAATGGGGCGCAAATATGTCTTTTTTCTCAACCCAGGCTTCATATTTGCCAAAATAAAAACTTCCCGCATCGTGATATGCGCTTGGCAAATCTTGCGAACGAATTGTCGCATATTGGGGATAAAACATACTAACCGACCCGTTTTCGTCGATTTTTATAGCGCGCTGTATCGCAAAATCAAATTTTGTCGCACTAAACAAAAACTCGGCATCGCTTTTTTCAAATTTCAACGCTGCGTCGCGCAAAATTTCAGAATTTATCAAAGGAGTGGTTGCGTAAAGGCAACAAATTGTGTCAAATTTATCCCCCATTTTTATGCACGCATCGCGGATCACATCAACGCTTGTGGCGTAATCATCGCTTAAATTTTTATCTCGCATAAATGGCGTTTTTGCCCCATATTTTCGTGAAATTTCAGCTATTTGTGCATCATCAGTACTTACTATGACTTCATCAAAAATTTCAGCCTCAAGCGCGGTTTTTATACTTCTTGCGATTAACGGAATGCCACAAAAATCCTTAATATTTTTGCGCGGTATGCGTTTTGAACCACCGCGGGCTGGGATAACGCAAAGTTTCATAAAAATTCTTTCAAAACTTTTAAGAAATGTTCGCCAACAAACATCGCGTCTTTTAAACTCATATTTTGATGACAAGGCAAACTAAGCTCGCTAGCGTAGAAATTTTGGGCTTTTGGTAGTGAAATTTCGCCGTATTTATCGCGGTAAAAACTAAATTCGTAAGTTGGTTTATAATGAACCTGAACGCCTATTGAAAGCTCGTGCAAGCGCGCGAAAATTTCAGCCTTTTTAGAGTGAAATTTGCTATGTAAAAGCACTGGATACAAGTGGCGAGAGCTGGTTTTATTAGGTTGAATTTTAATAATTTGAAAATTTTCATTTTCGTCAAAAAATTCATCATAAAAATCGGCGATTTGATTGCGTTTAAAAATCATCTCATCAAGGCGTTTGAGCTGATTTAGTCCAAGCGCACAAGCGACATCTGGCAAGCGATAATTATATCCTAGCACGCTCATATCGCTATCCCAAAATTTCGTTTTTGTAATGCCGTGGCTACGATAAAGACGCGCTAAATTCGCAATTTCATCGTTGTTTGTAACAAGCGCGCCACCTTCAAAAGTGGTAATTGGCTTAACAGGATGAAAGCTAAAAATGCTGATGTCGGCTTTTTGTCCGACTTTAACGCCATCAATGCTGCTTCCAAGCGCGTGCGATGCGTCATCGATAACTTTTAAATCATGTTTTTTTGCAATGGCTAAAATTTTATCTATCTCAACTGGATTGCCACCATAATCAACAGCCGTAATCACTTTTGTTTTTGGCGTTAGAAGTGCTTCGATTCTGTTTTCATCGATGTTGCCGTCATCTTTAACATCGCAAAATTTTACATCCGCACCGCACATCAAAGCTGCATTAGAAGTTGCCGCAAACGTTATCGGCGTGGTTATAACTTCATCGCCAGATTTTAAGCCAAGGCACAAATACGCAACGTGCAATGCGCTAGTGGCCGAATTCATCACTACGGCGTGTTTTGCGCCTACGTATTTAGCCAGCGCATTTTCAAACCGCGCAACCTTATCGCCACCGGTTAAAATATCGTCTTTTAATGCCAAAACTACGGCATTTATGTCATCATCTGTTATTTGTTGGCGACTGTAAGGTATCATTTTAAATCACCTATCATTTCAAGAAGTCCTGCTTTATCAAGCCAAATTTTGTTTTTATCTGAGCTGTATTCAAAGTGCTCATCAACTAAATGTCCCTTTTCGCCGAGCATATTTGTCGCAAAATCACGATCTAAGTTTGTAAATTTAATCGAAGGGCTGATGACATAGTGGTCTTGAAATTCGTAAGTTAAATGCGCGTCATCTTTGCCAACCATAACCTCGTGCATTTTTTCTCCAGGACGGATACCGATGATTTTTATGCCAAGATTTGGAGCTAGTGCCTTTGCAAGATCGGGCATAGTCATAGATGGAATTTTAGGTATGAAAATCTCGCCACCTTTCATACGCTCAAAGTTTTTTAACACGAAATTTACGCCTTGTTCTAGCGTGATCCAAAAACGCGTCATATCCATATGAGTTATCGGAAGCTCTTTTGCGCCATTTTCGATTAAATGTTTAAAAAACGGCACAACTGAACCGCGAGAACCGACGACGTTGCCATATCTTACGACGCTAAAACGCGTCTTTTTCGTGCCTGCAATGTTATTTGCCGCGACAAAAAGTTTATCACTGGCAAGTTTGGTAGCACCATATAAATTTACAGGGTTGCAAGCCTTGTCAGTTGATAGGGCTATGACTTTGCTTACGCCAGCTTTAAATGAAGCGTTTATGACATTTTGCGCACCATTTATGTTTGTTTTTATGCACTCCATTGGGTTGTATTCAGCAATTGGAACGTGCTTTAACGCGGCAGCGTGAATAACATAATCAATACCGTCCATTGCCGAATTTAAGCGGTTTTCGTCGCGCACATCACCGATGAAAAATCGCATTGATTTATCGGTGAAAATTTGTGCCATTTCGTATTGTTTAAGCTCGTCGCGAGAGTATATGACAATGCGTTTTGGTTTAAACTTTTTAAGCAAAATTTCGGTGTATTTTTTACCAAAACTACCTGTTCCGCCGGTTATTAATATGGATTTGTTGTTAAACATAGCACACCTTTGTGGTGAATTTTAACAGCATATATAGCAAAAATTATTCCAAATTTATTTTTTTCTAATTAATTTAAAAACATAAATAACGCATTAATTGCAATATTTTAGATAATTTTTAAAGATTGTGTTATAGTCAAATCCCTAAATTAACAATATTTGCGAAGTTATTATAAAATAAATATTAAGAAATAAAATTACAATCACTAATTTATTAAACATTTTTTAAATAAATTTTTTGTAGGATAAACACGAAAATTTTATTTAAAGGGGATTTTATGAAAAAAATCGTTCTAATCAGCTTTGTTGCAAGTCTTGTCTTAGCAGAGCAAATTCATCAGTTAAATGTCCCAAATATGGGTTGTGGCGGTTGCGCTTCAAAGATAGAAAACGCCGTCAAACAAATGTCTGGATATAAATCTATGAGCTATGATTTACGCACAAAAGACGTAAATATCACGACTGATAACAACACGAATTTAATGGAAGTTGTAAATGCCATTAAAAACTCAAAAGAGAAGAAATTTACAGTTGGTGTAAAGTAAAATTTGGCGTTTTATGACGCCAAATTCGTTATTTTTTGTTCCTGTCGATTAGCGTTTGAGCCTTTTTATACATCTTTTCTCCAAGCTCTTTTGCCTTATTTTTCACATTTTCGCCAAATTCTTGATAGTTTAAGTTTTCTAGCTTTTTTTCTATCTCATTTAACTCTTTTTTGATGCTTTCAAATTTCTCGTTACTACTTATACTTTCTCTGATTTTGTAGCTTTTTTGAGAAATTTCGCGCTTTATTTCGTCTATTTTTTCAGCTATATTGTTTTTATTCGTTAGCTCTTCTAGTCGGATTGAAATTTGAGCCGAAATTTCGTGTTGCATACGTTTAAATTTAGCAAAATAACTATCCAGTGAGCTTTGCAAAATCGAGTTAATTATCCCAGCGGCTGGCTCATCAGCATTTGCCATTAAATTTTTCACCATTGCGACAAAGCCATCTTCCATTTTGATAAATTCTTGCGATTTTTCGAGCAAATTTTGACTATCTGGGGCAAATTTTATGTCATCTATAAATTTTTCCACCGCCTTTATCAGCCCATCTCTTGTTCCACTTAGCGCACCGACTATTATCCAGCCAGCAAATCTGTGCTCAACATTTGCTATATTTATCGCCGTTTCGCATACGATTTGCGCCACTTCTAAAAATCTAGTTTTATCAATTTTATCTTCATTAATCGCATTAAAAACCAAATTTTTAGCTATTTGACAAATCGTATCTCTAATGTCTTCTTGGTGCTCAAGCGCTGTTAAAAACGCAGCTTCAGTCGTTTCTTTTAAAATTCCAAGCATTTGCAAATCGCAAAGCATTTTTTCATCTATTTTTGCGATCATCTGCTCTTTTTCGTCAAATTGGCTATTTTGTATAAATTTTTCTATCTCTTCAAGCGTGTTTTGCAAATTTTGTCTAATGATCCTTTTTTGGGCTAAAATTTGCTTTTCAATCTGCTCTTTTTCGTATATTAGTTTGTAGATATATTGCTCTTGATTTTCGCTTACCGCCTCACTTATGCCTTGTATCAAATTTATTGTGCTTTTAGCGTTTAGCAAGCCTTCTTGAAGTAAAACACCACTCATAAATTCAAAATTTTCAGTCGCATTTGTTTCTGTGGCTTCTTTTATCTGTTTTTTGCAAATTTCATAAGCTAATTCGCGTATAATAGATAAAATTTGAGGATTTTCTTTGTTTTCTTTGATCGTTTGTATAAAAACTAAATTTTGCATATTTTTCCCTTATAATACAAATTTGCAAATGTGCCTTAACGCGCTAAAAATTTCAAGCCGCTCTTCGTCGCACTTAACTAGCACGCTAAGGCTATAACTTGCGTATTTTCCATCTTTACTGTGCTTTGAAAAAATCAGCCTATGCTCTCTTTTTTGCACGATTTGCTCGGTTATTTTCTTTGCGTCTTGAAATTTTTCGATGATGATTTTGTATTCCCAAAATGTCGGATATTGTATCTTTGGTTTTTCATTTAGATCGCATATATTCGCCACTTTTGCCTCCACTTTTACTCTCTAAGACTATATCGGTTATTTGCATAGTTTTATCTATGGCTTTTATCATATCATAAATGGTCAAAAGCCCTATACTAACGCCAGTTAGTGCTTCCATTTCCACACCAGTTTTGCCATCTATTTTGACACTGACTATCAACTTAAATGCTGAAATTTCAGCCAATTCCTCGACTTGACAATCCACACCATTTATCAGCAACGGATGACACATCGGGATTAGCTCGCTCGTTTTTTTTGCACCCATTATCGCGCCCACGACAGCTGTTTGCAAGACTGGACCCTTTTTGCCGGTGTTGTCTTTTATGGCTTTAAAAGCCTCTTTTGACATTTTTATCACTCCGCTTGCGATGGCTATCCTTGTTGTTGCGTTTTTGCTACTTACATCTACCATTTTTGGTCTATTTTTTTCATCTAAATGTGTTAGCATGTTGTTCCTTAAAATTTTGGGCGATTATATCAAAAAAAGTTTAATATAAAATCGCTCCGGCAAGGGGGTAAGACCGAAGCGATGTATTGATACAAAAAAGGAGGTTTTTCTTGGACGTAGTAATAATAGCTAAAAGTTATAAATTTAAACTCAATTTTTAGTAAATATTTTATTTAGTTATCAAAAATTTAAAATTTAAGGTCAATATAACGCAAATCAAGATATAATTAATTGCTATTATTTTAACAAAATTATTAAAGGAGTCGAAATGAAAATTTCAAAAATTGCTTGTGTTTTTCTTTTAGGTGCTGGACTTTCTGTTACGTCGCTTTTTGCCAATCTCTCAAATGAGAACGAAGAGTATATGAAAGCTAAAAACGGTCAAACAAACGAAGATGCTGACTATACCCAAGTCGTAGAAGCTATAAAAAAACTAAAATCCTACGATAGTGGAGTGTTAGCTAAGTGGAGTGGGGATGACCAAAATGATCCAGGTAATAACAATGAAAAAATCAATAAAGAAATTTCAGATCAACTTGACCATATTAAAGAACTTTTGGATCAGAACAAAAATGTATTTTTGAAAACCAAAGACGGAAAAGGTGAATTACAAGTAAAGAACGATAACGGCAATAGAAAAATAACCTTAACCCTAAAAGGCGATAATGGTGATAAAGTAGAAGAGAAAGATTTTTCACTAAACGATCTTAAGAAAAATGGTGCCAAACATGATCTTGTGAAGAAAATGTTCGATCCTAAATACAAGGCGTTGTGGGAAGAGCTCATCGCTAAATTTGAGGAATTTCACCAGAAAAATCAGCAAGAACGCATAAGAAAGGCTGCGTTAAATTTTGCTAAGTCTAATATAGGCGAAGATGACCTGATAAACGCTTACGCGATCGGACAAAAAGACCTGCTTAATGCGCTCAAATCAGAGATAACAAAACAAGAAGCTGATGTAGAGGCGAAACAAAAAAGTCTTCAAAAAGCCAAGAGTGATGCCGAAGCCAAACTAAATGAAACAAAAGGCAAGTTGGATATACCTGATCTTAGCAGTGAAAATTTAGAAGCAAAAGAAAATCAATTAAAAAGCGACAAAATATCAATAAGTGGTGCAAGCAAAAATAATGAAAATATGACATCAAGCGATATGGAAGTTTATGCTAAGCAACTTAAAAATGCTTTAACAGATGGTATAAAGCCAACAGAAGAAGTAAGTAATGACAAGATAGAAGAAGCTCTTAAAAAAGATAAAGCTACAACACCAAATGCCCCTGATCAAAAAGCAAAAGCTACCGAGCTTGATAAAATAAAAGATAAGATGGATAACCTTATAGATGAAGCCACACAAGCTTTGGAAGGGTGTAAAACAGAAAATGGTAAAGTCAAAACCGCCGAAGGTGCTCTTGATACTGCAAATAAAAATGCAAAAGATATAAAAGATAAGCTAGATAGTTTTAAAAAACGAGCCGCTGGACCATCTGTCTTAAAAAAGACCTTAGACGAACTTGACCCTAACAAAGATGGATCTGCTGCAAATGAATTAAAAAAGAGTGAGGCGGAGCTACCACCACTACAAAAAAGCTTAGATGATGAAGTAAAAAAAGTAGATGGTAGCAAAGTAACGCTCAAAGGAACAACGGCCAATGATATAAGTAATCAAGACAAAGCCATAGGTGAAGCAAAAAAGGCTCTTTCTGAAGCAAAAGCTCTTCAAAATGGCGAAAAGGTAAAAAAACAAAAAGAGGGTTTGAAAAAAGCCATACAGGCTGGAATTCCTATAAAAGATGAAAACGGTGCTAAAAATTTAAAAGAAGAAGAAATTGATAGCAAGGACGAAGTTGCAATAGGCAAAATAGTTAATGGCAATGGCGGTCAAGGTGGAGCTGAGAAATCTATAGCGGAAGCAGAAGAAGCTTTGAAAAAGGCTAAAGAAGCTGCCCAAAAAGTAAAAGAAAAAGAAGAAGAGATAAATACTAACAAAAGCGGAGTAGAAGAGCTTAAAAAAGGTCTTTCTTTGGCTTCTAATGCCCGTTTGGAAGCTATCAAAAATTTAGCGAACTTAGATCCTAAATCAGATCAAATTCTCTCAACTCTATCCGAACTTATCTCTCAAAGCGATGTGGTCCAAAACTTTATGAGCAATGCCGATACAAAAGAGTTAATTCAAGGTATCCAAGAGCTTCACTCAACACTTGATGAAAGCTCTAAAACCA
>JBQNAH010000032.1:0-12271 GCA_052170535.1 Campylobacter sp. | reverse complement strand
ATGCTTAAAGGGAGATTAAAAATAAGGAAATTAAAGGGAATTTTTTTTTGGGGGGGGTAGAAAAATGCTTAAAAGCGTATAGAATTTATAGATCAAAATTTACAAATTCTATTGCAAGAATTGCTTAGCGCACAACCAAAACATCACTAAGCTGAAATTTTCCTACCTTTTTTGGTAAATTTGCTTAAATATACCCAAATAATCCCGATAAATAAAAACATAATTAGCGGCATTATCCAGCTATTTTGACTAACATAAGATCCAAAATTTATAACCGCTTCACTCATATAAAAGCTTACAAAGCCCAATGTAACCGACCAAATCAACGAGCTAATCGCATTTATCACACTAAATTTAACAAACGAATACCTAGTCAGTCCTATTGCTATTGGAATAATCGTTTTAAGCCCATAGATAAATTTTTTAATCAAAATTATCTTATCGCCATACTTTTTCATCAAAATTTGACAAAAAGCAAGTTTGCGTTTATGTTTTGAAAAATAGGGCATAACGGCTTGTTTGTTGTATCTACTAAGATAAAAAAGCATTGTATCTCCGATAAAATTTGCCAATGCTGCTAAAAAAATACTAATTTTTAAATCCATATTTCCATTATAACTTAACACCCCAGCTGCTATTATGGCGACCATTCCACCACCAAGCGAATAAAAAAATAAAACCAAATAGCCATAAGTGCTAATTGACGTCAGCATATCTTGCAAATTTTATCCTTAATCTAAAATTTTGAAATTTGTTCCATAAGCATTGTATAGCCGTAGCTCGAAGTATCTATTGGTATCCCGCTAATCTTTGAAATAACAGCTCCGCCAAAGCTAGCACCAGCAAAAAACCCATCATTACTTGCATAAGCGTAAATATCGTTTGTAAAAGTAAAATCGCTCATTTTTCCATAATTTTCAGCAATATTACCAAACGCAAATGAAGCGTTGGCTTTGATTGTCATTTTCCTTCGTTTTATGTCAGAAACAATGCTATCTTTTAGTATAAAAAGCACTAATGCACTATTTTCATAACCTATTTGAAGTCCGATACTACCACCATTTATCTCAACTTCTAAAACCTCGCTTGGAGCATACGGATTTCCGATTAAAATTATTCCATTGCCACTCATTCCACCAAGCACAAGTCCGATTTTAGTTACGCTAGGGAAAACCGCAACAGCCCTAGCTCGTTTCATAAGCTCTTTTAATACGCCATTTTGATTCTTCTTTCGCATTGTCAAAACAAAAGAATTTGATGCATCAAGAACCAGCTCATCGTTAGCTAGTAAAAGTGAAAAGATTAACAAAATAAGTAAAATTTTCCTCATCAAGTAACCTATTTAGCTATACCAACCGCCCTAGTTTCACGTATCACATTGACCTTTATTTCGCCTGGATACTGCACTTTATCCTCTATTTCTTGCGCAATCTCTTTTGCAACCAAAACAGCCTCATCATCGTTAATTAACTTAGCATTTGCAATAACACGAATTTCGCGTCCAGCATTGATAGCGTAGGCTTGTTTGATACCTTCTTTGCTTTTTGCTATGTTTTCTATCTCTTCAACCCGTTTTAAAAAGCTCTCCAAAACTTCTCTTCTAGCCCCAGGTCTAGCTGCGCTCAAACAATCAGCTGCGCACACTGCCGCACTTTCGACACTCGTAGCCTCCTCGTGTCCGTGGTGAGCATATATGGCATTAATTACAACCGGATGCTCTTTGTAGCGTTTGCAAATTTCAGCGCCCAAATCCACGTGCGAACCCTCAAATTCGTGCGTTAATGCTTTGCCAATATCATGCAAAAGCCCTGCTCTTTTAGCAAGCTTCTCATCTCCACCAGTTTCGGCAGCTATTATGCCTGCCAGATGAGCTACTTCAAGGCTATGAGCCAACGCATTTTGCCCATAACTGGCTCTAAATTTCAACTTTCCTATGAGTTTTACAATCTCAGGATGAATTTTGTTAAGTCCTAAATCCATAACGATATTTTCGCCTTCTTCCAAAACAGATGCCTCAAATTCTTCGCTTACTTTTTGATACAACTCCTCAATGCGCGCCGGCTGTATCCGCCCATCTTCGACCAAAAGTTCGATCACATGCGTAGCAATCGCACGTCTATAAAGATTAAAACTACTCAAAATAATTGCGTGTGGCGTATCATCAATAATAATATCAACACCAAGAACCATTTCAAGGGTTTTTATATTGCGCCCCTCTTTGCCTATAATGCGACCTTTTAGCTCGTCGTTTTTGATATTTACGACATTTATCAAACGTTCAGCGGCAAATTCTCCCGCAAAACGCGAAGTAGCCTGAGCCAAGATATAATTTACACGTTTTTTTGCTTCACGTTTAGCTTCTTCCTCGTGTTTTCGCACGATATGAGCGATCTCGGCGCGACTTTTCTCCTCTACTTTTTTCAAAACTTCTGCCCTAGCCTCATCTTGCGTCAAACCAGCTGCGTGTTCAAGCACTTTTAAGGCTTCTGCCAGCTTTGTTTGATAGCTTGCCTTCAAGCCAAGACCTTCCTCATACATAAGCTTGGCGTCGTTTTTGGAACGTTCCATCTCATGTATGCTCTCTTTTAAAATTTCTTGCTCACTTAGTATAATCTGCTCTTTTTTGTTAAGCTCGTCAAATTTTTGATTATACTCCTTTTGCAATTTTGAACTTTTTTCATCGTATCGCTTTTTAGCTTCAAATTCAGCCTCTTGAACTGAAATTTCAGAATTTTTTAGTGTCAATTCAGCTTCGTGCTCAATCGCTTTTGCTTTTGCTTTCGCCTGCTCGACAAATATATCATATTTTGCATCATTTATCTTTTTTGCGACCAGATACCCTAATCCAAGCCCCGCCACACCTGCTCCTAAGCCTATAAAAATCTCTATCATAAATTCCTCTTTTTATATAAATTCTCTTTGGGGTTATATAAAAATCACAAACCACATCATGCTTTTGCGTAATGATTTGATTAGTAAAATTATCCATAATCTCAACAAAGATCACAACCGGCTTATACGATAAAGTATCAAAAAATCTATCATAAAAACCTCTGCCGTGACCTATCCTAGCCATATTCGCATCAACCCCAAGGACTGGAATAACGGCTACGTCTATGCGCTTTTTAAATATTTTCGCACTAATTGGCTCTCTTACGCCAAATTTTGCACAAACCAGCGGTAGCCTAGATTTTACCATTTCTAAGCTAATACCTAGCATAAACGGAACGAAAATTTCATACTTTTTTGCCAAAGTGCGTTTTAATGTGTAAAAATTTGGCTCGTATGCAAGCGGATTAAAGATCAAAATTTTACGCGCTTTTAGCTCGTGAAGCAAATTTAATAATGACTTAAAAAGCTTATAATGGCTACTTTTTGCTGAGATTTTGGCACGTTTTTTTACCATTTTTTTGGCCAATTCTCTAAATTCTTGTTTTCCCAAATTAATCACCGTTTCATAAATTTTATGTATAATTAAGCCTGAAAATAAAATTACAGGGACAAAATTATGAAAACAAATCTTTTGATTATAGCATTTTTGACTTTTTTTATATCGGGATGCGATGATAAAAATTCAAACGATACAAATTCGTCAAACCAAACTGCTACAAATTCGAGTGTAAATTATGGCGAGCCATTTGAGCTAACGCTGACAGACAACAGCAAAATGAAATTGCAGAAATTTCAAAAAGGTTTTAGCGTAGAGGATAACAATCAAGCAATTTTGTTTAATTTCTTCGCCACTTGGTGTCCACCTTGCAAGGCCGAAATACCCCATCTAAATAATTTAAATGACAAATTTAAAGGAAAACTTAAAATAGTTGGTGTGCTAATGGAAGATAAATCAAAGGATGAAATAGAGGCATTTGTTAAGCATTTTAAGGTCAAATTTGATATAGCTTACGGAGAAAATAACTTTTTATTCGCAAAAGCTCTTGGTGGCGTAGTCGGGATACCTTACATGGTACTTTACAAACCAAATGGCGAATATGCGACACACTATGTTGGTTTAGTTCCAGAAGAAATGCTTGAAAGCGACATTAGCAAGGCGATAGAATAATGTTAAATTTTTTAAAAAGCGGACTTGGCAAAACGCTTGATGCCATAAGATCGTCAAAACCAGCAAATAATAAAATTTCAAAGGAAAATTTAGAAGAAATTTTGCTAGAAGCCGATATTCCTTACGAAATAGTCGAAGAAATTTTATATTATCTTCCGCCTCAAAATGAGGTCAAAAAAGATGATTTGAAAAGAATTTTAAATACATATTTTATTTACGAAAATGAGCAAGAGATTAAAGACGATAAGCCGTTTGTGGAACTTATTTTAGGCGTAAATGGCGCAGGCAAAACAACAACGATAGCAAAACTCGCAAATTTATACAAAAATAGTGGCAAAAAGGTTATTTTGGGTGCGTGCGATACATTTAGAGCTGGTGCTATCGAGCAACTTCGCCAGTGGGCTATCAAAGTCGATGTGTCAATAGTTGCGACAAAGCAAGGACACGATCCATCGGCCGTCGCGTTTGATACGATAAATTCAGCCATAGCAAAGGATATTGATAATGTGATTATTGATACCGCTGGGAGACTGCAAAATCAAACAAATTTATCAAACGAATTAAGCAAAATAGTAAGAATTAGCAAAAAAGCATTTGAAAATGCACCGCATAGGAAAATTTTAATACTAGACGGAACGCAAGGAAATGCTGCATTAGCCCAAGCAAAGGCGTTTAACGAGATAATTAAACTTGACGGCGTGATCATAACAAAACTTGACGGAACCGTAAAAGGCGGAGCACTTTTTGGCGTAGCGCGCGAGTTGGAACTACCGATACTTTTTATCGGTGTGGGCGAAAAAATGCAAGATTTGGTTAAATTTGACCCAAAAAGCTTCGTTGATACGATAGTAGATGAAATTTACTCTTAAATTAAATTTGGCAATATTTTGCCAAATTTAATAACTCACTTTCTTATCAAAGAAAAGATAAAGTATATAAGATATTACAAACGCAACTAAACTTGGCACAACCCAGCCGAGCATAGAATCGTAAAGTGGAAAAGATTTAACCAAATCTGTAACGAACCAAATTTGCAAACCTGCAATATCAAGCCCATTAACAGTACCAATAAATGCACTTACATAAACACAACTTCTATAAACAATCTTGCTTGATTTTATTAAAGGATTAATTAAAGATAAAATGATAAGTATTATTGAAATTGGATAAATAGCAATCAAAACAGGAATGCTACCACTTATGATGGTTTCTAGTCCAAAATTCGCCACCGCAAATCCTATCACACTCCACGTAATAGACCAAAATTTATATTTTATTCTGCCCCCAGTTAGCTCTTCAAAATATTCGCTAGCTGATGTTACAAGACCGATAGTAGTCGTCAAGCAAGCCAAAGCAAATGCTGCTCCAAGCACCACAACACCAGCCCCACCAAATAAATGCTCGCTAATATAAGAAAGTAGCATTGCTCCGTTTTTATCCACTTGCGGGAACAAACTTGCCGAAGTCGCTCCAAGATAACCAAGTGCTAAATAAATCACAAGCAAAATCATACCAGCTACGACGCCTGCTTGTATGGTGGATATTACCAAGTGATTTTCATTTTTTATGCCTGAATTTTTAACAGCATTTATAACAATAATACCAAACGCCAAAGAAGCAAGCGCATCCATCGTCTGATAGCCGTCTACAAAACCAGTTGCGACAGCGTGATTTACATACGCGCCCTGAGGCTGCGAAAATTCTCCCATCGGAAATATAACACCAGCTATAAAAAGCATCGCTATCAAAATCAAAAGCGCCGGAGTTAAGTATCTACCGAGCATATTTACTATTTTGGAAGGATTAACGCAAAGATAATAATTTAACGCAAAATAACACGCCGAATACAAAAAAAGCGACAAATTTACATTTTCTTGAGGGATAAAATTTCTAATCGCAATATCAAATGGCATATTCGCAGCGCGCGGAATCGCAAAAAGCGGTCCAATCGTAAGATATAAAAGTGTGATAAAAACTATCGCAAATATCGGATCAACGCGATTTACCAAATTTTTAAGCCCTTTAGCCTTAGCAATGGCAGCAACGCCAAAAACAGGCAAGAGCACTGCTGTAACGCAAAAAAACATAATCCCAATGTAAAAATTCTCACCAGCATTTTTACCAACTATTGGCGGAAATATAAAATTTCCCGCACCAAAAAACATCGCAAATAGCGTCAAAGCTATCATCAAAAATTCTCGTTTGTTTAACTTCTGTTTCATTTATACCTCACTTTTTTGCAAATTATAGTAAATTTAAAGTATAATTGACTTTAAAAAGGAAAAAAATGGCAAAAATAAAAAGTATTTTTGAGTGTCAAGCGTGCGGAAATCAACAACCAAAATGGATAGGAAAATGCCCTGAATGCGGAGCTTGGGATAGTTTTATGGAGCTTAACGCGCAGCAGATAAAATCATTAAACGAAATTTCAAAATCAATAGCAAAACCAACCCTTGCAAGAGAGATAAAAGAGATACAAATTGAAGAAATTTCAAGAATTCGCACTGGAGATAGTGAGCTTGATTTGGTTCTTGGAGGCGGCGTGGTAGAAGGCTCACTTGTCCTAATTGGCGGAAGTCCTGGCATTGGCAAATCAACACTTTTGCTTAAAATAGCTTCAAATTTAGCCGACAAAAACAAAAAAGCCCTTTACGTAAGTGGCGAAGAGAGCGCAAGTCAGATCAAACTTCGAGCCAACAGACTTGGCGCGGTAAAAGACGGATTGTTTTTACTAACCGAAATTTTACTGGAAAATATCATAACCGAAATCCACAAAAACGCGTATAAATTTCTAATTATCGACTCAATTCAAACGCTTTATAGCGAAAAAAACGCCTCTGCACCAGGATCGGTTTCGCAAGTACGAGAGATAACTTTTGAGCTTATGCGTTTAGCAAAAAGTGAAAATATCTGCGTTTTTATAATCGGACATATCACGAAAGACGGCTCGATTGCAGGACCTAGAATTTTGGAGCATATGGTCGATGTGGTATTGTATTTTGAAGGCGATTCATCACGAGAACTACGTATTTTAAGGGGTTTTAAAAATCGCTTTGGCTCGACAAGCGAAGTTGGGATATTTGAAATGAGTCAAGCAGGATTAATTCCAGCAAATGATATATCGAGCAAATTTTTCACTCGCGGAAAGGCAACGAGCGGATCAGCGATAACTATAATAATGGAAGGCTCGCGCGCATTAAGCGTCGAAATTCAAGCGTTAGTTTGTGAAAGTGCATATCCAAAGCGAAGCTGCACTGGATATGAAAAAAACCGCTTGGATATGATTTTGGCTCTACTTGAGAGAAAGGTAGAAATTCCGCTGGGGCATTACGATGTCTTTATAAACATTTCAGGCGGAGTTAAGATAAATGAAACAGGTGCTGATTTAGCCGTTGTAGCGGCTATTATAAGCAGTTTTAAAAACCGTCCGATAAGCAAAGAGAGTGTTTTTATAGGCGAAATAAGCCTAAATGGTGAAATAAGAGAAATTTTTAATCTCGATCAACGCTTAAAAGAGGCAAAAACTCAAAAATTTAAAAACGCCATCGTTCCAGCCAAACCGCTTGAAAGTAGCGGTATAAAGTGCTTTGTCGCAAACGAACTGACGCAAGTTCTTGAATGGATGTAGGCACTTTATTTTGGCAACATTGCACAAAACGTGTCTTGTAAATTTTTAAGCATAATTTCATCTTTTGCTTCAAATCTAGTAACTATCACAGGGGTTGTGTTTGAGGCTCTAACAAGAGCCCAGCTGCCATCGCCAAATCTTACCCTAACTCCGTCTATATCGATAATTTCAGAAATTTTTCCTAAATCACTAAGCTCGTTTTCGCTCTCAAAAATTTCAAATAGCCTAGCCTTTAAATTCTCAATAATCTTAAATTTCTCGCTTTCGGTTGTCTTGATTTTAATCTCGTCTGTGCTAAAAACTTTCGGAAGTTTGTCAAGTTCATCGTCTAAATTTATACCATTTGCAATTAGTTCAAGCACCCTAAACATAGCGTAGGTTGCGTCATCAAAGCCAAAAAATCTCTCCTTAAAAAATATATGACCGCTAACCTCGGCTGCCATATCTATATTTAGCTCTTTCATCGCTTTTTTTATATTGCTGTGTCCGGTTTTGCCCATAAAGCTCTTTCCGCCGTGCTTATTTATCTCGTCATACATATTTTGCGAGCATTTAACCTCGCCAAGTACGCGTGGATTTTTCATCGCAAGACTATAAAGATACGCAAGCTCGTCGCCTTTTATGTTACGCTTTTTTGTTAAAACAGCTATGCGATCGCCATCTCCGTCAAAACCAAAACCTATTTCAAAATCCGAATTTAAAGCATTTTTTAAATCGGTCAAATTTTTCTCTTCGCTTGGATCTGGATGATGATTTGGAAAATTTCCGTCAGGATTTTGGTATAAAATTTTTGCGTTTAAATTTAATCTGTCGCAAATTTCAGGCAAAACAGCACCAACAGCACCGTTTGCCGTATCTATGATGATCTTTAATGGCATATTTTTTAGCGATTGAAATTGATTAACTATAAAATCTTTATATTCGCTTGAAATATCGAATTTTTGCGCACAAAAATTATCTTCAACGTCCAAGCCAGCTTTTATCTGCAACAAAATTTCATCTTTTAGCTTTTGTAAATCCGCACCAAAATAACTATCTTTAAAAATCGTAATCTTAAAACCATTGTATTCTTTTGGATTATGCGAGCCAGTTATCATAATATTTGCGTCAAATTTACCACTAAAAACACTAAAATAACCAACAGGAGTAGGCAAAAGACCTATGTCGAAAATTTTAAGATCTGATTTATTTAAACCACTGACAAGCCATTTAAAAAGTTCGTTTGCGCTAAGTCTGGCATCAAAACCCACACTAAGAGTATCTACACCGCGCCTTTTCATCTCCCTGCCAAGACATAAACCTATAGCTTTAACACTCGTTTCATTAAGATCGCGACCAAAAATACCGCGTATATCGTACTCTCTAAAAATTTCTTCTAGCATTATATTTCCTTAAAATTTTATTTATTTACCTGTCTTGCTATGTTTGCAACTTTGAGTTTAAATGTATCAATAAGAGATTGCGGAGATAAAATGAGCTGTTTTCCGCGAACGCCCGCACTTATGTAAATTTTATCTTGTTTTAACGCTCTGGCGTCTAAGAAAGTATCAAACGGCTTTTTCATAGCTATCGGCGAGCAACCACCACGTATGTAGCCAGTTATTTTTTCAAGATCCTTTAACGCCAAAAGCTCGCAACGCTTATGGGCGCTAGTAGCTGCTAATGCTTTTAAATCAAGCTCCAAATCGCCTTGTATGCAAGCTACAACGTAGCCTCTTGGCTCGCATTCGC
The DNA here is from genome assembly GCA_052170535.1 of Campylobacter sp. Taxonomy (GTDB): domain Bacteria; phylum Campylobacterota; class Campylobacteria; order Campylobacterales; family Campylobacteraceae; genus Campylobacter_A. The sequence goes on along the minus strand of JBQNAH010000032.1, from coordinate 2,852 downwards.
AAACTATCGTTTTGTAAATTTGCTCTATCTTTACGCCGCATTTTTTAGCAACGCTAACAGCTGATAAATCGCTCTCATCGACTTCATAAACAGCTATTTCGTAAGGAATTTTAGCACTATCTAATTGCCTTGCTGCATTGGTTTTGTGTACCATTTTTTCTCATTTTTTAAAATTTAAGGTATAATTATAGCCAAAATTTTAAGGAGATACGATGGCTGAAGAGGTCGAAGAAAAAAAAGTAAAAAAAGGCAATAACCTTTTATTGATAATTGTTATCGTAGTTTTGGTATTACTTTTGGTTGTAGGCGGGCTCATAGCTGCTCTTGTTATGAGCGGAGGAGATGAACCAGCACAAACCCAAACAACGCAACAAATGACACCTACACCACAAAAAACGCCAGGCAACGCAAAAAGATCAAGCGATTATGCAAATATGGGACCAGTTTATCCGATGGATCAGTTCATAGTAAATTTGCTTAGCGAAAGCGGTTCTAGATATTTAAAAACGAAAATCGACTTAGAATTAAGCGACGGCGCGCTTATTACCCCTGAAATCGATAAGAAAAAATCACTAATCCGCGACATTGTAATTCGCTCGCTTTCGGCAAAAACATTTGAAGAAGTTAGCACAATAAAAGGCAAAGATCGCCTAAAAGATGAAATTGCGGAGAGAATAAACGAAGTTTTAGTCGATGGCTTTGTTAAAAATTTATACTTTACAGATTTTGTGGTGCAATAATTGATAGGAATTGACATCGTTGCGATTTCAAGAATTTCAAGGATTAAAAAGCGTTTTGGCGAAGAATTTGCCACACGCTTTTTAAACCAAGACGAGATAAAATTAGTCAAAAGCGATGCGACGTTAGCTGGTTTTTGGGCTCTCAAAGAAGCGACAAGCAAAGCGCTTGGTTGCGGTATAGGCGAACAATGCTCGTTTTTTGACATTGAAATTTACAAAACCGACAAAAACGCTCCAAAGATTAAATTATCGCAAAAAATCATACAAAATTTTAGTATCAAACAAGCCGACGTTAGCATTAGCCACGATGGCGGTTTTGCCATCGCCGCTGTGATTTTAAGGTAAAACAAACTCAATCATTTTAAATTTATCTCCTAAAAATTCGGGATTAAAAATAAATTTAAACTGTTTTAAAAATTTTTCATAAGCACTTTGACCGCCTTTTTCTTTTGCTATTTGCAAAATTTCTAAAATCCCCATATCAACCAAAGCTGTTCCTTGCTTTTTATAAGCTGTTTTTATAAAACTAGCCTCGTTAAATGCCACTTCTAGTTGGTTAAAATTTAAACTATAAGTTATATCACTTAGTCCAAAAAATGGCTTAAAATCCGCTATTTCAAAAAAATTATAAACCTTGTGTTCCTTAAAAATTCTAATACTAAAATCATTTCTAGCAAAATTATCACCATAATCAAAACTTATAAATCTACTTTTTTTAGCCGCCCTTTTTACACTCATTGCAAATTCGTCAAACCCAAGCGAAAGTTCGCCTTTTTTAACACCGAATTTTTTAGAAATTTCACTTGTAAAACGATCCATTTCTTGCCATAAAAATTCGCCATTGTCGCCTATAAAAAGCATTTTTGAGCCGTCTATAATCTCACAATCAAAGCTATCAAAAAGCTCGTTTGAGATAAAAAAAGCCTCGTTAAAATCGCACTCATTTAAACTGCAAAAATGATTTAATTTAAGCTTATTGTCAAAAGATTTTGTAAAATTTTGCATTTGCAAATCTCGTAATTTTTGGTGCGGCTCGATGATGTTAAAATTTAACGTATTCAAAAGTTCGGGCGCAAAATTAAAAATTCCTTGCACAAAATCGCATATCATAGAGCCATCATTAGCACCAATCTCGACAATATCGGCATTTGCACTAATCTTTCCTTGCCTAAAAAGCCTTACAAAATAAAAAGCCAAAGTTAGTCCAAAAAGCGAGCCAACGCTGACAGAGGTATAAAAATCGCCATTTTTGCCTATACTTACGCCATTTTTATAATAATTATCATGAAGCCAAGAGTGAAAAAATGCACTAAATTTCATATCCTAGTCCAAATTTGGCAAATGCCACGCCTTGTAATAAGCCAATAGGCGAAACGCGATACCAACGCAAAAAAGCAACATAATAGAAAAAATATTTACTGCAACAAAAAAATCCATCACATAATAAATCACACCAACACTCATGCTAATCGTGCCATAAAGCCCAGTTCGAAAAAACCAAGGCACTTCGTTTAGTAAAATATCACGCAAAATTCCACCGCCAACACCGTTACAAAAAGCCATCATTGCAACACCAAGAACGTTATAATCGTATTTGCAAGCCACCATCGCGCCAATTATCGAAAATATCACCATATCAATCGCGTCGGCAAAAATAAATATAAATTTTTTCTCCAACCCATCGCGTCTTGAATGCAAATGTAAGTTATATGATAAAAAAAGCATAAAAATCACTATAAGAATTGGCATGTAGTGCGTAAAGCTATAAACAGGTCTGCAAACGAGCATATCGCGCATAATACCACCGCCAAGAGCCGTCAAAAACGCAGCTATGAAAATTCCAAGCCAATCACAGCCTTTTTTAATCGCAAACAAAAACCCACTTAGTGCAGCCGATGCCATACCGACATATTCAAAAAATAAAATTATATCCATTAGACCATTTCGTTTTTGTTTATTTTATCGATTTTGACATAAAACGGTGGTAAAAACGGTAAATTTAGTTTAAAAACAATGCTTTTAAGATCAAGTCCTAAAAGCATTACCCATCAACTTCACCTACAACTTCCCCTAATCCAATTCCCCAATATTATTCCTCACAACTTCACCACT
>JBQNAH010000031.1:0-12925 GCA_052170535.1 Campylobacter sp. | reverse complement strand
CCTCAATTCGTGAGCTCGAATTATACAAGTGTAATGCTTAAAGGGAGATTAAAAACGCCAAATTTAAAAATTATTTTGTAGAAATATATTTTACAGATAAAAATCCAGTAATTGGTTCAATGCTTATAATTGATTGTTTTGAATCTGTTTTTAACGTTATTTCGCATCTTTTTAGCAAAATTTTATCATAACCTCTTTGAGCTCCTCCATTTCCAGTTGCTGTTACAGGTTGCATAGGTCGTCCAAATTCGTCAAAAGACAGTGTTTTGGCTCTGTTGCCACAATTTTTACTAAATTTAACATCAATGATACCAAAAATTTTACCTAAATTAAATTTTTGACTAGTCTGCTCACAATCCTCTTTTGAAATTCCGCTCCATCCAGCACTTAAAAATTTAGAATTATTCGCCGGATCTTTTGCAACCTCTTTGTTGGAATTTAAATTCCCAGAAAATTCATTTGGTTTTTTACTATCAATATCATAAAAAACGGTGTATTTCCAACTTTTTTTATTTTGACCGCATATATCTTTTGTTTCATTAAACGCCAAATTCCACCGCTGTCTATACCATTTGCTAACCTCGCCATTTCGTGCTCTAACCTTAAATTTATTATCCTGCATCGCCAAATGTTGAGTATAGCGTATGTGTGAAACAACTTGATCTGTGGCTTCAACTAGCTTATCTGCTTTAAATTTCCATATCGCAACCGAGCTTAAAATACCGATCAAAACAATCACAACAACCAATTCAAGCAAAGTAAAAGCCAGTTTCATCTTTGTAAATCAAACCTAGCTATCGTAACTCCGACCTTTTTAAGCGTCAAATTTCCACCATTTAAGTCATCAATTTGAATTAATTTAGGTGCATTTAAGCTATTTTCAATGCCATAAAATTTCAATCTAAGTGCCAAACGTTCATCGCTAGTAGAAATTTTATTTATATTTTGCCCTTTAAGCTCGCAAGCCAACTCCTTTACAACGCCGTATTTATAGGCAAAATGAATGGTCGGATCAGAGATAAATTTGTAAATTTGATCGCTTAAAAGTAACGCACAAAAACCAACAATCAAAGGCGCAACAGAAAATGCGGCTAAAATTTTATACGAACGCCTAAATACAGGCAACCTAACACGATAAGAACTAAAAAAAGACCTAACCATAAGCGGAGTTACTAAAACGCAAAATGGTAAAAAATCTTCCAAAACCGGCTTTTGTCTAATCGAAAGAACAAGACAAAGCAAAAAAGAAATCATACAAACAAACCATAGCAGATCTTTGCTTTTTTTAATCCAAATTCTATAAATAGTATATACAAAGTAAATAAAAATAAAAGGTGAAAATGAAATCGCAAAAATACTAATCGTATCAAGAAAATATCCGCGTGGTTTGCCGCTTGCCTCAAAACCGTAAAAATAAAAACATGCACAGCAAAGCAGTCCCGCAATCCAAGATAGTTTCGCGTCTTTTTTATAAATTCCAAAAGCAAAAATAGACAAAAAATATATCAAAAACGAACCGCTAATAAATGGCAAAATAAACAAAGTGGCATAAAAAAAGTTTAAATTTCCATTTTTATAAAAGTAAATACTTAGTAAAACAAAAAACATAATTACACCGGCATCATTTACTAAAATTGCCGAAGCCATAACGGACGGAAGCAAGATAAAGATCAAAACGCTGACTATTCTATCAAATTTGCGTTTGATGATAAATTTTGAAATTTTGTAAAGGAAAATTACGTTTAAAATATGCAAAATCAAAAATGGAAGCCGCAGAATATAGTCATTTTGTCCAAAAATAGACACAAAAAATCTTGACAAAATGCCTGAAATTTTAAAAGAGTGATAAAAAATATCAGCTTCGTGGTAGCTAATGCTGATATTTTTTATATAATAAAGCAAAAAAAGCAGATCAAACAGACAGATTACAAAGAGAAAGAAGAACTCTGAGCTAACTTTTACTCTTTGCATTTGCGCTCTTATATACGTATATCCCAGAAAAATTCAACCCACTCGGTCGCCTCTTTTATCTTATAATCAGGCTGTATCAATGCCTTTTGCTTATAAAAAACCGAAGCGATTTTTAAGTCAATATGTGGGTAAATTCTTAAAAGCTCCTTTTTAATCTCACTCATGCTTTCTCCGCTATCTATGATGTCATCAACAAGCAAGATTTTTTTAAATTTACTTAAATCTGGAATGTTAAAAATTTTGATCGTATCAAGTTTTTGCGTATCTTCGTAATGGATAGAATTTAGCGTAAAAAGATTTCTGTTATCCAAAGCAACGGCTAGCGAGTGCCCCAAAGTAAGCCCGCCACGAGCTATAGCTAGTATTACATCTGGCGTAAAAGTATCATTTATTTGCCTAGCCATCACTTTAACATCATTTTGAAATTCGTCATAACCATAAAATATCATACATCTCCTTTAATGAATCAAAAATACAATAAAACTAATCAGCGCAAGTGCCACAACTCCGACATTTATCTTATCAAATTCTCTCCTTAAAAGCCTGACTATAAGATAAGCCGTAAAACCAAATGAAAGTCCAGTCGTTATCGAATAAGTAAGTGGCATAAGCACGACTATCAAAAAGGACGCAACAGCTATGGCAGGATCTTTAAAATTTATCTCACCAAGCTCGGAAAACATCAAAACACCGACCATTACGAGCACTGGATATATGGCATTGGCAGGAATGGCTTTAAAAAGTGGCAACATAAAAAGCGTAAGCAAAAAGAACATAGCCGTAAAAACAGCCGTAAGCCCAGTTCTACCGCCCTCTTCCACGCCACTAGCGCTTTCAGCAAATGCCGTTGTAGTGCTAACTCCAAGCAAAGAACCACCAACAGTAGCGACAGCATCGGCTTCAAGAGTTTTTTCAAGCTTTTCAACACCTTTGCTATCATCAAAAATTTTAGCCCTATTTCCAACACCAGCTAGCGTTCCAACCGAGTCAAACAAATCTGTTACAAAAAATGTAATAATAACTGGCAAAAGAGCAAATGAAAACGCACTGATAATATCTAATTCAAGAAATATTGGCGATATTGAAGCTGGCAATGATACAAATTCGCTCGGATAAGGCGAAATTCCTATAATCCAGCCAATTATTGATGTCAGCAAAACAGCTACTATAAATGCGCCTTTAACTCTCCAAGCCCAAAAGGCAAAAACCAAAAATAGACCAACAAAGCCCAAAATAACGTTAGGATCTTTTAAATTTCCAAGCCCGACAAGCACCGCGTCATTATTTACCACTATACCCATTTGCTGCAAACCAACAAATGCTATAAACGTCCCGATACCAGCACTTATCGCGCGTCTAATATCGATTGGAATGGAGTTTAAAATCCAAATTCTAAAATTTGTAAAAGACAAAACAACAAAAATAATACCAGAAATAAATACAACACCCAAAGCCGTCTGCCAAGGCACTTTCATTCCAAGAACAAGTCCGAACGTAAAATAAGCGTTAAGCCCCATTCCAACGCTCATCGCAACTGGTGTATTTGCCCAAAGTCCGTTTAAAACCGTGGCAATTATCGTAACCAATGCCGTTACAGTAATGAGCGCCTCCATAGGCATGCCAGTTTTGCTCATTATTATCGCATTTGTTGGCACTATATAAGCCATCGTTAAAAAAGTAGTTAGACCCGCGTTTAACTCTTGTTTAACGCTACTGCCGTGCTCTTTTAACTTAAAAAAGTCCATCATTTCTCCTTAATCATAAATTTTTAACTCATTATACAAACTATCACGTTCAACAGGCGTAAAACCAGCAGTCTGTATCAAGTCCAAAAAGTCCTTTAATCTCATTCCATTTGCTGATTTTGCACCGGCCGCACTTTGAATACTCTCTTTTTGTATCGTCCCGTCCAAATCATCAGCACCAAATTCTTGCGCAACCATAGCTAAATTTATAGTAGAAGTCGCCCAATACGATTTTATATGAGCCACGTTATCAAGAACCAAGCGAGATATTGCAAAAGTTTTTAAAATTTCAGCAGAGCCTGGATATTTTTCAACTTTTAAATAATTATTCTCTTTTTGATAAACAAGCGGGATAAAGGCGTTAAATCCGCCCGTAATATCCTGCAAATCACGAATTCTAAGCATATGATCTATCCTGTGCTCTCTATTTTCAATGTGTCCAAAAAGCATTGTGGCGTTGCTTTCTTTGCCATGCTCGTGCCAAATTCTATGAATTTTAAGCCAGTTTTTAGAATCAACCTTTCCCTTGCAAATTTTAGCCCTTATATTTTCATCGAAAATTTCAGCCCCACCCCCTGGCATACTATCGACACCATATTCAACCATTTTATCGATGACTTCTTCATAACTCATACCGTGTCGTCTTGATAAAAAATCAACTTCCGCAGCAGTCATAGCCTTGACGTGAAGCTGTGGAAAGGAGCTTTTAATCTTTTTAAAAATTTCCAAATACCATTGCCACGAAGTGTCTTTGTTATGCGCTGAAACGATATGAATCTCTTTTGTGCCGTTTTTTGCGCTATTTTCAACGATTTTTAAAATTTCATCGTGAGTCATTATATAAGGATTTGGATTTTTGCGATTTGCGGAAAAGGCGCAAAATTTACAAACATCAGAGCAAATATTCGTAGGATTTATATGACGGTTGATATTAAAAAATACCTTTTTTCCGTGTATTGCTCGTCTTTTTGCGTTTGCAAATTTGCCGAGCGTAAATAAATCAAGCTCATAAAGTTTTACACATTCATCGAAATTTAAACGCTCTTGCGAATGTAATTTTTCTATTAAATTTGTCAATTTTGATAATCCAATTTTGTAAAAATAATTCCTGATTATATGTAAAAAAAGCTTTGTTTTTGCAAAAATTTAGTATTATTGGCTATTTTTTCAAAAAGGTGGTCGTAAAAACGTGGCTTTTAGACAAAAAAACGAAAGGATTTTAGATGAAAATTTTCTAATTCCGCAGTTAAAAAAGTTACAAGGTAAATATTTTGCAAATTTCATAGCAAAGCAAAGCGATGAGGTTATAAAAGATTATTTTACGAAAACACTTGATGAAATTTTCGCCGATTTTTTGCCCGAATATGAAAATTTACCACTTTGCATCATAGCAACCGAAAAATACGCCAACAACATTATTTCAACGAGTTCAATTCTGGAAATTCTAATCGCTTATAAAAGCAATTCTGGCTTTAATATAAAATTTATCTTAAAGCAACTCGTTTCAAAACTAGAAAATTCTAATTTGAAATTAAATATCAAAATTTACGAGCTTGAAAATATATTTAAAGAGTGTAAAAACGACCACAAAGCCAAAGCTTCGCTAAGCACGATAAGATACATTTGCGGCTCAAAAACGATGTATAAAATGGCTAGAAGCGAGATTTACAAAACGAGAGAATTTAACAAACAAGAAAATCTGAAATTTTACGCCAAAATGCTTGGCGCGTTTAATGAAATAAAAAATATCAAACAAGAACCAGATATTAAAAACGATTTTGGTGGCACGAACGATATTTACTATTTAAATTGCGCTTTAAACGGTTTTGATAATAAAATCGGCTTTAAAACTCAAGTGTTAAAATTCATCGACGAAAAAGAATTTAGCACGTTAAATTTGGCGATAGATTTCATTTTATGCGTCAAATCGGCTCAAAATTTATCAACAAATTCAGATGTTTTTGATCCAACAAAAATACAACAAATTACAAATTTAATGCAAATAAAATCTAAAAAAACACAAGAAACCGATAGCATAATTTCACAAAAATTATTCTCTTGCATGCACACTGTCGCTCTTTTTTCCAGATTTTTGCTCGCTTGCTTTTACAAAAGTAAATTTCAAAGCGGTTTTACAAAAAAAGAGCTAAAAGTAGCTAGATTAAATAACGGCTTTTATAGGATAGAAAATACAATTTACACGCCGCTTCACAAGAAAAACGAGCCGATTTCAAATGTGCTTGAAAATTTAGTCAATCTAAACGATATTAATTACAAATTCGACATAACCACGATTTTTTACATCAAACGCGCTATTATCGAAAAGGACGAATTGGAGCTTGCAATACCAAAATTTGTTAAAATTTTACAAAAAAAGAATAGTTTTGCCATCGTAAAAGCGCTACTTGATGCAGAAGTTTTGCTAAAGATCGTAAAACCACTTGAGCACGTTAATCATTTAGCTGAATTTGACGGATACCATAAATTTACCGTAGATGAACACTGTGTTTTGAGCGTAAAATATCTTGAAAACATTAAGGATAAATTTATAAAATCACTATACGACGAGCTTTGTAAAGAAGGAAAGCTGATGATAAAACTAGTCGCTTTGCTTCACGACGCGGGCAAGGGGCTTGGCGGAGAACACGAGATAGTGGGATCAAATATCTTTAGAGCATACGCAACGAAGCTAAATTTAAGCCAAAAAGCTGTAAATATCGGCGTTTTACTTATACGTTACCACACACTTATGAATAACGTGGCAAACCGCGAAAATATCTACGATCAGCGCACGATTTTTAGCTTTATATCAAAACTTGGCGATAAAAAAACGTTAAAATTGCTTTACATTATAACTTATTGCGTAATAAACGCAACTGATGAAAAACTTTATACCTCGTATTTAGCTAAGCTTTTAAGAGAATTTTACGAAATTTGCATTCAAAGTTTTGATGATGAAAATTTACTCGATGAAGCTACAAGGCGCGTAAAAAAAGAGCAAAGTATCGCAAGGCATAGAGAATTTATTCCGCTTAATGACAGCTTAAAAGAGAAAATTTTTGCAATACCATCAAATTTGCTTTTCATAAAATATCCGCCAGCAGACATCGTAAAAGTCGCCAAAATAGCCGACGAGGTGCAAAATTTAAAAATCGATGTAAAAAATCAGCAAAATTTAAACATTGAAATTTTCGCCACGACTTATCCGAATTTGCCAGCTTTATTGTCGGTTTTAGTGCATTTTGACTTAGCGTTTATGGAAATTTTCGAACTGTTTGATAATAAATTTTACGTCAAATTAGAATTTAACAAAAACGCAAAAACAACAGAGTTGCAAACCCTAAAAGATTTGATAAAAACGTCGCTAAAAAGTAAAGATAATGTCGAGCTAAAAAAGCCCGTAATTTTAAAAGGCGAGCTAAATTTCGACCCCGAGCATTGCAACGAATACGCAAAACTTGGCATAAACGCAAAAGATCAGCGCGGTCTGATGGGCTATGTTTTGGGGATTTTTAAGGAATTTAATGTGAAAATAGCAAACGCAAGAATTCAAACGATAAAAAATCGCACGAGAAATTTATTGCTGATACAAAAACGCGATGATGTGCGGTTTGATGAAATTTTAAATCTACTAGAAAGCGAGTAAAAATGTGCGGAATAGTTGGCTATATAGGCAATGAAGAGAAAAAAAATATCATAATAAACGGACTTAAAGAGCTGGAATATCGCGGATACGATAGTGCTGGAATGGCGGTAATGAGCGATGAAAAAATCGAGTATTTTAAAGCAGTCGGCAAGCTGGATAATCTAGCCGAAAAAACGAAAAATTTCAGCTCAAATGGGCTTGGGGTTGCAATAGGACATACGCGCTGGGCAACGCACGGAAAACCAACAGAGATAAACGCGCATCCGCACCTTGGAGAATTTAGCTTTGTAGTGCATAACGGCATAATCGAAAACTACAAAGAGATAAAAAACGAGCTTGAAGCAAAAGGTGTAAAATTTCTAAGTCAAACCGATACGGAAGTCATCGTTCATCTTTTTGAAGAGAATTTAAAGACCATAAAAGAGCCATTTAAAGCCTACGAAGCAACGATAAGAAGGCTTCGCGGAGCTTATGCGACACTACTTATAACTAAACTCGCACCTGGGAAGATTTTCTTTGCAAAAGACGCCGCACCAATGGCGATAGGAAAAAACGATAAAAACGAGTTGTATTTCGCCTCTTCAGACGCGCCACTTATCGGCATAGCAAAGGAAGTTACGTATTTAGACGATAAAACATACGGCTTTGTAAGCGCAGATGAAATAGAAATTTACAAAGACGAAAAAAAGCAAAATCCGACGTTCAAACCGCTTCCGCAAGATAGGAATTACGCGCAAAAAGAGGGCTATAAATTTTTTATGGAAAAAGAAATTTACGAACAAGCATCGGTCGTTTCCGAAACTCTTATGGGGCGCATAAAAAACGGCAAAGTAACGCTTGAAGGGCTTGATGAGAATAATTTAAAAGATATTGACGATGTCATCTTGTGTGCTTGCGGAACGAGCTATCACGCGGCTTTGGCGTCGACTTATCTGTTTGAGCGAATAGCCAACATCAGAGCCAAAGTCGAAATAGCAAGTGAATTTCGTTACAGATTGCCAAAACTAAACAAAAACTCTTTATTTGTCGTAATCTCGCAAAGCGGAGAAACAGCTGATACTTTAGAAGCGCTTAAAATCGCAAAAGAAGCTGGATTAAAAACGCTAGCTATCTGCAATGTCGATAACTCATCAATCGTCCGTTTAGCCGATACTACGCTACTAACGCGTGCTGGCATAGAAAAAGGAGTGGCTAGTACAAAGGCGTTTTCAACGCAAATCATAACACTTTGGATGCTTGTTTTGCAAATAGCAACTGCAAAACAGAGCATAAACGCAAGCGAGCTAGAAAATGAAATCAAAACCATTCTTCACATTCCGCAAATTTTAAATATCAACACGAATTTGCAAGAAAAAATAAGACGTTTAGCCAAACATTATCTTCACGGACACGGATTTTTCTTCATCGGTCGCGATATTTTTTATCCGCTAGCACTTGAAGGCGCTTTAAAATTAAAAGAAATTTCTTACCTACACGCCGAAGGCTATCCAAGTGGAGAAATGAAGCACGGTCCTATCGCACTAGCTGACGAGAAACTTTTTACCATAGCTCTAATGCCACGAAATTTGCTTTACGAAAAAACAAAAAGTAACGTCGAAGAGCTTGCTGCGCGCGATGCGTATATACTAGCCATCAGCCCAGAAGAATTTGAGCTAAGTGATGATTTTATAAAAACTAGCCCGCAAAATCACTATATGAGCGAATTTTTTGAAATGATGATAATACTTCAAATTTTTGCGCTTGAAATAGCTGTCCGACTTGGAAACAACGTAGATATGCCACGCAACCTAGCAAAATCCGTTACTGTTGAATAAACTTAAAGCGACTTAAAATAGTCGCTTTATTTAACAATTTGCTAAAATTCCACTTAATTTTATCTTAGTGTTATCATTAAATTCGCTTATCGTAATGACATCATCGCTTTGAGAAAACAAAACATCTGAAAATTCACAATACTCTTTAAGCGCATTTTTATATCCAGCTCTAACACAAGCTATTTTACCATCTAAAAATCCCGCCCCACCAAGCACCAAAGAGCCAAGATCGAGTCCGATTTTAAGCTTAGTTCTACTAGCGCTTCTAATCCAACTTAAAAAAATTTCATCATATCTTGCCGCCAAAGCTCCAACGCCATCTGGAACAACAAGCACGTCGTATCCAAACAAACTCTCGCCGTAAATTCCAGGCGCAATTTTTAGCCCGTATTCGTCGATTATATCGCTCTTAAAAGAGCATACATCAACCTTGCAAGAGCCTTCAAAATCGTGCAAAGCGTATAAAATTTTAGCCAAACTAACCAAATTTACTCTATCAAAAACCGCGATTGCTATCTTCATAAATTTTCCTTTTTGTAAAGTATAATTTTTATTTGTTTAAAAATCAATTTTGGCTAAAATATCCCTAAATAAAGGGGCTAAAAATGATTTTTGAAGATGATATTTTGTTTATCCAACGCGAAGTTAGCGAAATACCTTGGGTTAAAATTTTTACCCAAAAACCTTTTGTAGAACTAACCGACTGTGATGAAAATACCCAAAAAATGCTATTTGAAGTGATTTTGATAGTTGAAAAAACAATGAGAGAGTTTTATAATCCAACAAAAATAAATATCGCAAGTTTTGCAAATTACGTGCCAAGGGTGCATTTTCACGTTATGGCTAGGTTTGAAAATGATAGCTTTTTTCCTGAATCAATGTGGGGCAAAAAACAACGCCAAAGCAGTCTAAATTTACCAGATTTTGGCAAATTTGAAGTGCTATTGCGTGAGAAATTAGAAAATAAATAATTAAATTTGACCTAAAATAGATTTTAAGACCTTTGTCAATACCTGATTTTGATAATGGAGTTTTATAATGTTATCGTAATTCGATTGTATAGTGTTTTTGTCAATGAAAAAGATTTACAAAAGCTAAAATGCTTGAAAAATCACTCAAATTTGGCTGTCCGATTTAGTAAGAGTGCAAAATTTGCAAGTTTTGTAAATTTTCAATTTTAATTCAAAATTTGACTAAATTTAAGCACTAGTTTAGTTCAATACAAGTAGCGAACGTCTATTATTTCAAAAAAGTAAATTTCACAATCCTAATTTTAAGCCCAAATATTTATTCGCAAATTAACATAAATTATTGCAAAAAAGATTTCGCGCACGGGCTCGTTGTTAAGAATTGGCTAGTTAAATTTATACAAATTTAAAATTCCAAAACAATTATTTTGCAAGAAAATGTCGGTCAAATTCATACATTTAGACAAATTTGACCGAATTTGAAGTTTGCGATCTGATTAAAAGTTAAAATTTATAAGCCAAACCTAAGCTTGTGCTGTAAATTTTATCGTCATTATTCGCATCGACACCGAAATTAATATTTGCGCTAAAATGCTTGCTTAAATTCACGCTCGATCCCAAATCTAGCGCAAAATTAGTATGCTTTTTATTCTCGCCTTTGGTTACAAAGCCATTTTTTGAGCCGGCAAAATTGATTCTTGTCTCGCCGTCGTCTTTGCTTAGATCGCGCTTAATTTTCGCGTCGGCATAAAGGCTAAATTTGTCAAAATTTGCCACGCTTTCCGCGCCGATTTTAGCTTTTAAATTCTTGCTAGTATTTTTGCCAAAGTCTTGAAAATTCGCTCCACGAGCTGTTTTTGTGCTGTAAGCGTCGGTTGTTGTGCCTAAATATTCAAGCGCGACGTAAGGCTTTATAGAAGCTTTATCATTTAGTGCAAATCTATATCCGTAATCAGCTTGCACGTCAAAATATTTTGAGTTAAATTTGGCGTCTAACGCTACATTTTTGCCAAGGATATTTTGAGCGTAGTTTAGCTTGTTTTTGCCGTATCCGCTGGCTAGGCTAAATCCTATTTCGTTTTCGCCCAAGTAATATTTTGAGTAAATTCCTAGCTCATAAACGTTAGATTTTATCTGCATAACTTTGGTTTTTGAGTTAGTGTAAGAGAAATATCCGCCCACCAAAACATCATCTATTCGTCTATCGTAGCCAAAAATTCCGCCGTAAATTTTAGGATCGGTGCCATTTTTAAATTTACCCTTTGCCGCAAGCGCGTTAAAATAGAACGAATTTACGTATTCGGCCATTTCGTCTGCCATCATCGCTCTTAGCGTCGTGTCGCCGTTGTCGGCGAATTTTTGTCCGTTTAGCGAATTTATGAAACTAGCTAGCTTTGAGCTAGGCGTTCTAGTCGAGATAGTTGCCACCCTTTTGCCGACTTCTGATTTGGTTGCAGAGCTAAACGTATTTATCGTGTCGTTAGCCGTTGATGCTACGAGTTCGGAATTCTTTTCAATGCCAACAGCGGTTTGTTTTATCACGTTAGCCGCGCTTGCGTCGCCCGTTGAGGCTTTATTGGCTAGTTTAAATGTTTCCACCGTCGCTTCGCTGTTGCCCTTGCCACTCGTATCGCCTAGCCCAAAGAGTGATGCGATGATGTCTAGCTCTCTTTGACCGATATTTACGCCTGCTTTTTGCGCCGCTTCTGCGACACTTGCGATTTTTTCATTTACCGGTTTATCTTCGGCTAATTTTGAAAGTCCGATTTTGACTAGCAATTTTGTTTTGTCATCGCTTAGATAGGTTTTTGCGCCGATGAAGTTTTTATCGTATTTTACAAGTCCATTTTTATCGGCTTTTGGGTTGTTCTTATCGGCGTAATAAACATCGATTTTGCTCTCATCTATGGCTTGATCTATACCGCCTTTACTTTCTATGAGCTCTGTGCCGCTTACGCCCTGAGTAAAGTCGTAGCTGTCGCCACTGGCGGCTTTGTGTTCATCTTGGTAAAGAGCTAGCCAAGTAGTATCTTTTAGTTTTGTTGTGCCTTGCACTGAAATTTTAGCGAATTTACCGCTACTATCTGTGCCGTATGCCAAAGCTCCTTCGTTTGTGAAATTTCCGCCCACTTTAAGCGAACTCGTTGTGTCAAAATTTATACTCGGTTTTTCGCCAGCCTCAAATGTCTTGCCGGTTGATTTGTTAGTTAAATTTCCAGTAACATTAACTTGTGTGCCATCTCCTAGCTGCACATCGCTGTCAGTTAGAGTTAAATTTCCTTTTATAGTTACTTTGGAATTTTCATTATTACTAAGTTCAGCCAAATTTAAAGTAACATTTTTATTAAAAGTCGTTGTCGCACCGTTTTCGGTTTCGATATTAACCGAACCACCGTTTTGTGTTCCTGTAAGCGTAGTATCGCCTTCAACGGTTAAAGTGCCTTTGTTTCTAACATCGGCATTTGTTTTTATGTCTAGATTTCCTTTAATGCTTACTTCTGAGCCTTTGTCGATATTAAGGTTGCCTTTTTGCATTATCTCTACGTCTTTTTCAAAAGTTGCTTTTGAATTTCTTAGGACATCAAGGCCTGCAAAATCCTTTTTATTCATACCATCTATTTGGGTTTTTCCTTTTACTTGTAAAGTAGATTGCGAAACGCCGATTTTACCTTTTGCTATAAGACCAGCATCTATAGTTAAGTTAGAGTTGCTAATGCTTACATCATGATTTCGATAGTCGCTACCGGGCATTTTGATTTGATTATCATTGCCGGTTACTAC
>JBQNAH010000030.1:0-13085 GCA_052170535.1 Campylobacter sp. | reverse complement strand
AAAAAGATGATATAGCTTTTAGGCTTTGGGGTTTAAAGGTTAAATTTTTAAAGTTGCCAGCCATAAATAAATTTTACAATGGTCGTAAAAGCTTTATAGCAAACTCCACTTATTCAAAAATGCCAACACGTAATAACTACCTAAAACTTAGCGTTGTTGGACTTAATGAGTTTGCAAATTTGGTGTTTGCATACAATCGTCTTTAAACAAAAAATGCATTTAGCAAGCTTTTTATAACCAATCTAAATAATATCTAAAAATATCTTAGTCCTAGAATGGAAATTTTGCTTCCAAATCTTCAACTGTTATTCCTTAATTCTGTATTTGGCTATAATCTTTAAATCCAAATAACTTTGAAGAAATTTTATAGTCTTTTTATGATAATTTATTTTGCATCACTTATGCAAAATGTTCTAAAAAATTATAATTTTCTCATTACTGTTAAATTTGCAGATATAATTAAAAATGTGTTATACAATGATTTATTATTCATGCTATCAAATTATCTTTTGTAATTATTGATTTTTATTTTAGTATTTTAGAATGCAAAAAATATGCTATACTTTCCTAAAAATTAATGTAAATGTTTTATAATATAGAGGCATTTATATTAATTTTCTTATATGATAATTGTGTCAAAAAGGCTGAAAAATGAAACTTTCACAACAGAAATTAATAATCCTTTCGTCGGTATTTTTCACGCTTTTCTACAACTTTACATTTTTTGAAAAAACATTTCAAACTTATGGACTTAGTGCTAAAAATTTAGTTTATATAGGCTCGGTTGCGGTAGTTTTAAGTGCGTTTTTAACGATATTTTTTACACTTTTAAGCTCACGTTTTACAACCAAAGCAGTTTTGATAACCACGTTTTTAATCTCGTCCGCGACAGCTTATTTTATGGATAAATTTAGTATCGTAATCGATACTGAAATGCTAAGAAATATTTTTCAGACAAATTTAAACGAATCTCTTGACTTAATGAGCGTTAAATTTGCTCTGTATTTGGTGATTTTGGGATTTTTGCCATCATTTTTCATTTATAAAACAAAACTGAAAGAAAATCCGCTAAAAGCTGAAATTTTTAGCAAATTAAAGTCGATTTTAATCTGTCTTGCTCTTATTTTGGCTGTAATTTTTAGTTTTAGTAAATTTTACACATCGTTTTTTAGAGAGCATAAACCGCTTAGGTATTATACAAATCCGACCTACTGGATTTACAGTATCGGAAATTTCGTAGCAAAGTCCGTTCATAAAGCTCCAAATTCCATCACCAAAATAGCACAAGACGCGCAAATAAACAAATTGCCAAGCGAGCAAAAAGAGCTAGTCATAATGGTCGTCGGAGAAGCTGCAAGAGCCGATAGATTTTCCTTAAACGGCTACTCAAAAAATACAAATCCATTACTTGAAAAAGAAGACGTAATCAGCCTTTCAAATACGTTTTCTTGCGGGACTTCAACCGCACACAGCGTCCCTTGTATGTTTTCGATTTTCACAAGAGATAAATTTAGCCACGAAAAAGCCGCATATACGCAAAATGTTTTGGATATTTTAAATTCAACGCAAAAAGTAAATATTTTGTGGCGTGATAATAATTCCGATTCAAAAGGAGTTGCGTTAAGACTGCCTTATGAAGATTACAAAAGTGGCGATAAAAACAGTATCTGCACGCCAGAATGTCGCGATGAAGGAATGATAATAGGACTTGATGAATTTGTAAAACAAAGTGGCGATAAAAGCGTTTTGATAGTGCTTCACCAAATGGGCAATCACGGTCCGGCGTATTACAAAAGATACCCAAAAGAATATGAAATTTTTACTCCGAACTGCCAAAGCAACGAGCTAGAAAAATGCACTAGAGAAGAAATTTCAAACGCTTACGATAACGCCATTTTATACACAGACGCCTTTCTTGCAAAAGTTATAAATTTCTTAAAACAATATCAAAAAGAGTATAAAACGGCGATGATTTATATGAGCGATCACGGCGAAAGCTTAGGCGAAGGCGGCATTTATCTACACGGCATGCCTTATTTTTTTGCGCCAAAAGAGCAAAAGCATATCGGCTCGATAATGTGGTTTGGTGATGGCGAGATTAGAAAAAAATACGATATTGAAAAACTAAAATCATACAAAGACCGCGAATTTTCACACGATAACTTATTTCACACTTTACTTGGAATTTTTGAGGTTCAGACAGAAATTTACGATAAAAAATTGGATATTTTAAATGATGCGAAGATTAATAATTAATCAAACCCTAATCTGCCTTATCTTCCTTATTCTTACGATTTTGCTGTTTTATTTTACAAATTTCGACATAACCGTACAAGAAAAATTTTATGATTTTGAAAATAAAACGTGGCTAATCAATAAAAAAGAGCCAGTGCTTAAATTTATCTTATACGATGGCTTTAAGGGGGGGGGTAATATTATGCTTAGCTATTTTAACGGCACTGATTTTTGCTGGAAAAAATAAATTTATCAAAAGATACAAAAAACGACTTTTGGTTGTATTATTATCCGCAATTTTAATCCCCCTAACAATCGGTGCTCTTAAGAAATTTACTCATATGCCTTGTCCCTCGCAAATCTCTCATTTTGACGGCAAATTCCCAGATATAAAAATTTTTGAAAAATACGATACAAATTTTAAAGATAAACAACACGCTCGTTGTTTTCCAGCAGGGCATGCGACAATTGGCTTTTGTTTTATGTCTTGTTGTTTTTTATTTAGAAACAGGCGAAATAAATTCATCTCTTTTGGTATTGGCATAATACTTGGCTGGATAACTGGCGGATATAAAATGGCGTTAGGAGATCACTTTTTAAGTCATACGATTGTAACGATGATTTTATCGTGGATTATCATATTAGTAAATGTTAGAATAATATTTTTAACGAAATATAAACTGAAAAATAAATGACCAAAAATAATTTTTTAATTTTTATCTTGCTATAATATCAGGCATTTTGTAAAAAAGCCGAAAGGAAAGCTATGTCTGTAAAACAAGAAAGACGAAATTTTATCGGTCTTGCTTTTGGTGCAGTTGCCGCAGTCGGAGGCGGTGCAACCTTGGTAGCCGTTAAAAAAACCTGGGATCCGCTTCCAAGCGTAAAGGCTGCTGGATTTACCACAGTTGATCTTAGTCCTATGAAAGATGGCGAAATGCGTCAAATCGAGTGGCGTAAAAAACCGATTTTCATACTTAAAAAAGATCCTTCAATGGCTCCAAATGACAACCGAGATGTCGTTGTAGATGGAGCCAGATATATGGTTGCGATAGGTTTGTGTACTCATCTTGGCTGTATCCCTGAATGGAAACCAACAAAACAGCAATTCGTTTGCGCCTGTCATGGTGGCGAATTTAACACAGATGGTGTTAATACCTTTGGTCCTCCACCTCGTCCGCTAGATATACCTCCGTTTAAGATCGATGGCACTAAACTCGTTCTTGGCGAAACAAGTCCAGAGTATGAAAAACTCGTGGCAAAAGCATAGGAGAAAATATGGCACACATTAGAAAATCGACCGGAGTTATTGATTGGCTTGATCAAAGACTAGCCGTAGTAAAGCTCGTTAAAGTTTTGATGAGTGAGTACTGGATACCAAAAAATATAAATTTTCTTTGGGCTATGGGCGTTATACTAACCACTCTTTTTATGCTTTTGTTATTTACTGGTTTTATGCTAGTGATGTATTACAAACCAGACATAAATTTAGCATTTGACAGTGTAAATTACACGATTATGAAAGAGGTTGAATACGGTTGGCTGTGGCGTCATATCCACGCAGTTGCCGCATCTGTTGTATTTTTAATCATATACATTCACACCTTTACAGGAATTTACTACGGTTCATACAAAAAAGGTCGTGAGATAATCTGGATAAGCGGTATGCTACTTTTCATACTTTTTTCAGCCGAAGCCTTTAGCGGATATATGTTGCCTTGGGGGCAAATGAGCTACTGGGCGGCAATGGTTATAACAAATTTATTCGGCGGAATTCCAGTTATCGGCGAGCAAGTTGTCGAGTGGATTAGAGGAGATTATGCCGTTAGCGATCCTACTTTGACACGCTTTTTTATGCTTCACGTTTGCTTACTTCCGCTTGTTCTTTTAGCTGTTATCGTGGTGCATTTTTACTCACTTAGAGTTCCGCACGTTAATAATGAAAGTGGCGAAGAGATAGATTTTGACATAGAAGCGGACAAATATCTAAACGGTAAAAAATCTGAATCCAAAGTCATTCCATTTTGGCCAGGATTTTTATCAAAAGATTTTATGTATATCGGCTTTTTTATGGTATTTTTCTTTTATTTGGTCTGTTTTCACTTTAACTTCGCGATGGATCCTATAAATTTTGAACCGGGTAATGCCCTAAAAACACCGCCACATATATATCCAGAGTGGTATTTCTTATGGCAATATGAAATTTTAAGGGGATTTTTCTTTGATATTTTCGGCTTTAAAGCTTACAATATCGGACTTATAGCGTTTGCGATCGCTGGTGGAGCGTTATTTTTTATGCCGATTTTAGACAGAAGCGATGTCGTAAAACCCGCTCACGAAAGAAAAGCCTTTTTTGTATGGTTTTGGGTACTCGTGATAGATTTGATAGTTCTAACTGTATTTGGTAAATTGCCAGCAGATGGCATAACGCTTGGAATTTCAAATTCGTGGATAGGATTTTACTCTACGATAGCATTTTTTATTTTGCTATTTGTAGTTTTGCCTATTATTACAAAATTTGAGCAAAGGAGCGCAAAATAATGAAAGAGTTAAAAATTTTTATAATCATAGCGTTTCTTACTGGAGTTATGTATTGGGGTATTGAACCTTACGCTCATTCAGTTATGCATCCTCACGTAAATGACGCAAGCTACGACTTTGCGATGGAAGACATCAACCAAGCAAAATTTGTCCTAGAAGCTAAAAAAGTTGCGCTTGAAAAAACAAAAAAGCTAGGAGATGATAAAAAGACAGCATCTGCCCAAAAAGAGGTAGAAGAGGCGCAAAGTATACTTGATGAATACACTAGCTTTTGGAACGAAATTAAGACGATAGATTTTGCAAAAGGTGATGCTATTCGTGGCAAAGAAGCTTTTGAAAATGCTGGTTGTATCGGTTGCCACGGTGTAGATGCTATACAAAACCCAGCCCCTATGGATGCTGAAACTGCAAGTGAAGCTTATGGTGTAAATCCGCCTGATTTGAGCACAGCTGGTCTAATTTATGATGAAAAATTCCTAGCTGCGGTTATAAAAAATCCTACCATGGCATTAAAACTATCTCACAAATTTAACGACGAAAAGCCTTATCCAATGCCTCAATTTAGTGGTCTAGGTGGCGATATGAACCAAGAGTTAAGCGATATTGTTGCTTATTTAAAATCAATTGCACCAAAGCAAATTAGCGATCAAAAAGTATTTCACGACGCTTGTCAAAGGTGTCACGATATGAAATATGAGAAAGATTATGTTACTAGCAACCGTGTAAATTTAGCAAATTATCTGGGCTCAAATCCACCAGATTTATCAATGATGATAAGATCAAAAGGCGATGAGTATCTGCATAAATTTATAAACGATACTCAAAAAATGCTTCCGGGAACGACTATGCCACGCGTAGGTTTGACTATGCAAGCAGAAAATCAAGTTGTCGAGTATATGACAAAAGCCGGTGATGATAAAAAGACCGAAAGAGAAAATTTGGGAGTGAATATAATGATCTACTTCTTTATTTTTGGTCTTTTTGCATATCTATGGAAGCGCAAAATTTGGTCTGAACTACACTGATTTTAGAGAGCATTGCTCTCTAAAATTATTTTTATGTCCTTGCATAATCCCGCCCCAAGAAGTCAGAGCATAATTTCTCAAACTTCATTAAAATGTTTCCGTGAAGTTCTCTGTTTGTAAATTAAGGCTTATCCTTGAGAATAATATTTAAGGACTTCACGGGCTTAATAAAATCTGGTTAAAAATCTTAGTGCTTGGTGCTGAATACAAGAGAGAATTAAAAGCCAAACATTTTAAATTTTAAACTTTGTTAATTACTACGTTATTTATATTTGATTTATAAAATTTCTACTGAAATTTTAGATCTGATTATGCCTAAAACTTTTACTTCTTTTTCAAAAACGGCTTTACTAAATTTATAACTATCATCACTTAATGATTTTAAACTAATTTCATCATTTCCAGTAAGGAGATATTGCTTTATAAGCGTATCATCGCCTATTTTTGCAATTATCCAGTTTGCATTCTCTGAGTTTTCATCTTGTGCTACTACTAAAATATCTCCATTATTTGCCAGTGGTTCTACTTCTTTGCCGATAACATCCACAAAAACACACTCGGCATTTTCGTAATGTGCTATAAATTTTAAATACTCTATCTTTGTGCTAAGATATTTTGGTATTTGTCTATTGTTTGCAAAGTCTTTTATGCCATTACGAAAAGTTATTATGGTATCAGTTGGTGATTTTAGTTTTAAATTTGATGGATCTATCTCGTATTTACTAAAAGCTTCACATAACTGCATATCTGTATCAAAATACTCATCTCCTATGCCAGTTGCTTGTAAAATTTTATATTTTGCGCTTTTGTTTAGTAGATTTATATCATTTTCATAAAAAGCTATATTTCCCCTTGTAATGCCTATTCTATCACCAAATTGAGCTTGGCTAAGACCAAAAGCAGTTCTTAAATCTCTAAGTTTCTCACCGGTTAGAAGCAGAATTTGGCATAACCATACGAGCTCAAAACAAAATGCGATTAAGAAAAATTACAAAAATGAGCAAAGTATCCCATTTACAAAAGTAGGCAAAAGAATTTTCTATCTTAGAAGCGATATTAATGCGTGGCTTTTATCTCTCGGACAAGGAGCTAAATAATGCAAAATTTAACCATAGACAGCATAGATAAAAATATAAAATCCCTAAACATTAAACGTAAGCAATTTTATCCTTACAGGTTAAGATAAAAAATAAAAAACTACACTACGAAAAAGAGCTAAACAAACTCACAAAAGAGCACAAAAAGAAACTAACAAATTTATCAAAAAAGTATAATGAGCTAAATGAGTTTTTTGCAAAGTTAAATGAGAGAATTTCTAATTCAAGCCCTTGTGACGATGAATTAGCGAGTGATGCTCTTACGAAGTAAGGGTGTAAATGAGATTTTTTGCACCACAAGGGCTTAAAAAATAAACCAATAAAGAAAAATTAATGAAACGATTAAGAAGTTATCTTGACGATAATGAGTGGAAGGCTAAAAAGGTAAAAATTATCTATGAGCCAAAAGTGCAAAATTATGCCTATATTAATTATAAAACAAAGAGTGTAAAGGCTTGCATTAATATCCAATCTACAAAGCCTTATATTTTTAATCACAATGCAAGACAAGAACAACCTGAATATAAAGCAAAATATGTTGGTAAAAGAGCTTGAAAAATTTAATGAATACTCTTGCAATGCCAGTGAAACAAATGCTAAATTTAATGAGTTTTATGATGAAGCTGTAGCAAATTACTTTAACCGTACTCATCAAAAAATCCAGACTAAAAATTTGAACTTTTCGGCAGTCGTTACCATTAATGAAAATCACTCATTGCAAGACGTGCAAAATTTAGCTTTTAAAATAGAGCAAATTTACGGATTTGAGCCAATACAAATTGCAATCCATTGCGATGAAGGGCATTTTATCGCTGATGAAAGTAGACAAAAAGTAAAAGATGAAAACGGAAATTTTATCTTTGATGCAAATTTGCACGCCCATATCGAGTTTTTTGCACTAGATAAGCAAGGCATTAACCGCTATAAATCAAAAGATAGATACCGCATAAATAAGGAGTTGCAGACGTTAGTAGCAAATGAGCTAGAATGCAACGTGGTAAAGATTACGCAGCACTAGGGCAAAAGCCACCAAAGCACTTAACTCGCCAAGAATATGCTAAATATAAAGCAATGAGTGAGCGACAAGCACTAAAAGAGCAATCTTGGGTCAAAGAAAATGAACGCTTAAAAGTAGATTTAGCAAGTTTAAAAGAGATAAATGCAACCAATAAACAGATACGAGAGCAGTTAAGGCAAAGCGGGGCAAATAGAGCTGATTATGCAAAATTAGAGCAATAAATCAGTGGTTATCGACAAAAAATAAAAAACAAAGAGCTAATCACAAAAGAAGAGATAGAAAAATTTAAAACAGATTATTTAACCAAGCTAGATGAAAAAATGGTAAAAATCGCTGAGCTTGAAGCTCAAAACCAAACGCTTAAAAGTCAAAATTTCGAGCTAAACGAGCTTTTAAACGCACAAGAAGCTCAATATAAGGTGGAGATTATAGAAAATTTATCACAAGAGCAAAAGACAGATTGTTACTAGAAACAATCAGAGATGACGAGGATTATTATATTTTAACCAAAGAGCAAAAAGATATGTTTTTAAAAATCGTAGAACGCTGCAAAAACAAATACATTGATAAGCTAAATTTTAAAAAAGATGAAAAGGAAAATATAAAATTTAGCTTGGATATGATTAGCGAAAGTCGTATCAATAAAAATTATAATGATGAAAATGAATTTTTACTTTATAAAAATTATGGTTTTATGGAAAACATAAAGCAAGTTGTTGAATTGGTATCTGAAAAGATTACACTTGAAAATTTAAATGATAAAGTAAAAGAGCTAATACACAAAAAGAATATGTTTGCTAAAACTATTTAGAGCTTAAAAAGCTTGGTATGGCGATAAAGATAGTGATGAAAAGGAATTAACGCCTACGCAACTAAAATATTTTATAAAACTTTACTACACGCAAAGTAAAGAAATGCCATTATATTTATTCTTGCTACCTAAATTTCGTATGGCTTTGCTTATGCTATCTCGGTGCAAATGTCCGTCTTGATTTGTAGCTGGAAATACAAAACCATTATTAAATCCACTAAAAAGTTTTTGTTCGTTTAATATATCTAAAACATAAGAATTTAAAGCAACTAAGTGTTCGGTTTTTGTTTTCATTTCGTTTGCCTTGATAGTCCAAATTTGAGCAGTCAAATCAATATTAGCCCACTTTGCTTTAGCAGTATTTATTGGGCGATTGACACATAAAATTTGCAGATAAATTGCTCTTTTGGTTTGTAAATCGAGCCTGTTATCGTACTTTAAATCTATGATAAAATCTTTGATTTTTTCTTTATCGGTTAAGGCTGGAAGCCTGTTATCTACAAATTTATCAAGTGTAAAACGACTTGCGGTTGAAAACACTATGTAGTTGTTTGACTGGATTATATTTAATATACTCATCACGCTGGGCTAAATCAAAGACCTTATCAATATCGTAATAAGGCGATGAATTGTCTTTAAACGGCTCGTGCGTGGATTGTTTGGATTAAAAATAGCATTTAAAATAACAAAAAGATCGGTGTAT
Organism: Campylobacter sp.; assembly: GCA_052170535.1. Taxonomy (GTDB): domain Bacteria; phylum Campylobacterota; class Campylobacteria; order Campylobacterales; family Campylobacteraceae; genus Campylobacter_A. The sequence continues at coordinate 3,655 of JBQNAH010000030.1, read as the reverse complement.
TTTATGGTTTTTATATCTTTGTTACCAAAATTTGGTAGGATATAATTTTGGTGTTGTTTTGAAATTTTAGCAATATAAGTTTTACTTATGCCATTTTTAGCCTTTTGTTTAATGTATGTATCAAATAAATCTTTATAGAGATATTTTTCATCATTGCCCATAATTGCATTTATATCTTTGCCGTTGTTTAACTCTTTTAAAATTTTTGTAGCATCTCGTCTAGCTTCGGCTGCGCTATAAATACCCTCCCTAAACTCGCCTATTTTTTAAATTTATTTCTTTCATATTCTATTGAAAAAGTTTTCATACCGCTTGGATTAATCCAAATATAAAGCTCTTTTGGATTGCCGACTTTCTTTTAGTATTGTTTTGGCAAAATTTCTAGGTTTCTTACATCTTTATCTAGCAAATTTGCCTTTGATATATTTGTCATTCTAATCCTTTTTATAGAAAAACTACGCTACTGATTATCTACTACGCTAATAACTACGCAATTTATTTGAAAATAATATATCGCAAAAGAAAACAAAAAGCCTATAAAGGTGCGATTTTATGGGAGTTAAAAGTAGGTAAAAAGAAACAAAAGAAGCTTAAAAGTAGCTTAAATGGTGGAGTTAAGCGGGATCGAACCGCCGACCTCTTGAATGCCATTCAAGCGCTCTCCCAGCTGAGCTATAACCCCAATTTCGGCGTATTATACACGTTTTTTACTTAGAGAAGTTTAAATTCTTAAAAATTTCAAAAATCTATGCCAAGTGCCCATCGGCCAAACGGTATAATTTCACATCTTATACCTTGCATAGCACTTTCGCCACTATTTGCCATACTTATCATTTGCAGTTTTTTTACCCCTAAATTTTTTAAATTAGAATGCAATTTTTTAAATTTCAAAAATAGTAAATCCGTGTCCCCAAACGGATTGCAAATAATACCAAGTTTCCTTTCTATAAGGAAAAAATCGAGCTCTTTTGTATAAAAAATTTGTTCTTTAAATTTACTTAATTCGCCAAAAACAGTATTATTAAAAATTTTATTAAAATCCTTTTTAAAACTTAAAGCCATCTTAAAAGCAAAATCATTGAAATAGAGTTTTTTTGCCGCATTTGGTTCATTAAATTTCTGCAAAAGGCTGATTATGCCGATATTTTCAAGCTCAGCAAGTACTGCATACACACTATCTTTTGAAATTTTGCGTTTAAGTTTTAGCTCGTTATAAATCTCAAAAATACTCACATTTTGCGCTTGATTTTTTGCGCATTCTTTTAGCGTTGCAAGCTGCAAATCGCTAAGTGAAGATTTTAGCGTATTTTGCAAATTTATAGCGATATTTTCGGCTTCACAAAAGCAAGATGATGGGCTTTTGCCGCGAAGTAAAAAATGGCTCAAAAGCGTTTGTGGATCAAATTTTTTCTGAAAAAATGCGATAAATTCTTCGTAGTCCAAAAAATGCAAATTTAGCTCATCAAAACCTATTAAATTTAGATTTTTAAAGCGTGTAGAAATGATAAAATTTGACAAATTTAGTTCCAAAATCGGTTTTAAATTTTCAATAAATTTTGGTTCAAAATCATCAATGGCTAAAATTTTTATTTTTGGATTTTGGCTTAAAAAATCTAGTAAATTTAGCCAAATTTCATCTTTTTCGATACGAAAATCGGCAAAATTTATGTATAAAAATTCTTCTTTTTCACAATACGATAAAAAATTTAGCATTAGCGATGTTTTGCCACTTCCGATACTTCCTTTTATCAATGTTTTTGGTGCCGTGATCTCAAATTTTCTATTTATAAATTTGACATTTTTTGGCGGATTTTGATAAAGCACGTTTAGGGTCTGCATTTTTGGCCTTTAAAATTTAGGAAATTGTAACAAATTTCCTTATAAAAAGGAAGAAAATAAAATCTGACATCAAAAAACAATGACAAATTTAGTGATTTTAAAAAAAAAAGGGGGGGGGGTATAATGCGTTAAATAAATTTATTTTAAAGGAGAGAAAATAAAAAACATTTTAGGTTTGGCGACCCTTGTTATGCTTGGCGGTTGCGCATTCAAAGCTCCTCAAGCTTTAATTGAAGCCGAAGAGCAAAAATGCGAGCTGGAATGCTAAGTCCTGCACCATGGTAGGACAAGGATTTGTTATGAAAACTAGCGGTTTTGATAAAAATTACGAAAAAAAACTAGATACTATCTAGAAAAAATTTGTAAAGAAGATGAAAATATTACAAAGGATAGGGATTTTTTACTGCTCGCTCGAATCTAGGCTATATATACTACGAAGGTTATGGTGTAGAAAAAGATTATAAAAAGCTATTGAACTATTTACTATGTCTTGCGACGGCAGCAACTCGGCATCTTGTAATAATATTGCAGAAATGTACTACAAAGGACAAGGCGTAGAGGAAGACAAAGCTAAGGGTATTATATATTATAAAAAATCATGCGATGTAGGAGAATGGAATTCGTATATTGCGTACGGTAATCTAGGTGAGTATTATCACGATAATGGCGATAAATTTAAAGCTACGCAATACTACAAAAAAGCTTGCGATTTGGGTAAGATGAAGATTGAATTTTTTGAAGTTGCGTCACCTGAGTATAAAGATAATTGGGATAATTCCTGCAAAATGTATGAAAAACTAAAATAACCTAAATTTACCCGAACCAAACTTCGTTCGGGTAAATCTGCTTAAAATTTGCATAAATTTTACAAAACTTCCGCATAAAAGATAAGAAAATAAATACTAGGCATATTAACGAGCTAACAAAATACGCTAGAAAGTAAATTCCACCGCAAGAGCTTTACAAGTCAATATAGCAGAATTTATACTATTTTGGAGAATTTGATCCGTTGGGGCAATGCTGTTTGCGCCACAAACGACGCAAAACAGCATCGTATAAAATTTAAATGCCTAATTTATTGGCTATTTTATGATTTCCATTCATCAGTTTTTGGTTACAATCTAAGAAAATAATCGCCAAATTTACCATGAATTAAGTTGTCTAAGCATTTCTTAAAATATCTCGAAAGATAAAGTCTTTAAATCTCCTCGTATTCTCGGTAAATTATCTTGTTTGCGTAATTTGCGTGCTATACTACTTAACCCAGTTGGATTTTCGCTTCTTAAAATAAAAATCTCATACTATTTGTTCCGATGTCAAATTCATTTCTTTGCGCAAGTGATATAGCCACTCTTTTATTGGATCTATAGTCTTGCGCCTATTAGGCTTTTGTAATTTTCGACATATAAGCCGTGGATTTTACCACGCTTTGGAATAGACGTGAGTCGTCCAATCGCTTTCACGAATTTATGTAGCAACATCTAATAGGTTTTGTACCGAACGTCTAAGTCACAAGATGGCTTAAATGCCAAAATTCCTTAGTGGCATTAACGAATATGCAAATAGTCATAAATATAGTCCGAAGCAACAATTTATACCTATGAAAAATCGTGCCACTCATAACACTAAAAAGTTTGCGAACTTTATACCTCTTTGGAATAAATTGCATAGAACAAATATTATGAAATAGAAAAGTTAGCTTTTTGACTATCTTGGGTCTCATAAAAGGTGCTTTTTGCTCAGTGATTTATAGATACTCTACTTAGAGCTACAAAATTTAGCAGCACAAACACCATTTGGTTTTGAAGCTAGTGTC
>JBQNAH010000029.1:0-15566 GCA_052170535.1 Campylobacter sp. | reverse complement strand
ACTCCCGCAGAGGCTGGTGCCGCTACGTCTGCCCCATCGGCGCGACGTACTCGCTACTAACCCGCACCAACGCCGTTAAAATTAGCTGGAACAAGGATCGCTGCGACCACTGCCTAGTCTGCATCGATACCTGTCTCGTGCCTCACGTATTAGAAATCACGAAGAAAAACGCTAAAATGGGCGGCGACGAAAATAAAAAAGAATTTCGTCTCGTAGGTGGCGACTGCACGCTTTGCGGGCGCTGTATCGACGTGTGCCACCACGACGCGCTGAAATTTGACAACGGCTTTAAAAAGTTCATCTAAAAGGATAAATTTGATAATATTAAAAGATATCACCAAGGCTTTTGGCTCGCAAAAGATACTTCAAAACGTAAATTTAAGCATAAAAAAGGGGCAAAAAACGGTCGTACTTGGGCAAAACGGCGCCGGCAAAAGCTCGCTGATGCGCATAATCCTGGGCGAATTTAAGCCAAACAGCGGCGAGGTGCGAGTAAACGGCTTTGATCCATTTACCGCGCGCAAAGAAGCCCTTAGCGTGATATCTTTCGTCCCGCAAACGCCGCCGCCGCTTAAATTTAACCTAAAAGAACTTTGCGAGTTCGTCTGCAAAAGCTCGGGCGTCGCGCAGGAAAACATAGAGAAATTTTGCGAGAAAATGGAGCTTGATCTAAAAGGAAACTTTCACAAGCCCTTTTATAAGCTCTCGGGCGGTATGAAGCAAAAAATGCTAATCGCAATCGCCTTTGCTAAAAACACCGAGGCCATGATGTTTGACGAGCCGACGGCAAATTTAGACCCCAAAGCCAGGCGAAATTTTATGGATCTACTAGGCGAGTTTGCGCGAGAAAAGACTCTGGTTTTCATCTCTCACAGGCTTGATGAGGTGCAGAGTATGTCAAACCGCTACGTCGAGATGGATCTAGGCCGCATCATCAAAGACGAGCCGATCACGCAAGGAGGCGACCGTGAATAACCTCCTACTCATCGCCAAACTAGACGTCGCCGAGTCGCTGCGCTCGCGCTGGTTTCTCATCTATATGCTAGTTTTTATGGGGCTTATCGTTACTTTTATCTTTAGCGGCGTGACGGACTCGCGGGTGCTGGGCTTTAGCGGACTTACGCGGCTTTTGCTGCTTTTTATCCAAATTTGCATTATCATCGTGCCCATTTTTATCCTCATCTCGACCGTGCGCAGTATCAGCGCCGACCGCGATACGAATTTGCTTGAGTACATGCTTAGCTTCCCCGTTAGCCTGGGCGAATACTATTTCGGCAAGGCTTTGGGGCGTATTTTCGTCATTTTCGTGCCGCTTTTGCTCTCTTTTGCGATTGCGGTGATTGCGGGGCTAGTTAAAAAAATCGAAATCCCGTGGAATATCCTAACCCTCTACACCGCCCTACTTTTCGCGCTTAGCTTCGTGTTTTTGTCGTTTGGATTTCTCATCTCGTCAATGATCAAAAATCAAGAAATGGGTCAAGGCGTCGCGTTTTTACTCTGGCTTATCTTGCTGGCGTTTTTGGATCTCGCGCTGATCGGCTTTTTGATGAAGAGTAACGTACGCGAGGATATCATCTTTTTTATCGCGCTCATTAACCCGATCGAGGTCTTTAGGATCGCGGCGATTAGCCTGTTTGATCCGAATTTAGCCGTTATCGGCGTAGCGTCGAATTTTGTACTAAATAACTTTAGCGCGTTTGGATTTGTTATTTACTCGATTTTTTACCCGCTGATTTTAGGTGCGATTATGCTTGTGGGCGGGTATTTTATCTTTAGCAGCAAGGATTTGGTGTAAATTTAGCGATCTATGGTCAATTGCGCCATAGGCAAATTTATCTTAATCTAGCCCAAACCAACAATAATCTATCCGCGCGAGATAAGCCTGCTTTTTCAAGCCATAAGATAATTTGAAATCTTATTCTTAGTTATTGAAAATCATTATATATTTCTGTATAATTGCCCGTTAATAATTTTTAAAGGAGTTTAAATGCAGAGAAAAATCGTGCTTAGCCTCGCTTTGGTCGGCGTTTTGGCCGCCGCGCAAAACGAAGTAGAGCTAAAATCGCTAGAAGGCGTAACCGTCACGGCGCAAAGATCGTCTCAAAGCGTAGACGAGATAAGCAAAAGCGTCCCCGAGCTAATCAGCGAAGCGCCCGGAGTTTCAATCGTAAACGAAGGCATGGACTCGGGCACTGCAAACGTGCGCGGCTTTAGCTCATCGGATTACCGCATATCGATGTTCGTAGACGGGCTTAGATTTAGAGGTAGGCCGATATTTGAGTATTCGATATTTACGCCCGATCAAATCGAAAGGATAGAGATAATAAGAGGTCCCGCTAGCACGCTTTACGGCACGGACGCGTTTGGCGGCATAGTAAATTTAGTCACCAAAAGAGCTAGCGGAGACGTGCACGGCGACTGGGCGTTATCGGACACTTATCTTAGCACCCAGTACCAAAGCGCGAACAAAGGCGTACAAAACCGCTTACAACTCGGCGTAGTCGGACACGGGTTTGACGCATTGCTGGGCTTAAACTACAAACACGGCAAGGACTACGACACTCCGGCGGGCAAAATCCCAAACACAAGGTATAACTACCGAAGCCTTGATTTTAAAGGCGGATACAGCTTTGCCGATTTTCACAGACTTGAGCTCGTAACTAGATACACCGAGTCCGAGCGCGGCGTAGTCGGTACGGCGGTCGGCGCTCCCGGAACGGCGAATAAAAAAGGCTTTCAAAAATACATAAAAGAAGCGCCTCTTAGAGAAAAATACGTAGCGCTAAACTACGAAGGCAACATAAACGATAAATTTATATTAGATTCTAGCTTGTATTACAGAGAGCTTTATACACACCTAAATATAAGGCCGTATATCGGAGCTATGTCGCCTAGACAAGTCGATAACTACGTAAACGGCCCGAAGGTCTACGGCGGCAAATTTATCGGCAAATTTATAGGCGACAGCCTAACCCAAACCTACGGCGTAGATTTTTATTACGAGGACTGGGATAGCGTGTATCAAAGCGTAAACAAAGGCCCTAGCGTACGCAACAGGCTAAGAACCAAACAGCTTGACGTCGCTGGGTTTGGATTGCTTGAATACGCATTTAGCAACGATGCGATTTTGAGCGCAAATTTACGCTACGACCGTATAAAAACGTCCTTTGATATGGATAGCTCGATGAGTCCTGCCGTAAAAGCCCTATACGAAAACGCCAACGATAGAAAAGACAGCAGAGCGAGCTACGGCCTGGGACTTATTTATCCCGTTGTCGGAGGACTTGAGTTCGTAGGAAATTTCTCGACTTCGTTTAGAGCTCCTATGAGCGGCGAGGTTGCTCCGATACTTACGTTTTCAGGTAGCGAGGCGTATCTGCCAAACCCTGATCTAAATATCGAAAAAGGCGTTACCTACGAGGCCGGACTTCGCTATACGGATAAAGCGCTTAGATCAAATTTGATATTTTACACGGGAGATTATAAAGACCTGATCGTCGAGCGAAACTGGCAAAGCGGCGGCGTGACCTACTATCAGTCGCAAAACGTAAATAGGGCCAAGATAAGCGGAGCGGAGTTTGACCTCGCTTATAAAATTTTATCAAATTTGGAGTTTAAAACAAATCTTGCCTACACGCGCGGCAAAAATAAGCAAACCGGCAAGCCGCTTCCGGAGATCGCTCCGCTTAGCGGACACGTAGCCGTTTCTTATTCGCCGGAGTTTTTGGCAAATTCTTACATAGAGTATAGCGGCGACTGGGCGGCGAGAAAGACGCGTATAGATGATAGCGTAGAGCGCGAGCGAGCGGGATATTTCGTGCATAACCTATACTTTGGCAAGAGCCTTGGCAAACTAGGCTTCTTAAAAGATTTTAGCCTGAATTTCGGCGTCGAAAATATCTTTGACAAAGAGTACGCCCCAAGCCTAAGCTACGAGCTAATCAGCCAGCCTAGAAGCGCTAGCAACCCGCTCATAAATCCGGGCAGAAATTTCAAACTAGGCTTTAAGGCTAGCTTTTAAAATTTAAATTTGCCGAGCGGGTTTTAACAAGCCCGCTCAAAAACCCTAAAATTTACAAATTTAAGGACCAAATTTGAGAAAAATCGTATCTGCTTTATTGCTACTGGCAGCGACGCTGGGCGCGCTTGAATTTACCGATCAAAACGGCAATAAGCTTCGCTTCGACCGCTCCGTTAAAAGCGTAGCGCTGTTTCCGGTGCCGCTAGCTTCGTTTTCTCTTAGCGTCGAAAACAACGTATCTCGCCTAGCCTCCGTCCATCTGGTAGCCAAGAAAAACATAGCACGAGGGATGCTGGGGAAAATGATAAAAAGCGCAGATAGTATCCCCGCAGGCGGTATAGGAGAGGATTTTACTCCAAATATTGAGGAGCTACTAAAATTATCTCCCGATCTTGTCGTGCAGTGGGGCATGAGAGGCGAAAAGATCATTGAGCCGCTGCGAAAAGTAGGCTCAAATGACTCGTATGCCTGCACCAGCTGGCGGACTGTATCTGCATCGAGTTTTTTATTAATTTCGCAACGAAAATTCTTATATCATAAATTTGAACGTTTTTTATATATAAGCGCTTTGATTGCATCCTCTAAATCCCATCCTAGACGCTTTGCTTGACATCGTTTTTTTTCTTTTTGTTATTATCGGTTTTTATTTCAAATTTAAGGAGTAAAGATGAAGAAAATTTTAGTTCCACTAATTTGTCTGGCGGTTTTTGCGCCTACTTTGTACGCTAAGGCTCAACTAGCTATACGTTGGTATGTAAGTTCGCAAGTAAAATTTAGTATGCTATCGATAGGAGAGCTAGGAGGAGGGGGGGGGGGACGGAAAAAGCTTCCGTCTATGTAGATGGTAAGCTAAAAGGTTATAGCTTGGTGATGAAAGATCTAATAGCCTATGTGCCTGAAGGTAATCACGTAGTAAGCGCATGCTTTCCGTATGATGCAAACGAATACTATATAGTATGCGGCGAAGATAAATTTACGTAGCCGACGATACGGCGACCGAGATAGAAATCGAGCTTTCAAATATCATGCTAACCCCAAAAGGTCAGGAAGCTCAAAAAATAGCCGAAGAAAGGGAGCAAAATGAACTTGAAGAGCAAGAAAGGAAAGCAAGGTTTAAAGAAGAACAAGAGGCTTCAGAATACGTAAGATTTAAGCAAGAAGGTCTAAGTAAAGCCTTTCAAGCCTATCAAGCTAAATTCACTAGAGACGATCATCTAGGCGTAGTACTTTCCTACTTTTAGACTTATGTGGCAGGATTACGATATGATTTTTAAAGATACGTACGGGTACAACTGCGATAATGCCGTAAAATACTGCAATGAATTAAATTATGCTGGATATTCGGACTGGAGACTGCCTAGTATAAATGAACTATTAAGTATAACAGTCGATAGTAAATATAGCGAAGGAGATACATTTGGTTACGACGTCGTTATCGCAAATGCCTTTAAATACGTAAAAATAATCTAACTAACTTTACGAAAACGTGGAGTTCGACAAGATACGCATCAGAGCGGGGGCGATTTATGGATAGTGGATTTAAGAAGCGGTCATCTTGATATAGAAGAGTCTCTAGGAGCTGGTTGGCTCTTTACGAGATGCGTTAGAAACTATTAGTTTTTAAAAGCTTAAACAATAAAAAAGGAAAAATATGAAAAAAATTTTGATTTTATTTGTGGTTAGTTTAGCGAGTCTAAATGCGGCGGGAATTTTAGAAGCGGACTGTTAGAGACTATGCTAGGCAAGTCGCAGTCTGCGAGGATAAGATATTTGACAAACTCTAATATGGCAATAATGCCAATAAGCCAAAGCTAGAATAGATATGCTAAAAAGTATTGTAAAAATTTATACTTTGCAGGTTATTCGAGTTGGCGTTTGCCGACCATAAAAGATGTTATAAGTATAATAGATTTTACCGCATATACTCCAGCTATCAACAAAGCGTTCAAAAATGCAAAAGAAAGATATGGTGGATTGGAGATTTGGACGGCTACGTTATACTACGACACTAAACAAGCAGATGGAGTTATCAGCCTATGGCTTACAAATTTCGGTAGCGGTATAAACGAAAAGTACCACCACAGTTCACATAGCTCTAAATCAGTACAGTGTGTTCGAAATTATTGATTTTCGAAATTTAAGCCACTTTAAAAGTCAACCGTAAGCCTTAAAAGTGGCTTTTCAAATTTGAGAGTATTTTATAGGTATGTTAAAAAAGAGGATGCAAATAGGGAAAATTTAGAAAAACACACAAAGAACAACATTCAAAGCGATCTGCTAAGCATATAAAACATCAGATTTAGCCTTAAACTTCAAGGCTAAAATTACAAAATATCTCTTTGCCCTTTGGCGTTTATAGGACTAAAATCCCCATTTGCTCCATCTGCTCGATGATCGTAGTGGCACGGTTATAGCCGATTTTTAGGCGACGTTGCAGATAGCTGATTGAGGTTTTTTGCGATCTCTTTTGCTTCCTCGTATAGCTCGTCTAGCTCGGGCTTTTAATGCCGCATGTTACGAGGCTTATTTACGGTTCCGATAACTCGCAGCTAGTTCCGATTTCTGCGATTTTAGGCGGGATATTTTTGATGCTAACCGACGTCGCGGCTAGAAGCGTGAGCTCGGCTGTGAAATCCCTCTAAGTATCCTAACCACTATTATAGGCACTCCTATGATCGGCGTAATCATCGTTAAAAAGGGCAAAAATGGTCTTAAGCATAGAAAATTTAAGCTTTTCATACGAGTGTAAGCAAATTTTGCAAAATTTGAACCTTAGCCTAAAAAGTGGCGAAACGCTTGCGATTTTGGACCCAAACGGCATAGGCAAATCTACGTTTTTAAAGATTATTTTAGGACTCTTAAAAGCAAAAGGCGGTCAAATTTTGATCAATGGCTGCGATCATGCCTCTCTTAGCCACAAAGAGCGTTCCAAACTTGTAGGATAAGTGCCTCAAAGCGAAAATATCGCTTTTAGCTTTAAAGTAAAAGATCTGATTTAATGGGCGTAAATGCAAATGTCGGTACGTTTTCAAGACCGAGTGCAGAAAATAGGGCGATGGCTGAGGAAGCCGCACGGATAGCAGGTGTTAGCGAGTATTTAAATTTAAACGTAGACGAGCTAAACGGCGGCATGATGCAGCTAGTCTTAATAGCTCGCTCGCTAGTATTACGACCCAAAATTCTAATCATGGACGAGCCGACTTCCTATCTCGACGTCTTGCATCAAAACGCCGTTTTAAGCCTAATCAAAAAGCTAAATATCGAGCGAAAAATCTGCGTGATCTTTACCTCGCATCACCCCGATCACGCGCTTGCGGTGGCGGATAAAACCTTGCTTTTAAACGGCCCCTTAGGATATGAATTCGGCGCAACGGGTCAAATTTTAAAGGGCGAAATAATGAGCATATCATAAAATCAGTCGTAGAAATAGCTGAAAAGATAGCCAAAAGTTTGGTAAGACACGAAACAGATGAAAATATTAGATTTTTTATACTTTTCCAAATTTTAGAAGTCCTAAAAACAGAGCAGGTCTATATAAGAGCAAAAATCTCGGAGCCTTTTTGCATATATGATCAACAATTTAAACAAGGCTTTATGGCTTTTGAATTAGCAGAATTTAGCAACCTTAGCAGCAAATATGAACAAATTATTTATAGGCTTTTAAAGCAATTTAGAAGTAGCGGATTATTATCGCTAGAGTGGAGTGAGTTTGTCAGAATTTTGGATATTCCAAAAACATACCAAATCGCAATGCACCGCAACCTAGACCATTACTAAACCCCCCCCCGCAATACCTATCATTATGCTTAACGCAACGACGGATAAATATCAATATAAATCATTTTAGCAATCCTTTCATTTCTTTTAAAATCTCGATAGCCATTTTTAGCAAGAAACCAAATACGGCACTAATCAAGATTATACCACAAATCGCACAAAGATTTAAAAATCAAGAATTTTTTGAAAATTCAAAAACAAAAAAACCGAGCAAACCAGAATCAATCACAAGCAAAGTTGTAAAAAATCGCTTAATTAAATCTAACTTGATTTTTAAAAAATCGTTTTTATCTTTTTTATCTTGTCCAAAATTTCAACCTTATTTTTTATTGTATTGTAAAATTTTTATGATATTTACTACATAAAAAGCAAAAATAAAATTAAGGGCGAGCATACTCCTTGTATATACAAAAGCCTTTCGGCTCTTGTATATCCTGCGGTGCTCGTAAGGAGAAATTTCCCCCTTAACCCCCCCCCCATTTTTTTGAAAAAATCCGCCGTTTCTAGCCTAACGGCTAGTAAAAATCTTTTGATTTTTGGTGGCGATTATTTCAAATATGGGGCGAAAATTTAACCAAACTTTTCGGTATCGATTTTGTAAATTTAAACGTCGAAGATAAAAGGAGATTGCTGGTTAGGTGGGGGCTTAGCGATAATATTTATTTTTAGACTGAGTTTCGTGGCATTTTAAAACATACTTGATAAAATGACTTTAGTTTTTAAATTCTAGTTTACTTGAAATACATATAATTTCGATGGTAACTTTATTATAGAAAATTAGGATATAAAGTTTATGCAAATTTATATATCAGTATAATTAAAGGCAAAATAGTCAATTTATTACTAAAATTTTAAAGTATCTTCGAGATTTATATTGCCCCTTGAATCCACCGCCGACAAGTAGCCGTCCAACCGTTTATCTTTTGTAGCCAAGCTTTCCATATCTTTTTCCCCCTCGTAACCGCTATTTTTTAGTTCTGCTATATTTTCATGGGCGATTTTGCCGGCATCGTCTATGTCTATGCTGTTTGGGTTAAATTTGACGAAATAGTCTTTTATCTTCTGTAATATAGAGTTTATCGCTATTCCCATTTTTACGCCTAGTTCTATATATTTGCTTCTTTTGATTTCGACATTAAACTGGCTATTTAGGGCTTCATTTAACTTAGTTTGGACTTCTTCTTTGTCGGCATCGGCTTGTTTTAGGTTGTTTTCGGTATTTTCTAGATTGCGCTCTAATTTGCGTATTTTTTCATCTCTTTCGATTATGGTATTAATATATCTTCATTGAGTTCTTCTGCTTTTTGTGCGTCGTCTAGTTTTGCTTGAAGCTCTTCTGGATTGTTTATATTGCTAATTTCTAGTAGTTCTAAAATCCTAGCTTTATTTTGATAGATATAGTGAGCAAATTTTATTAAACTATCTTCAATATTTTTCTTTGCATTAGCTATATTTATTATGGTTTCAATCCTCTTAACGGTCTTGCCAAAGAATCCTACAGATTCGTCGTATTCTTTGGTTTCTTTTGAGCTTTTCATAATCTCGACTGCGATTTCTTTCGCTCTTTGTTTGATTGCATCTTGTTTTAAAATCTCGCTTTGCATAGTAGATATATTGTCGCTTAGGGTCTTTAATTCTTTGTTTTTGTATTCCACTTGGCTCTGTTTGCTTAAAAGTTCATTGTTGGCTGTATCTATTTCGTCTTTTACAGTTTCTAGTTCGGTATTTTTGTTATCTATATTGAGTTTCTAGATTGCTTATTTTGCTTTGCATATTTTGAATGGTTTGGTTTTGATATGAGGCTACGGTTTCGGTTTTAGAGAGTTTTCTCTTTGCGGACTCTAGTCGGTATTGGGTATCCTTGCAATGTTTTTGAATTTAGGCTAGATTTTCCTTTGCTTCGTTAGTTTTGGCTTCGATTTTTTGCAGTTCCTTTAGTTTTTGCTCAGCTAGCTTCATAGCGGCCTAAGCCTCTTTCTCGGCTTTTTCTTTTACGTGCATTACTTCTAACGTGTCATGAATGGCCTTTGAGTTTATTTTTCACCTTATTACTTTACCATTAAAACTCTCAACGGCAAGATCTTGGAGCTCTGCGTCGAATTTGGAAAGCTCTGCTTTGCTCATACGTGGTTGAAATTTCTTGGTTTCGTAGTTGTATCTTCCACACAGGATTTGATAGTGCACTGTTTTTTCGTCCCGATGCTCGGCAGCTATAAAATCGTTATACCCATGCCGTTTTCTTAGATTTTCGCAGAAATTTTGAATCTCTTGAGTGAAGTCTTGAGAGTTTATATATTCTGCTTCCTCATCCGTTAGACCCCTATAGACCTCACCTTTTCTAATTCGATCCGAACTGAAGTTGCTATTATTTTCTCAAAGATCTTTGTATTTTTTCTGAGTTTCTTGTGCCTGCCTCTAGAGTCTTTTTGCTCCTCATAATCTTTGGTTATCCTTTTTAAAGTCTTATCAAACAGATAGTTTATGTTTTTCTTACCAACAAATTCCATTTTCCTAAAATACCTGACATCGGAGAGTAAATCCTTCCAGTAAATGAAAGTACGATTGTTTGAAATCTTATCTATGTTTATATAGACCTCTTCTCCTCTTTTGGCTTTAATGGAACCGGGTTCGCTAAGATTATGACTATTTTCATATATCACATTTAAAATCAATTGCTAGCTAACTTAATTATAAGAGTTACGATGATTTTAAAAAGGAGATGTGAAAAAATAAAAAAACTGATTTATAAAACCCAGCAGGGCCTACTGACTTGTCTTGACAAGTCGGAGTAGGTTCCCGTTGGCGAAAGGAAAGGATGGTTTGTGTAGATAATAGGTGAACATAGAAAGGGTATAAGTTGCCAGATCTATTGAGTTAATATTATTTAAAGTTTATAAATGATAATTAATTTTTATCTATCATACTTTGGATTTGTTTTTTTATGTTTTCAGCAGTTAAATTTGAAACTTCGCTTATAAATTTGCCATTTTTATCTAGCAGATAAATCGATGAACTATGCGCTACTGAATACTCCATCGCTGATTTTTCAAGCTTGACTTTTTGATATTTTACACCATAATTTTTAGCTACTTTTGGCAGATCTTTAACTGTTATTGCGTAAGAATTTGGGTAAAAATATTTCGCGTATTCGTCTAATGCTTCGAGCGTATCGCGCTGTGGGTCTAGGCTTGCAAAAATGACGATAATATCGTCATTTTTTATCTCGTTTAAAACGTTTGAAAGCGTTGAAAGCGTTGCTGGGCAAACATCAGGGCACGCCGTGTAGCCAAAATATATAATTTTGTATTTTCCATCAAAGGTTTTTAGTGTAACGCTACCGTTTATATCTTGCCCTTCAAAATCGTATTTGGAATTTTTTACCATCAAAAACATACCTAAAACGATAAATGCTATCAATAAAATACTGATAAATTTTTTCATATCAAACCTCACTGATGTAAATCAAAATCTATAAACAGCCCCGTATCTTTGTTGCCATCGTAAATTTTAAATCTATATCGCATAATGCTAACTACACACACGCTAAGAACCAAATTTGCATAGTATTGATCGCCATTTTGCTCTAAATCGGCTTTTATTACTCCCATATCCATATTAATTCCGCTAATTTCAACCCTTGGCTTTTTAAGTCCAAATTTATCAAGTCCGTTGATTTTGAGCGTAATTTGCTCCATTGTGTAAATTGGTTTTGGATATAGGCTAAATTCCACCTTTTCATTTTTAAAATTTACATAACAACTGTGCTCTTTATTCATATCGCATTCAAGCGGAGCAAGATCTGTTTTTATTTCGAGAAATTCTTCAAATTTTGGCTGTTTTGATCCAAAAAACAGCCAAAACAATGCACTAAACAAACAAACTAATAAAACTAAGATTATTGTAATCTTTCTCATTTTTTAGTGTTTATGATCCATTTTAACGACTTTTTTTGCAACGACATCTTTTAGTTCAATTTTTTCGCCGTTGTCAAATTCTAACGTAGCATCTATCTTATCGCCTTCGTTCATTGGATTTTTTATACCTATAAGCATTACGTGAAGTCCGCCAGGAGCTAGTTTAGTTTCGCCATTGGCAGGAATTTCTATACTATCAACTTGAACCATTTTCATCATACCGTCGATATGTTGATGTGTATGAAGCTCTGCAGTTTTTGAAGCTGGCGAGTTAGCGCTAATTAGCTTGATTACTTTATCTGTGTTGTTTTTTACCTCAAAAAATATAGCCGAATTTTGAGCACTTGGCGGAGTGGCTTTTGCATAAATATTTGACACCTCTATATCTGCACCATACACACTAAAAGTGCCAATTAGCAATGATAAAAGAAAAAATTTACCTTTCATTTAAAAAACCTTTTTGTTAAATATTCACCAAAATTATAACACAATTTTAGACCAACTTTGTTTGATTTTAAAAAAATTAAGAAAAATTGTAATATAATTGCTACTTTTTACACATAAAACTAAGGTTTAAATTTTGAAAAAATCATTACTAATAATTACCATTTTGCTAGCCCAAATATCCGCAAAAAGTTTGGAAGAAATTTATCTCAAAGATGGCATTGAAGGGATAAAAAACAAAATAGAATCAAATTTAAAAAGCTATGATTTTTGGAAAAATGAGCTAAAAGATAAGGATTTAAAATATGGTTATTATTCGGTCAAAACGAATTTGATAACTGTTAATAAAAAACATAAGCAGCTTGATAGTTTTGAATATGATGACGGCGCGTTGAGTAAGAAATTTTCTAAAAACGTCATTACTGGAAAAGACGGAGATAAGCTAGTTGAGGGCGATTTAAAAACCCCTGTTGGGGTTTATGATATAACCAAACGTTTTACTCCGCCAAGTGATTATTATGGTCCGCTTGCTTTTGAGCTTTCTTATCCAAATTTGCTTGATAAATTGGCAAAAAAAAGCGGTTCTGGCATTTGGATACACGGTCTTCCTATGAGTGGCAAACGAACGAATGATTATAATACCAGAGGCTGTGTTGCGTTTGAGAACGAATCGCTGGTTGAATTTGGCAAAATGGTTAAAAATAGTGGCGTAGTTATGATAACCGAAAGCGAAAAAACAGAGGCTAAAAGCGATGAAGTGGCTGTTATTTTATCGTCTTTATTTTTATGGAAAGAGGCGTGGGAGAAAAATAACATAAATGGGTATTTGAAATTTTATGCGGACGATTTTACGAGATTTGACGGAATGAGTGCTTCTTCGTTTAAGCAAATGAAAGGCAGAATTTTTGCTAAAAACGAGCCAAAAAGCATTCATTTTGAAAATATATCCGTAACCCCTTATCCAAATGTCAAAGGTCAAAAGATTTTTAGAATTTCATTTTACGAAAAATATGACGCGCCAAGTTATAAATTTAGCGGACAAAAAGAGCTATACGCGCGCTTGGATAACGGCAAATTTAAAATCATAATAGAGGAGTAAAAATGCAAAATAGCGATATTGTCAAAGCAAAAATAGAAGCGATTTTAAAAGCTAGAAGCGATTTTTTTGCCGAGCTGGATCGTCAAGTTCCTAAAAAAAATGGAAC
Organism: Campylobacter sp.; assembly: GCA_052170535.1. Taxonomy (GTDB): domain Bacteria; phylum Campylobacterota; class Campylobacteria; order Campylobacterales; family Campylobacteraceae; genus Campylobacter_A. The sequence goes on along the minus strand of JBQNAH010000029.1, from coordinate 2,205 downwards.
CGATGTTTTTGATTTTGATAAAGCCGATACGAATTTAAAAGAGATATATGCTAAATTTTATGCTTATGATTATGGTTTAAGAAAGCTTTTGCCAGATGTTTATGAAGCTTTTGGTGTGAAATTTAATGTCTGAGCTAACCATATCAAAATCAGCTTATTTTAATAATTTAGAAAAAATTTCGAGTAAAATCGGTGATAAAAATCGCGTTATTTTGGTTTTAAAAGATAACGCTTACGGACACGGATTAGAAGTTATAGCGCCACTTGCAAGCGAATTTGGTATAAAATTTGTCGCAGTAAAAAACGAGTATGAGGCTAAAATAGCGATGCCTTATTTTGAGAAAATTTTAATCCTTTCTCATATACCAAATGGTGAAGAAAGCGCGAATTTTATCTACGCTTTAAACGACATTGACGACATTTCAAAATTTAAAGTCGGCACGAAAATTCATATCAAAGTCGATACTTTGATGCATAGAAACGGTATTTGTTTGCAGCAAATCAAAGAGGCCTTTGAAGCGGCAAAAGTGGCTGGTTTGGTGGTGCAAGGGGCTTTTACGCATTTTCGCTCATCAGACGAAATGACGTGCGAATATTTTATACAAAGGCAAAATTTCGCCGAGGCTAAGCAAATTTTAAGATCACTTACAGATAAAGAATTAACTTTTCACTCTCACAACTCCGCTGGCTGTGAAAGATTTATAGATCTTGATGACGAAATGATAAGAGTTGGTATGTTAGCTTACGGTTATTCACAGTTTTTAGATGATGCTTTGGGACTTAAAATCGTAGCCAAACTTTGGGCGCATAAGGTGAGTGCGCGAATTTTAAAAGCTGGTCAAAGTGTTGGCTATGGTGCGAAATTTAGTGCAAAAACAGATACTAATATCGCTACTTACGATCTTGGTTACGGCGATGGTTTGCTAAGATATGATGGCGAAGGAGAGCTAAAGGTCGCTTGTGGAGAGCGAATTTTAGGCAAAATGTCTATGGATAGTTTTAGCTTGGCTGATGTTGGAGAAAAGGTTTGTGTTTTTGATGACGCAAGAATTTGGGCTAGGTTTTTTAAAACGATTGAATATGATGTTTTGGTTAAACTCTCGCCCCTTATTAAACGCGTTGTTGTAGATTGATTTGCATAGCTTCAAGCCTTACTATACGATCGTTTGTGCTCGGATGTGTGCGAAAAAGTGAATTTAGCCTATTTGCTACCCCGCTGAATGGATTAATTATTTAATAAATACTCAAACCGATACAGAAGATAAAAATTAAGCTTTGTCGGTTCTCAAGATGGGATTCTTGCTGATACGATAGTTAGGATTTGGAAAAATAAGGCTCTTATAACATGGGTATATTTAAAACACAACCAAATCGAAGGTTTTAATACGACCGCAAAAATCAATACGGCTATAGCGATGCTTGTTTTATCAAATAATCTTAACCCCGCACAAAATACTCTTCTTTTTGATTCTTGTTTCTTACTCAAAAACAATCTCTACTTTAATCTTTATTTATGCTATAATAAAACTAGCAACATCTTAATTTTGAAAATTTGTGCTAAAATACCAAATAAAAAAATAAAAGTCAATTTCCCTATAAACCAAAATTTACTTTAACTTAATAAAAAACAATCGCTTCTAATTCCATCACATAGTCTTAGAACTTGATATGATTTATCAAAATATTAAGAACAAACAATCCCTACATAGGCAATATGTTAATACTTACTTAGCAAACTCAAATGAGTTTGCTGTAAGGTCTTGGCAGACGGCCAATATTTTTCTTTATCCAGGCAAAGAAAAATATTAAAACTTAGACAAAACTTTATCGCTCGAAAATGATTTCTCGCCGATAAAATGTCCAAGTTTTTCTTTGGAAGCTTTTAACAGTCGTCCATTAAAAGCTTATGGTATGCCGTGGCATATTCGCGATATTAAATAAATAATAACCAATTATACAATAACAACAAAAGATAGAATCGCGCCTAAAAGAAAACCAAAGCAATAATTTTATTTATTGTAAAAAGTCGCTTGGGTTAAAACAGTTTTCTTTTTTATCTTATCGGATGAAAGATCAAATTTCGCCAAATTTAAGCTTTTTACTCCGTCATTTTTCAAATTTAATCCCAAAAAAACATTTGTCCCGAATTTCAATTTACGAAATTAAATTTTTCTACTTCATTTATCAAAATGCCTAAAATTCCGA
>JBQNAH010000028.1:0-16542 GCA_052170535.1 Campylobacter sp. | reverse complement strand
TTGCAGTCTTTGCGAGGCGATTTACACATAAAATTTGAAGTATTAAGGCTCGTCTGGTTTGTAAGTCCATTTTATTATTGTCTTTTAGATAGGCTAGAAACCCTTTTAATTTCTCTTTATTTGTCAGAGATGGATTATAACGTTTTTACGGCTAAAACGTTAGAGGTAGAAAACTCATCGTGCAAAGCCTTGCAAGGGTTATAATCAATATATCTATCCTTAACAGCATTCTCGTAAATCGCATTTAGAACATTTATTATTCTGTGTACAGTTTCTAAGCGAGATTGTTTTGGATTGTGTGGGTTAAAAAGTGGCGTTAGGACTGAGTTTAAGTCGCTAAATTTTATCTCTTTGATGTCAGTATTGCCAAATTTTGGCAATATATACGCACTCATCATAGATTTGATTTTATCAAGGTAGGATTTTTTAAGCTGATCTACCCGCTCTTTTTTGTCAATGTATTTTTCAAACAAAATACCTAGCTTATACTTCTCTTTTGATTTTACAAAGCCGTTTTCAAGCTTCTTAATAATCTCAGTAGCGTTTCGCCTAGCTTCTGCTACGTCGCAAATTCCTTCCCTAAGCTCTTTTAATTTAAAGTGCTTGGATAGACTTTGATATAAAGTTCTTTTGGATTGCCTACGGCTTTTTTATAAACCCTGTCTGTTGCCTTTAAAACTCTAATGTCTTTATCAAACAAATTTGCAGTTGATATTCTTGGCAATTTTACACCCATAAATATAAAATTCCTTTATAGAGCTTGAATTACCTTAAAACAAACCTATATTTTTTGGAAGAGATTTTATATAAAAAATAATTAAATAGAATTAAACAACTATATTTAAGCCTTACAAATCGGAACTAAAAAGAAGCAAAAGTAATTAAGTGAAAGTAGCTGTAATAAAAGAAATGATATAGTGGTGGGTTCACCAGGACTCGAACCTGGGACCATCCGGTTATGAGCCGGATGCTCTAACCAACTGAGCTATGAACCCAATAAAAGTTGAAGTTTGGATTTTACCAAATCAAAGCTTATTTGTTGCTAAAATTTACTTTTAAATTTAAAAATTATATAATCAACCCAAAAAAGGATTAAAATGAATAAAAATTTAAATAAAGCCATTGAGAGTTTTTTAAAAAATAGCAGTGCGAATAATGAAAATAACCTGATTCTAGAGCTTACAAAAGCCGAATTTTTAGCCCCTATTTTGATAAATCAAGCACTTCATAAACCAGATGGGAACGCGGTTTATGAAGAAGAGGGATCAAATATAAAATTTGTATTATTTCAAGACGAAGAGAGCAATCTAAGTTATTTTCCAGCATTTAGCGATAAAAATGAGATGATGAAGTGGCGCAACGACAAAGAACAAGAGGTTATAAATTTGCGCCTAAAAGACTATCTTTTAATGATAAAAGATTCCGAAGAAAAATATTCAGGTATCGTTATAAACGCATTTTCGCACAATTTTATCTTAAATTTATCAACAATTAAGAGAATTTTTAAAATTGTTTTCTAATATTTATAAGTTCAAATTTTAATGATTTTATAATAATATCTGACTTAGTTGTATCAAATCAAAAAGGCTACCAAAAATTATAGCATTAAAAAAATTTGATCTTTATTTTGCAAAGTTATTTTAAAATATTGAATCAAAAAATGCTCTACCGACCTGAGATCGAATGCGTAAGTGTTGTTGATATTTTACGTCGCACCCAGATAGAAACGAATTTGATTGGGCTTGATAAAAGCACTGTTGTTGGCGCACATAAGAAAAATTTTAGTCGATTTTACGCTTTATGATTTAAAGGCTGATGATTATGATATACTGGTTTTGCTAGGCGGTCAAGTCGGCTTTTCAAATATGAGCCCAAATTTAAAAATGCGAGAGATTATCAAACAATTTAACCAAAAAGGAAAATTTATCGCCGCAATCTGTGCTGCTCCTATCGCTCTTGAAGCATCTAGCGTGCTTGATGCAAAATTTACTTGCTATCCAAGTTGTGAAGTTGTGATACAAAATGTCAATTATGTAAGCGATAAAAATATCGTAATTGATACGAATTTCATCACTTCGCGTGGTCCTGCTACGGCAATGGAATTTGCTCTTGCCATCGTGCTAAAACTAGCCGGTGAGGCGAAATTTCATAGCCTAAAACGCGACTTACTATTTGAAGCTAAAATTTAAAGCCAAAGTGATATAATCGCACATTTATGACAAATTTAGGAGGCTAAGATGGAACAAATTTCTCTTAAAAAGATCTATTCTGGTAAAGTAAGGGATCTTTATGAGATCGATGATGAGTGTATGCTTATGGTTGCTAGCGACAGATTGTCGGCTTTTGACGTAATACTTGGCGATTTGATCCCAAAAAAGGGTGAAATTTTGACCCAAATATCGAATTTTTGGTTTTCAAAACTTGCAGGTATTATTCCAAATCATTTGACAAACCAAAGCGTTTATGACTTTTTGCCAAAACACCAAGCAGATGCGATTAAAGACCGCGCAGTTGTTGTAAAACGCTTAAAACCAATTAAGATCGAATCCATTGTTCGTGGATATTTGACAGGTAGCGGACTGAAAGATTATGTCAAAACCGGTTGTATTTGCGGACTTAAACTACCAAAAGGTTTGGTTGAAGCTAGTAAATTGCCAGAGCCGATTTTTACGCCATCAAGTAAGGCTGATGTGGGTGATCACGATGAAAATATTACTTATGCTGACTGCGAAAAACTTATCGGCTCAAATCTAGCTGCTCAGGTTCGTAACGCTTCTATTCGCCTTTATAACGAGGCTGCAAAATATGCGCTTGGTAAGGGCATTATCATTTGCGATACGAAATTTGAATTTGGTCTTGATAAAGATGAAAAATTAACACTTATGGACGAGGTTTTAACGCCAGATTCTAGCCGTTTTTGGTCGGTTGATACATACAAAGAAGGCTCAAATCCGCCATCTTTTGATAAGCAATTTATTCGCGATTATTTGGAGCAAAGCGGTTGGAACAAAAAAGCACCTGTGCCTAAAATTCCAAGCGATATCATCGAAAAAACTGTGGCAAAATATAAAGAAGCACTTGATTTGCTTACTAAATAAATTTTACTTAAATATTGGTTAAATGTGAATACTTTGAAATTTTGTTTGATTTTGATGATTGCTCGTGTGTAAAATTTAAAGTAAAAATTAAAAAAATATATTTTTTTTACTGCAATTTATTAAAAATTTAGATATTATTACATAACCGAATTTTCGGAAAATTTTTGAAGGATTTCTTGTGAATATTTACGTTGGTAATTTGTCATATCGTATGACAGAGGCAGAGCTTAAGGATACTTTTACACCGTTTGGTGAAGTAAAACGCGCCGTGATTGTAAAAGACAAAGAGACAAAACGCTCAAAGGGTTTTGGCTTTGTCGAAATGGACGACGATGTGGCAGCTCAAAAAGCTATCGATGCTTTAAATGAAAAAGAGGTCGGCGGTAGAGCTTTGAGGGTTAATGAAGCCAAGCCAAGAGATTGATTTATAAATTTGCCACTTTTTGTGGCGAATTTCTTCCTTATAACTTAAATTTCATCACTTTATTATACAAATTTTGCTAAATTCCTGTCTTAATAAAGGAAAAACATGAGTGAAATAGATTTTACACATTTGCATTTACATACCGAGTATTCGTTATTAGACGGTGCAAATAGAATCAAAGAACTTGCCAAAACACTGAAAAAACAAGGTGTTAAATCCGTTGCCATAACCGATCACGGAAATATGTTTGGGGCGATTGATTTTTATAAAACGATGAAGCACGAAGGTATAAAGCCAATTATTGGGATTGAAGCTTACATTCACAACGCCGATGAGCTTGGCGATAAAACCTCCAAACAGCGATTTCACTTGTGCCTTTTTGCTAAAAATGAGATTGGCTATAAAAATTTGATGTATCTAAGCTCTCAAAGCTACATCGAGGGATTTTACTATTATCCGCGCATTAATAAAAAAATTCTTAAAGAACATAGCGAAGGGGTGATTTGTAGCTCGGCTTGTTTGCAAGGCGAAGTTAATTGGAATTTAAACCAAAGCGAGAGAAATTTAAGATACGGAGCGGGTGGATACAAAGCCGCTCTTGAAGCAGCAAAATGGTATAAAAGTGTTTTTGGTGATGATTTTTATCTTGAAATTATGCGTCATGGCATAGGCGATCAGCGGCGCATAGATGATGAAATTTTACGAATTTCAAAAGAGCTAAATATAAAAATTATCGCCACAAATGATACGCACTATACGTTTAAAGAGCGGGCTGATGCGCATGAAGTTTTTATGTGCATAGCTATGAATAAAACCCTTGACGATCCAAACCGCTTACGCCACAGCGTGCATGAATTTTACGTTAAAACTCCTGCGCAAATGAGTGAGCTTTTTGCTGACATTCCAGAAGCCATAACAAATACGCAAGAAATTGTTGATAAATGCGACCTTACGATTAAACTTGGCGACGCTACACCGCCAAATTTCAAATTTACGCTCGAATATGCAAAAGAGCGCGGTTTGGAGTTGCCTGAGCCAGAAAATCGATATAGTTTTGCAAATGATAGTAAATTTTTTGAATTTGAATGCAGAAAAGGTCTTGAAGAGCGATTGAAATTTGTTCCGCAAGAAAAGCACCAAGAGTATTATGACCGCCTAAATACCGAGATAGCGATCATAAATAAGATGAATTTCCCAGGCTATATGATGATCGTTTGGGATTTTATTAACGAATCAAAAAGGCGTGGCGTCCCAGTTGGTCCAGGACGTGGTTCGGCTGCGGGAAGTTTGGTTGCGTATAGTTTAAAAATAACAGACTTAGATCCGCTTCCGTATAATTTGCTTTTTGAGCGTTTTTTAAATCCAGAGCGCGTTAGTATGCCAGATATTGATGTTGATTTTTGTCAAAATAGGCGTGGTGAGATTATTGATTATGTTATAGAAAAATACGGCAAATTTAACGTTGCAGGCGTTATTACGTTTGGTAAGTTGCTCGCAAAAGGAGTTATACGCGATGTTGCGCGTGTGTGCGATATGCCCTATGCCGAGGCTGATTCGATGGCTAAACTCATACCTGATGAGCTTGGTATCACGCTTGATAAATACGAAAAAGATGGCAAAGTTATAGATGGTGCGTTTCAAAAAGAGCCAAAAATAAAAGAGCTTATAGATACGAATAAAAACGCGTCTAGAATTTGGAAATTTGCACTTGATTTGGAGGGTCTAAATCGCAATGCCGGTCAGCACGCAGCCGGAGTTGTCATAAGCAATGAAGAGCTGTGGAACAAAACTCCACTTTTTCGTCAGCCAAATTCACCAGAAGATCATTTTGTAACCCAGTATAGCTTAAAATACCTAGAAGATGTCGATTTGATAAAATTTGACTTTTTAGGACTTAAAACACTAACCGTAATTGATAATGCGATTAAGCTCATAAAAAAACGTTTTGATATAGATATAATTTGGGAAAAAATCAACAAAAACGACCCGAAAACATACGAAATGATAAGTAGTGGACAAACGCTTGGAATGTTTCAGATAGAAGGCGAGGGTATGCAAAAAGTAGGTGCTGAGATGAAGCCAGACTGTTTTGAGGACATTATCGCGATGATCTCTCTTTACAGACCAGGGCCGATGGATCTTATCCCTGATTTTATCAAACGCAAGCACGGTTTAGAGCCGATAACGTACATTTTTGACGAGCTTAAACCTATCTTAGAGCCAACTTATGGCGTTATCGTTTATCAAGAGCAAGTTATGCAAATTGTTCAAACTATTGGCGGATTTAGCTTGGGTGGAGCGGATTTGGTGCGCCGTGCGATGGGTAAAAAGATAAAAGAAGAGATGGATAGAATGAAGGGCAAATTTATCGAAGGCGCGCAAGCACAAGGGCTTGATGGAGCAAAAGCCGATAAATTATTCGATCTCATTTTGCAATTTGCCTCTTACGGTTTTAATAAATCTCACGCGGCGGCTTATACTTATATCACGTTTCAAACGGCGTATTTGAAAACTTACTATCCAGCTGAATTTATGGCAGCTTTGATAACTAGCGAAGAAAACAGTGCCGATAAAATTTCTACTTATATTGACGAATGCAAGCGTTTGGATATTGAAATTTTACCACCATCTGTTAATAAATCGAGCAAGGAATTTTCAGTCGTAGAGCAAAATGGAAAAGACGCTATTATCTATGGCTTTGGCGCAATTAAAGGTGTCGGAGGTGCGGCGATAGAAAATATTTTAGAAGAGCAGCAAAAAGGAGAATTTGCTAGCCTTGATGATTTTGTATCTCGCGTGGATAATTTTAAGGTAAATAAAAAAGTTTTTGAAGGTTTGATAAAATCTGGTTCATTTGATAGCTTTGGTTTTACAAGAAAGACGCTGTTAAATAATATCGACAGCATTGTTGAGGCTTGTAAAAATGCTGCGATTATCAAAAGAAATGCGGCAGAAAGCTTGTTTGGCGATGATGATAGTATGTCAAATGTGAAGATAAATTTAATCAATGACGGGAAAGAACTTGATATAAAAGTTAAGCTTAAATTTGAACTTGAAAGCGTGGGAATTTATTTATCAGGTCACCCTCTTGATGAATACAAAGAGAAAATTTCTAGTATAAAACATACCGCAAGTAATGAATTTGACGCGCTTCCGGAAAGCGGTGAAGCTATACTTGTTGGCAAAATAGAAGATATAACAACTAGGATAAGCAAAAAAACAGGCAAGAAAATAGGAACTATCGAGGTTCTTGATATGCACGGAACTATGGAAATAGCCGTTTTTGATCGTGAGCTTAGTATGGTTGATGCGTTAAGTGAGGAGCAAAAAGATATTCCTTATGCCTTCAAGGTTCGATACAGCAAAGACGGACAGTTTAATAGGCTAAATTTGATTTCTATGTTTAGTCTTGAAGAGGCGCAAAAGATGGATTTTAGCCATCCACTTGAAAAATTCAAAGATCAAATCGAAGCGATAAAGCACACGTCAAGTAGTGATTTTGGTAAGCTTGATAAAACGAGTGAAATTTTAGTCGTAGGTAAGATAAGCGAGATTGCAAATATCACGAGCAAAAAAACGGGCAGAAATTTTATGATGCTCGATGTTATGGATTTGAAAGGTAGTTTTAAGGTTGCTGTTTTTGAAACCGAGATGTCACTGATTGAAAATTTAAGCGATGAGCAAAAAGAATCACCGCTTGCATTAAAGGTGCGTTATTCTCGCGATGAGCAGGGCGCAAGGATAAATTTGATAACTATTTTTAGCCTAGAAGATGCAAAAGATGCAAATTTTCAAACCAAGGTTTTTAAAGCAAAAAAACCTAGAATCGATAGCGAAAACGGCTTTAAGGCTCAGTCACAAATTTTGCAAGATAGGCTTGAAAAAATGGTAGTGGAATTTGATATAAACGAGCTTAACAAAGACGATATAATCGCTATTTATAAAGCTGCCATTGGCGAACATAATGCCGGAGTAAATAGCAGTAGTAGGTATCTTGTGATTAAAATCATAAATAAAGAGCAAAAAAATGCGATGATTTACGATACAAAGCTTGCTGTTGGAAATGATTTTGTTAGCAAAATACAACAGTTAAGGGTTGCGGTTTAAAATCGCTTTTGTGTTATGGGCGCGTTGTTGTATGTTATCATTTGGCTAGTTTTTGAATTTGAAATAATTTTGCCAGAAAGTGTTAAATTTGGCACGCAAATTACTCAATTTTGATTTCAATCGGCTACTAAATTTGTCCGTTTTTGTAAAATAGTCTAATATTTTTTGATTTTTTTGATACCCTGTGTGCAAAAAACTATAAAATGAAGCAAAAAACACCAAGATAATCAAGCTGGCACCAAAACTGCACAGACTTGCTTTCTACTCTCGACAATCCAAACTGGTCTCAAAAACAATGCACCAAAGAGATAAAGTCTAATTTTTTGGCTTTAATTTGATTAATTACAATGACTTGCGAATTTTTAAATTCAGCTTTGTTGCTTTGGCAATTTAAATTTATTTCGGTTTTGTAATTCAAAAAATAGTTAATTTGTCTGTTTTTTAAATTTTTTTAAATGTAAAATTAAATTATTCTCATTTTAATGTGTTTGGAAGATTTGGGGTAAATACCCCAAAAAATTATAAAGCTGCCTTTGCTTTTTTTGCCAGTTCGGTGAAAGTTTTTGCGTCATTCATAGCTAAATTTGCTAAAATCTTCCTGTCAAGTTCGATATTTGCTTTCTTTAAACCGTTAATAAAACGTGAATAACTAATATCGTTTAAGCGGCATGCAGCGTTGATACGCACGATCCACAATCTACGAAAATCGCGTTTTTTCTGACGGCGATCACGGAAAGCATAAACCAAACTTCTTTCCAGTTGCTCTTTGGCTTTTCTAAAATGCTTATGTCTAGCACTAAAAAATCCACGAGCTAGTTTTAAAACCTTTTTGTGGCGTCTTCTTCTTACAACGCCCGTTTTTACTCTTGCCATATTTATCCTTTACAAATCGGCGCTCACTAGGTGAGTCTTGCCCCAAATTTGGGGGAGTTTTGAATGACTTTTTCGTCAAAAACTTAAATTCCAAGCATCGCTTTGACACCTGCGACGTTTGTGTTGTCTACGTATTGAGGCGAGCGCAAATCTCTCTTGCGATTGCGAGATTTTTTGGTCAAAATGTGGCTTCTAAAAGCAGAGCCTCTTTTGATCTTGTTTTTGCCCACTTTAAAACGTTTAGCAGCGCCGCGAACTGTCTTCATCTTAGGCATACTAATCCTTTTAAAATTTCTTTTACGCCTTACGCGTAAGAGTGGGATTATACCCAAAATTCCTTTAAGAAATTTAAATTTGATGGCGCACGCGTCAAAACGCAAAATAAATTTACAATACAATCTTGAAAATAGCTTAAATTTTATATTTAATTAATATTTTTAGTCCTATAATTTCATTTAGATTTATTATCTCAAATCAAGGAGTAACGATGAAGATGAAGTTTCTCGCCTCTGCGGCGGTAATAAGCGCGATGTTTTGCGCAAACGCGCTAGCTTGCACGACTATTTTGGTTGGAGAGGGAGCCTCAGACGACGGCTCTATGCTGATAGCTAGGAGCGCCGATAGCAAGGCGATAAAGGCGCAGGTGTTTTTGATACATCCCAAAAAAACCAATCAAAAAGGCGTCCACAGCTCAAAGGCGCACGACGGGGCGAATGATTTTACCTATCCGCTGCCAAAAGAGGGCATGAGATACACGACGATAGCAAACTCCCACACCAAGCTTCACGGTGCGGTCGGCTACAATGACGCGGGCGTTGGTGTCAGCGGCACCGAGACTATATATGCTAAAGACGAACTGCTAAAAATCGATCCGTATAACGAAGCGACGGGCATCACGGAGGACGATATCCCCGACGTCTTGCTGCCTCGTATGAAAAGCGCGGCCGAGGGCGTGAAGCTGCTCGGCGAGATCGTAGAAACTACGGGCGCGGGAGAGGGTTTTGGCGTAGTGTTTGTGGATAAAAACGAGCTTTGGTACTTTGAAACGGGTACGGGTCATCACTGGATGGCGGTTAAACTACCAAAAGACGAGTATTTCGTCTCCGCAAATCAGGGCAGACTGCAAAATTACAAAGAAAACGATCCAAATTTCATGGGATCGAAAAATTTGATCAAATTTGCCCAAGATAACGGCGCCTACGATCCGGCAAAAGACGGCGAATTTCAGTTTACGAAAGCCTACACCAGAGACGACGAGAGAGATATGACCTACAACTATCCGCGCGTTTGCTGGGTGCAGCAGATGTTTAATCCCGAGCTAAAAGACAAGCAGACCCTTGACGGCGGCAACTATCCGGTATTTTTAAAACCGGCTAAAAAGCTAAGCGTGCAGGATCTAAAAACCGCGCTCAGATCCCACTACGACGACACACCGTACGATAACTACTCTAGCAAAGACGAAAATCAAAAAAACATCTACCGCGCCGTGAGCGTCTTTAGAACCTACGAGTCGCACGTGATGCAGGTGCGCCCGTGGCTACCGCAAGAGATCGGCAGAGTGACCTACGTGGCGCTGGGTATGTCCGATCTTGGCGTTTATTTGCCGTATTACTACGGGCTGGATAAATTTATAGACGGCTACGACAAGGGCTCGTATAAAGCCGACGACGAGTCGATTTATTGGACGTATAGAAAGCTACAAACCCTCGTGATGATGGATTACGATAAGTATTCGCCTGTCGTAAAAAAGGCTTACAAGGAGTTTGAGGACGCGCTCGCGGTCAAACAGGCTAAATTTGAAGACGAATACGTCAAACTCTACAAAAAAGACAAAGCCAAAGCAAACAAGCTGCTAAACGAATTTTCGATAAATATGATGAAGGAAGCCAAGGCTTTAACGAAAAATTTGACTAACGAAATCTTCACGATGCTAACTGATGACACCGACACCAAGTTAAAATCGCTAAACAAGGGCAAAAAAGACTAGTTAAATTTGGGGTCAATCGCCCCAAATTATTTAACAATTACTTATAATCTTAGAAATTTTGAATTCACAAAAATCAGCCAAATTTTACAAATTTAACCAAATTATAATTCTTGTTTTTGTCGCACTTATAAGGTATAATTGTGCTAAAAACGCAAAGGAAACAGATGGATAATAGATTTTCTAATGCCGTGAGGTCAAAATTTTGGAGCAAACCGCTTATTATTTTGATTTTGCTTTTGATTTTACTCATACCGCTTGCATTTATAGATGGTTTAATTTCGGATCGCGATTACGTTAAAAGTACCGCCGAAGAGTCCATTATGAGACCAGTTGGTGGTCCGCTTAGGATTGAGGGGGTTTTGATTTCTATCCCATACAAAAAACTTACTCAAATTTACAATGAAAATGGCGTTGCTATGACGACACAAACTATCCAACAGCTTATTTTTGCGCCAAATTCTTATGAGTTAGACACCCAGTTAAATCCTCAATACTTAAAGCGTGGGATATTTCAAGTGCCGATTTTTAACGGCGAAGTTGCGATCAGGGCAAAATTTAATGCGCCAAATTTTGAGTATTTTGGCGTAAAAGAGAGCGAAATTTTGCTTAACGACGCTGTTTTGATACTAGGCATTGGAAACAAAAAGAGTTTTACGGCTTTTCCAGTTCTAAAAGCTGACGCGCAAGATCTCGTTCAGTCGCTAATTGAACCTGAATATTCGCCGTTTAGCCAAAGTGTTTATTATAAATTACCGCTAAATTTGGCTCGTGATGGCTTTGAGCTAACGGGCTTGCTTTTAATGCAAGGTGGCGAGCTGGTAAATTTCGCTCCAATTGGTCAAGATAACAAATTTTCGCTCAAATCATCATGGAATTCGCCATCTTTTAGTGGCGGTTGGTTGCCAAAAACCCGCACGATTTCAAATGATGGATTTGAAGCACAATGGGAAATTTCAGCCCTTAGCGCAAATTTGCCCCAAGCCTGGTCGTCCCATAGCCAGCGCATAATTTCAGACGATGATGTTAAGGCAAGTTTTATTGAGCCAGTAAATAATTATTCTCTTATCACTCGTTGCGTTAATTACGCGATTTTGTTTCTTGCCGTACCGTTTTTGGCGATATTTTTGTGCGAAATTTATAGCAATTCGCGCATTCATCCGATCCAATACTTACTAATCGGCGTTTTAGATGTACTTTTTTATCTTTTATTGCTTTGTATTTCGGAGCATTTGTCGTTTTTTGTTAGTTATTTTATAGCAGCTACAGCTGTGTGTGCGACGATACTTTTTTACGGAGTGGCTATTTTTAAAGCGTTTAAATGGGGGCTTTTTATCGCCCTTATTCAAGCTTTTGGTTACTTTTTGCTTTATGGTATCTTGCAATCTGAGGACTACGCGTTTTTGATGGGCAGCGTGATGATATTTGCAGTAACGGCACTAGTGATGTATATGACTAGAAAAATTGATTGGTATGATAATTCTAAATTTTAAATATTCAAATCGTTTAAAAGGAGCTATATGTTTGCTTTAAAATTTCGCCCAAAAACTCTTGATGAAATTTGCGGTCAGAAAGAATTTATCGATATTTTTAAAAAATTTATCGCAAACAAAAAAGTTCCCCATTCAATATTTTATGGCGTTGCAGGTTGTGGAAAAACGAGTTTTGCTAGGGCTGTAGCAAAAGAAATGGAGTATGATTTTTACGAATTTGACGGCGGAAATTTAAAAATCGATGATTTTAGAAAAATTCTTAAAAACCACGAGAATTCGCTCAACAAACCGCTATTTTTCATCGATGAAATTCATCGCCTAAGCAAAACTCAACAAGAGGCCTTGCTGATACCAATGGAAAATTATCATGCCATAATAATTGGTGCAAGTACTGAAAATCCGTATTTTGCGTTAAGTTCAGGTATAAGAAGTCGCTCTATGTTATTTGAGTTTAAGCCACTTTGCAGTGCTGATTTTGAGACGTTGCTAGTGCGAGTTGGAAAGGATATAAAATTTCAAATCGATGATGACGCAAAGGTGTATTTGATAAAAAGCAGCTGTGGCGACGCACGTAGTTTTTTAAATTTGCTTGAATTTGCTGTTAGCGTTGATGAAAAAATTACGCTTCAAACGCTAAAAGCACTTCGTGCGAACGCCGCTGGCGAGGGAGCTCATAACGACGATACGCACCACGATATCATTTCAGCTTTGATAAAAAGTATGCGTGGTAGCGATGAAAATGCCACGATTTATTATCTTGCACGACTTATACAGGCTGGAGAAAGTGCTGATTTTATCGCAAGACGTATGGTTATTTTTGCGGGCGAAGACATCGGAAATGCTAATCCAAATGCTTTAAATTTAGCTACAAATACATTAATGGCGGTTAGTAAAATCGGCTTTCCTGAAGCACGTATTATTCTATCCCAGTGTGCGATTTATCTAGCCCACTCACCAAAGTCAAATTCTAGCTATCAGGCGATAAATGCAGCACTTTCTTACGTTAAATCAGAATCAGTACTTAAAATCCCACCATACCTCATCAACACCGCACCAGAGAAGAAATTTTATAAATATCCTCACGATTTTGGTGGCTGGGTAGATCAAAAATACCTCGAACTTCCGCTTAAATTTTACAAAAGCAATGGTATCGGCTTTGAAAAGACGCTTGATGAGTGGCTAAGAAATTTAAAGAATAAAGGGCAAGCTTAAATCATAAAAAATCACTAAGAGCAAAAATGCCAGCTAGGCAAGAAAATACAATGGCTGTGATTGCTATGTTTTTACCGTTTAAATTTTGACTTAAAGCTATGATGGCACAAGTTATAGAAATAATCAAAAAAGATACAAAACCAACGATACTATCTTTATCCCAGATTGAATCATCAAGTGAAGCCAAAAGTGCAATAATTCCACAAACCAATGAGACAATAGACGCCCATAACGAATTTGGTTGCGTGGTCGGTTTATCAAAAAAGCTACCACAATGCTTGCATTTTATCGCATCAGCCCTTATTTGCTCTTTACAATAAGGGCATAAAACTTGTTAAATTCGGTTGCATTTTGCATTATTAAAGCCCATAAACGCTTATGTAAA
The DNA here is from genome assembly GCA_052170535.1 of Campylobacter sp. GTDB lineage: Bacteria > Campylobacterota > Campylobacteria > Campylobacterales > Campylobacteraceae > Campylobacter_A. The sequence goes on along the minus strand of JBQNAH010000028.1, from coordinate 2,966 downwards.
TGTTTTTCTTATCGTCTGTTGTTTCTACGTCATAGGTTATATCGCGTTTTTCTTGCAAATTCTTATCATTTTTATTTGTCAAAATAAGCTCTGCGGCGCAACTGTATTTATCTACTTTTTTATCGTGATTTTGTGTTCTGATCGCATCTAGTGATATATTTAGAAGGTTAGCTTTATTACCAATGTTTTTCTTTAACTCATCACTTACTATTTGTTTTACCAAATCCGTAGTATCTTTGCTAGAACACTCCGGTGTCCCACCGCAACCTACAAACAATATCGCAAAAGTAAGTATTAAAAATTTAATATATTTTCTCGTTTTATAACCTTACGACAAAATAGCAACAAAAACAATTTGTATTACAAAAGCAACCAGTACTAAAATTCCAACTTTACCCCAACTAAATGGCACTTGTTTTATCGGTAGCTCACTTTTTGCCTTAAATCCGCAGTAAAAAGGAATTATAAAAGCAGGAATAATTAAACACATTAAAAGGCTCATTATTATAGCTTTTTTAAGTTTTCTATAACCTGCATAATAATATACGCTAAACAAAAAGCCCATCCAGCTCCAGCCACTATTTATAGATTTATTTTCTACACTATTTTGCATTGTTTCTCCTTTGTAAAAATTTATATAATCAAAGATAAACAATACTTAAATTACTCTTTATCAATAATATATATACATATAATTGAAAAATAAAATTTTAGAGCGGATTAATGAGAGTTGCACAACGTATAAATGAAATTTTAAAAGAGAAAAATTTAAACAAAAGAGAACTAGCAAAAATGCTAATAGACCTTGGAATGAGAGCTTCAAAGACAGGAGAAATACCGACTGAATCAAGCATTTACGCATATCTAAACGGAAATATAGAAATAAAAGCTGATATGTTGCCATTTATCGCCGATGCGCTTGGCGTGTGCGAACAAGAGTTTTTTACTAGCGATAGCAAACAAAGTCAAAAAATCATAAAACGTATTTATGACAAGGAAGATTTAAGCTATAAATATAGAAATATTATAGAACTTCTTGAATATCTTTCACCAAAAAGTTTAGGAATTTTAGAAAAAACACTAATGCAAAATAAATCCAAAATCGAAGAGTTAAATCAAATTTTAGGCAAAATTATCAACTAAATTTTAGTATTTGTGTATTTTTATGAGATAAATTTGTAATAAATTTACCTTTTGCTTAAAAATTTTTATTCATTAATTTAAATTTAATATTTTTTTAAATATACTCGAAAAATCTTATTTTTAGGAATGATTTTGCAGCCGAATTTTTTAGATCAATTTACCGACTTAATAAAAGATATTAACTCATTTTTGTGGGGACCTTACTTTCTCATTGCCTTGCTTTGCGGAACTGGACTTTACTTTACTATCAGGCTTGGATTTGTTCAAATTTTTAAGTTTAAAATGGGTTTTAGTCGCCTTTTTGGGAATTTTTCACTTCACGGCGAGGCTGCTGGGAAAAGTGGTATGAGCTCGTTTCAAGCCGTCGCAACCGCAATCGCTGCGCAAGTTGGAACTGGAAATTTAGTCGGTGCTTCAACCGCACTTATAATGGGCGGACCAGGAGCTATATTTTGGATGTGGTGCGCTGCGTTTTTGGGAATGGCGACAAATTTTTCTGAAATTTGCTTGGCTCAAATTTACCGCACTAAAGACGACAGTGGGCATACGATTGGTGGACCTGCGTTTTATATAAGTCGTGGTTTAAGTGGCAAATTTGCGAAAATTTTAGCTGGATTTTTTGCGTTGGCGATCATTTTTGCGCTCGGTTTTATGGGAAATATGGTTCAAGCAAATTCTATCTCAGACGGCTTTTATAGTGCATTTGGCATTTCAAAGCTGGCTAGTGGCGTTTTTTTGGCTACAATTTGTGCTGTGATTTTCATCGGTGGTGTTAGAGCAATCGCTAGGGTTGCTGAAAAAATTGTTCCGATTATGGCGATTGGTTACTTTATTTTTGGGCTTGTGATAATTTTTTATAACTTTGCTGAAATTCCAGCTGTATTTTCGCTAATAATCCGTAGTGCATTTGATCCATCTGCAGCTTGGGGGGGAGCAACAGGTGTTACGATAGCAATGGCGATGAGATATGGTATTGCGCGCGGTTTGTTTAGCAACGAAGCTGGTATGGGATCTACTCCGCACGCGCACGCGGTGGCAAATGTAAAGCATCCAATCGACCAAGCTGTTCTTGGTATAATGAGCGTTTTTGTCGATACTTTCATAGTTTTAAATATCACAGTTTTTGTTATCCTTAGCGCCGATGTTGTAACTTTTGAAAACGGCAAGGCTGTATTAAGCGGAATCTCGCTAGTTCAAGAAGCATTTGCAAAGCAAATTTTTGGTCATATTGTTGGTTACAGTTTTGTAGCTATTTGTTTGTTTTTCTTTGCATTTACGACTATTTTGGGTTGGTATTACTTTGCTGAAATCAACGTTAGGTATCTTTTTGGTGCTAAATTTGTGAAGTTTTTGCAGTTTTTTGTTGTCGCGTTTGTATTTGTTGGAAGCATTCAAAAAAGTGACTTGGTTTGGCAGTTGGCTGATATGTTTAACGGACTTATGGTTGTGCCAAATTTGATTGCAATTATCATATTGAGCCCAGTTGTTGTGAGACTTTTAAAAGATTTTAACGCACAAAAACCATATGATCCAAAAGATTATCAGAAATATTAATATTTAAATTAAAGATATTTATAGATTGACATTAATTTTAAAATAATAACGTAGATTTTCTCTACTTAAATCAATGCTACTTATTTTTTGTTTACATAGGCTTTATGATAAATGTCAATTTTTGTAATTAAATTAGTTTCCTTCACCAAAACTAAATCTAAATAAACTAACAATATGTTACTTTGATTACTTAGAATATGAAAGCATTAAACAATTGATAAATCTTAATGCAAAAGGTAAAAAAGTGAGAGTAGTAAAAAATGTGGAGC
>JBQNAH010000027.1:0-19733 GCA_052170535.1 Campylobacter sp. | reverse complement strand
AAACATCTTAAACAAAGACAGCATTCAAGATTTCAATGGCAACTACGGCTTTGGCGACACAAATACAAATTTTCCAGCAACCGCATTTGTGCTAAATCCACCATATTCAGCCCAGGGAAACGGAATGATTTTTGTTAAAAAAGCGTTTGAGATGATGCATTCTGGCTACGCAGCGATCATAATCCAAAACTCAGCCGGAAGCGGTAAGGCAAAGGATATAAACAAAGAGATCTTAAAACACAACACCCTAATCGCGAGTATCAAAATGCCCTCAGATCTATTTATAGGAAAATCTAGCGTTCAAACCAACATATACGTATTTAAAATCGGCGAACGCCACGAAAAAGACGAGCAAGTCAAATTTATCAATTTTTCAAACGACGGCTACGCAAGATCAAATCGCAAAAAAGCAAGCAATAATCTCAAAATCGCTGACCGCGCACACGAACGCTATGACGAGCTAGTAAATTTGGTGCGTTTTGGCAAAAGCAAGCTTGAGATTTTTAGCGAAAATGAATATTACGAAAGCACTATCGATCCAGACAATGGCGCAGACTGGAACAAATCCCGCCCTGTAGATACTATGCCTACTTTGAGCGATTTTAAAAAGAGTGTAAGCGATTATCTAAGCTGGGAAGTCGCGCAAATTTTAAAAAAGGATAGTCCCAGTAAAAGCAGTATTGTAAATCAACGAATTGCAAATTTAGAGCAAGAATTTAAGACGAGTGGCGGAAAATTTAAGGAATTTAGGCTTGATGAAATTTTTGAGATTAGCGGAAGTAAAACAACACCAAAATTAAAGTTAGAGGAAATAGGACTAGGAAAATTTCCTTATGTTACAACACAAGCTACATCAAATGGAATTGCTGGGTTTTATAATTTTTGGACGGAAAAAGGTAATTGCATAACGATAGATAGTGCTGTTTTAGGAACGGCTTTTTATCAAAAAGAGAATTTTAGTGCTAGCGACCACGTTGAAATTTTAAGACCAAAATTTAAAATAAATGAAAAAGTAGCACTTTATTTTGCGACTTTGTTAAATAGAATGGCGCGTGTTTTAGATTATTCTTATGGAAAAAAGCGCTCGCAAAAAGCATTAAAAAACGAAAAAATCCTTTTGCCGACGCTAGGCGGCGAGATAAATTTTTCCTTTATGGAAAAATTTATCGAAGAGCTCGAGCGCGAACGCGTCGAAGAGCTCGACGCGTATTTACGCGCCACAGGGCTTAAAAATTATGAATTAACACAATCAGAAAAATCAGCCCTTGTCAAATTCGACGAATTTAGCCGACGGGGGGGGGTAGCGCGTGAATTCACATTAGAAAGTCTATTTGACAATATACGGCAAGGTAGAAGACTTAAAAAACAAGACCAAAAAGCAGGTGTAATTCCTTTTATAATGGCAGGAGTTACAAATAACGGAGTAGCAAATTATATATCCAATCCTGTTGCCAAATTTCCTGCAAACTCAATAACTGTCGATATTTTCGGCAATACATTTTATAGAGATTATGAATTTGGTGCAGGGGACGATACGGGCGTTTATTATAATGTCGCACAAACATATACGAAAGAGACAATGCTTTATTTTACGACAGTAATTTCAAAATCGCTATTTGGCAAATTTTCTTATGGACAAAAATTAAGAATCTCACAAAGTTTAAATTTCAAAATCAAACTACCAACCAAAAACGGCGAAATCGACTACGATTTTATGCAAAACTTCATAAAAGCTATCGAAAAGCTAGTCATAAAAGAGGTCGTGGAGTGGAATGACACCAAAATCGCCGCGACAAAGCAGGTTTTAAACCGCGTTGACGGCTGAATTTAGCCCGTAAATTCAGCGCTGTCCCAAAAACCGCGCGAATTCGTCCGCAAAACGAGCCAATTTTAGCCCAAATCGCTTTGCAGCTCCACGCTAACTCTTTTGCCGATGTCTTTTAAATTTGATATATCTTCTATCAGGCGCGGACCGTCATCTAGGCTAATGGCGAAGGTCCATAGATACGTAAGCACCGAGTAGATGTGCCCGGCGCTTGCCTTTGACGCGCTTAAAAGCACGATAGCGATGGAAAAAAGGACGGCGGCGATGAGCCCTACAACCAAAAAGCCCATAGCCTCACGGTTTGATATGCTAATGCGCAAGCGCGAAAGCAATCCGTAGTGGCGCGCTAAATTTGTTTCATTCGCGATTTTTATGCGCGCGGCTTCTTTTTCTAGCTGATTGTTTAGTCTTAAGTAAAGCTGATCGTTTCTGCGTATGTAACTTGGCAATAAAAATCCAAGCATAAAAAGCATGATAAAGCACGAAATTCCAACGACTGGCTCGATAAAAATCAACATAAAAGCTGGGCCTATTATTGATACAACGGACGTGAAAAGAATTGGTAGCTGTTGCTCGAAAAAATCGACAAACTGCCTTGATAGCGCCACCCGTGCGACTATAGCAGAGTGTGCAGAAGATTGGCGCTTTTCATTCATTATGACGCGAACGACAAGCCGTGCGTAAATGCCAGTAAATACGTGCGTATCAACACGCCTTCTAAGTGCGCCCAAAGCCCAGCCTGCAGCGACTACAACCGAATAAAGCAATGCCGTGAAAGTCTCTCCCGCGACGATAGCGTTTATGGCGATGCCTGCAAGCACGGGGTAGAGCAAAAAAACGGTGTTTTCAGCTAGGACGAGCAAAAATGTGCCGAGCAAGCTTTTGGCATTGTTTTTTGCGATGTCGATTAGGGTTTTTAATGCGTTATTTTTCACAAATTTATACAGCTGCTTTTTGCGTGATTAATGTTATATCAACGCCCAAATGTTCGCTCATTTCTTGCATTATGCGTAAATTTTTGCCTCTTTTTATTCTAGCATCATCTTTAAAAATCGCCCTGACCTTATCCATTCCAGCGTAAAAATCTCTCATCAATACCAAGCAGATGTATTTGCCAAAACTCGTAGGCTTTATAACTCCGCATTCTTCATAAATCGCATTTACCATTTTTAACAAATTTAGCTCGATAAAAAGCTCTTTTTTGATTTGTGTTTTGTTAAAAGAGTTGTATTTATCTATATTAACTCCGCCATCGAAAAGTTCGGTTAAAAATATGTATTTTAGCCTTTCTTTCTTGCTAAATGAGCATTTTGCTATCACTGGACTTTGGGCATTTTTTATCTTGTGTCCGTAGTCGAGTAAGTTAAAGGCATTTACCAAAAGTTCGCCGTTTAAAAAGCTAAACGCCCCACTTCCAACGCCCAAATATTCGTGATGAGAGCCTACATATTCATCTTTCATATTCGCATTATCCCTGCCAAATGCCCAAGCGTTACTTTGATGATAGTCGCTAAAATTCTCGCAAATAATCTCATAAAATTCTCGCTCGTTATCTTTGTCCGAAACACCAAGCGATTTTGCTATCGCATCTCGTGTAAGTGGCGATTTCATCAGCGGATAAAACGTAACTTGTTGCGGTGCGATTTGTTTGGCGATTTTTATATCGTTTAAAATTTGAGCTTTTGTTTGATTTGGCAGGTTAAAAATCAAATCCAAACTCATAACCGGCAAAATATCAAGTGCTTTTTGCAATTTTTCTTGCAAAATTTTACTAGAACCAAATTTTTCGTATCTAGCGACGCGTTTTAATATCTCGTCATCAAAACTCTGCACTCCAACGCTTAGCCTGTCAATAAGTCCTTTAAATTTACTTAAACTTTCGGGCGAGATATGATTTGGATCGCTTTCACAAGATACGCTTTGGATATTAAAAAGCTCTTTGGCAAGTATGAGCGTTTTTTCAAGCTCAAATTCGTTTATTAGTGTCGTGCCACCACCCACGTAAAGAGACGTGAAATCAAATCCAGCCTCTTTTACTTGATGCATCTCTTGTCTTAAATTTTCAAAGTAAATTTTGGCTAAATCTTGCTCGTAGTGGTATTTGTGAAACGAACAATACGGACAAAACGTATGACAGAAAGGAACGTGTGCGTAGAGCATATATTGGGTGTTTGGTTTTGGAATTTTGTTCAACTGATCTTCTAAAATATTTACATTTAGTCCGTTATAGAGCGATTTTTGCATAGAGTTATGCGCATAAGAAATGGCAAAATTTTCAATTATATTTTTAAATCCCACGATAAATGCCTCATTTTATATTTTTAACACGTATTTTACTTACATTTTGCTGAAAATAAAATTTTAAAATAGCAATTTAACTGATTTATTCAAAATTTTTAGAAAATTTTATAAATTATAATTATATTTTTATATATTTAGATAAGTTTTTATTTAGTTACTAATCAAACTTTTTATGTCTTCTAGCTTTTGTTTTGAGATTATAAGACTTGAATCAACTTCAAATTTATCGCCTGATTTTGTTTGTAAATAATAAAATTTCCCGAGCGCAGACAGGATTTTGACGTTATAAATTTTTATCGTATCGTTGTTTTCTTGCGCGTATGTCATACAAATTTGAGGCATTGATTTTATGGTTACGCTTGGTTCTTCTTTGTCGATTTTACCGTTTTTGAAATTTAAAACTCCGTTATTAAATTTCAAATCTTTTTCTTCAACATTGAGCGTTTTGCCGTTTTTATCCACAAATTTCAAGCATTCAAGCGAAATGTTTTGAAAAATTTCGGTTTTATTGTTTTTGTTGTATTTAACGGTAAGATTTTTATCAACATACGCAATAACTGATATATCTTCTTTCAAATAAGTATTATTATTTAAACAAAAATATTTCTCGCAATCTTTGACGCAAATTTCTTTTGGCAAGGACGGTAATGCTTTTTTATCAAGTGTTATAAAATGATAGTTTATGTTGCCAAGATCTGCTACTTCAATAATTTTATCGCTCATCATAACGATTATGCTAAAATTTGTAATTATCAAAGAGAAAAAAGATATCTTAAATAAATCTAAATCTTTTGTCGTAATCAATACGGTAGAAGAAAGAAAAAATAGTATTGCAAATATAGTAAGGATTGTAATTATTGCAAAATCAGCATTTATTCTAGCATATATAATAATTAATATTATAAATATATTTAAAAATGAGAAAAATCCATGCGAAAACATAAAAAATAAAAGCTCAAAATCATTCTTTTTATTTTTGCGATAATGAAATATGTAGTAGTACATTGCTATTGTTGCCATAAGAATAAGAAAGTAGTAATTTAAAAATTTTATAGTTATCAACTCTGGGTAAAAACACGATATTATTATTAATACTACGCTTACAACAAGCACAAGTATGTAAATTCCATATAAATATTTTTTATTTTTTTCTTTGTCGCTATAAGTAAATAAGAAAATTAAGTGAAGAATTGGCAATAAAAACAAAATTATAAATAAGCTGATGCCAGATATTGCTAGCGCGCTTAGTATAGAAACTATTCCGATACTGTTAGCTAATGAAAAATAACCTATATTTTTTCCAAAGATAAAATATACTATGAAAGGTATTAATCCTAGTGTGGTAATTATTGATTTATGACATTTCTTTATATAATTTATTTGTTTTAAAATAAAATCTTGGATTTGTTTTGAATCGTATAACTTTGTATATTTTATGTATATTTCTGATTTGCGTTCTAGCTTACCTAAATTACTAAGCATAATTATCTGATGATAAATTTTATCATTTAATTCTCTTATATTTAAAGCAAGTTCTTGACAATTATTGTATTGTAAAATTTTGTAATTATTTTGTTTCTCCTTCAATAAATTTATTAGCTCTAAAAAATTTTGGTCGTATGTTTGATTTGTAAATTCATCAATAAAACGATCGCATTCTTGCACGACTTCATTTCTTTCATAAATTAATTTTTTAAAATTATCCATTGCCGATACTTGTCAAAATCTACTTCAAATTTTTAAAACTTATCGGCAGCTCCAAATTTAAGCCTTTTACTAGCCTAATACACTCTTGCAAATCATCGATTGATTTGCCTATAACTCGCACTTCCTCGCCACGTATTGCCGCCGTTACTTTGAGCTTAGCGTCTTTGATCGCTTTGGTGATTTTTTTCGCGTTTTCGCTATCTAGCGTGTCGTTTAGCTTTAAGGTTGCTTTTATATTTCCACCACTCGCGCTCTCGCGTTTGCTCTCCGTAACCGCCACAGAAGCGATATTTCGCTTTATCAGCTTTGATATTACGATGTCTTTTAACGCATCTATTTTATTGTCGCTTGAGCTTAAAAGTGTGATAAATTTCTCCTTTTCGTTTAGCTCAATCTCAGCTGCAAGCCCCTTAAAATCATACCTCGCCGCGACCTCTTTTTTAGCCGTTTCCAGTGCATTTTTAACCTCCATCATATCAACCGTTGCGCTGATGTCAAAACTGTGCTCAATAGCCATTTTTACTCCTTAAATTTAAATAAAAGTATTTTTTATTTTGCATAAAAAATTACAAATTTTTCCACTTTTAAAAGCTAAATTTTATCGCTATTTATAACAATTGCCTAAAAATTGCTCACTAAACTAAAATCAACTTGCCACCGTAAAATTTTATTTACAGCACATTTAATTTACAAGCCAAAACAGCACGCTTATTATAAAATAACTAGCAAATTTTATTTTGCATTACCGCTTTAAAAATTCTTCTATATTTTTTGCCACAATCTGCAAAAGCTTCTTTCTAGCTTCAACGCTTCCCCAGGCAACGTGCGGTGTTATTATCAAATTTTCTTTATTTTTGATACTTAAAAATTTATGATTTTGTTGCATTGGCTCAGTTTGCAAGACGTCTGTTATAAAATACAAATTTTGCTCGTCTATTGCTCTTGCTACCGCATTTTCATCGACAATTCCACCCCGACCGAAATTCATCAAAATAGCGCCTTTTTTCATCATTTTCAGCTCTTTTTGAGTGATTAAATTTTTAGTTTTTTCATTTAGTGGCGCGTGAATGCTTATAATGTCGCAATTTTTTAACATTTCATCAAGCTTAACTTGCTTAAATTCGCTGTTTTTATTCGCTCCACTTGTTGAGTAATAACAAACATTTGCCCCAAACGCAGTTGCGATTTTAGCGACATTTCGTCCTATCCCTCCAAGTCCGATAACGCCAAAATTTTTGCCAGCAATCTCGTCGATACTTCTGTCTAAATTTGTAAAAATAGCGCTTTTTGCCGATTTGCCGCTTTGAACGTAGTCATTATAAAATCAACCCTGTTACAAAGCGAAAACAAAGAAGCGAAAGTTTGTTGCGTAACGCTATTTGTCGAATATCCAGCGACGTTTTTAACCTCTATTGCTTTGGTTTTTGCATACTCTAAATCGATATTATTCGTGCCAGTTGCGGTTACGCATATAAGCTTTAAATTTGTCGCGTCCATAACGTTTTTATCGATAATGACTTTGTTTGTCAGCACTATATCAGCACCCTTTAATCTCTCAATCGTTTGATCTTTTTGCGTCATACCGTAGCTTACAAATTTGCCAAATTTCTCAAAAACGCTCAAATCGGCGTCTTTTCCAAGCGTATCGGCATCTAGGCAGACTATTTTTAAATTTGCCATTTCTCAATCCTTATTTTATGAAATGTCCTACAAATTTTGATCCGTTATCGATTATCTCACCACCCTTTCGGTATCCCAAAGCAACGCCTTCGTATGCGAAAAACACACCAGCTTGATAGTTTGCGCCACTTGTGTCTTTGTTAAATTCATAAAATTCTTGATATATCGCCTTCTCGTGCGCGTATTCCCCGTCATTTTGAACTATCGTTTCGCCATTTGCTTCAATTATCGAAACATTTGCGCCCTCTCGCCCAAAAATCGGCTTTTTAACCTGTTTTTTGTTTGCCAATGGTTTATCGTTAGCTTCTAGCAAAAGTGGGTGATTTGGATACAAATCCCACAAAATTTTCAAAATCGCTTTGCTTTGAAATAGCAACGTATAAGCTGGATTTAAGATAATCGCCTTTTGGTTTTGCACGATATTTTTAAGTATTAAAGCAAGCTCGCCTTCTTGCACGGCGATATCTTCCCAAGGCACGAGTTTAAACCAATATTCATAATTTTCGCCGTCAAAGAAAATTCCCTCCTCGTCATTAAAAACAACATCATCAACATAAGCAAAATTCGTATGAAATCCAGCTTCATCAGCCGCGCGTTGAAGCAATCTGACGCTTTGTTCCTCCTCAACATTTCCAGCTACACTACTAAACAAAATTTTCCAACCCTCATAAAGCTTGCCAAATTCTTGCGTATCATCACTAAGCGTTACAAGACGGCGAAAATTTTCTTTTAAGCCTTCAAAAAGGTCGTTAAACTGTGCTCTTTCGTCAAGATGGTTAAATTTAAGCATCGCCCATTGTATTATCGCTGTTTCGAATATCGCAGTTGGTGTATCGGCGTTAAATTCTATGAGTTTTATCGGCTTGCCATCAATCCCACCTGCTAAATCAAATCTGCCGTAAATATGCCAATGAACTTCGTTTTCCCAGCTTTCGCGCACCAAATCAACCAAATTAAATGGAATTCCCACTTCGTGATAAAGGTTGTTATCGATGATGTATTGAGCGGCATTTACAAACATATCATATAGTTCATTTACCGCCTGATAATACGCTTCGCATTCGTCTTGACTTACTTGGATCATTTCGTCCGATACGTAGCTTTTCCCATCGGCGTCTGTGTGCCACTCAAAGCCGATTTGATTTAGAAATTCTTTACTTAATGGTTGTAATTTTTTAAATTTTATCATTTTTAACCACCATAATTTGAATTTGAAGAACTTGTTGCGCTACTTTTTGCACCATTTGAACCGCCAAAAAATCCGCTTTTTCCACTCGCCGAGCTTGACGAACTCGTAGCTTTGGCTTTATTAAAGCTATCAACACTTCTAGTGTATGAGCTTGGATTTTTATAGCTGTTTTGACGGCTTGATTGAAAATTTTGATTATTAAAAAGTTTATTTCCTATCCAACTTCCTATTATCGCTCCTGCTGCGCTTGCTAACAACGTTTCACCAAGGCTCATTCCTCCACTGCTTAATTGGGCATTAGGTTGAGTTAAATTTGACGTTCCAGCGTCGATTTTGGCGTTTTCTTCAGCGATTAATTTATCCATTTCTTCCTTGCTTAAAACACGCTCGTTTCCGTTCATGTCTTTTAGCACGACGCGAGTTTCGCTACTTGGATATTCTTCTAAAATTTTATATTGTCCAGGTGCGGTTTCTTCTATTATTACAAACGCGCCTTGTTTTGTGGCAGCTTGCTGTATCGCTCCTTGATGCTCATCTTGTCCACATCCTGTAAAAGCCGATACTATAACAGCACCGATACCGCCCACAGCGGTATAACTTGCGATTTTTTTAATATGCTTAAACATCTTTTTCTCCTATCATTTTTTTGATTATTTTTTTACTTTTTACTATTATTGCACCATCTTTGTATTTGATAAAATTGCAGTTTCCTAGATTTTTTAGTATGGTTTCTTTTAATTTTTTGAGTTTTTTATCTTTTAAATTTAAAGAATTTAAAAATTCTTCCAAACCTATCCATTTTTTAGGTAATTTATCATCGACAAATTCGACATCGATTGGCGTGATGTATTCGCCATTGGCGCGAGCTATGAGTGGTCTGCGAAGCATATCTAAAAAATATCTTAATTTTTCGTCTTTGTCATCGTAAATTTTGGCTATTTCGCATTTTGCATCTATGAGAATTTTCTCTTTTTCTCGGAAAAGTCGCTCTTTGTCATCTAGCAAATTCTTATTTTGCTCTTTTAGTTCATTTACTTCTTTAAGTAAAAATTCAGTTACATTAAAGTCCGATTTTGTGGTTAAAATTTGTGTTTTTGACTCTTTTTTTTGTTCGTTTTCGATTATGACAAATTTTACTCCATCATTTTCTACACATTTTAAAGTCCCGCGTCTTATGCGGTTATAAATGGCTTCTTTTGTTATTCCTAAAATTTCAGCAGCCTCGCTAATTGGCACTTTTGCCATTATGTTCCTTTTTTGATTTTGTTGGTATTATCTCAAAAGTTGGCTTTTAGTAGAGTTAAACCGGTCGTTTGGACCGGTTTTTGGTTAGAGCTTTGACTCATAGCGTCTAAGCATATAAAGTCTTTTAAGCATTTTTTTACGAGCTGCAATCTTTTGTTTTTTACGGATTTCAGTCATCGGTTCAAAAAATCTTCTTGCTCGAACTTCGGTAACAACAAGATTTCTATCAACTTGCTTTTTAAACTTTCTATAAGCTTCGTCAAATGACTCGTTAGGATGCACCTTTATACCAGGCAACGTCCTCACCACCTTTCAGTTTAAATTTTTAGACACTGATTATATCACAAAAATTTTAAACATTGATTTAATATTACTTTTAACCTTTTTGGATTAGAATTACCTAAATAAAATATTTTTTTATAACGGAGATGTTATGACAAAAGAGGAATTTAAAAATTACTTCAAGTATGCCAGCAAACGTTATATAGGTTATTTTTTTATTACCTGTATCGCCCTTATCCTGCCTTTCATTCAGATTAACGGCAATCAGTTTTTTTTAATTAGCTTTGAGCGCAATCAAATTCATTTGCTTTTTGCGAAATTTGACGTCCAAGAACTTTACTTGATGCCTTTTGTCATTATTATATTTTTTATTTTTATATTTTTCATCACAAATTTAGGCGGTCGTGTGTGGTGCGGTTGGAGCTGCCCTCAGACTATTTTTCGTGTCATTTACAGGGATTTGATACAAACTAAAATTTTAAAAATAAACAAAAACATAACAAATAAGCAAATTCTAGCTGTCGGAATGTTTGGTAAAAAATCTATCGCACTTATTTTGTGGATGATTTTTGCCTGTATCGCCGCGGCAAATTTTCTCTGGATTTTTGTGCCACCTATGGATTTTTTCGCTTACATTCAAAATCCAGCAGATCATACCTTATTAATCACTATTTGGTTTGTCGTTACAGCTTTTTTGATCTTTGATGTTGCGTTTTTGGCTGAGAAATTTTGTGTTTATGTCTGTCCTTACGCAAGAATACAATCAACTATGATAGATACTGATACGATTCAGGTTATATATGATGAAAGTCGTGGCGGTAAAATTTATGACGGACACATAAAACTTTGGAAAAAACCGCCAAACGAGCAAGATCAATGCACTGGTTGTGAGGCGTGCGTGAAAATATGTCCAACGCATATCGACATTAGAAAAGGTATGCAGCTTGATTGTATAAATTGCCTAGAATGCGTTGATGCTTGCACCAAAACAATGTCAAGTTTAAATTTGCCAAGCCTTATTAGCTGGACTAGCTCAAATTCTTTAAAAACAAAACAAAAAGTGCGCTATATTCGCTTTAAAACGATAGGTTATGTTGTAATAATTTCTATTGCAGCTACGGCTTTAACGTTTATGAGTATGAAAAAAGAGTATATGCTTTTAAACATAAATCGAACAAGCGAGCTTTACAAGATAAAAGATGATAAAAGCATACAAAACGCCTATACGTTTTTGTTTCAAAATACCGACAGTGTGAGCCATTCGTATTATTTTGACGTAAATGATACGAATATAAAAATTGAGCGCCCAAAAGATAGCGTTGATATTGAGCCTGGGCAAAAAAAGAAAGTAGTGGTTGTTCTTCAAGCACCAAATGTAAATTCTACCCCAAAAGATGTTAATACAAAAATTACAATTAACGCTTACGCAAAGGATAAAAAGGAGCAAATTAATATAAAACGAGAAACTATTTTTGTTTATCCGAAAAAATCTATGGATTAAAATTAATTTTTTTGCTAAAATCGCCTAACAAATTTTAAAGGATTTTTTTAATGGCGATGAAGATTTCAAATCGTGGAACAAAAAGGCAAGAGAAATTTATACAAGTTGGTTTGGATATATTTTTAGAAAAGGGTTATGAGGATACGAGTTTAACTGATGTTATAGAAAAAAGTGGTGGTTCGCTTGCTAGTATTTATAAATTTTTTAAAAACAAAGAGGGGCTTTTTCAAGCTATTGTTGAGCGTGGATTTGATGAATTTTGCACCGAAATAGAAAGTAAGATTAATCTGGCTAACTTGGATAAGATAGATGAATTTTTGACTAAATTTGCAACTATATTTTTTGACATAATATGCGAGAAAAAAACAACTCTGATAACTCGTATAATGATGAGTGAAGGGGCAAAAAATGGTGGAGCGTTGGGTAAAATGTTCGCTGAGCAAATTTTAAGTAAAGTTGATACCACTTTGGTTAGATTTTTTGAAAAACCGGAGATAAAATCACAACTAAACCCGCAGCTAAACCCGCAACTTGCCGCTACGCTTTTTGCAGCTATTATAAGAAGTCCTTATCATTATAATGCAGTTTTATTAAATGATGATATAATTTTAAGCAAAAAAGAGCGTATAGAACACGTTAGAACTTGTATTGATCTGTTTTTAAACGGAATTTTAAAGCGTTAAATTTGACTTTTTAATCAAATAAGAGTAAAATCCCCTTTTTAAATTTGTAATATTTATTACAAAAATGGCTACGAAAATAAATTTCAAGAAGGGTTTTATGAAAAAAACAGTAAAAATTTCTATCGCACTTGTGACCGCACTTTTTTTTGGTGGTTGTGATGCCTTAAATTTTGGTGAGAAAAACAGCACAAACGCACCGCAAAGACAGATGCCGCCATCTCACGTTGATGTATTTGTCGCTCAAAAGTCAGATGTTCCGATTAGCTTTGATTATACCGCTATTGTAGAGAGTCAACAAGATGTTATGGTCTATCCAAAAGTTAGCGGAACGCTTGTAAAACAGCTTTTTAAGGCTGGCGATGAAGTTAAATTCGGTGATAAGCTTTTTTTAATAGATTCTGAAAAATACGAGGCTAGTTTTGAGGCGTTTGAGGCTGCTGTTGGCGTTGCAAATGCGAATTTAAAAAACGCGCAAACTGAGTTTAATCGTGTTTCAAATTTATATGAAAAAAACGCCATTTCTAAAAAAGATTATGACGCGGCTGTTGCAGCTTTTGAAAGTGCAAAGGCGAATTTGCAAAGCGCAAAAGCCAACTCTAAAAATGCAAAAATCGATCTTGGTTATACGACCATCACTGCACCTTTTGATGGAATTTTGGGCGATAATTTAGTTGATGTTGGCTCGCTTGTTGTGGCAAATCAAACCGCGCTTGTAAGGCTAACTAAGCTAAATCCTATTGATGCAAAATTTCAAATTTCAGATGTGGATAATTTAAACAGAAACCAAATGGAGCAAAGCAGCACTTGGGTGCAAACTAATGCAAATGCTGTGCTTAAAATCAATGGCGAGGAATTTGAGGGCAAAGTAAAATTTATAGATAATGTTGTAAATACAAATACCGGAAGCGTTGCTGCAAGGGCGGAATTTCAAAACCAAAACGGCAAAATTTTACCAGGTGCGTTCGGACACGTTAAAATGAGTGGATTTTATCAAAAAGATGCATTTAATATTCCCCAAGTTGCAATCCAACAAACGGCTGTTAAAACCTATGTTTTGGTTGTCAAAGATGGAAAAGTAGGACAAAAAGATGTGAAAATCACATATCAAACCAAAGATATGGCTGTCGTTAGTGAAGGGCTTGAGGTCGGAGATCAAATTATCGTGAATAACTTTTTAAAGATTAGAGCTGGCGCACCAGTTGTTGTAGATAAAGATTTAAGTGCGGATTTTGGTAAAAATTCAGCCAAAACCGCAGAGCAAATTCAAGAGGTTAAATAGCGATGTTTTCTAAATTTTTCATAGATCGTCCAATTTTTGCGACAGTCGTTTCGATAATTATAATCATCGCTGGCGCTATGGGCATAAAAGGGCTTGCTGTGGAGGAGTATCCAAAACTTACTCCGCCCCAAGTCGTGGTAAGTGCAACTTACACTGGAGCTGATGCTCAAACTATCGCTGATTCTGTTGCTAGCGCACTTGAAGACCAAATCAACGGCGTTGAAAATATGCTTTATATGCAAAGCACATCAAGTTCGTCAGGAATGATGAGCATTAGCGTGTATTTTAAAATAGGCACAGATCCAAAAGATGCAACTGTTGATGTTAATAACCGCGTTCAAGCTGCTCTTTCTCGTTTGCCACAAGAAGTTCAAAGTATGGGCGTGGTTGTGCGTGAGCGAAGTAGCTCGATTTTGCAGGCTATTGCATTTACAAATCCAAATATGGATTTGATACAAATGTATAACTATGTTTCGTTAAATATTGATAATGAAATTAAGCGTGTTAGTGGTGTTGGCGATACGGCAATAATTGGTGATAAAGAGTATTCTCTTAGAATTTGGTTAAAACCAGATCTTTTGGCTTACTATAAGCTTACTCCAAGCGATGTTATTAGCCAAGTAAAAATTCAAAACAGCCAATACGCAGCTGGAAAAATAGGCGAGCAACCAGCTGATTTTGGCAATCCTTACGTATATTCCGTTCGCTCAGACGGCAGGCTTAACACATCAGAACAGTTTAGTAATATTTTAATCAAAACATCAGATGGCTCAAATTTAAAACTCAAAGATGTCGCTACTGTTGAACTTGGAGCAGCAAGCTACGCATCTGATGCGATGATAAATGGCAAGCCAGCGATTCCACTTTTGATTTTCTTGCAAAGCGATGCAAACGCATTGGCTACGGCCGATGCTGTGAGCGCAAAGCTTCAAGAGCTTAAAAATAACTATCCAGACGGCTTTGAGCACACGATAGCTTACAATCCTACCGAATTTATCGATGTTTCCATAGATGAAGTGATAAAGACTTTTATTGAAGCTATGATATTAGTTATTATTGTTATGTATATGTTTTTAAAAAGCCTTCGAGCCACTATCATACCTATGCTAGCTGTTCCAGTTTCGATAATTGGCACATTTGCTGGACTTTACGCTATGGGTTTTAGCATAAATTTAATTACTCTTTTTGCGCTCATTTTGGCGATTGGAATTGTTGTTGATGATGCGATTATAGTTATAGAAAATGTCGAGAGAATTTTGCACGAAGATGATAAAATAACCGTAAAACAAGCCACTTATAAAGCCATGCAAGAAGTTCAAGCTCCCGTGATTTCTATCGTTTTGGTTTTATCAGCCGTGTTTATTCCAGTTTCATTTATGGAAGGCTTTGTCGGTGTTATTCAGCGTCAATTTGCGCTCACGCTGGTTACGTCAGTTGTTATTTCAGGTTTTGTTGCACTAACTCTTACACCAGCTCTTTGCGGTGTTATGTTAAAAAGACAAGAAGGTGAGCCGTTTTGGATAGTGAAAAAATTTAACGACTTTTTTGATTGGAGCACAAGCTTGTTTGCCACTGGTGTCGGCAAAGTTTTGCGCCATATTATACCTAGCCTTATTTTTATAGCTCTCATCGGATACGCGACATATTCTCTTTTTAATATCGTCCCAAAAGGGCTTGTGCCTAGCGAAGATAAAGGTGCGATTATGGTTATAACATCGCTTCCGCCTTCGACAACAATGCTAAAAACAAAGCAAGAAGTTCAAAATATAAGCAACGTCGCTTTAAGCAATCCAAATGTAAAATTTACAATGGGATTTGCTGGATATGATATGCTCTCGGGCGCACTTAGAGAAAATTCAGCCGTAAGTTTTATAAAGCTTAAAGATTGGAGTGAGCGCAAAGGCTTGCAAAATGAAGCTCAAACATTAGTAGGACAGTTTAACGGTATGCTTTGGGGTTCAAAAGAATCTATGACATTTGTCGTAAATGTTCCGCCTATTATGGGATTATCTATGACTGGTGGATTTGAAATGTTCTTGCAAAACAAAAGCGGCAAAACTTATGCCCAGATAGAGCAAGATGCAAGAAAAGTAACCGCTGCTGCAAATGCCAGACCTGAATTAACCAGCGTTAGAACTACTTTGGAAACGAATTATCGTCAGTATAAAATTGATATAGATAAAGAAAAAGCAAAACTTTTTGGCATAAGCGAGAGTGATATTTTTAGCACAATCAGTGCAACTTTTGGTTCATATTACATAAACGATTTTAATCTATTTGGAAAAAGCTACCGCGTTTATGCGAGATCTAGCGATAGTTTCAGAAACGCTCCAGAAGATTTGAGAAAGATTTACGTGCGTTCAAATTCTGGCGAAATGGTATCGCTAAATTCCGTCGCTACGCTAACGCGCACTATCGGACCAGATATTGTGAATAGATTTAACCTTTTTCCAGCTGCAAAAATTATGGGCGATCCAAAAACAGGCTATACATCAGGCGATGCGATCCGTGCTATTAAAGAAGTTGTAGAGCAAACTTTAAGCAAAGACGAGTATTCCATAGCTTGGGCGGGAACAGCTTACCAAGAAGTCAGCTCTCAAGGCACTGGAACAACCGCATTTATTTTCGGAATGGTATTTGTATTCTTGATTTTAGCGGCTCAATACGAGCGTTGGCTTATCCCGCTTGCCGTTATCACTGCCGTGCCATTTGCCGTGTTTGGCTCTTTGCTTTTGGTTTGGTTAAGGGGGCTTACAAACGATATTTATTTTGAAATAGGACTTTTATTGCTTATCGGATTGTCGGCTAAAAATGCTATTTTGATCGTTGAATTTGCTATGCAGGAGCGCGAGAATGGCAAAAGTGCGTTTGAAGCAGCCATTAGTGCGGCTAAACTTCGTTTTCGTCCTATTGTTATGACTTCGATAGCCTTTACATTAGGTGTTTTTCCGATGATTATCAGCACGGGTGCGGGCGCGGCTTCTAGGCATTCTCTTGGAACAGGTGTTGTCGGAGGTATGATAGCAGCTACAACGATTGCTATATTTTTCGTGCCGATGTTTTACTATTTGCTTGAAAAATTAAATGAAAAAATATATAAAAAAGAGGCAAAAAATGCGTAAATTCCAAATAATTTTAGCGGTTTTGTTTTTAACAGGTTGTTCGTTTCGCCCGCAAATGCCAAGCGTTGATACAAATTTTGACGCAACGTATAAATTTGAAAGCACTAACATAAGCGATAAATGGTGGCTGGAATTTAACGATGAAAAGTTAAATGAGCTAGTTGATTTAGCGCTTAAGTCAAACACGGATTTGAAAATTGCGTTTTTAAATTTGCAAAAAGCTCAGGCAAGTCTTGGCGTTGCAAAAGCAGATTTATTACCTAATTTAAGCATTAGCGCGGGCGCATTTAGATCCGCAAATGGCGTGGATACTAATCCAAAATCAAGCTATGAGATAAATTTGGGCTTAAATTACGAGCTTGATTTATGGGGGCGCGTTAGAAATAGCGTTCAAGCCGCAAAAGCGACACTGAATGCGACGGAACTAGATTATCATACGGCACGTTTAAGCATAGCTTCAAGCGTTGCTAAAAGCTATTTTGCTTTGGTTGCTTTGAAAATGCGCGAAGCTGTACTCGTAGATACTTTAAAAACATATCAAGAAACTTTGGCATTTAGGAAAGTGCAATTTGATCTAGGCAGTATCGATGAAGGTGTGTATTTGCAGAGCAAAGCAGCTTTGCAAGGCGCAGAAGTTAGCTTGCTGGAAGTAAGAAATTCTCTCTCGTCAGCATTAAGCGCACTTGCTGTTTTAACAGGGAAAAGCAATGACGAAATTTTAAAAGGCGCAGTTGGTAGCGCTTCAAAACTTCCAAGTAAGCCAAATTTAAAAGCTGGCATAAGTGCTGATATGCTACTTCACAGAAGCGATGTCGCTAAGGCTTATTTTGACTTAAACGCGACAAATGCGCTAGTTGGTGTTGCTAGAGCGGATTATTTTCCGACTATTTCTCTAACTGGAATTTTTGGTTTTTCCAGCAATGATTTAAATAATCTTTTTAATCAAGATGTTAGTTTGTGGAAAATCGGTGGAAATTTGGCGCAAAAAATCTTTAACTACGGCAAAACTTCAAACAGCGTTGATATTGCCAAAACAAACGAGCAAATAGCGGCTGTAAATTATGAAGCAACCATAAAAAAAGCGCTTGCAGAGATTAGAAACGCACTGAATGCAAGGGAATATTTGGAAGAAATTTTAACTCTTACAAGCGATCTTTTAAGCTCTCAAGAGAGAATTTACGCTCTTGCACAAGACAAATTTAGCGAAGGATACACCAGCCACTTAGAACTTCTTGATGCCGAGCGGAATTTACTATCCACAAAATTATCTCTTGTAAATGCAAATTTAAATTTAATAGACTCTTTTGTCGATATTTACAAAGCATTTGGTGGTGGTTTTGAACAAAACACAAAATTTTAAGTTATTTGCGCATTTTGCCAAGTTATGATTTGTGTTATTAATATTATTTTAATATTTATATTGGTAAGATCGCGCGAAAAATAATTCTACAAAACAAAGGACATTTATGTTAAACAAAATCACAAATAAAATTTCCGTGATTGTTTTGGCTCTACTTGTGTTTGCTTTCGTTTCTTTTTCGTATCTTACGTATTCAAGCTCAAAAGACAATACTATTGAGCTTTTAAAAGCTGGCAAACAATCTGCAACCGTAGCTCTTGATGTTTTTATGACCGAACTTTTAAGCACAAAAACGGTAGCTATTGATGGAATTCAAAGATTTATGGAATCTCATCCAGAGATATTGCGTAACAGGGATATGTTTGAAGAAGATTTAATCGAGCTTGGTATGGCTATTGATGCTGATGAAATTTATATGGGTTTTGAAGATAACGGCGATATGATAGGTATCGAAATGATCCCTAGCAAAAGTGTAAAACCGTATCGCGTCAGCGCAGATAGCAAATTTGACGTTAGAAAGCGCGAATGGTATCAGCTTGCTATGCAAAAACCAGGTAGTATTGTGTATTCGACCCCTTACATTACAAGTAGTGGCAAGCACTCCTTTTCGATAGCTAAAACCATA
Source organism: Campylobacter sp. (assembly GCA_052170535.1). Lineage (GTDB taxonomy): Bacteria > Campylobacterota > Campylobacteria > Campylobacterales > Campylobacteraceae > Campylobacter_A. The sequence continues at coordinate 934 of JBQNAH010000027.1, read as the reverse complement.
CAAATGAATAATAAAATCGTTGGTGTTTTAGGCGTTGATATTTATATGAACAAACTTGACGAAGCTTTCGCAAGGATGAAAGACAGTCCAAACAGCCTAGCCGTCATAGCAAGTCGCGAACATCAGACTTTGATCCACCACCCAGACAGTAAGAAGATTATGTCACAGGAAAAAGAGATAAAAGATGTCGTTAAATATTTCTTTGAATTATACGACAAAGATCCTACTCACGGCTTTTTCTATTCTTATAAAGGAGAAGAAAAGGTTGGTGCGTGCGAACTTCATCATCAATCAGGCTGGCTAGTATGTTCTGTTGCTTCAATGAGTGATTACACACCTATGCTAAATGAAGCACTTATGAAACAAATAATAATATCCGTACTTTTCATAGTTGCTATTGTTGTTATTTTAGTTCTTGCGATCTCTCACTTCCTCAAACCCCTAGCTTCCATATCAGATGGTCTAAAATCCTTCTTTAGTTTCCTAAACTACGAAATAAAAAAACCTATTTCAATAAATGTCAATACTAAAGATGAATTTGGCGTAATGGGAAATCTAATAAATGAAAACATCAAAAAAATTCAAAACACAGCAGCTCAAGATGCAAAAGCGGTAAATCAAGCAGTAAGCACAGCTAAAATGATAGAAGATGGAAATTTAAAAGCTAGAATTACAGATGATCCTGCTAATCCTCAATTAGTGGAGTTAAAAAATGTATTAAATAAAATGCTTGATACACTTGAACTTAAAGTAGGCTCTGATCTAAATGTCATAAAAGCTACATTTGATAGTTTTAGAAGACAAGATTTCACATCATCTGTTCCAAATGCAAAAGGTGAGGTTGAAGTTGTAACAAACGCTCTTGGCGTAGAAATAGCCAAAATGCTTCAAACAAATTTAGACCAAGCAGAAATTCTTCAACAAAAGGCTCAAA
>JBQNAH010000026.1:0-22840 GCA_052170535.1 Campylobacter sp. | reverse complement strand
AAATTCTAACGATTGAGCTATAGCCAAGCTTGTGCTTTCGTCATCTTCAACCAATAAAACCGAGATATTTTTAAGTTTTGAGAGTATATTTATATCTAGCAATTAATCTCCTTTGCAATTTTTAAACCAAAAATTGTTGGTTTTTGAGCTTTTAATAAATTCAAATCTCCACCGCATTTTTTTATTGCGATCAGTTTTGATATATATAATCCAAGTCCACTACTTTTCTTTGTGCTTACAAACGGTTTAAAAATATCATTTTTAAAGTAGTTTGCGATCCCTTTGCCATTATCTATAACCGTTATTTCATAAAAATTTTTTACAGATTTTATTGAAATAACTATCTTTGGACGTTTTATGTCAGCGTATTCGTTTAAAGCCTGTTTGGAATTTTGTATAAGACAGGCAATGATTTGCTGAAATTCATTGACATAATTTTTGCAAACCAGATTTGTATTTTTCTTACAAACTACCTTAATATTTAGTTTTGAATGCTGTGAAAATAGTATAAAAATCGTATCTTCTATCGCCTGCTTTACATTAAAAATTTGAGTCTCTTCTTGAAGTTTGTAAAAGTTTTTAAACGTAGTCATAGTGTGCATCATATAGTCTATATTTTTAAGTGATCTATCAATATTATCGAAGAAAATTTCATCGCTCATACGCCCTAATTTCTTAAATTGAACTAAATTTCCCAAAAATATACCTAGTGCGTTTAGAGGCTGTATCCATTGATGCGATATTGCAGCAACCATTTGTCCAAGCTCTATCATTTTGGTTTGTGAAAATAATAAAATTTCATACTCTCTTTTGGTTTTTTCTAACAAATTTCTTTGTTTTTTAATTTTTTTATTATAAAAATATCCTAAAAATACAAACAACAACGCACTAATACCATATATGATGAAATTTCTTAAAAATTGTAAATTTATCTTTTTATAAATATCTTTTTTGAGCGTTTTTGCTATTAAAATAAGTTTTGAATTTTGCAATGGATTTATGGTTATAATTTCTTCTTGCGTTTCGTAGTGCATAATTTTGTTTGCATTTATATATTTTGCATCCAGATTGGTTTTAGATAGTTCTAGTTTATCATTTGGATGAAGTAAAATATTGAGGTTATTGTCTATTAAAAACAAAAATCCGTCATCACCCAAACTTAAATTTAAAATTTCATTTTTAATATCACTAAAAGATAAAATTCCGCATAAAACACCTTTTACAATCTGTTTTTCTTGTACGCTTTGACATATTGATATAACAGAAGTTTTTAATCCTATGTCTTTATACGGATTTGTTATATAAATATCATTTGTTGCTAATGTATTTACATACCAAGGTCTTAGACTTAAATCGTAATCAATTGGAGCTTTAAAGTATCGGCTTGATATAATTTCTCCAGTAGTATAACCTATATAAACGCTTGAAAAACCAGCAATATAGCCACTTTGAATTAAAATATTTTTTATGTCTGATTCATCTTGTTTTGGATCTAATTTTGAAATCAATACTTCTATGGATTTTAAATTCAGTTTTTTATCTTCTATCCATTTTTCTATTCTGTAACTTGAATTTTTTAGGATATTTAATTGCTCGTTTATCAAAATTTCCTTAACAAAAGAGCGATTTAGCGCGTGGTTTCCGATCATTAAAGAAAGGAATATTACGGAGAAAATTAAAAAAAGCCTATTATTGTTAAAATTCTCCGTCATATATTTCCTTTTACCAGTTGCCTACTGGTGGATTGTTGATTTCGTGTAGTATTTTACCCAAATTATTATGACCAACATTTTTGTGACAAGTAACGCAGTCTAATTTTTCCTTTTTGTCATCTTTGTATTTAGCGTATAAAGAGTGCATATCATTAATATTTTGATTGGAAGAATTTATATCTAAGATAGTTTTATGACAACTTAAGCACCCACTATCATAGACAAATTTACCTCTGTTTTTTCTATTTTCTTGCCAAAGTTGATCTTTTGCGTCGTTAAACATCATATGGGTTACTTCGCTTATACCATTAGTTGCTTTTTTAAATACATATCCTATATATCCATCGTGAGGCAAATGACAATCTACACACTTGACTTTTAGTCCAAATTTGCCTGCTCCTCCGTGAATATCTGCATGGTAAGTATTTACCATAGGTTCCATCCATTCGTGGCAAAGTATGCAAAATTTATCTTCTTGCGTAGAATGAACTAGTGCGCTACCACCGAAAAATATTACAAAAGCAAATACTATAAAAAAAGTTATTGTTAAAATTATTTTTTTCATCTTTGTATCCTTATGGAACTAAAAGTTTTTTCATACTATCTTGTGAATGGCACATTACACAGTAATTTTTGGATTGTTTATGCGTACTATGACATAAATTACAGTCCATATTGGGATAGTGTGGGCTGGCATGGACGTTATTATCATACCCTAAATGCCCTGTTTGCTCCGCTAGTTTTTTGTAATTTTTATGACAACTTAAACATTCATTTGTGGTAAGTTTTTTATAGTTTTGCGGTTCTTTTTCCTTGTGGCAGTTTTTGCAATCAAAGTGTAAATTTTCATGGGCTTTAAATGGATAACTTTCTTTATTATACTTGTTTGATTGCATATCAACGGCGTTTAGACCAAGTATTAAAAGTGGTAGGATTATGAAAATATTATAGAATTTTAACATAGCTTCTCCTTTTTGGCTAAATTGGCAGCATTTTTACCAGCTATCCTGCCAAATACTATGCAATCAGGTATCGCACAGCTTCCTAATCTACTGGCTCCATGTGGTCCTCCTACGGCTTCTCCTGCAGCAAAAAGTCCATACATAATGTTTCCAGTGGTATCATATACTCTAGCTCCAATATCTATTTTTACTCCACCCATAGTGTGATGAACTTTTGGTATAGAACGCCACGCGTAAAAAGGAGGTTTTGTAAGATCAGGAATTGTATCTTTAAATTTAAAGAATGGTTTATTAAATTCTTCATCTTTACCAGAATGTGCGTATTTTGTATAGTTATCTACCGTTTCTTTTAATCCTTCATAAGGTATGTTATAAAATTTTGCCAAATCTTGTATAGTGTCAAAAACCTTAATAACGCCCTTATCTAACCCTCTTTGAACATTAGCCTTTGTTGTGCCTTGTGCTCCCATACTATCACATATAACAATTGGGTGCGTTAAACTACCATCAGGATTTTTGTGAATTTTAAAAATAGCTTCAGATCTTATTCGTCTATCAGCCAACTCATTTACAAAGCGCTTGCCGGTTCTTGCATCAACCATTACCCCGTAACTAAAAGCCGGTATGGCAAAAACGGGTGCTATGCCAAATCCTTCTTCATCAGGACTTCCCCAGGGTCCTAACTGAATCCAATTCAAATCAACCGTATCTGCTCCATTTTTCATCATCACTTTTAAAGCCTGAGCCGTTGCTCCGTAGTGGTTGGTGCAGCCCAAATCTGGTGTTATATTTTTATCTACTTCTTGTCTGAATTTTATGTCGTAAGAAAAGCCACCGGTTGCCATAACTATGCCACCATTAATTTTATAAAATTTTACATCTCCGCTTTTATTTTCCGATTCATCTTTACTTTTATCAAAGTCAAAATCGTAATTTTCCCTTACTTTGGCACCTATAATGCGTCCGTTAGAATCTTTAATAAAATCATCTAAAATGACTCTCGTTCTAACCACGGCTCCATTTTTCATTGCATATTCTTGAAGCGGTATGGTAATTTTACCACCAGAATTAATTTCTGGCCAAATGGTGCGTGGCACCGAGTGACCTCCAAATTGCCCCAAAGCATCACGATAATAAACTCCTTTTTGAAGCGTCCATTCATAAGCGTCATTACCGTTTTTTGCTATAACCTCAACCAAATCCATTCTATTTAAACCAAGTCCTGCTTTTAAAATATCTTTTACGTATAGCTCGTAAGAATCCTCCACCCCTCGAGCCTTTTGAAAACTTGAATTTACAACTGCAAATGCTCCTCCATTAATAGCAGAATTTCCACCCAAAACAGGCATTTTGTCTATCATTAGCGTTTTTGCACCTTCTTCTATGGCTTGACAAGTGGCGGCTGATCCGGCAAATCCGGATCCAACCACTAAAACATCCCATTCTTCATCCCACTTGACTTCATCTGCACTAAAAGCATTTAAATGCGTTATAGACACAGAGCCTAATAAAGCTAGAGTGCTTAAAAAATCCCTTCTATTAGTCATTTAATGTCCTTTTGATTTTTATTTATAACTTTTTAAAAATTTAGCCGAATTCCTAAAGTCATCAGTATATGGTCTATCTACCTCAACAAATTTTACGACTTTACGATATTCATCATATAACTTTCTAGTCATCTTAGATAGCTTAAGATTTGGATTTTTTTGTAATCGCAAATCTATGGCTTGAGCTGCGTGCATTAGCTCCATTCCCAATATGTGGTAGTAATTATCTAGCTGTTTTTGGAATTTTTGTATCACAAATGGTGCATTAGTAGCCACGTCTTCAATTTCGCCTGCTACGGGAGTATAATTAAGAGAAGCTGGATTGGCTAAAAATTCATTCTCTCCAGCAAGAGCGACGAATGGCTTTTGCATGGCTCCGAATGCGTGAACAGTTTTATCTGTCCCCAAAAATCTAGTCAAATGAGTAAAACCATCATTTGAAAGCTTAATCGTTCTAAGTGAACTAACTTTTGAATTATGCGCTAAAACAATGGCCGCCTTTTCAAACTCTGCCACCCAAATAAGTGGCTCAAAATTTGAAGTAGGAACTACTGCACCGCCTTTTGTAAATAGCTTGGTTTCTTGAAATTTATTTGTTTCTGGTGATCTATCCAAAGAAATACCCGGATTATCATCAGATGTATTTAGCTGAATTTTCATCAAATTCTCAAGAGTTGTTATGCTATTTTTAAACGTAGCAAAAAAGTATGCCGCATCTCTGTAACTAAGCGGATCTTGCAATGCCCTTTCTTCATTTTGATCCCAAAGATAACTATCTTTTAAAATGACTCTTAAATCACTTGCAGTCGCTACAAAATCTGGAAATGCACGCAAATTTGCAGCTTCTTTACTAAATGGAGCTATGTTTCCATTTAGTGCTTCTAGGCTAATAGCAAAGACTAATTTAGAAATTTCAAGAGCATTTTTGGCATCTTCAAGAGCCAAACTAGCCAATGCAGCAGAATAAGCGTTTGAGCTTAATATACTAAGGCTATCTTTTCCAAAAGGTGATAGCTTTTTAAGTCCAGCTCTTTTTAGTGCCTCTTCTGCTTGCATTTTTTCACCATTATAATAAACATACCCTTCCCCAAGCATTGCAAGACCTACATGTCCTAGTATAGTTATATCAGCCTCTCCCATAGAACCCGAGCTAGGCATTGCCGGAATTATGTCTTGATTTAAAAACTCTTTATATAATTTTACAACTTCCTTTTGAACTCCAGCACCCGCATAAAGAAGGTTGTTTAGTCTAGTTGCTAACACGGCTCTAGCAGTTTTAATAGGCATATCATCGCCAACTCCTCCACAGTGAGCATGGATAAGTCCTATATTAAAATCAGTAGATGCCTTGATAACTTCTGCGTCCAAATTACCCTTTGCATCTACAAATTTTTTATCTTTATTCAAACCCACACCTACTGTTAGCCCGTAAATTTTTTGACCATCTTTTGCTGCTTGAAGTAAAACTTCATGAGCTTTATCGACCTTATTTAAAGCATCTTTACTTATGTCTACTTTTGCACCATTAGATATCAGGACGATATCTGTTGGAGTTACGCTTTCTCCGTTAAGCATTACGCTTTGAGCATTCACACTAAGAGCTAACGCGGCAACCAATGACAATAATCTCATACTCTTCATTTAATTTCTCCTAAATAAGATTTAAACATAATATTAAATAAAAATAATTTCTAAAAAGTAATTTTTATAAAAAAATATAAATTTAAAATACTTAAGCTAAACGAAACATAATGCAAACATAAGGGCGTATTGAGTTATGATGAAAACGATGGTCTTGTAAAGTAACAAGCGTAGCGAAGTAGAGTTTAGATATAACAACAGTAAAGATACAAAACAAGCAAAGCACTCACGAGGTGATATTTTTATAAGAGAGTTCTATCGTATTTTACTAAATATGATAAAAGATAACCTGCTTAAGTTCTGTTGAGCTAGTAATTAAATTCATTAAAATTTCAAAAATTATCAACAAATTCCAAAATTTAGCACATTTTGGTTAAATTTTGTAGAAATTAACTATGAAATTTCTGCTTTTTTCTAGCGTAAATATTAATAAGCTCAACTGTAAGAGAAAAAGCCATCGCAAAGTAAATATAACCCTTAGGAACGTGCGCGCCAAGGCCTTCTCCAACAAGTGCAAATCCAATAAGTATCAAAAATGTTAATGCCAAAATTTTAATTGTCGGATTGTTATCAACAAAATTTGAGATGGATTTTGAAGCAAACATCATCACGCCAACTGCGATAATAACCGCTAAAATCATAATCTCGATATGCTGCGCCATACCAACGGCTGTAATAACGCTATCAAGAGAAAAAACAATATCCAAAATAGAAATTTGCAAAATAACCAAAATAAAGCTGTTGGCAACTTTTGCATTGCCAATTTCTTCGTGCTCTGCATTAACATTTGAGTGAATTTCAAGAGTTGATTTTGCTATCAAAAATAGTCCACCTAATATGAGTACCACATCTCTTCCAGTAATTTCGATGCTAAAAATGCTAAAAAGTGGCTTTGTTAGTTTCATAATCCAAAAAAGCGATAATAGCAGTAAAATTCTTGTTATCATCGCAAAACCAAGACCCAAAATTCGTCCGCGATCGCGCTGATGAGCTGGAAGTTTGCCGACTAAAATTGCAATGAAAATAATATTATCAATACCGAGCACGATTTCAAGTCCTGTTAGCGTAGCAAGCGATATCCAAGCCTCTGGCGAAGCAATCCAACCAAACATATTTATCCTTTTAAATTTCACATAATTAATCAAGTAATTATAACCAAAATACATAAATCACAGTTAAAAATAAAATAAGAAAAATCTATAAAACAAGGGGTAAAATTTCAATTTTTATGATATAATGGTGACCCCTACGAGACTTGAACTCGTGTTACCGCCGTGAAAGGGCGATGTCCTAACCGCTAGACGAAGGGGCCACAAAATCGGTTAAAGAGTTGTGATTTTATCTCAAATATCTTTAAAAACAACTTAATTTAAGGAAATTATAGATGAAAAGATTTTTATTTGGCGTATTTTTAGTGTTTATTTTGTCTGGTTGTAGCCACATTGGTAGCAAAAAATCAAACTCTTTTATGATTACAATCGTTTCTGCGATCATAAAAATAAACGATGTCGGTTTCTTGCATAAAAATGCAAATTCGCTAAACGTACAAATTTATAATTCTGGCGTCAATACGATAAATATAAAGGTTCTTGCAGATAAAATTTGTATAAACAACGCCTGTTATGCAAAGCAAGAATTTAACCAAAAATTCTTCACACAAGCGCATTATGAGGAATTTTTTGAAGACATTTTGAACAAAAAACCAATATATAATGGTAAAAATTTAACCACAACAAACTGCGGTTTTAGTCAAAAAATAGACGAATTAACATACGATGTTTGCTGTAAAAACGTGAATTTAAACGATCCGAAAAGAAGGATTAAAATTATTATAAGAGAGTTGATATGAAATTTATAGGAGCGCACGTAAGTGCAAGTGGAGGTGTTGAAAATGCGCCATTAAACGCGATGAAAATAGGAGCAAACGCGTTTGCGCTGTTTGTTAAAAATCAACGACAATGGGAGGCAAAACCGCTAAGCCAAGAAAATATAGATAATTTTAAGAAAAATTTAAAATTGGCGCAAATTCAGCCAAATCAAATTTTGCCGCATAACGGATATTTGATAAATTTGGGGCATTTTGATAAACAGCAACGAGAAAAATCGATAAATGCGTTTTTAGATGAGATAAAAAGGGTTCAAACGCTTGGGCTTAATATGATAAATTTTCATCCTGGCTCGCATTTAAGGGAGATTAGTGAAGAAAAATGCCTAGAAAATATCTCAAATTCGATCAATTTTTTGATTGAAAATTCTCAAAATGTCAAACTCGTGATAGAAAACACGGCCGGTCAAGGAAGCAATATGGGGTATAAATTAGAACATCTTGCATACCTGATAAATCACTGCATAGACAAAGGCAGAATCGGCATTTGCATCGACACCTGTCATACTTTATCGGCAGGTTATGATATAAAATTTTCCAAAACTTATAATAACTTTATGGATATTTTTGGTAAAATGATCGGCTTTGAATATCTAAGCGGAATGCACCTAAATGATACGAAATTTGATTTGGGCTCGAAAAAAGATCGCCACGAATGCCTTGGCAAGGGCTTTTTGGGTCTTGAAAGTTTCAAATGTATCATAAAAGACAGCAGAACTGATGAAATTCCACTGATACTCGAAACCATCGATGAGAGTATCTGGGCGGACGAAATAGCTCTGCTTAGGAGTTTTGCCAGATAAATTTAAACTTAGGAATATCAATGAATAAAAAAATTTTGACTATGTCGATTTTGGCTGCAAATTTACTCAATGCTTCAGGTTTTATCTTAAACGAACAAAGTAGCGACGGTATCGCGCTTGCAAATGCGAATGTCGCTACAAATTTCGGCGCTGACGCGTCTTATTACAATCCAGCAAATATGGTTTTTTTAGATGACAAATTAAGCATAGAAAACTCATTTTCTTATTTTCAACTTAATAAAGTCGGCTTTAAAAACAGTGCAAATAATGAAAATTTCAAGTCAAAAAAATCAAAGGCATTTGCACCAACTTTTCACGCTGTTTCGCCTTCTTACGGCGATTGGCGATTTGGTTTATCGCTAGTCGTGCCAGCTGGAATGGTTATGAGATGGGATCATCAAACAGCAAGAAACACAGCCGCAAAATTTGAGCTAAAAGTCGTTGAGCTAAATCCAACCGTCGCATATAAAATAAACGAGCAATTTTCCGTCGGTTTTGGTTTAAGAGCCACTTATGCGCACGGAAGTGTTGAAAACTATAACAACCAAATTCCAAAAACAACTCACGGCAGAGAGCTTAAAGGCGATTCTATCGATTATGGTTATAATCTCGCATTAGCTTACCGCCCTATTGAAAATTTAAGCTTTGGTGCAACGTATCGTTCGAAAATAAAAATGAGCTTAAAAGGTCATACGAAAGTAAATATAAAATCAGCCTTGCCACAGTTAAATTTAAACTATGACGGAGCTATAAATATCGACGCGCCAGTGCCTGCAACGCTAAATTTAGCCGTAGCATACACTTGGCGCGATACGACGTTTATGTTTGCTTATCAAAGGACTTATTGGTCGGCTTGGAAAGAGATGGATTTCGATTACGCCGACGTTAGCGCCGCACAGCTTAGAAATCCTATATTTAAAAAAGGCTACGAAGATGCACATCCGCGCAACTGGCAGGATACAAATTCTTACAGAATCGGTATAGCGCACAACGCAACGGATAAATTGCGCTTAATGGGCGGCTTTATGATAGATAAAAAAACATCGCTTGATGACAAAACCGGATTTGACGTGCCAGATACGAATGCTTACGTTTATTCGGCGGGTTTAAATTACAAAATAAATTCGGATTTGGAAATAGCCACGGCGTTTTTATATCAGGACAGACAGGCTAGAAAGGTAAATAGCGCAGATCCTACTGTTGGTGCGAACGGAGAATTTCAAAGAGCCGGCGCTTACATAGTAAATTTGGGCGTTAAATATAAATTTTAAGGTTTGATTATGAATTATAGCTATGAAAATTTTTACGAAATGCTTAAATCATCGTGCGATAAAAATCCAAACGGTAAAGTTATCTTCACAGAAGATGGCAAAGTAAAATATTTAGAGCTAAAAAGAAAAGTTGAAAACGTAGCGGCGTATTTGCAAAGCATAGGCGTAAAATTTGGCGATAAAATCGCTATGATAGTATCAAATTCTCAAGAATTTATCGTGTCGTATTTTGCCATCTGTACCCTTGGCGCGGTGGCTGTTCCTATAAATACGTTTTTAAAAAATGAAGAATTTGAATACATCATAAACGACTCTGGAGCTTTGTATTTGTTCGCATCGGCTTCGCTTTCAAAAGAGATTAGAAATTTAGAAAATACGACGAATCTAAAAAAAATCATCTGGATAGGCGAATACGCAAATTTAAACGATACGAATGCGAGCTTTCAAAATGCGCTTAACTGCAAAATAGCATTTTTTGTTACAAAACAGCCAAAAATAGACGATTTGGCGCATATTATTTATACTTCTGGCACGACTGGCAAGCCAAAAGGTGCGATGATAAGTTATAAAAATTTATTTTCAAATTTAAAAGGCACTGCCACCGCGTTTGAAGTTTTTAAAAAAGATAGATTTGTCGTGTTTTTACCGATGTTTCATAGCTTTACGCTTACGGCGATGGTTTTGTTGCCTATATTTTGCGCGTGCTCGATTATTTTAGTCAAATCAGTTTTTCCGTTTTCAAACGTGTTAAAACAGGTTTTGCTTAAACGAGCAACGATATTTTTAGGAGTTCCCGCTATTTACACGGCTATTGGGAAAGCTAAAATTCCTTGGTATTTTAGCTGGTTTAACTGTGTTAGATTATTTATTAGTGGCGGAGCACCGCTTGCAGAGCAAACCATTATCGATTTTAAAGCCAAATTCCCGCGCTCAAAGCTGATAGAAGGATACGGTTTAAGTGAATGCTCACCAATAGTTTCGGCTAATACGCTAGAAAAACAAAAAATTTCAAGCGTCGGACTTCCGTTAAAAGGCTATGAAATAAAAGCTGTAAATGACGAAATGATAGAAGTTCAGCGTGGCGAAGTGGGTGAGCTGATTATAAAAGGCGATTGCGTTATGCAAGGCTACTTAAATATGAGCGATGCAACAGACGAAGCTATAGTAAATGGTTGGCTTAAAACGGGCGATTTGGTTAAGATAGACGAAGAGGGTTTTATCTATATAGTTGATCGCAAAAAAGATCTCATAATCTCAAAAGGGCTAAATATTTATCCGCGCGAAATTGAAGAGGTCTTATTTAAGCTAGACGCGATTGAAGCTGCGGCAGTAATTGGCATAAAAGATCAATACGCAGATGAAGAAATCGTGGCTTTCGTTCAATTTAAAGACGAGATGAGCATTGACGAAAAAGAGATTAGAGCTCATTTGAAAAAACATTTAGCGAATTTTAAAATCCCAAAACATATCAAAATCGCAAAAGAGCTCCCTAGAAACGCAACAGGAAAGGTTTTAAAAAGGGTATTAAAAGAGCAAATTAAGGAAAATTTGTAGTGAAATATACGATAGATTTCATAAACGCGAAAGATGATTGCAAAATTTTATCTGTGATAAAATGCAACGAAAATGAAGTTAAAATTTTACGTTTTTTAGCCAAAAGCTACATCGAGGCAAATCCACAAAATAGCGTTTATGATACGTTAAATGCTGTATTTGGCGGTGATGAGTATAAATTTTTAGACAATCTTTGCGATATAAAATCGCTAATCGAAAGTGGCTGGATAAATCAAGGATTTAATGTTTTTAAAAACAGCCAAAACACAAATGGGCTTTTGCCGTTGCTACACGCTGAAATTTCACTTTCTCCACTTTTTTTAAAGCTTTTGGAAAATGGCGACATTGAGCAAAATTTACCCGAAGTCGTAGCTTATAACGATCATTTGGAATATTTAAAAGATCAATTTTTACGCATTGAACTTTATCAAAAACTCTCAAATTTTGGCAAAAACGTTACAAACGAAGCCAAAAATAGTCTTGAAAAAGATATAAAAGAGCTAGAAAAAATTATACTTAAGCGGCTAAATTTAAGCAAAATTTCAATTAGTGTCGAGCAAATTTTCAAAGATAACGCGCTAAATGAAAAAGAGCAATTGATATTTTTAACGCTGTTAAGAGAAGAATACATCGGCGAAATGGACGCTAATCGCGATTTAAACAATATTGTTGGCATCATCAGCAGCGATGAATTTGAGAAAATAAAAAATCGAGCACTGCTTGATGATGGCTCGAAATTGCTTGAAAATGGGCTAATAGATTATGACGAAACGCTTAGCAATTTTGGCGGATTTAGCAGAACATTTTATATAGCCGATGAAATTTTGCAATCCATTATGCACCCAAAAAACGAGAAAAAAGGCAAAATAGCCATCGAAACGTTGGTAAAAGAACAAGAAATTTTTGAACTTATTGAGCCGACCACAAGCATCGAAGACGTAGTGCTAAACGAAAAAACCAAAGAGCTTTTAGACGCCATTTTAAAACAAGTCGATAAAAAAGTCCTAGCCAGACTTTCTAGCTGGGGGATAAAATCGCGCAAGAATGTCGACGCAAAAATCATATTTTTTGGGCCTCCAGGAACTGGCAAAACAATGAGTGCTATGAGTTTGGCTAAAAGCCTTAAAAAAAGGGTTTTGAGCTTTGATTGTTCTAAAATTTTAAGCAAATACGTTGGCGAAAGCGAACAAAATGTAAGAAAAATTTTTGATACCTATAAGGAAATTTGTAGCAAATCCAAATCAGAGCCAGTTTTACTTTTAAACGAAGCCGATCAATTTTTAAGCACGCGCGTAGAAAACGGCAGTGGCGTGGATAAAATGCACAATCAAATGCAAAATATTTTTTTGGAGCAAATCGAAAGATTTAACGGCGTTTTGATAGCCACTACGAATTTTTTGCAAAGTTTCGATATGGCTTTTTCGCGCAGATTTGATTATAAGATAGAATTTAAAAAGCCAGATTTTGAAGCTAGATTGGCGATTTGGCGCAAAGTTTTGCCAGAAAATGCTAATTTTGAAGAAAATTTTGACGTTAAACGCTTGGCAGAATTTGAACTAAGTGGAGCACAAATCATTTTGGTGCTTAAAAACACAGCATTAAAAGTCGCCGTAAGAGATGATGGAATTTTTACGATAAATGATTTTGAAGCCGAGATCAAACGCGAATTAAACTCAAATTTCGGAGAAGATAAAAAGGTTGGATTTAACTAACATGCTAAAAATTTGCATAAATTTAACCTAATCAGCGGCTCGTTTTGATTTGTTAATATCCAAAATTTAAGCTTATTTTTATTTAACTAACTAAATTCAAGTATAAATTTTGCTGGGTCGCATAGTCATCAAATGATTAAAAAAATCGGGCAACAAGGGTTATAACGCTATTTTTGGACAACAAAAAAACACAAACCTACCGTTATCGGAAATGAGAATTTAGAAAATTGTAATATCGTAGTGCGTGTGATGGCACATATAAAATAGTGCTATTTAAAGGGATTTTAAGCTATCTTTGAAGTTTTTGAAGCGGATTGAAGCTTGGATAAAATGCTAAAAATGTCTAAAATTTGTATTTTAAGTTCTCATTTTCATTACGTTCGCACCTATGCAAACAACGCTTCTAACTCTATTTATTTCATACTTTATCTATTCACGCTTTTTACTTTTATATAAATTTACAAATTTTAAATAAATCTAACATCATTAGCAAAATTATAAAAAGCCTATTCATAGTAAATTTTAAAATAAACGCAATTATTAAGAAACTATTTAAACAGCATTGAATGATTTTAAGCCCATTTTTGGGCTTAAAATCATTCTTTAGATTTTGCCATTCTGCGACGCATAGTAGGATCAAGATAGCGCTTACGAACGCGGATATTCTCTGGCGTTACCTCGACTAATTCATCTTCTTCGATCCACTCAAGTGCGCGCTCTAAGCTTAATTTACGCGGTGGAACGAGCTTGATTGCATCATCAGAGCCACTTGCGCGAACGTTGGTTAAATTCTTACCTTTTATTGGATTGACGTCTAAATCGTTTGGACGACTGTGCTCGCCAACAATCATTCCGACATAAACTTTTGTTTGCGGATCGCAAAAAAGCACGCCGCGATCTTGCAAATTCCACAAACTATACGCAAGTGTTACGCCGTTTTCCATCGATACAAGCGCACCGTTGCTTCTATGCTCGACGTTTCCGCCAAGTGGTCTAAATTCCAAAAAGCTGTGGTTCATTATGCCTTCGCCTTTTGTATCCGTTAAAAACTGACTTCTAAAGCCGATAAGCCCACGAGCTGGAATTTCAAATTCTATACGAGTTTGCCCATCTCCAGTTGGATTCATGCTTGTCATTTCGGCTTTTCTTCTCCCAAGTTTTTCTATAACCGTACCGCTAAATTCATCAGGTACATCGACAACCAAGTGCTCAAACGGCTCGCATCTAACGCCTTGAATTTCCCTAACGATAACCTCTGGGCGTCCAAGACAAAATTCATATCCCTCGCGACGCATATTTTCAGCCAAAATCGTAATCTGTAACTCTCCACGACCGCTTACTTTAAATTTTCCTTCGCCGATATTTTCGTATTTCATCGCGATATTCGTTTTCATTTCATTTGCCAAACGCTCGTCAAGTTTATTTGACGTAACGTGCTTGCCCTCAGTTCCTGCTAACGGACTGTCATTAACCGAAAAAACAACGCTTAAAGTTGGCTCTTCGATATGCAGCGGATCAAGAGGCACTGGATTATTTGGATCCACGACGCTATCGCCAACGTCAAGAGCTTCAAAACCAGCGATAGCTATAATATCGCCAACACAAGCTTCATCAATATCTCTTCTCTCTAGCCCCATAAAACCGATTAACTTAGAAATTCTACCAGTTGTTTGAGTTCCATCAGCCTTTGCTAACATTACATTTTGATTTTTCGCTATTTTGCCGTTGAAAATTCTAGCAATACCGATTTTGCCTACGTAATTATCATAATCAAGCGTGAAAACTTGAAGTTGAAGTGGATTTGAAGAATCGCCGCTTGGAGCTGGAACGTGAGAAAGAATAGTCTCAAAAAGAGGCTGCATATCTTTATTTTCATCGGTCAAATTTAGTTTTGCATATCCACTTCTAGCCGCAGCATAAACAACTGGAAATTCAAGCTGTTCGTCATTTGCTTCAAGAGCGACAAAAAGGTCGAAAATTTCATTCACAACCCTATCTGGATCGCCTGCTGGTTTGTCTATTTTATTTACCACCACTATCGGACGAAGTCCTAGCGAAAGCGCCTTTTTTACGACAAATTTAGTCTGTGGCATAACGCCTTCTTGAGCATCAACTAAAAGCAAAACGCCATCAACCATTTTCAAAACGCGCTCAACCTCGCCACCAAAATCAGCGTGTCCTGGAGTGTCGATAATGTTAATTTTCGTGCCTTTATAGTTAATAGCGGTATTTTTTGACAAAATCGTTATACCGCGCTCGCGCTCAATGTCGTTGTTATCCATCACGCGCTCGCCGACACTTTGATGCGAACCAAAAGTTCCAGATTGTTTTAAAAGCTCATCTACCATTGTTGTTTTGCCGTGATCAACGTGTGCGATAACTGCAATATTTCTTATGTTTTCCAAAATTTATCTCCTGTATAAAATGGGGCGATTATATTATTTTTTTCCTTATAAAAAAGATAAACAAATTTTGGAACATTTTTTGCATACATTTCGGAAGTTAAAAATAAGGAATTTTATGCAAACTACGCAAAATAATATATTATCGTTTGATGCAAGTATAAAAGGCGGAGTTAAAAAGCAAGACCCTCAAAAGCAAACAGGCAAAAACGATGGCGAAAATAGCGAATTTTTATCGATGGTTTTAAATGCGACAGCAAAAAAAAATGGTGAAATAACCGAAAATGACATAAAAGATATAGCAAATGCCGTAAATATGTCGGCTCAAGAAATAAAATCAAACGAGCCTGCCAAAACTGTCGATGTTAAGGAAATTTTGGGCTCTGATGCGGCTGAGGGATTATACGAAAATGCCACATTTATGCAGCTTTTGCAAATTTTAGAAATGCTAAACGGCGGAGAGAAAATTTCAAAATATCCAAATTTTAGTAGCAAACTAGCCAAAGCACTCTCCAACGAAACGACATTAAACGAATTAAGAGGCGCGAAAAATATCACAGAGCTTATCCAAATAGCAAATAAACTTAATCTTGGGCTTGAAAATATCAGCGTAACAAAAGAAGATGTTGAAGAGCTAAATTTGAAATTTCCAACATTAGCCAAACAAGATTTTTTTAAACCAGTTACCGAGCAAAATATAATAACAAATAACGAATTTAAAACAAAAGTTGAAGAGAATTTGCAAAATACGCAAAAAAGCAAACCAGCAGTCGCTTTAAATAAACTTCTTCAAGAAGTAGCTAAGCCAACTCAAAATCAAAATTTAATCCAAAATGAAGAAGCAGTCGAAGATATAACTAGCGAAGTCGTAGAGCAGATAAAAACGGATACAAAACCGGTAAAAATTTCATCGGAAGATAAAATAAAAAATGAAGTAAAAGATGAAAAAAAGATAAATTTACAATCCTTATTGTATCCTGAAAGAGAGCAAAATTTATCCCAAGATACACAAGATAGTCAAGATAGTCAAAGCGAATCGCAAAATAACGAGCAAAATAAAGAAAATCCGCTAAATTTGATTGTAAAAGACGTAATATCAAATGCAAAATCTCAAGTCAAAAATCACGAGATGATAAGGCAGACGTTTGATAACTTTAACTCAACTTTAAAAGAGCAAGTTGAAGCTTACAAATCTCCGTTTGTGCGGTTTAATATCACGCTCAATCCGCTAAATTTAGGCGAAGTAGAGATTACGATGGTAAATCGCGGAAATAATTTACATATAAATTTTAACTCAAATACGCAAACTATGAATTTGTTTTTGCAAAATCAGGCGGAATTTAAAAATAGCCTTGTAAATATGGGATTCACCGAGCTTGAAATGAATTTTCAAGATCAGGGTCAAAATAGAAAAGATCAGGGTCAAAAAGCGTATAAAAACAACAATAAACGTGATGAACTAGATAATATTTTAAGCGAAATTTCACCAGCGACTTCAAGTATGGAAATAGTATTGCCAAGATACATTTAAAACGGAACCAAATTTGCTTAAAATTTACAAAAAATAAGGAGAAAAAATGGCAGGCAACGGACTAGAAGTAAATAACTTCACAACTAACAATCAAGCTGCAAAAAAGCAAGCAGAAGCGGCGGCAAAGGCATCTGGAACTGGCACGAATCCGTCAAGTCAACTTGATAAGGACGCTTTTATGAAACTGCTTTTAACCGAGCTTAGATACCAAGATCCAACAAGTCCTATGGATACGGAAAAAATGCTAACTCAAACAAGCCAATTAGCCGCGCTTGAAACGCAACAAAGCACAAATCAGATGATGAAAAAATTAGCCGATCAGCTAAAAACAAATACGAATATGTATGCCGTAGGCGTGCTTGGTAAGATAGCTAAAATAGGCGATAATACACTAAATCTTAGTGAAAAAGGCTCGCCTGTAAGCTTTTCTACTCTACTTGACAAAGCTGCTACAAAAGGAACAGTTACCATAAAAGATGCAAGCGGAAACGTAGTCAAAACAGCGCAATTTGAAAAATTAAAAGCTGGCGTTAATAAATTTACTTGGGACGGTAAAAATAATTCAGGAATACCGATGAAACCAGGAACTTATAAAGCCGAGGTAAAATACACTGACGAATTTGGCAAAGAGCACGATGCTGGCATAGGAACATACAAGGTCGAGGGCATAAAATTTGTCAATGGAGAGGCACAGATAAAAGTCGCTGGACAATATATAGGTATAGACAAAGTGAAAGAATTTATGGAACCTGAAAAAGCTAAAAGTTGATAGAATTTAGGATTAGTAATGTTAAGAACATTTTATAACGGCGTAAGCGGTATCAAAACTCACAGTTACGGAATGGACGTTTGGGCAAATAACATATCAAATATAAACAATGTCGGTTTTACTGGTTCAATTCCAGAATTTAAAAGCATATTTTACCAAACGGTAGTGCAAGCTGGCAATAATCCAACTAGAGATCAAGTCGGACTAGGTGCTACTAAAAATTCAACCTCGCTTACGTTTTACAAGCAAGGCTCGCTACAAGTAACGGATAATAAGCTTGATATGGCTATTGCTGGAGAGGGCTTTTTTGGTGTCAGAGATAATATGGGCAATACGCTCTATACAAGAGCTGGAAGTTTTGGGATAAATTCAAACTACGAGCTTGTAAATAACGAAGGCAAATACGTTTTAGGCACTCAAAATAAGCTTGTTCCGACAACTCCAAGCGCCAATGCGATCGCAAAATATGGCACTTTAAATGGCAAACCTTACGATCAAGCATACACTTTAGCTCAAAAAAACGACCTAGATCTTGGCGATGTGGGCTCGCAAGGCAAGATTAAGCTTCCGAATTTTTTATATTTACCGGCAAAGCCTACGACAAAAATAAATTATAGTGGAAATTTAAACTCGTCAATTATGAAAGAAAAGGTGGATTTACCGCTAAAAGAAGATACATATACATCAAACGTTGATGAGATAAATAAAAAGATAAATTTAAAAGGCAAAGTTACGGCAAATGGTGAAATTTTTGATCCAAAACGTGGCGATATAGTAAGCCTAACCATAACCGATGCGAGTGGCAAAAGCACGAAAGTGACCGCTTCGTTAAATGAAAATGGCGAATGGAGCGTGGATAATGCGGATTTGCCAAGCAATATGGACCTTAGCAAACCATTAAAAATTTCAGCTACGTTATCGACAAGCCAAGAAAAGGCAAATACGCAAAAATACGTAACGCAACTAATTGGTCCAAACGGAGAGAAAAATACATTAACTATAAATTTAACAAAAAAAGTCCCCCAAGATGCAAATTCCACCACATGGAATGCCGTAGCGACCGTAACCAGAAGCGATGGATCAGTGGTTTCTACCACAAACGGTTCCTTACTTTTCGATCACACTGGCAGACTTGCTAAAACTACATTGACAAGCGTTGATAACGGCGGAACAAAAGTTGATTTAAATTTTGGAAATTACGTTGGCAATGGCTATGTAGGACTTACTAGCTCGGCCAATAAAGATACGATTAGTATGACGCAAAACGGTGTTGAAGAAGGTGTTTTAAAAGAATACGCCACAAACGATAGCGGTAATATCATAGCAAATTTTACCAACGGCAAAAGTATAAGCGTGGCAAAAGTTGCACTTTATCATTTTCAAAACGATCAAGGTCTAAGCAAGCTAGGCAGTAACGTCTATGCAGAAAGTGCAAATTCAGGCAAAGCGTTTTTTTATAAAAATGCACAGGGCAAGACATTTTATAATTCTCAAATAAAAAACTACAACCTTGAAATGAGTAATGTCGATCTCGCGCAAGCCCTAACAGAAGTAATAGTAATGCAAAAAGGCTATGACGCAAGTGCCAAAAGTATAACAACTGGCGATCAGATGACACAAACCGCCATTCAAATGAAAAGATAAAATTTAAAGCCCAAAAAGCTTGAAATTTTATCTTAATCCTTTTTTTGTTAGAATTGCTAAAATTTAATCAAGGCAGACAAAATGGATAGAAAACGCATTTATAACCCAAGCTCAAACGAAACTTTAAACGAGCGTCGAGTATTTAACGGTAATCCGCACGGAATTTTAAATTTTACAAAGGCAAAATATCAATGGGCGCTTAAGCTTTGGGATTTGATGGAAGCAAACACCTGGTTTCCAAAAGAAGTTGATACTACAGACGATGTTAGGGATTATGCTTATAACTTAACGCAGGCTGAAAAACGAATGTATGATCTTGTTTGGAGTCAGCTAATCTCAATGGATAGCTTTCAAACTAATAACCTAGCTGATAATATAAATCCTTACATAACTGCACCAGAAATAAACGCCTGTTTAGCTCGTCAAGCATACGAAGAGGCAAACCACTCCAAGTCATACGCCGTTATGGTTGAAGCTATATGTGATAACACGGATATGATTTATGAGATGGAAAAGCACGATGAGGTTTTGCGCGAAAAAAACGACTATATCTCCAGCGTTTATGAAGAGCTTGCAGGCGAAGTAACCGATGAAAAACTTCTTTTAGCGATGGTGGCAAATCAAATTTTAGAAGGTGTGTATTTTTACAGCGGATTTACCGCGATTTACGCTTTGGCCCGCGCTGGTAAAATGCTTGGTTCAGCTCAAATGATCCGCTTCATTCAGCGCGATGAGATAACACACCTGCTTCTTTTTCAAAATATGATAAATTCTGTCCGCGCCGAAAGAGCTGATTTATTTACAACCGATGTCGAAAACAAAATTTACGAGATGTTTGATAAGGCTGGAAAACTCGAAATCAAATGGGGACAATACATAACGCAAAACCAAATAATGGGTTTTACAGATGATATAATCGAGCAATACATCAGATATTTAATCGATCAGCGCTTAGTTGCGATAGGTCTAAAACGCAAGTATAACGTAACCCATCCTATCAAATGGGTCGATGATTTTGCTAAATTTAACGATCAAAAATCAAACTTTTTTGAAAGCAAAGTTACAAATTACAGCAAGGGTAGTTTAAGTTTTGATGATTTTTAGGATTAAAAATTTCAAATTTATTGGCTGTTTTGCCAGCTTGGCTTATGGATTTTAACAAATGATAGATAGCAAAATTTTAAAATTTAAATGTTTTTAATACGAATTTTGGAAGATAAATGAGCGAAAATTTAAATCTAATAAGCGTTAGCTTAAAAGAAAAAAACATAAATCGCAGACTTGAAGAGTTGATAAATTTTATCAACAAAGCGCCTGAAAATTCATTGATTTTAGCAAGCGAACTTTGCATTAGCGGATATGATTTTGATGGGGCTTTTGATGGCACAAAACTTGGACAAAATGAGCTGATAAATTCATTCAATCAACCGATGATAAAAAATATACAAAATGCGCTAAAAACAGACAAATTCCTTGGTTTTACGCACCTTGTACCAAGTGATGATTTGACAAAAATTTATAACAAATTTATGCTTTTAAGCGGTCAAAATGTGGTTTATACGCAAAACAAAGCCAAACTTTTTTTACCAAATTTAGAAGATAAAAAATTTCACTTCGGTAATGAAGAAAAAATTACACCATTTGAGTTTATGGGGCTAAAAATCGGCGTTTTGATCTGTTTTGAACTACGATTTACACAATTTTGGGCGAGATTAAATGGTTGTGATATGGTGCTAGTTCCTGCGATGTGGGGCAAAGAGCGAGCTCAAACCTACGAGCTACTTTGCAAAGCCTTAGCCGTTGCAAACAACTGCTACGTTATGGCGTCTAGTGCGCTGGATTTGGAATTTGCTGGTGTATTTTTACCAGATGGAAATTTTCAAAATGAAGCTATTTTTGATAAAAGCTTGATACTCAAAATAAAACATAACTTGGGGATAAAATGACGGCAATCGAAAAAGCCAAATGCACCAATATGGCCGATGAAATAGGCTCGCAAGTAAAGCTAACGCCACAGATATATAAGGCTTTTTGCGACACTCCTCGCGAAATTTTCTCGCCTTTTGCTAGACACGCTTACAGCCTAGATGCTCAACCAATCGGTGCAAACCAATGGATCAGCTCGCCACTCACGGTTGCTAAAATGACACTAGCTCTTGAATGCGAAAATGTCGATAATATCCTAGAAATCGGTTGCGGAAGTGGTTATCAAGCCGCCATTTTGTCGCATTTGGCGCATAGAATTTTTAGCGTTGAGCGCATAGAAAAGCTAACAATTGAGGCAAAAAAACGCTTTGAAGAGCTAAAAATTCGTAACGTCCATATTAGATTTGATGATGGAAATTCTGGCTGGAAAAGCTATGCGCCGTATGATAGAATTTTACTTTCAGCCGCCACAGAAACGATACCACAAGCACTTTTTAATCAACTTAAAAATGGTGGAATTTTAGTAGCTCCTATCAAAAAAGACACAAAGCAATTTATCGTCAAATTTACAAAAGAAACCAACGGCGAAATAACAAATGAAATTTTAGATGAATGCTTGTTTGTACCACTTTTAAGCAGTGTTGAAAAAATCAGGTAAGAAAAATAATATAAATATGTTTGTATTTAGGATAGCCAAGGGTCATGGTGGCGGAAATCCGCAAGGTAGCTGTCCTTTGGATTATTCGCACATTAAGTTTGAAATAACAAATTTAAAAAAATCCGAAATAGAGAAAAATCAAATCAATTATGAAGATAAGCGATATTTAGATTTTTTACATAAGGAACTTTGGAGTAATCATATTTTAAGGCAAGGCTGGGGATTAGAAGGTCTAGATTTAAACGCCATAAATGATAATGAGAAAGATGATTTTATGGAATTTGCTAAACGCTGGATAGGCAATTATATGCTAAACGGCAAAAAATTTTGGAATGAAGATATTGATTGCAAAAGCGCAAAAGGCAGATTTAATGTAATTAAAAAACTTAAAGATTTTCAGTGCGATGACATTGTTTTTATACCAAAAACATCGCATTCTTTGATTGACGATAATGACAAATTTGTCGTTTGTAGAGTTCAAAAACCTTACAAATTTGACCTGCCAAAAAGCGTTATTATGGATTTTGGACATTGTATTTTCGTTAAAGATTTAAGAGAATTTGCCTACAAAGACTGCGAAATAAACCCTAACGACTTTTGCGCCCCATATATGTTTGCGGTTTCTTGCATTAAGGAAAACCATAAAAGATATGAGAAATTTAAAAATTTTATAAATAAAACATATATTTCACATTTAAAGCAAGAGTAGTTTTATCAATTTAAGCAATTTTTGATAAATAATTTTGTAACAAATACAACTTTAACACGAAAGCCCTAATCAATAGGGCTTTATTTATTCCCCAATATTATTCCTCACAACTTC
>JBQNAH010000025.1:0-23705 GCA_052170535.1 Campylobacter sp. | reverse complement strand
AAATTCTAACGATTGAGCTATAGCCAAGCTTGTGCTTTCGTCATCTTCAACCAATTATAATGAGAAATTTATTAATTATATTCGCGATTATTATTATTTTTACGGGTTGCGCAGGGCTCGGGTTTTCAAATTTGTTCGACGATGCTTTCGGCGCCGATGCCGATACCAAAATAGATAAAAGCAAGCCTATGACGATGTTCGTGTTAGACGTATCGGGTTCTATGAACGCATACGATAATCAATCAAAATTAACCATGATAGAATCGGCAAAGAAAAATATAAAAGACATAGCTCTTACGCTTGATTCGGATAAGACGAATTTTATGCTACTGGAATTCGGCGGCTGGTGCAGCGTAAGCACGAGGATAAATCCGACAAACGATACTCGAGAATTCGTTAAAAATATCTCGTCTATATCCGCCGCCGGCGATACTCCGTTGGCAAGCGCCATACGAAAAGCCGGTTATATGGCTAAAAATTCAAATACCGCCGTGCATATCATAATACTCAGCGACGGAATGGAAACTTGCGGCGGCGATCCGCAATATGAAATGCGAAATTTAATAGCCCAAAATCCGAATGTAAAAATAAGCGCGTTCGTTTTGGGTTACAACGTCGATAGCACGACGAGAAGCGTGCTTCAAGGCTTAATTTACGGAGACGGAAGGTATTTTGACGTAAAAGATTCGGCTCAAATGCTAGTCGCGCTAAATTCCATAACTACGAATTTAAACATATCTCAAAGCGGTTGGGACAACGGCGTTTATGATTTTCAAATCAATTTCGACCACGATAGCGATAAAATAAAACCCGAATTTCAAGATAACGTTAAAAGACTAGCCGAGTATTTAAAACAAAGCGGAAATACGACGCAAATTCAAGAACGCACAAATAACGTCGGCGAAGAAATATAATAAATCATTATCGCAAAGGTGCGCGAATTCCGTAAAATTGGAGTTAATAAAATACGGAGTATCGCCGGATAAATTGCAAGCCGTGGACTACGGCGAAGATAGACCGTAAGTCAAAAACGATACGCAAAAAAATAAATACAAAAATAGGCGCGTCGAGGCTCATATTTTTTAAAAACCGGCTAGAATTTATATCCTATCGTCGTTTTAACGGCAAAATTTCGCTGTTTGTCGTCTGAAAATTCGCCGTATCCGTTAAGGCTTAAAAACAAATCGTTTTTGAAAACGAAATTTGAGCTAATTCCTAGCGTGCCGATTTGACTCGTTAGTTTGTGCTTTTGGATAAATTGCTTATCTGCAAAGTCCTTAAAAGCTAGTTTTTGCTTCACGTTTATGCCGCTTAGGCGTTTTTCATACATCGCATATCCGCTGAGATTAACAGACACATCTGAAAGCTCTAAATTTCTAGATATATTAAGTCCGATCGCGCCAACTAGGGTATGGTGGTTTAGCGCGTCAAAATTTCTAGCAAACGTTTTGCCACTTTCGTTGAAAGAATTTTGCCTTATGTATGCGTAATTAAAACTCGCTATCGGCATTACGGTAAATTTGCCTACCGACATATCCTTCGCCGCGCCTATTTGCACCGAAGCGATTAAGCCGTCATATTTTGCGTTGATTTTTTCATTTAAGCTATATATGGTTCTGTCTATCTTGTTTTTGGAGTAGTCAATACTTGCTCCGCCGATGAATTTAAAGCTGTCAAAATTCATTACATGGCTTGTGGCAAATCCTAAATTTTCGCTTTTTGACTGTGAGAATTCGTAGCTCATTTTTACGCTGGAATTTCTTAAAACAAACGAAGTATTCGAGCTCTCGCCAAACGTTCCAACGCCTATTTCTAGGCTGTTTTCGTTACCGCTTAATCCACTTGCGGAGTATTTTTTATATCCTGCGGTAGAATACCACAGTGGTCTTTTTAAGAAATCATCTTTGTAATCTCTTAAATAATTCATCGTCAGCTCATCTGAAATCGAAGCCAATTTTATTGGATTTTTATCCATGTATTTAGCAAAATTAGACGCTGGAATATTAGTCAAATTTAGAGCAAAAAGCATATTGTTAAAGACGATTTTTTGGTGGTTATCTTCTAGTTTAGATGCGGTTTTAAACGATCCGACATCGGCGATGGAATTTAGGCTTTTTGAAAGTTCTTTTTCGCTTAAACCATCTATTTTTCCAAAGGCCTCTTTGTATCCATCGCTAAGATCGCTTAAAACTCGAATTTCTCTAAGTTTTGCACCCATATCACTGTTTTTTACATTGTAAGCATCTTGTTTCAATTTTGGAACTATGCTGATTTTAGGATCATTTTGAGAATTCCCTGATTGCGAAGGGTTTGCTGGGCTATTTTGATTGTTTGTTCCGCCTTGTGTCGGTGGATTTTGCGTCGAATTACCAGTACCACTTGGAGCTGTTTGACTGCCTTGACCGTTTGCGCCGCCGTTTTGTGTTGGAGGGGTTGCGTTTTGATTATTTGTCGGTGGCTCGGCTTTTTTATTTAAAATGAGCTTGGTCGTATCCAGAGTAAATTTGAGCGTCTGGGTTTCTGCGACCGAAACGCTTGAAAATTTGCCGATTTGCGAGCCCAGTGCACCTAAATTTATGTCGATTTGGCGATTTATGTCATAAAATTCCGTCCGCAGCGGGGTATATTCGAGCCTGCCACCTTGTATGTCGTATGCTCCTGCGCTCAGTTTGGCGTTGCCTTGCTCGCCCTTTGCGTCAAAGCCGATTTGAAGCAGGCTGTTCGCGCCTTTTTGCGTGTAAGTTCCTCCCACGCTCAAGCTAGAAAAGTCCAAATTCCCAGGTCTGACTGTGCCTTCGTTGATTAAATTTTTCCCGATTTTGCCATTTCCGCTGAATTTAGCCCCCGCCCTGACATACACGTCGCTAGAAACGAGCTCACCGCCACTTCCGTCTGCTTTTGTGGATAAATTCAGCTCGCCTTTTTCGACTATCGTCGCGCCTTGATAGGTGTTTTTGCCGTTCATCGTGAGCTTACCGTCGCCTTTTTTGATTAAGCCCACGTCGAGATTTCGCATTTCCAAATACGGGCTGTTCGCTGCGGCCTGTAAATTCGTCGAAAAGCCTGGCCCTTCGGAATAAACGTGCGGAATTCTGTGATATTTGTCGTCCCATTTCCTTTGCGTTATATCGTTGCTAAAAACCGCGTCGTGCGAGCCCAAATCTATCGTCTCATATGCCTCGTTTTTGCCGATTTTATCGGCGATATCCTCGGTATTTAGCCTGTTTGCGTCCAGCCTTGCGAGCCCGCCCATCGCTTTGCCGATGTCTAGCAAGCCCTGACCGATTATGCTTTCTTTGCTCATTTTTTTGACGATTCCACCGTTATTTAACTCTAATTTATCAAGCGGCCGCGAATCATCAATTCCATTTAAAATATCATCGACATTGCCGTATCCAGCCTCGATCAAATCAGCCTTTAGTTTGGTTTTATCGACCTTGCCGTCAGCGAGTTTTGGCACGTCGTTATCAATGTAAAAAACGTTGTAAATTTTTTTCGTATCGCTGATTTTGGTCGTTTTTACGATGAGTTTTGGTGTTTCGATGTTGCTATTTGCGGTCGAGAGCAAGACATCGGCGATTTGTTTGCCATTCATAAAAGGGAATTTTTGCGCGATTAAAGCTCCCGCCGCGCTCACCATCGGCGCCGCCATAGAAGTGCCGGTTTTTTTTGCCAGAGCGCTTGTTTTGTTTGACCTGTATGTGCTATCGGCTGCTTTTATGTTACTACCGAGTGCTAGAAGCGAAAATAGCTCTGCGCCCTCAAAATGATTACTTGTGGTCTCAAAACCCACTTGAAATGTCTTTGACGCATTGTCCCAGCTTGGTTTTTTAAAGCTAATTTTTCCGTCCGCACTTTTGGTCGTGAGCTCAGGATTTAGCGCGCCCACCGATAGCCACGAACGCAAGCTTTCATCATAATACGCCATAGCAGAGTTTGAATTCACGCTTGGCATACCCTCATTTCCAGCCGCAAAAACCATAAGAGTCTTTTTTTCTCTAGCTAGCTCAGCCAGCGCGTTAGCTTCTGCGCCACCAGAATTTAGCGCCTCGGCGATGGTGTATTTTTTTATCACGTGACTGAATTTAATATCATGAAATCCGCCGACTTGATAACCAATTATCGGATACAAGCTACTGCCCCAGCTGTTATTTATCACCTTTATTTCGGGCTTTGAACCAAAATAATCCTTGATTATTTTAGCCTTTTTTGCATTGTCATTTTCATTTTTAAGAAGCGCGTTATCTATGCCTGAAATTTTTGCTCCGTATGCGATGCCACGATATTTTATAGGTTTAAATGGATACTCGTCATCATTTATGACTTCACTGCCCACCATTATCGATGCGACGTGAGTGCCGTGCGGGTATAATTTCCTATCAAATCTTTGGCTTTTTTGATAATCAACGTCCTTATTTTCGAGCATTTTATGCCTAAAATCCACTCCAGTATCAATTATCCCGATCACTTCTCCTGCACCATCGATGCCCTGATCGTAGGCGGCTTTTACGTTTAATAGATCTTTGTGAGATTGGCTCATCGCAAACAAATTTGCAGAAGCGATCAAGAGCAATGCCAAAGTATAGCGCATAAGTAATCCTTTGAAATACCGCAATAACGCAAATTTAGTGCAGATCTGTTAAATCTAAATGGCAAGCTAATGAATACGTCATATACTAGGTAATCTTAAATATTTTTGCTATTATTATAGCGTTATTTTCTTAAAAAATCCGATTTAGACGCAATTTTTATAAAATTTTACTACATTTTTCCTCTTAAATGGTCAAAAATGATGATAATATGAATGTAATATTTTTTACTAAGATTAATTAAAGATATTCCGATGAAACAAAATTTAGCATACTTATCAAAATATAAGAAATTTTATTACAAAGCCCTAAAATAAAGAGTTTAAGCGCATTTTATAATTCGCTTAAATGTGAAATTTAATGTTTTAAGCTGTCTTCGAGCGGATCTTCGCCAAAATCATTAGCCCAGCAGTTCCTTTCATTGCAAACCATATCAGTAAGACGATCGGAATAAAGTCAAGCAAAACTCATAAACCGCTTTTGTTTAGATCGTGCAGTCTTCTGACACTAACAACAATACTAGGCAGAAATAAAACCAAATTTATAATTGTTATAACAAATTGCAATTTTGGATATCCGCTTTCTATGATATCATCGGTTAAGACCGCGAGCAATCCGAAAATAATGGTAAAAAGCACAAAACACCAATACTCCAACCTAGACGCTCTGCCTTGAAATTTGAGCATCCTTTCAAGCAACTATTTATTGATTGGCTAAAAGTCATTATTTATCCTTTTTTGAAGCTGTTACTTTATAGTATAACTCAAAAAGATTTGCTTAAAATTTAGTCCATTAAAAAAATGAAATTTCGCATTTAAACTATCACGACTTCGGTTTTTAGCTCGATATTAAATTTTTGTTTTATATTTGTTTTTGCAATATTAATTAACTCAATCGCATCATCAAACGTTGCGTTGTTAAAATTTATTAAAAAATTGGCGTGCTGTTCGCTAAATTTCGCACCGCCTACCGTGTAGCCTTTCAGCCCAGCTTCTTCTATCAGCTTTCCTGCGTAGTTATTTTGCGGATTTACAAAACAACTTCCAAAACTTGCGCCCTTGGGCTGATTTTGGCGTTTAAGTGCGAAACTTGCAGCCAAATTCGTATCAAAATTTGGCATTTTTTTAAATTTGGCAGCAAAAATGGGCTCATCTAATCCGCTAAACCTATACTGAAAATTTATCTCATCTTTTTGCACCCAGCCACGCGTTAAAAGCACGCTAGTTAGGTTATAACTTATACAAGCACCACAAAGTCCAGCGTTCATTTTTATCATTCCGCCAAGCGTACCTGGAATATTTTGTAAAAACTCAAATCCACCTAAGTTGTTTTTTTTTGCAAAATTATAAATTTTACTGCTTTTTGTCGCAGCACCGATTTGCAAACAATTATCATCTAAATTTATATAGTCGAAATTTTTACCAAGTATCGCCATTTTAGCTGGCGAGTTTGAGATTAAAAGATTATTTCCGCCACCTATTAAAATTCGCCCCGTAAAATCTGGCTTTAAAACATCATCTATCTCTTGGATGACCAAAACTTCGTATTTTCCGCCAATTTTAACTGATGTAAATTTGCTAAAATCGATTATCATTGAACAAACTTTGGTATAAATTCAAACATTCTAACTGTAAAATCGACCATCATCGAAACCATCCAGGGCATTAAAAAAATTATTATTACAACAACTAAAATTATTTTTGGCACAAAGCTTAGCGTCATTTCATTTATCTGTGTTGTGGCTTGAAAAATGCTTATGATAAGACCAGCTACAAGACCTGCCATTAGCATAGGAAAGCTCAGATAAAGGGCTATTTTAAAGGTTTCTATGCCAAGCTCTATAAGCGTTGATTGCATTAACTAAACCTTATATTGTTGTATTCAGTTGGGATTAAAAAATCATTTGCGTCAAGTAAATCAGGATAAAATTTATGCTCAAAACCTATCTTAAATAGCTTATTCACGGCATTTATTTGGATTTCGTTCATTGCAACAGAATCCTGATTTGCATATAAATTTAAGTAAGTATTAAGTTTTTGGCTATCAACGCGCACCAAATTTCTTTCTAAAAGCATTTTTGATAGGTAAAATTTATTTTCTACCGCGATCTTAACTGCATTCGTTAGCACTCTTTCGCACTCTATCGCGTCAGTTATTGGCAAGCTTCTTCGCAAAGCCATACCTCCAAGGGGAAGTGGTAAATTTTCACCGCCTAGCTCCTGCCAAATGTCCCAAATTTCACGCTCAACGCAAAGTTCGTCGTTGTAATCTAAAATGCTTTCGTGTATAAGCACGCCAGCATCAACTTCTCCGCTCATTACCGCACTTTCTATTTCAAGAAAATTTTTATAAATCACTCTTGCATTTGGATAAGCTATGCGGAAAAGTAATGCATTGCTCGTATGCTTACCGCTTAATGCGACCTTAAAATTTCGCTTCAAATTTGTTGTTTTTTTGCGCACAAGTTTTGGTCCGTAGCCATCGCCAAAACTCACAGCTGTCCTAAGAAGAGAGTAGTCATCTTTTATGAGCGGATATAGCCCAAAACTTATAGCTGTGGCTTCGTAAGTGCCTTTTAAAGCCTCTTCGTTTAATGTTTGTATGTCAAGTGCGGTATTTGTAAAACGTAAATTTTGACTTGTTACCCAACCAAATTTAATCGCCTGATACATAAAAATATCATCAGCGTCTGGGCTATGTGCCACGGATATATTTTTAAAATAATTCATAAGTCATCTTTTGTTTGAAATTTTTAAATTATAGTAAATTTTTGCTACAATGAGAATAAAATTTAAACTTTCAAAGCGGAAAAATGGAAAATCAAGCGTTTTTAAAAGAGCAAATTTTAACTTATCTTGGCAACAAACGCTCATTGCTTGGTCTAATTGGACAAGGGTTAAAAATCGCAAAAGATGAGCTTAAAAAAGATAAATTAAGCTGTTGCGATCTCTTTAGCGGAAGCGGAATAGTGGCTAGATTTTTCAAGGCTCATAGTGATTTTTTGATA
Source organism: Campylobacter sp. (assembly GCA_052170535.1). GTDB lineage: Bacteria > Campylobacterota > Campylobacteria > Campylobacterales > Campylobacteraceae > Campylobacter_A. Next base: position 16,109 of record JBQNAH010000025.1, on the reverse strand, counting down.
GTTAATGATTTAGAGCTTTACAGCCAGATAACAAATGAGTGCTATCTTTCAAATGCAGATATGAATTTGAAAAAAGAGATCGCTAATTTGCATAAAAATTTGTTAAAAAATATAGATGAAAATTTGCGTCCAGGCTTTATCTGCGAACTTTACGCACCAAAAAATGAGCAAAACATCACGCCAAATGACCGAGTTTTTTATACTAGAAAAAATGCGATTTACATTGACACGGCTAGGCAAATGATAGATGAAATTCCAAAATATTTGCAAAAATTTTTCATCGCGCCGCTTATTTATTCAGCTAGCGTTCATGCTAATACGAGTGGAATTTTTAAAGGTTTTTACAAAAACAAAAGTGGCGTTGGACAATTTGGTGGAAGCGGACAAAACGCACTAAAACGCATTACTGCTGATATTAGGCTACTTGAACCTATTTTTTCAAATTTTAACGTTGAATTTAAGGTATTTAGAAGCGACGCAAACGCTTTGGCAAATGAACTTTCTATGCTTGATGTCGTTTATCTTGATCCGCCTTACAATCAGCACCCCTACAGTTCGAATTATTTTATGCTAAATTTAATCGCTCGCTACGAGCGTCCGAGCGAAATTTCAAAGGTTTCAGGCATAGCAAAGGGTTGGAATCGCTCCGTTTATAATCAAAAAGCAAACGCGGCAGCAGTATTTTTTGAGCTAATTTTAAGATTACGTGCAAAATTTGTCATAATTTCGTTTAATTCAGAAGGTTTCATAAGCCAATATGAATTTGATAAAAATTTAAGCAAAATAGGCAAAGTAACGCTAATTACGCAAAAATATAACGCTTTTCGTGGTAGCCGAAATTTGCACTCGCGCCCAACTCACGTAAGTGAATTGCTTTATGTGTTAAAAAAATCGTGATTTTAAATTTTGAAGTAAAAAATCAGCCGTTTTTTGGTAAAATCAGGCAAATTTAACAATTAAGGTTGCTAATGGCAAAAGAAAAAGATTCAGATAAAAAATTAGTTCCGTTGGATAACGAAGCGGACAAGAAAAAGGCACTTGAAGCGGCTTTGAAGCAGATTGATAAAACCTTTGGTAAAGGCACTTTAATCAGGCTTGGCGATAAGCAAGTTGAGGCGATTGATAGCATTTCAACTGGCTCATTGGGGCTTGATTTAGCACTTGGAATAGGTGGAATTCCAAAAGGTCGAATCATAGAAATTTACGGTCCTGAAAGCTCTGGAAAGACCACGCTTACGCTTCATATTATAGCTCAGGCGCAAAAAACAGGCGCAACTTGTGCGTTTATTGATGCTGAGCACGCACTAGACGTAAAATATGCCGCAAATTTGGGCGTAGATACGGACAATCTTTATGTTTCTCAGCCAGATTTTGGCGAACAAGCTTTGGAGATTGTAGAAAATTTATCCAGAAGTGGCGCGGTTGAGCTTATAGTCGTCGATAGCGTTGCAGCTTTGACGCCAAAAACCGAGATAGAAGGCGATATGGGCGATCAGCACGTTGGACTTCAAGCACGTCTTATGAGTCAAGCTCTTAGAAAATTAGCTGGTGTTGTTCATAAAATGCACACAACTGTAATTTTTATCAACCAAATTCGTATGAAAATCGGTGCTATGGGTTATGGCACGCCTGAAACTACAACTGGTGGAAATGCACTTAAATTTTACGCTTCTGTTCGTTTAGATGTGCGCAAAATCGCTACTTTAAAGCAAAGCGAAGAGCCGATTGGAAATCGCACGAAAGTAAAAGTTGTAAAAAACAAAGTTGCGCCTCCGTTTAAAATAGCCGAATTTGACATAATGTTTGGCGAGGGAATTAGTCGCGATGGCGAGATAATTGACTATGGCGTTAAGCTAGATATAGTTGATAAAAGTGGTGCTTGGTTTAGCTATAAAGCAAACAAAATCGGTCAGGGTCGCGAAAATGCTAAGGCTTATTTAAAAGAGCACCCAGATATAGCAGAAGAGATAGTTTTAGCCATCAAAAATTCTATGGGGCTTGATAAGTTGATTAGCGGTAGTAGCAAAGGAAGCGACGATAGCGAAGCTGTAGTAGAAAGTGGGGACGAATAAATGATATATATAGAAGATGTTGTAGCTATGGAAGTGCTTGATAGCAGGGGAAATCCAACTGTTAGAGTAAGCGTTACATTAAGCGATGGAGTCGTGGCTAGTGCGACTGTGCCAAGCGGTGCGAGCACGGGCAAACGTGAAGCGTTGGAGCTAAGAGATAAGGATCAGAGATATTGTGGCAAGGGTGTTTTAAAAGCAGTTGGTAACGTAAATGAGATTATAGCTGAGGCTGTTATCGGACTTGATGCGTATAATCAAAAAGCTCTTGATGATGAGATGTTAAGACTTGATGGAACCCAAAATTACTCAAATTTAGGCGCAAATGCCGTTCTTGGTGTATCTATGGCTGTGGCACGCGCTGCGGCTAAAAGTTTAAATATACCGCTTTATCGCTATCTTGGTGGCTCAAACGCGTCTGTGCTCCCAGTTCCTATGTTTAATATAATCAACGGTGGCGCGCATGCAAACAATAGTGTTGATTTTCAGGAATTTATGATTATGCCATTTGGTTTTGAAAAATTCTCTGATGCACTAAGAGCGGCAACTGAAATTTATCATACGCTTAAAGGAATTTTAAATGACGCCGGACATAGCACTGCAGTTGGCGACGAGGGTGGTTTTGCTCCAAATTTAAAAGACAACGAAGAGCCTATAAAGATAATTATGCAAGCGATTGAAAAAGCTGGATATAAAGCTGGCGAGCAGATTAAATTAGCTCTTGATGTAGCAGCAAGCGAGCTTTACAAAGACGGTAAATATGAGCTAGAAGGTAAGAAATTTACATCTGATGAACTCATAGATAGATATGAAGAGCTTTGCAACAAGTATCCTATTTTTTCGATTGAAGATGGTTTGAGCGAAGATGACTGGGATGGTTGGAAACGCCTTACAGCAAGGCTTGGCAAGAAAATTCAGCTTGTTGGTGATGATCTTTTTGTTACAAATGAGAAAATTTTGCGCGAAGGCATAAAAAACGGCGTTGCAAATGCGATTTTGATTAAACCAAATCAAATCGGCTCGGTTAGCCAGACGATGCAAACTATTCGCTTGGCTAACCGCAAAGGTTATCGCTGCATAATGAGCCATAGAAGCGGAGAGAGCGAGGATAGTTTTATTGCTGATTTTGCCGTTGCACTAAATACAGGACAAATCAAAACCGGTGCTACCTCAAGAAGCGAAAGAAACGCAAAATACAATCGTTTGCTTGAAATCGAGTGCGAAACCGATGAGTTTTTAGGAAGTGAAATTTGAACGAAGTCTTAAAAGAGTATGAGGGCAGATCCAAATACCCTTTTAAGCGATTTTTAAAGCTTTTGGCTGTTGGTGTTTGTGTTGCTGGATTTGGAATTTACGTAGGAAATATACTTTTTGGCAAACGTTCGCTTGATGTTATGCTTAGTCTTGGAGAGCAAAGGGCTAGGTTGGAAAACGATGTGGGGTTTCTAAAAAAGCAAAATGCCCAGTTGCAAAAGACATATTTTGAATTAAAAGAGTTAGAGCCGTGAGGGATTTATGAAAAAGATTTTATTTTTTATTAGTTGTTTGTTTGTGTCGGTTTTTGGTAGAGAAAATCCCTTTGTTGCCACAAGCGAACTTAATACTAGCGTTGTAACTACAAACATTATAGAAAATTTGCCACCTTTTGAAAGAGAGAATTTCAAATTTCCAAGCGATGCGCGAGAATTTATATCTCTAACTTTAAAATACAAAAGTAGCGACGGTAGCATAAAAGACAAGGTCATCAGTATCGAGCGTAGCATAGATTGGCACGACGAGCTAATGCTTAACAGGGTCGCATCTCCAAATTTGACCGTTAAAGCTGATGATGTTTCTGTAACAAAAAGTATGCCAAAGGTTGCCAGTGCTTATTTGGGCGAAGTTGATCAAACTCAAATCGAGCCAAAATCAGCCGAGCCACTACAAGAGATCGTCATAAACGCAACTAACAAATTTGAGCCTTTGAAAAGTTTTTTGTTTAAAGATGTTAAGTTAGAAGTTGCGACCATGGAATTGAAATTTGTTACCAAAGATAAGAAAATACGCGATTTTGCGCTTTATGGTGATAGAAGACTGGTTATAGATTTTAGCGGTATGAGCGGTTTTTATACAAAAACAATCGACATAAATTGCGGTGTTTTTAGAGATGTTATTTTTGGAGCACACAAGGATTTTTATAGAGCTGTCGTGAGTTTAGATGGAGCGTATAATTATAAAATTTCTAAAACTGATAACGGTTATTTGCTAAAAATTTCACACAAAAAGTAGCCTTTTTAATATAAGCTTTGATATTTCTTAAAATTTAAGAGATGTTAAAGCAGCTTAACTTAAAGAAATTTTATAAATTTATAATAATTTTTTCCAAAATTCTTACTTAATTCTACATTTTTTTGATATTATAACGTTTAAAAATTATTCAAAGGAGCTTGTATGAGTGGTTTTGTGTTAATTGCTTGTTTGTTCTTTGCTGTTATATTAATGGTATTTTTGATATCAAAAGTCGGAATTCATCCGTTTCTTGTCATTATGGTTATTTCGCTTGTTTTAGCCATTATTTCAGGGATTGATTTGGTTAAAATTCCAATCATCATAGGAGAAGGTTTTAGTGGAATTTTTAAGAGTATTGGAATCGTTATTATATTTGGTTCTTTGATCGGTATGGTTCTTGAAAAAACGGGTGCTGCGCTTAAATTAGCCGATATGGTTACTAAATGTGTTGGAGAAAAACATCCTGAGCTTGCGATGCTTATAATGGGTTGGATAATTGGAATTCCGGTATTTTGTGATAGTGGTTTTGTTGTGCTTGATCCTATCCGTCGCGCGATAAAAGAAAAAATAGGTGCAAGTTCAGTTGGTATTGCTGTTGCGCTATCTGGCGGACTTTACGCATCTCACGTATTTATCCCACCTACACCAGGACCAATCGCAGCTGCTGGATTAGTTGGCGTAGCAGATAATCTACTTTTGGTAATTATTATGGGCGTTGTCATTTCTTTGCCGGTGCTAGTAGCTGTGTATTTTTATGCAAAATTTATCGGAAGTAAAGTTAGCGTAGAAAAAGATGTTGGCGAGATTAGAAAAACATACGACGACATCGTTAGAGAATACGGAAAATTGCCTAGCGGATTTTTAAGTTTAGCACCGATTTTAGCTCCAATCGTCCTAATGGCTCTTGGTTCAGTTGTTAATATTTTAAAACTTAAAGGTCATTTTGCTGATATAGCTTTATTTTTAGGAAACCCAGTTATCGCACTTGCCATAGGTGTGGTATTTGCTGTTATTTTGCTTGTTAAAACAAACAAGGTGGGTGAATTTAACAAAATGACAAACGAAACGTTAAAAATTGTTGGACCAATCCTTTTTATAACAGCTGCTGGTGGGGTTTTAGGCAATGTTATATCAGCGGCTGGTTTTGTGGAATTTATGAAATCAAACGCGCATATTATCGGTTCGATTGGAATTTTCTTCCCGTTTATTATTTCAGCTATTATCAAAACGGCGCAAGGTAGCTCAACAGTCGCGCTTATGACAACAGCTGCAATAATGGGATTTTACACGTCTGATAATTCGATGATGGCGACATTAGGTCTTACAAGTCAAATGGGTGCGGTGCTTACAGTAATGGCTATAGCAGCGGGCGCGATGACTGTTTCTCACGCGAACGACAGCTACTTTTGGGTTGTTACGAATTTTAGCAAAATGACACCAGAGCAAGGATACAAAACGCAAACTATGCTGACTTTGATAATGGGTATCGTTGGTATGATATCTGTTTGGATAGCGTCTTTAATTTTGCTTTAAATTTGGCTAAATTTATAAATTTAAGAGGAAAAGTATGAAAATTTTAGTTGCCATCGATTCTTTTAAGGGTTCGTTAAGCTCGCTTGAAGCCGGACTTGCAATAAAACAGGGCGTTAAAAATTTATGTGACGAAGTTGTGATTAAGCCCATAGCAGATGGTGGCGAGGGAAGCGTTGAAGCCCTAGCTGACGCGTTGCAAGCAGAATTTGTCGAAGTTATAGTAGAAAATCCACTTGGTGAGAAAGTTTTGGCTAGATATGCTTTAAAAGGCGATTTGGCCGTTCTTGAAATGGCATCAGCGTGCGGGCTTACTCTTATAGAAAAACATCGCCGAAATCCGATGATAACGAGCACATTTGGCTTTGGACAGATGATTTTGCACGCGATAAGCAAGGGTGCGAAAAAATTTATCATCGGGATTGGCGGATCGGCTACAAATGATGCTGGAATGGGAATGCTTTGCGCTCTTGGGTATGAATTTTATGACGAAAATGGAAATTTGCTTGAAGGAAAGGGCGAAAATTTGATAAAAGTAACCAAAATATCCCAAGTAAATGCAATTTCGCAACTAAAAGAGTGCGAGTTTTTAATCGCTTGTGATGTGGATAATCCGCTGTTTGGCAAAAACGGCGCAGCATACGTTTATGGACCGCAAAAGGGTGCAGATGAAGCAATGGTTAAAGCCCTTGATGCTGGGCTGATAAGCTTTGCAAGCGCGACAAGTGAACATTTTTCTAGCGAATTTTGGAATTTTAAAGGTGCTGGTGCGGCTGGCGGTCTTGGTTTTGGTTTTGTTAGCTTCTTAAACGCGAAATTAAAACCCGGCATTGAGATTATCACAAACGAAATTAGGCTCGAAGATGAAATTCAAAAAGCCGATCTCGTCATAACTGGTGAGGGTCGACTTGATGCTCAAAGCTCAATGGGTAAAACTCCAACAGGCGTGGCAAAAATGGCTAAAAAGCACGGCAAACCCGTGATCGCACTGGCTGGATCTATACAAGAAGATGCAACAATTTGTAACGAAAATGGTATTGATGCGTATTTTTGTATTTTAAATCAACCAACTAGCCTTGAAGATGCGATGAAAAAAGACACGGCAAGCAAAAATTTAAGCCTTGTTGCAGCCCAAGCTGTAAGGCTTTTTAGGCTACATAAATAGGTGAAATTTATGCTGGTAAGTGCTTTTTAAATAATTTTTTGCTACACTCAGCCAAATTTTAAGTTGAAGGAATACGATGAACGCATCGGAATTTATCTGGATGGATGGGGAATTTGTAAAATGGCAAGAGGCAAAAGTTCATATTTTAGCACACTCGCTTCATTATGCAAATGCTGTTTTTGAGGGCACTAGAGCTTATAAAACGAATAAAGGCTTGGCAATATTTCGTTTGCAAGATCATACCAAAAGACTTTTAAAATCGGCAAAAATGACAGTTTTAAATTGTCCATATAGCCAAGAGGATTTGCAAAATGCTCAAATTGAGCTTTTAAGAAAAAACAAATTTAACGCAAATGTTTATTTAAGACCGCTTATTTATCTAGGATACGGCATAATGGGTTTAGCTCATACAAAAGCACCTGTTAATACGGCTATTGCTGCTTGGGAATGGGGTGCGTATTTAGGCGAAGATGGTTTAAAAAAGGGCATAAAGGTTAAAATTTCAAGCTTTGCTAAGCTAAATGTTGCTGGTCAAATGAGTCGTGCAAAATCAAGCTCAAATTATCTTTGCTCGCAAATGGCAAATTACGAAGCCAAAGAGGCTGGTTATGATGAAGCATTGCTACTTGATAGCGAAGGCTATATTTCAGAAGGTCCAGGCGAGTGCTTTTTTATCGTAGAAAACGGCGTTTTAATAACTCCGCCAAACGATAGTAGCCTAGCAAGTATAACACAAGATACGGTTATAAAAATCGCAAAAGATTTAGACATAGAGGTTCGTCGTGAGCGTATTACAAGGGATCGCGCATATACAGCCGACGAGGCGTTTTTTACCGGAACGGCCGCTGAGGTTACGCCAATTAGTAGCATAGATAACAGAATTATTGGTGCAGGCGAGCGAGGTGTGGTAACAAAACGCTTGCAAGATGCTTATTTTGACGTTGTGTATGGGCGAAATTCTAAATACAGCTCAATGCTAACTTATATTTAAGGAAACAAATGCCAGCAGATTTAAATGACTATTTTAACAAAAAACGTGGTGCAAATGGCGGTTCAAACAACGAGAATAATACAGCGCAGGACAAAGAGCCAAGACAGTTTAAAACGCCAAATATTCCAAATTTTGGCAAAATTTCAGGTTTAGCTTATGTAATCGTTGCAATAATCGCAGTTATTGCGGTTACTCAACCATTTGTGATTATTAATTCAGGAGAGGTTGGCATAAAATCCACCGCTGGAAAATACGATCCAAGTCCGATGCAGCCAGGCTTTCATTTCTTCATACCTTTCATACAAAAGGTCATCGTTGTCGATACTCGTGTGCGTCTTATCAACTACACGTCTGGTGAAGATATGGGTGAATCTCACAAAATTTCGTTTCAAGGATCAGGCGCTGGAATTATTAGAAAAAATTCCATATCGGTTTTGGATGCTAGAAATTTGCCAGTCAGCATTGATATCACGGTTCAATACCGTCTAAATCCAGAAAATGCTCCGCAAACCATCGCGGCTTGGGGACTTAGCTGGGAAAACAAAATCGTTGATCCTGTCGTTCGCGACGTTGTGCGAAGTATCGCTGGAAAATATACCGCTGAAGAGCTTCCGACAAAACGTAATGACATTGCCGCGGCGATTGATGATAGCATACGAAAAGACATAGATGCACAGCCAAACAAACCAGTTGAGTTGCTAACTGTGCAATTACGCGAGATTATTTTGCCTGAGAAAGTTAAAGAGCAAATTGAGCGCGTACAAATCGCTAAACAAGAAGCCGAGCGAACAAAATACGAAGTCGAGCGAGCAAACCAAGAGGCTCTTAAAAAAGCCGCTCTTGCAGAAGGAACGGCAAAAGCAGCTATAATCGAAGCAAAAGGTAAAGCTGACGCTGTTAAAATCGAGGCTGACGCAGCAGCTTACGCCAACAAAGAAGTGGCAAAAAGCTTAGATGGAAATTTGCTACATTTAAAGCAAATCGAAATTCAAGGTAAATTTAACGACGCTTTGCGCGAGAATACAGATGCGAAAATTTTCTTAACGCCTGGTGGTGCTGTACCAAATATTTGGGTTGATACGAAAGATAAAGCCAAACAGTCTGCAATCGAGAGATAAATTTAGTGGAAAATGAAGTTAAATTTTAACTTCATTTTGGCTAAAATTTAATATTTTTAGCGCGTAAATCGAGGGATAAAATGATAAAAGTTGATTGGCAAAAGGTTGGTGGCTTGCTCCCAGTGATCGTTCAAGATGAGGATTCTAGCGAAGTTTTAATGTTGGCTTACATGAATGAAGAGGCTTTAAATTTAAGCATTCAAACTGGTTTTGCTCATTATTTTTCGCGCACTAAAAACAGAATTTGGAAAAAAGGCGAAGAGAGCTCAAATACACAAAAAATTTCTAAAATGCTTCTTGATTGCGATAACGACACGCTTCTTATAAAAGTTAAACAAATTGACGCAGCTTGCCATACTGGTGCCAGATCGTGTTTTTTTAACCAAATAGATATGCAAAATTTAAGCGTTTGTAGCGCGCAAATCGCTCAAAAACCTAGGTATAATATACTAGATGAGCTTTACCATGTGATTTTGGATCGAAAATTAAATGCCGATCCGCAAAATTCATACGTTGCTGGATTGTTTAAAAAGGGCGAAAATGCCATTCTTAAAAAGGTTGGCGAAGAGGCAAGTGAGTTTATAATGGCTTGCAAAGAGGAGAGTTTTGTTAATGAGATTATAAATTTAAACCAAAAAGATCGCGACGAAAAGCTTACAAATTTAAAAATAGATAGAGAAAAAAATAGCGTAGTTTATGAGGCGGCTGACGTTTGTTTTCACATCATGGTTGCCCTTGTTTTGCACTCCATTCATCCTGATCAAATCAAAGCTGAGCTTGCAAGGCGGTTTGGAATTTCTGGCATAGAGGAAAAAAAATCACGATATGAATGAACTGCGACAAGCCCTAAAATTTTATATCGAGCATTTTAGCTGGATTGATTGGGTGTCGTATTCTTGGATCTTTTTGCTGTTTTTGTTTATGCTTTTTGTTAGTATTTATTTTATCGGTAGGTCAAAAATTTTAGGCATTTTACTACTTTTTTTTAGCTTAGTTTTTTTTGGCGTTGGCGTGTTTTTTGTTGGCAACTTTTTGGATAGTCATTTGCGAACTAGAAGCATTGAAGTCGTTTCACAACAGCGTCTATCCTACACCGATGCATTGGTGGTTGTGGTTGAGATTAGTAATTTATCCAAGAAAAATTTTAAGCATTGTCGTGTCAGGTTAAATTTTCACTATTTTGATAATGGATATAAAAAATTGTTAAATTCATTTAAGGCTTTTGAGAAAGCAAGTATCGTTGTAGAAAATTTGCAAGTTGGAGAAACAAGGCGTGTAAATACCGTTATAGACGGGTTTAGAGCAAATAGGGAATATAACATAACTACAAATTCGGAGTGTTTTTGATGGCTGGATATTTTAATATTTTTCATTTTTTGGCGATATTTGTTTTGCTTATTTTGATGTTTGGTTTGATATTTTTGATAAGGCGCGAACAAAATGTTAAAACTTTAGTCGGCATGATCTTTGCGATTTTTTTCGTTTTCGTTTTGTTTGGAATTTTAGCTATGTTTGTTGTGGATAGATATACCAAATCTGTTACACTAGAAAATGTAACGAATGAGAGAATTTTGCGTAATGAATCGATTGTTTTTCGTGGCACCGTGCGTAACACCGGAATGGCTAGTATTGCTAATTGCGACATTATTATCAAGCTTATAAACAGTCCAACGACAAGAGATGATTTAAGGGGCGAAAATTTGTTTCGTCCAAGCGGCTGGTCGCTTTTTTATTGGCTAAATTCCGAGAAAAAAGATGAACGCCCAAATTTTGTCGAATACGAAGTCTCAATCGCTAAAAATCTAAAAGTGAAAGAATACAGAAATTTTTACATTTCTATGCCGTATCCGCCGTATTTTAGCAAGACGCAGATTATAACTAAGACTAGTTGTTACTGATTATTTTATGAAATAATCCCCATCAAAACTAACTAGCGAGTATCTGCGCTCGTTGCCTATGCTTTGTTTTAGCTCATCTATACTGAGAAATTCAAGACTGTCCGCGCCTATAAATTCACACACTTCATCGACATTTTTTCTAGCGCTTATTAGCTCTTCAAAACTTGGCGTATCTATTCCGTATCTTTCTGGAAATTTTAACTCTGGACAAGCGACTTTGAAATGAATTTCTTTTGCGCCAGCTTGCCTAAGGAGCTCAACGACTTTTTTACTTGTTGTTCCGCGAACTATGCTGTCATCTACGACGACTATTTTTTTGTTTTTTATGATTGAGCTCATTGGATTTAGTTTGAGTTTGACCTTTAAATTTCGCACTTCTTGACTTGGCTCAATAAAGGTGCGTCCAACGTAGTGGTTGCGGATTATGGCTAATTCAAAGGGTATGCCACTGGCGTTTGCGTATCCAAGCGCTGCTGGCACACCGCTATCAGGCACTGGCACGACAAAATCAGCATTTATCTTGCCTTTTTTTGCTAATGCTTCGCCCATTTTTTTGCGTACTTCATAAACACTTTTGCCTTCTATTACGCTATCTGGACGAGCAAAGTAGATGTATTCAAACGCGCAAATTCTAGGCTCTGGCTCATAAAGTTGAATGCTTTTAAATTCGCTCTTTGCGTGCTCGAAAATGAGCATTTCGCCAGGCTTAATATCTCTTATAAATTCCGCTCCAAGCAAATCAAACGCGCAAGTTTCACTAGCCACGATATAGCCACCATCTCTTAATCTACCAAGGCAAAGCGGACGAACGCCGTATTTATCACGTATGGCGAAAATTTTATCTTTTGATTGTATCAGCAAGCAGTATGCGCCCAAAATTTCATCAAGCGCAGCTTTTATGCGATCTTGCAGGTTATTGCTATGATCTTTGGCTATTAAATGCACGATATTTTCAGTATCCATATTTGTTTGAAAAATCGCACCATCATCGATTAAATTTTTACGCACTTTGTCTTTATTGACTAAATTTCCATTATGAACTACGCAAATTTGACCCAGTGCGCAGTTTGCAGCGATAGGTTGAGCGTCTTTGCTAGAATTTTTCCCAGCTGTCGCGTAGCGGTTATGACCTATTGCCATATCGCCTTTTAGATCACTTAAAATAGTCTCATTAAAGACATCTGTAACCAGTCCGCTTCCTTTAAATGTTGTGATTTCGCCGTTTTCACAAGAGCTTATTCCACTGGCTTCTTGTCCGCGATGTTGCATAGAAAAGAGCGCGTAATATGCCGTTTTTGCCGCATTTGTAGAATTTATTACCCCAACTATCGCACACATTTCTACCCCTTAATCCTCATAGATTTAAATTTGCAAATTTGACCCTCAAAGTCCTAAGCAATCGTCAATATCGTAAAGTCCGTGTGGCTGTTTTGTTATCCAAATTGCCGCCTTTATCGCACCTTTTGCAAATGTCGCACGCGAAGTAGCGGTGTGGTTTAGCTCTATGAATTCGCCATCGTTGTAAAATCCTACCGTATGTCTTCCTACCACATCGCCACCACGAACGGCTAAAACAGCTATTTCGTCCTTTCTTCTAGCTCCAACCATACCTTCTCTGCCGTTTATCATTACGTCGTTTAAATTTAATCCTCTGGCTTTTGCCACACTTTCTCCAAGCGTTAGTGCCGTGCCACTTGGAGCGTCTTTTTTGTGTCTGTGGTGTTGCTCAACTATCTCTATGTCAAATTCACTCAAAGTTTTTGCTGCTAATACGGACAATCTCTTTAAAACAGCCACACCTAAACTCATATTTGTCGCTTGCAAAATCGGCATCGCATTGCTTGCTAGTTTAAGTAAATTTACCCCATCTTCGCCAAGTCCAGTCGTGCCTATTACTAGCGGTTTGGGGTTCGTTCTGGCGTAGTTGATTAAATTTATCGTGCCATCTTTGATTGTAAAATCAATTACAACATCGCAGTTGTTAAAAAGTTCTTCAAGGCTATTTGCTGTGATTGCAAAATCACATTTAAGACCACTGGAATTTGAGTCGTAAAGTGCCGAAACTACGGCTTGATCTGAGTTTTTTAAACATTGCAAAATCATCTGTCCCATTTTGCCATTTGCGCCGTGTATGCCGATTTTTATCATTTCTGTCCTTTGATTTGTTTGGCTGAATTTAGCATATTTTTTATAAAAACTAGCCATAAAATGACAAATTTAACGAATTTATAAATGATTTGTAGTTTAAATTTTAAAGCTGGTTTTAGACCGCGTAAAGGAGCGGTCTAAATTTAGTGAAGATTTTCTATGTAGTTAAGTGCCCAAAGTGCTGCAACAGCACCATCGCCTGCTGCTACGATGACTTGTTTTGGAGCATCTTTTCTTATATCTCCGGCTCCAAACAATCCAGCGACATTGGTTTGCATTTTTAGATTTACGTCCATCTGTCCACCATCAACCATATCGCACAAAAATTTGCCATCATCTTGTAAAAGCACACTGTTATTAACGTTTAGCCCAACGAAAACAAATACACCAGGCACTTTTAGGTCAAGCTCGCCTTTTGGAGTATTTATTATTAAGCCGTTTAGACCACTTTTATCGCCATAAGCTTCTTTTATGGTCGCATTTGTAATAAATTCTATTTTGTCATTTTTGCGAGCCTTCTCAACTGTAACTGGAGCGGCTCTAAATTCATCGCGTCTGTGGATAACATAGACTTTTGAACACATTGCAGAGAGATAAATCGCTTCCTCTAACGCCGTATCGCCACCACCTAGGACAGCTACTTCTTTGTTTTTATAAAAAAATCCATCACAAGTAGCACACGTGCTTACGCCACGACCAAAAAATTCGTCCTCGCCCTTAAATCCAGCGCGTCGTGGTGTCGAACCAGTAGCTATAATTACGGCTTTTGCCACTTCGTCTTTTCCGCTTTCTAGCTTGATGGTAAAAGTGTTATCTATGTTTTTTGTTACATTTTTAACTTCTGTCATTTCGTGCTTTAAGCCAAAATTTGCACATTGTTTAAACCAAGTGCTCATAAAGTCCATTCCACTTTCGCCTGGATTTTTTTGACCAGGATAATTTTCTATTTCAGAACTTGAAGTTATCTGACCACCCGGCTCGCCGCGCTCAAACATTACAACATTTTTTAAACCTCCGCGCGTAGCGTAAAGTCCTGCGCTTAGTCCAGCTGGACCACCACCGATAATTGCTAAATCTAACATAATTTTTCCTTTAAATTGTATTTATTTTTGAATTTTGTTTATAAATTTTGTTATTTTGTAGTTTCATTTCGACACCACTTGGCAAATTTGTTATACTTAAGGTGTTCATTAACTTTAAGATTGTATTAATATCTGATGTTATGAATCGCAAATTTTCCTCATTTGTTGTGCGTTTTTGAAATAAATCAACCGCTACCACGTTTAAATTTTTGTTTGAAATTTTTAGAATTTCGCGCCAATTAGTTTGGTTTGAGCTAAAAATCACAAGTAAAAATTCTTTATCGTTTGGTTCAAAAATTTTAGACATTTCGTAAAATATAAGTGATGAAAAATCAACAAATTTATACTGAGAAAAACGATAATTGTTATAAGCAAACACACTCGCTACGAGTGCAGCTCCGATAAAAGATGCGAAAACAGAAGTTAGAGGGAGAAAATTCCCTCTTTTTTTGATACTCATTAAAGAAGCGACGCTATTTTATCTGCTATGGCTTGTTTTGATTGAGCTCCAACCATTTGATCTACTACTTCGCCATTTTTGAAAAATAAAAGCGTTGGTATAGATCTGATACCAAACTCAACTGCCAAATCTTGAACTTCGTCGGTATTTACCTTGCAAATTTTGGCTTTTCCGTCAAATTCCTCCGCAAGCTCTTCAATAACAGGAGCTAGCATTCTGCATGGTCCACACCATGGAGCCCAAAAATCAACCAATGCGACACCTTCTTTTGTAACATCAAAATTCTCAGATGTTAGTTCAATGTATTTTCCCATTTTTACTCCTTAATAAAAATTTCTGAAATTATACAATAAAAATGTAAATTAAAGCTAAATAATAATTTTTACAAACTAATATTTTCTATCCATTTTATTTTACCTTTTTCTATTGTTATTAAATCCACCTGAAAATCAGCGTTTGAACCATTTTTTAGTAGGTAAAAATCAATGGTTTTTAAGATTTTGTTAAATTTACTTGGTGTAAGTCGGTAGGCGGTT
The DNA here is from genome assembly GCA_052170535.1 of Campylobacter sp. Taxonomy (GTDB): domain Bacteria; phylum Campylobacterota; class Campylobacteria; order Campylobacterales; family Campylobacteraceae; genus Campylobacter_A. Next base: position 844 of record JBQNAH010000025.1, on the reverse strand, counting down.
TCGTAATTTTTATCAGTTGCTTTTATCTCGATGAAGTGTAAAATTTCGTCTTTTTTGGCGATTATGTCGATTTCGCCGAATTTTGAGTGAAAATTTCGCTGTAAAATCTCACACCCTTGCTGTGATAAAAATTTGCAAGCCTCATTTTCAGCATTAAATCCAAACAAATACTCTTTTAAGCCCATTTTTAGCCTTTAATTTCTTGCTTGAAGTATATCGCCGTTTGGCTTAGATAAAGCTTCGTGCTAAATTTTCGTTTAAATTTATAGATTTTTAAGGGAGGGAGGGGGAGGGGTAGAATGAGCTCAAATTTAAATGAAAGGAAATTGTATGAGTAAAATTTTGCAAGTAGCTTTTGTGGCATTGCCTTTGTTATTTTTGGGTTGCGATTCAAAACCGAGTTTAGAAGAGCGAAAAGAAATAATCCGTGAGCTGGAAATAAAGATGGATAGATCGATGTCCGATGACCAAAAGATAAAATTTCTAAAACCTTACTGCGATAAGGGTATCGGCGAGATATGTTTTATGATGATGCTTATTGAGATAGGAAAAAATGGCGATAACAACATAGACAAGCAAAAATATATCAAACGCCTAAATCAAGCTTATGAAAACAGTATCGACGAGAGAACAAAACGAGTAATAAAAGATACAATTTATCATTTAGAAAAGGAGCTTGGCAGGTAGTTTAAATTTTATGATTTGGCTAAAATTTAAATAAACAAATTTTAGCCTTTTGCATTAATGTTAAGTTAAGCCATGAAGTTTGGCTTGGGCTTTTTTAAAATCTCAAACAAAAATCAAAACAAGTGGCGAAATAGTTTTACCAGTTCGCCAAAAATGT
>JBQNAH010000024.1:0-23897 GCA_052170535.1 Campylobacter sp. | reverse complement strand
AATTAAAAAATTTGGGGGAAATTTTTTAATTTGCTCTAAATGGAGATGGGTTGGGGGGAGACGAAAAAATAAAATTTTCTATTTTGTGATGAAAATTTTGCTACAATTATGCCAAAAAATTTAAAGGCATATTAATGAAAAGCTTAATAATAGTAGAATCGCCAGCTAAGGCTAAGACGATAAAGAATTTTTTAGGCAAAGATTATGACGTTATCGCCAGCAAAGGGCACATCAGAGATCTGCCAAAAACGACATTTGGCATAAAAATAGAGGGTGAAAATTTCACACCTGAATACAAAATAAGTGCTGATCACTCAAATATCGTAAAAGAGATAAAAGAACTAGCAAAAAGTGCTGATGAGATATATCTAGCAACCGATGAAGATAGAGAGGGAGAGGCGATCGCGTATCATATCGCGATGGCTATGGGTAAAAAGCCAGAGAGTTTGCCAAGGATAGTTTTTCACGAGATAACAAAAAACGCCATCGAAAATGCCTTAAAAAATCCGCGCACGATAGATATGAATAGCGTAAATGCTCAGCAGACTAGGCGTTTGCTAGATCGTATAGTTGGCTACAAGCTAAGTCCGCTTTTAAATTTAAAAATCCAAAAAGGGCTAAGTGCTGGGCGCGTTCAAAGTGCCGCACTTAAAATCGTAGTAGATCGCGAGCGCGAGATAAGGGCGTTTAAACCGATTGAATACTATACAATAGATACGAAATTTAAAAAGGATTTAGAAGCCGAACTGATAAAATTTCAAACGCAAAAAATCGAAAAACTAACCATTACAAATAAAGATCGCGCCGCTTATATCGTAGAAAATTTGCAAAATGATAAATTTAACGTAAAACAAATCGAAGCAAAAGAGCGAAAAACCGAGCCAAATCCGCCGTTTATGACTTCGACATTGCAGCAAAGTGCTTCAAATAGGCTTGGATTTAGTCCGAAAAAAACAATGATGTTGGCTCAAAATTTATACGAAGGCGTGCAAACTCATCAGGGATTTATGGGCGCGATAACATATATGAGAACGGATAGTTTAAATTTAGCAAGCGAGGCTGTAAATGCGGCGCGCGAGCTGATAAAGAGCGAATTTGGCGAAAAATATTTGCCGAGCAAGGCTAAGTTTTATACGACAAAAAGTAAAGGCGCACAAGAAGCCCACGAGGCTATTAGACCGACAAATTTAAGCTTTACGCCAGAAATAGCGGCGAAATTTTTAGAAAAAGATCTACTTAGGCTTTACACGCTCATTTATAATAGATTTTTAGCTTGTCAGATGAATGCGTCGGTAAGTCAAACACAAAATGTCTATGTCGCAAGTGAAAAAGCAGAATTTAAGATAAGTGGCAGAAAAGTCGTATTTGACGGATTTTATAAAGTTTATGGAGATGCGGATAAGGACAAAATTTTGCCCGAGTTAAATATCGGCGATGAGATGAACTTGCAAAGCATAAAATCTACGCAAAATTTCACCGAACCGCCTTCTAGGTATTCAGAAGCTGGTTTAGTAAAAAAGCTTGAAAGTTTAGGCATCGGCAGACCGAGCACTTATGCGCCGACCATATCGTTACTTACCAGCCGCGAATACGTCAGAATCGAGAAAAAACAGATCATTGCAAACGAGATCGCGTTTAATATGATAGGCGTTTTAGAAGAGCATTTTGGCGACATAGTTGATAGCGATTTTACTTCGGCGATGGAAGAAAAACTTGACAGCGTGGCTACAAATGAAGTGGATTGGCAAAAGCTGCTTGCAGAATTTTACTATCCGTTTATGGATAAAATTTCAGCTGGCAAAACAGGCATAAAAAGCCAAAAAATAGCCACACCAATTGGTGAGAAATGCCCACAATGCGGCGGGGATTTGTTGCTTAGAAAAGGCAGGTTTGGCGAATTTATAGCGTGTGGAAATTTTCCAAAATGCAAATACTCACGAAATGTTGCAAAGCCTGAAAATGATGAAAATTCTCAAACTGATACAAAACCTAAAAGAGAGTTAAAAAAGCTTGAAGTGCCTTGTCCAAAATGCGGTGGCGTTTTGGTTGAGCGCATAAGCAAACGTGGTAAATTTTATGGTTGTAGCAACTATCCAAAATGTAATTTTTTATCAAATCACGAGCCAGTGCTTGAAAAATGCGAAGAATGCGGTGGCGATATGATAAAAAAAGAGCTAAAAAAAGGAACTTTTCACGAATGCACAAAATGTAAGAAAAAGGTGCAAATTTCTGAAATTTAAAATCTAAAAGGAAAGAAAATGAATAAAACTATAATGCTTTGCGCTATTTGTTCAATTAGTTCTGGAAATTGCTCGGAGGACTGTATTTACTGCACTCAAAGCGCAAAAATCAAAGCCGATATACAAAAATTTAGCCTTAAATCAATCGAGCAAATTTTACTAGAAGCAAAGATGGCAGCAGCAAATCACGCACTTGGATTTTGTCTAGTTACATCTGGTAGAAAACTGGACGAAAAAAAGCTAGAATACATCGCAAAAGCAGCACGCGAAGTAAAAAAAGAGTTACCAAATTTAATGCTAATCGCCTGTAACGGCGAGGCGAGTTTTGAAGCTTTAAGCGAGCTTAAAAAGGCTGGAATTTTTAGCTATAATCACAATCTTGAAACAAGTCGCGAATTTTTCCCGCAAATTTGCTCCACGCACAGTTGGGAGGATAGATTTAATACAAATTTAAACGCCAAAAGAGCTGGACTTATGCTTTGTACTGGTGGAATTTACGGACTTGGAGAGAGCCAAGACGATAGGATAAGTTTTAGAAAAAGCTTAGTAGAACTTGACCCATTTTCAAGTCCGATAAATTTTTTCATTCCAAATCCAGCTTTAAAGATACAAAAAGAGATGTTAAGTGCGGACGAGGCGCTAAAAATCGTTTCGGATACGAAAAAGGCGTTGCCAAATGCGCGCATAATGATAGCTGGAGGAAGAGAGAAAATTTTAGGCGCACGCCAATACGAAGTCTTTGAAAACGGTGCGCAGGCAATCGTGATAGGCGATTATCTAACCACAAAGGGCGAGGTGGCGAGCAGGGATATAATAGAGCTTGAAAAACGTGGCTTTGAATTTGCTAAAATTTGCCATTAGAGCATTTGGGCTATTTTGTGAAATTTCATCTCAAACAAGCAAAGTGGCTATTTATCAAAAAATGGCTATAATCAGCCATTTTAAAGGTAAAATTTGGAAAACAACGAACTTAGTATTTTAATCGTCCTTGCTTTTATTGTTTTTACGTCGCCGTATTTTTCAAAGCTTTTTCGCATTCCCATCGCGCCAGTTGAGATTATGCTAGGCGCGGTTGCTGGTTATTTTGGGTTTATCCCGCAAAATGATATTTTTCACATCATAAGCGAAGTTGGCTTTTTTTACCTAATGTTTTTGGCTGGAACAGAGGTTGATCTTAAAATTTTCTTTACAATGGATAGGAAAATTTTAAAAACCGGCCTGCTTTATATCGCGCTTCTTTACATTTTTGCCGTTTTTGTAACATTTGGTTTTAACCTAAATAAACTATTTATTTTGATAATCCCACTTATGAGCGTGGGTATGATTTTTACGCTTCTTAAAGAATACGGCAAAGAGCAAGATTGGCTAAATTTAGGAATGCTAATCGCATCTGTTGGCGAAGTGATTTCTATTATGCTGCTGACATTTGTCGGGGCATATTTGAAATTTGGCGCAGGTTTGGAGCTTTTGTTTTCAGTGATTTATTTGAGCGGATTTTTAGCGATGAGCGTGGTTGGGTTTAAAATTTTAAACGTGCTATTTTGGTGGTATCCGCAACTTCGTATCGCACTTATGCCACATTTTGATAATGCCGAAAAAGACATCAGGCTTTGCATGGCATTGTTTTTTAGCATTATCGCTCTTATGCTTTATTTAAATATAGAAATAGCGTTTGGAGCGTTTGTTGCCGGAACTTTTATAGCGACTTTTTTTGACCACAAAAAAGACCTACCTAAAAAACTTGCTAGCTTTGGATTTGGCTTTTTAGTGCCGACATTTTTTGTTTATATAGGCTCAACATTTAAGCTTGAAGCGTTGTTTTTAGATGGTGTCATAAGCGATGCAGCGTTTATCGTAGCCGTGATTATCGGGGCTAGAATTTTATGTGGAATGGTTTTTGTAAATACGCTAGGATTTAAAAATACGATTTTATATGCACTTTCGCACTCAATACCACTTACGCTTTTAATTGCCGTTGCTACTATATCACACAAAACCGGTGGCATAGGCGATAATTTTTATTTCTCTTTTATCCTAGCAAGCTTAGCGCAAGCTATAATAGTTATGATTTGTATAAAAATTTTGATGAGTAAAGGACAAGTATGCAAAACAGCGTTACCTTAACAGACAACAGAAATGGCAAAAGTTATGAATTTCCCGTGCTTAGTGGCACCATGGGACCAGATGTTATAGATATTTCCACGCTTTTTAGCGACACAGGACTTTTTACATTTGATCGCGGATATACATCAACTGCGATGTGTCGCAGCTCGATAACTTATATCGATGGCATAAAAGGCGAGCTGATGTATCGCGGATACGATATTGCTTATTTGGCTGAAAATAAAAGCTTTATCGATGTTGCGTATTTGCTTTTAAACAAAGAGTTGCCAAACGAAAAGCAATTTAACGACTTTAAAATGGAGCTTAAAAAACGCTCATATATCCACGAAGGTATGATGAAAATTTTTGACGCGTTTCCAGATAAAGCCCACCCAATGGCGATTTTGCAAGCCAGCGTTTCAGCGCTTTCGGCTTTTTATTCTGATCATTTAAACATGGACAAGCCAGAAGAATATCACGAAATGGCAATGCGAATAATAGCTAAAATTCCGACAATCGCCGCTTTTAGTTATCGCTATTCGCGCGGACTTCCAATCATTTATCCAAATTTAGACCGTGGCTTTACTGAAAATTTCCTTTATATGTTGCGCGCATATCCTTATGAGCACGTAAATTTAAAACCGATTGAAGTTAAAGCGCTTGATACGGTTTTTATGCTTCACGCTGATCACGAGCAAAACGCCTCCACTACGACCGTGCGAACAGTTGGCTCAACTCACGCTCACCCTTATGCGTGCATAGCCGCAGGTATCGGCGCACTTTGGGGCTGGGCTCATGGTGGTGCAAACGAGGGCGTTATACGTCAGCTAGAAGAGATTGGAAGTGTCGCAAATGTCGATAAATACATAGCCCGTGCAAAAGACAAAAACGATCCTTTCAGATTGATGGGCTTTGGGCACAGGGTGTATAAAAATTTCGATCCGCGCGCGAAAGTGCTTAAAAAAATGCGCGATCAATTAATCGATGAAATTGGCATAAGCACAGAACTTATAAAAGTAGCAAATCGTATCGAAGAAATCGTGCTAAATGACGAATATTTCGTATCTCGCAACCTGTATCCAAATGTCGATTTTCACTCTGGACTTATACTAAAAGCACTTGGAATCCCAAATGATATGTTTGCTGTGCTTTTTGTCATCGGTAGAATTCCAGGCTGGATTAGCCAATGGATCGAGCTGAAAGAGCAATCAAGTATCAAAATCGTTCGTCCAAGACAGCTTTATATCGGGCATACTAATCGCACGCCAAAAGCTTAATTTATGGAAGATTTGCTAAATTTAGCCAAGTTAGCAGCAATCAAGGCCGGTGAGGAAATTTTGAAATTTTACACGCACGTAAAATTTGAAGATGAAATTTTAGCTTCGGCTTCAACTTTATCAAAAAACCTACATAATGAGAATTTGCAAATAGCTATAAAAAAAGATAAATCGCCCGTAACTTCGGCTGATCTTGCGGCAAATAAAGCGATTTTTGACGTGTTAAAAAGCTCAAATTTGCCAATTTGTTCAGAAGAGCAAATTTTAAACGATAAAGCCAGCGCATTTTGGCTTGTCGATCCACTTGATGGGACAAAAGATTTTTTAGATGGAAGCGGCGAATTTTGTGTTTGCATAGCGCTTATATCGGATCACCGCCCCATTCTTGGCGTGATTTATCTACCCGTTACAAATGAAATTTTTTTCGCCACAAATGATATTAATACTCAAAAAGAACTCTACAAGGACGGAGAATTTATAGGTCAAAGTTTAAAATATGATACGCAAAACAAAGACGTTATAATCACTGGAAAACGCGGCAAAAATGCCAAAGCCGCTAAGCTGTGCGAAATGATGAATTTTCAAATCAAAAAATTAAGCTCGGCAATTAAATACTGCCGTATCGCGCAAGGTTTAGCGGACGTCTATCTGCGATATTCGCCAAGCTATCTTTGGGACAACGCAGCTGGCGAGATAATCGCTACTAAAAGTGGCGCAAAGATGATAAATTTAAAAACAAAAACGCAACCTTTTTACGATTTAAAAAATTTAAAAAACGGCGAATTTATGGTGATTAGTAAAAGACATTTGCAAAATCAAAAAGCTATTTTTGATGCAATATATGAAAATTTTTAGCCGTTATTACAAAAGTTATTTATGTATTTTAAAATATTTTTGCGATTAAATTTTAATAAAAACTTATGTTTTATCGATCTTGATGTTTTGTATTTTTAACCGAAATTTCAAGGCATAAATCAGCCTTGAAACAGTTTTAAATTTATCAAACTTCGTATCTTTCCCCAGGTGTCATTTCGATTATTTCCCACGGCAATCCTTGGTGGTTTAGCTCGTCCATAAACGGCGTGGCGTCAAATTCTTCCATATTAAATACGCCCGCTCCGCTCCACGCGCCCGTGGCTAGCATTTTCGCGCCTATCATCGCAGGCACGCCCGTCGTGTAGCTCACAGCTTGCGCACCCGTCTCGGCGTAGCAAGCCTCGTGGTCGCAGACGTTGTAAATGTAAATTTGACGCTCTTTGCCGTTTTTTATCCCGCGAATTACGCAGCCGATGTTGGTTTTGCCTTTCGTGCGCGCGCCAAGGCTCGCGGGATCGGGAAGTAGCGTTTTTAGAAATTGAATCGGCACGATTTTTGCGCCGTTATGCTCGACCTCGTCAATGCGGAGCATTCCCACGTTTTGCAAGCATTTCATGTGCGTGAGATAGCTCTCGCCAAAGGTCATGAAAAAGCGAATTTGGCGCAGTCCTTTGATATTTTTAACCAAACTTTCAAGCTCCTCGTGATAGAGCAAATAGCTATCTTTGACGCCCACTTTTGGATAATCCCACTTGAAATTTATCTCCATCGGCTCAGTTTCGATCCAGCCTTTTTCGCGCGTCCAATACCGCCCCTTTGCGCTAACTTCGCGCAAATTTATCTCTGGGTTAAAATTCGTCGCAAAAGCGTAGCCGTGGTCGCCCGCGTTGCAATCAAGAATGTCGATCTCGTGAATTTCATCAAACAAAATTTGCTGCGCGTAGGCACAAAATACATTCGTAACGCCAGGATCAAATCCCGAGCCCAAAAGCGCGCAAACGCCAGCGCGCGCGAATTCATCACGTTTAGCCCATTGCAATTTATACTCGAATTTAGCCGTGTCTGGGTGCTCGTAATTTGCCGTGTCGATGTAATGAATTCCAGCCCTCACGCACGCGTCCATAAGCGTTAGATCCTGATAGGGAAGGGCGACATTTAGCAAAATTTGCGCGCCCGTTTTTTTGATGAGCGCTACCACCGCGTTCGTGTCATCGGCGTCAATTTGCGCCGTCTTAATCTCCACACCCACACGCTCAGAGATGAATTTAGCAATAGCGTCGCACTTGCTTTTTGTGCGGCTTGCTAGCGTGATTTGCGTGAAAACGTCCGAATTCATCGCCGCTTTTATCGTAGCCACGCGCGAAACCCCGCCCGCGCCGATTATTAGTAAATTTGCCATCATATGTCCTTTTTTAGAAATTTTGCTGAATTTTATCTAAAAAACATAAAATTAAGGCACTAAATTTGCGCAAAATGCAACAATTATGCACTTAAAAAACATAAATTCATTTACATTTTATGGCTTGGTTTTTAAAATTATTGAAAAATTTAACAAAATTTAGTTATAATCTAGGATTAAATTTAAGTTGAAAGGTTTTATTATGATTAATGTTTTAATGATTGAAGACGATCCTGAATTTGCGCAAATTCTATCTGAATATTTAGATAATTTTAATATAAAAGTCACGAATTACGAAGATCCTTATCTTGGTCTTAGCGCTGGGCTTAAGAATTTTGATTTGGTGATCCTTGATTTAACGCTCCCTGGTATGGACGGCTTAGAAGTTTGTAAAGAAATTCGTTCAAAACACAACATTCCTATTATCATTTCATCAGCTAGAAGCGATATAAGCGACAAGGTTGTCGGGCTTCAAATAGGTGCAGACGACTATTTGCCAAAACCATACGATCCAAAAGAGATGCACGCTAGAATTATGAGCCTTATACGCAGATACAAAAAAACAAGCGAAACCACATCAGAAGAAACCACAGTTGATTCAAATTTCAAAATAGACGAAAGAAGGCACGAAATTTACTACAACAACGAGCCTTTGATACTAACACCAGCCGAGTATGAAATTTTAAGCTACCTAGTTAAACAACACAGTTTTTCGGTTTCTCGCGAGCAACTTGTTTATAATTGCAAAAGTTTAAAAGACAAAGATTCAAAGAGTCTTGATGTTATAATCGGACGTTTAAGAACAAAAATCGGCGATAGTTCAAAATCTCCAAAACACATATTTTCAGTCCGCGGAATAGGCTATAAACTATTAGGATGAAATACTCGCTAACAACCAAAATAACGGTAGTTTTTGCTATTGCGTTTTCGTTAGTGTGTATGCTGTTTTTTACGTTTGCGAATATACAAAAAAACAGCACGTTAGAAAAAACAAAAGAGAAGCAATTAGCCGCCATAAACTACCTAGTTGCTCTCTACGAGAGATCAAATCCGCCAAGTGATCTGACGAAGTATTTTGAAAATTTTGAACTTCACACAATGGATAACAAATTAGCCATTCAAGACGTAATCACAAAAGGCCAACTAGTCTTTGCAAAACAAACGCCGTTTGGCTTTTTTCAGTCAGTTTTTTATGAAGATAAGCTATTTTTGTTTATCAAAAATCCATCTTTTCAAATTTTGCTTGAAAGCCACGATACCAAAAATATCAACGATACGCTTTGGATAGCATTTTTCCTAACGATCGCACTTCTGGTTTCGCTTTACGTTTCTGTTATAAATTCGCTCTTGCCACTAAAAAAACTAAGCAAAGACATAAGAAAATTTGCTATGGGAAATATGGACGTGGTTATAACTTGCCCCAAAACACTAAACGCAGATGATGAAATAGCTCGCGTGGCGGTTGAATTTGACAATGCTGTATGCAAAATCAGAGAACTTATAAAATCACGCCAGCTATTTTTACGCACCATAATGCACGAGCTAAAAACACCCATCGGAAAGGGAAGGATAGTGTCTGAAATGGTGCAAAATGAGACGCAAAAAATGCGTCTCATAAATGTTTTTGAACGACTTGATATGCTTATAAACGAATTTGGTAAAATCGAACAACTTCTTTCAAAAAACTATACACTAAATTTTGACAATTACTATTTTTCTATTATTTTAGAACAGGTTCAAGATCTTTTGATGCTTGAAAATTTCAAAAGCAAAGTTGATGTTAAAATCATCAATGATGCACTTTTGCGTGTCGATTTTCAACTTTTTAGTTTGGCAATAAAAAATTTGATTGATAATGCGCTTAAATATTCAGATGATAAACAAGCTCAGATCGTTTGCGATAACGACATCATCTTGGTTAGGAACAAAGGCAAGATGTTAGAACACGAAATTTCTCATTATATGCAAGCTTTTGTAAGAGAAAAAGATAACAAAAACGGCGGTATGGGGCTTGGGCTTTATATCATAGATCATATCTGCCAAATGCATAAATTTACCCTTTCATACGACTACAAAGATGGTTATCATGAATTTAGCATTAACTTAAAGGTCGTGCTTGAAAAAGGGGCTTGAAAAATTTAACGAGCTGATCTGTGCCTTTGAAAAATTGCCAGGTGTGGGTAAAAAATCGGCCCAACGTTACGCCTACCACGTTTGTTTAAACGATAGTTTTGGTGGATTAAAACTATCTCAAAGCATAGAAGAGGCGATAAGATTTACCAGAAAATGCGAAATTTGTGGCGGACTTAGCGAAGATGAAATTTGTGAAATTTGTAGTGATGAAAATCGCGATAAAAATTTACTAGCAATAGTTGAGAGCCCAAAAGATATACTGATCTTAGAGCAAAGTGCTGTTTATAAAGGGCTTTATTTTGTTTTAGAAGAGATCACGTCAGAGCAAATCGATAAGTTAAAAGGCAATATTTTGCAAAACAACACGAGCGAGATCATTTTTGCATTTACACCTGGACTAAACAGCGATGCGGTTATGGCTTTCATTGAAGATAAATTAGGCGATTTAAATGTTAAATTTTCTAAAATCGCCCAAGGCGTTCCAACTGGTGTTAGCCTAGAAAATATCGATCTGCTCTCGCTTATGAAAGCCTTTGAGAGCAGGACTGGCGTTTGATTATTTAGATGTTTTTGGATATATGAGAATTCCCAAATTTTGCTCCACTATCTTGCTTTGCTTAAAAATTCTCTTTGAGAAGTTAAAATTTGCTTAAACAATTCATATTTTGCGGCTTCTTCGTCAAGCATCTCATTGCTTGCTTTTCTAAACGCATTCATAACATCATCAGGAAAGATTTGACCTCTATTTTGGGAAATTCGCTTTTCATTTTGGCCCAAAATTCAGTATTTTTGTAAAAAGATTTGGTGTTAAAACACTCCTGCAACATTTGCGCCAGCTTCGATTATGGATTTTAGATCATCTGGCAGTTTCTTGTATGTCTTTTTGTTTAAGAAAATTTGAATTTGACCACTTGGTTCTTGCCAGCTGGTGTAGTAATAATTTTCAATTTTATGAAATCCAAGCCCCATATCAAATGCCGGGCTGACTCATTCGACAGCATCTATTGTGCCCATTTCAAGCGACATATAAAGTTCTCCAGTCTGAATTGTATTTATCGCAACGCCAACCTTTGACATAACTTCACCGCCAAAGCCTGGAATTCTTATTTTAGCCCTTTTAGATCATCAACGCTTTTAATCTCATTCTTAAGCCAGCCACCCATTTGCGTGCTTCGTATTTCCTGCGTGAAAAACCTTAATACCGTATTTATCATAAACCTTTTCTTCTAGCTGTTTTCCGCCGCCAAATTCATGCCAAGTACGTAACTTTGGTGTCATCATGCCAAAGGGAACAGCTATAAAAAGATAGTTTTTGGCATCTTTGCCATTGTAGTAGTAGATGCTGTGTAGTCGATGTCGTATTGTCTGCTTTTAACAAAATCCAAAATCCCAAACGGTGCTTTGTGTTTTGATGGATAATCATTCTAACTTCGATTCTATAGCCACTTAGTGCTTCTACAGCACGTTTAAATTCCTTGATGCTATTGCCTAAAACAGGTGCAGTGCTCTCCCAAGTCGTAGCAAGTTTAACTTATATTTTTTCGTCAGAATTTGCGCTTAAAGCCACAAATATAGTCAGAAAAATCGCCAAATATTTTTTTCATTTTCTCTCCTTTAAAAGTTGAATTTATGTTATACGTATGGAAGTTTAAAGATACTTTAAAATATAAAAAAACAGCTAAAATTTGTTTAACATAATCACTATTTTGCAATATTTTGGTAAAATTACACAAATTATAAAAGGGACAAAAATGGTAAAAAAGACAAAAATTTTAGCCACAATCGGACCATCAAGCGAAACGGTAGAGACGATGGAAAAATTAGTGCAAGCTGGTGTAAATGCATTTAGGTTAAATTTCAGCCACGGCACGCACGAATATCACAAAGCCAACATCGATAAAATCAGACAAGTTGAAGCAAAACTGGGACAAAAAATCGGAATTTTTCAAGATATTTGCGGACCAAAAATTAGAGTTGGCAAATTAAGCAAGCCTGAATTTAAACTAAAAAATGGCGATAAATTATTTTTTCACAAAGAGGAAATTTTAGGCGAGCAAATAGATGAAAACAGCTATAAAATTTGTATAAACCAGCCGCAAATTTTAGCTATGTTAAAGGTTGGAGAGCATATTTATCTTTGCGATGGACAGATACGGACAAAAGTTGTGAAGGCAAATGATGATTTGGTCGAAACGGTTGTCGAAAATGACGGAATTTTGCGCTCAAACAAGGGTGTTAATTTCCCAAATACAAAGATAAATATCGAAGTTATAACCCAAAAAGATATCAAAGATTTGGAATTTGGCGCAAAAAATGGCGTTCATTTCGTAGCGATTTCGTTTGTCCAAACCGCTGACGACATCAAGAAAGCTAGACAAATTTTAAACAGCTTTGGATCAAACGCTCAAATTTACGCAAAAATAGAGAAATTTGACGCTGTTGAGCATATAGATGAGATTATCGCCGTGAGCGATGGAATTATGGTTGCGCGTGGAGATTTGGGCATAGAAGTACCATATTACAGCGTGCCGACCATACAAAAACAGATCATCAAAAAAGCAAACGAAGCCGCAAAACCAGTTATCACGGCTACTCAGATGATGCTATCCATGGCGGAGCACGAAACGGCGACAAGAGCGGAAATAAGCGACGTTGCAAATGCAGTTTTAGACGGAACTGATGTCGTGATGCTAAGCGAAGAAAGTGCTGTTGGCATAAATCCAGTCGCCGTCGTAAAAGCTATGAGTAATACGATAATCAAAACTCAAGAAATTTATCCATTTAATAAATTTGATTTTGAAAATTATGACGAAACGGACATGATCGCTTCTAGCACAACTAGGCTCGCCGTTAATCTTGGCGTAGATGGAATTTTGGCTCTTACCTCATCTGGGCAATCAGCGATTAAGATGTCAAGATACCGCCCAAATATCGATATTATCGCTATTACACACAATGAACAAACCGCTTATTGGCTAACTCTTTGCTGGGGAATATCTAACTCTTTTGTCATAGCAAAAGAAGAGAGATTGCATACTTTAATGGCAAAATCAATCAAAATCGCAGTAAATAACGGATGTATGAGCGACACTAAAACCTACATAATGACAGCTGGTTACCCAACTGGAGTGGCTGGAAGCTCGGATTTGATAAGAATTTTAAGAAAACCGCAGATAGATTATTACTTAAATGAAGCTGACAAATAAGCGAAATTTAAAGCGAAAGTGCCTTTCTCATAGCGCTTTGTATTTTGCTTTCATCAAGTGAGTTATCGTAAAATAGATTAAAAGCTTTGACGGCTTGAAAAAGTAACATATCAGATCCGTTTTTGCAAACTAAACCGTTTGATAAGGCTAAATTTAAAAACGGTGTCGATTTGTTATAAATAACGTCAAAAGCGAATTTTGAGTGTTTTAAAATGGCTTCTAGTTGATTTTTTGAAGCAGGGAGATTATCATCTATAAGCCCTGCTGAAGTTGTATTAACAACCAAATCAAAAGCACCACCGCTAAATTTATCCCAAGTAAATGCATCAAATTCGGTGAAATTTTCCAATCTCTTTTCCGAACGATTTACGATAGTAGCTTGTATCTGGTTGCTTTTAAGCGCATAAGCAACCGCTTTTGCCGTCCCACCTGCGCCTAAAATTAAAACAGATTTAATAATGCCAAATGATTTTATAGCCGACAAAAACCCAAAAGCATCGGTGTTGTAGCCATAAATTTGCGAATTTTTTAAAACAATTGTATTTATAGAGCCTATTTTTTTGGCGATTTCATCGACATAATCGCACCCAGCTAACGCCATCTCTTTATACGGAACTGTAATGTTTGCGCCATTTAAGCCAAGTGAGCGAAATTTCGCAAGCAAATCATCGCCATTTTCTAGCAAATATCTAGTATAAACACCGTCTAAGCCAAATTCGCTCAAAGCCAAATTATGCAGCCTTGGCGAAATGGAGTGGCTTATTGGATTACCAAAAACAGCGAAAATTTTCATTTTATGTTTATAACAAAAGCGCCACTTGCAACGTTTGATTTAATTTTTGCAAGTTCGCTTTTAATGCTATCCTTGCTGTATGGACCAACGATTATTTTAGTCATCTCAACGCCATTTACAACGACCTTATGAAGCTTATAGCTGTAACCGTGAGCCTTTAGCTTTCTTATATCAGCTGTATCTTCGCTGAAATTTCTCACAGCAGCGATTTGTATATAACCGCCACTGCCTGCACTTTGAGAAGCTGGTTTAGTAGCTGATTTAGCGTGCTCTTTTGGCTTCGTGTCTTTTACTTGCTCTTTTGCAATTTGTTTTTGCTCATCTTTTGGAGCTGGTCTAGTTTGCTCTTTTGGTTTAGTAGGCACTGGCACTACCTTTGGCTGCTCCTTAGGGGCAACTTTGCTTTCGTGCTTTGGCTCAGTTGCTGGCTGTTGTGGTTGAATTTGGGCGTTTTGTTGCTTGATTAAATCCTGAACGTTTGGAGCTAGCTCATCATTTGTAGCCACTGGTTGTTCGGTTTGTCTTTGAGTCTCTTTATCTTTTAGACTTTTTACCATATCCTCAAAGCTATCTTGACCTTTGCTTTCTGGTATTATAGGCACTTGTTGGAAAAGTTCGTCATTAGCCGCTTTGTTGTCTTTTGAAATTTCAGGCTCTGGAGGCAGAACAAGCCTAGCATCTTTATTAGCCATATCCATATTGTTAGAATCATCTGAATTTATTATCTTCATAGCTATCAAAACTATCAAAAACAGTATGAAAAACATAGCGATAAGCATTAAGAGTTTTTTTATTTTCACACTCTTTTTATCTTCGCTTTTTTCTAAAATAATGTCTCTTAATTCGTTATCTTCCATTTTTTCTCCTTACATATGCTTTGACCACGAAGCTCCACGCTCTTTTTGGTAGAGTTTATATGGCAGAGTAAGTATATTAAATTCCCTAGGCAGGTCTATAGTAGGAAACATTTTCCATTCTTTAGCGAGTTTTGAGCCAAGAAGCATTGACAAGCGATTTGCTATTTGATAACCCTCATTAAGCGTCGTATGTCCTTTATGAACGTAAAGATGTAGATGCCCTGGTGTTTTGGTCTCATAAGCTGTAAAATTTATATACCCCTCTTCTCTAAGCAACAACTGTGCCCTATGCCAAAAACGTTCAGGCATTCTTCCATTGTAGTCAAATACAATATTTTCAACCTTCTCGTTTGGTAGTATGAGCGAATGTGCGACGGTTATTTTGCCTTCGTCATGATCTTTGATAACCTGATAACTAAGTGGCTCGTTGATGAGCTCAAATTTGTTAAAAAACGTACGACCTTTGTATTCGATTTTGCTTACTATATTGTCGCGTTTTATCCAGTAATGACTCGTGTTAATCTTAATAAGTGTTGTATCTATACTTTGCATTAAAACGTCGCTTTATTGTAGATTATAAATTTGCTCGCAAGCTCTTTTAGCTCGGATTTTATTTTGTTTTGCAAATCAATATTATTTATATCATTTAAAACATCAGCCATTTTATGTCCTATTATCTCAAATTCGCTCTCTTTCATACCACGAGCCGTAAGTGCTGGACTACCCACTCGGATACCGCTTGTTACAAAAGGGCTTCTTGTTTCGCCAGGAACGGTATTTTTATTTACCGTTATTCCAGCATTACCAAGTGCTATATCAGCATCTTTTCCGCTAAAATTTCTATTTAAAAAGCTCATTAAAATCAGGTGATTGTCAGTTCCGCCACTTACTAAATCAAATCCGCGATTTACCAAAATTTCGCCAAGTTTTTTTATATTCGCTTTAACTTGCTTTGCGTAAATTTTCCACTCTGGACTAAGATTGTGTTTAAAACCGACCGCTTTTCCAGCTATGACGTGCACTAACGGACCACCTTGAATTCCAGGAAATATCGAAGAATTTATTTTTTTGGCGTATTCTTCGTTATTTGTCATGATTATTCCGCCCCTTGGTCCGCGCAATGTTTTATGCGTGGTTGAACTTACTATATCGCAATGCGGAAACGGATTTTGATGCTCGCCTGCTACGACCAAACCAGCAATGTGAGCTACGTCGGCAAAAAGTACGGCTCCAACAGCATCAGCTATTTCTTTAAATTTCTTAAAATCAATCTCTCTAGTGTACGCGCTCGCGCCACAAACTATCATTTTTGGTTTGACGATTTTGGCAATATCTAAAACACGGTCGTAATCGATCCTGCCGTCAAGCTCAACGCCATAAAAAAAACTTTCGTAAATTTTGCCTGAGCTACTAACCTTTGCGCCATGCGTCAAATGACCGCCGTGGCTCAAGTCCATTCCTAAAATTTTATCGCCTGGATTTAAAAGAGCTCCATAAACGCCTTGATTTGCCTGACTTCCAGAATTTGGCTGAACGTTTGCATATTCGCAACCAAAAAGGCGTTTGCACCTATCAATAGCAAGCTGTTCTATCTCATCGACATATTCACAACCGCCATAATAACGCTTTTTGGGATAACCTTCAGCGTATTTGTTTGTCAAAATCGAACCCATCACTTCCATCACTTCTGGATAGGTAAAATTCTCGCTAGCTATCATTTCTAGGTGTTCGCATTGGCGTTTTAATTCGAGCTGAGTAAGGTCAAAAATTTCCTTATCAAAATTTTCTAAACTCATTTATTCTCCTTTTTCGCTTCTTAACGGTCGCATAGCTGGGAAAAGTACGACATCTCGAATTGAGCGCTTGTTTGTTAAAAGCATTACAAGGCGATCGATTCCGATACCTTGACCAGCCGTTGGCGGCATAGCGTATCCAAGTGCTTGTACGTAGTCTTCGTCCATTTCGTGAGCCTCGTCATCGCCCGCATTTTTTGCGTCAATTTGCGATTTAAAGCGGTTGTATTGATCTATTGGATCGTTTAATTCATTAAACCCATTTGCCACTTCGCGTCCTGCGATAAATAACTCAAATCTTTCGGCAATATCTGGATTTTTATCGCTTCTGCGTGAAAGTGGGCTGATGGAAACTGGAAAATCGATAATAAATGTCGGATTTATAAGCTTGCTTTCAACGTAATTATCAAATAATTCAGCCTGCAAATGTCCTAAATCAAGCTTTGGATTTGCTTCAAATCCATCTTCTTTAAGTTTGGCTAAAATTTTATCTCTATCTTCAACCACATCAGGCTCTATTTCACCAATTTTAACAAGAGCTTTTTTGTAACTTATTCTTTCAAACGGCTTGCTAAAATCAAGGCTCATTCCGTCGTATTCAAAAACAGATGGCATATCTAGTTTTTCAAGCAAGTCGCTAAATAATTTTTCGGTAATTCCCATTAAATCGTGATAATTATGATAGGCCCAGTAAAATTCTATGCTCGTAAATTCTGGGTTGTGCGTTAAATCCATTCCTTCGTTGCGGAAATTTCTATTCATTTCATAAACGGCTTCAAAACCACCGACTATCAAGCGTTTTAGGTATAATTCTGGCGCTATTCTTAGATACCTATCCACTCCAAGCGTATTGTGAAATGTTACAAATGGCTTGGCGTTTGCGCCACCAGCGATTGGGTGCATCATCGGAGTTTCAACTTCTAAAAAGCCTAAATTTTCAAAAAATCTGCGAATCGTGCTGACTATTATCGAACGCTTTTTAAAGTCGTTTCTAACGTCTGGATTCATTATCATATCAAGATAACGTTGGCGGTATCTCATTTCGACATCGACAAGTCCGTGAAATTTCTCAGGCAATGGTGAAATCGCCTTAGCTGCTAAACTAAGCTCGCAAACGTGCATTGAAAATTCGCCCGTGCGGGTTATGAAAGCGTATCCACGCACATAAATAATATCGCCAACTTCTACCTTTTTCTTTACAACTTTAAACCAATCCTCGTCAAGTGTTTTGTTGCTAAAATAAATTTGCAAATTTCCACTTTCGTCTTCAATGTTGGCAAAAATAGCCTTTCCAACGTCGCGGATAAGCTTTATACGACCAGCCAACCCAATCAACTGACCTTGTGCACTTTTATCTTCCGTGTCTTTTATGTAGTTAAATTTAAGTCTAAATTTTGTTATATCCATTTCACGACGCAAAAAATGCGGATATGGATTCACGCCCATTTGCCTTAGCTCTTCTAGTGTTTGGAGTCGTTGAATTTCTAATTGATTCTCAAATACCACTTCCTATTTTCCCTTCGTATCTTTGGCTTCTTTTGCTTGACAATCCTTGCAAGTACCGTAAAGCTGCATCATATGTCCGGTTAGTTTAAAACCGTGCTCTTTTGCAATTGCCGATTGCCTTTTTTCGATAGTGGAGTCTTCAAATTCTATGATAGTTCCACATTTTCTGCATATCATATGATCGTGATGAGGTTTGGTTGCAAGCTCAAATTTCTTACCTTGTGAGCCAAAAGAAATCGAAGTTACCATTTCAGATTCTTCAAGTAAATTTAAAGTCCTATAAACAGTTGCAATGCCTACATTTAGCTCTGGATAACCTTCTTTTATATGCAAATAAAGTCGCTCAGGCGTAAAATGCTCGTCGTTATTATAAAGTGTTTTTAATAAAACCTCGCGTTGTTGTGTGTATTTTAGACCGTTATCTTTCAACACTTTTTTAAATTTTTCCAAAAGCGCATCGTACTCTAAATTTTCAATCATTGCGTTCTCCTTTTTAGTTCATTGTAGAGTTTAATTCTAATTTTGTTTCATTATCTTCAACATTTTCAAACGGCTTTTGCAAGCTATCAACACCATTTTTTATGCCATTTACATCAATATTCATTATCCATTTTCCAGAGCTAAGAAGCACTGGATATAGTTTGCTACCGTTAAAATACGGCTCGATCTTGCTGTTTAAAACTTGCATATTTGAAATAATAGCAAACAAAACGGCAAATGCAAAGAAAATTTTAGCACTTCCTATAATAAATCCACCGATTTTATCCAAAAATCCAAGTCCGCTTAGGCCAATTAGCTTTGATAAAAATACTCCTACAGCTATGCAAGAGATCCAAAATCCTATCAACAAAACCAAAAAACCGACAAAAAATATGACTGAATCGCCATCTAGTTTAAAAACATTATCACTTACAAATTCGCCAGCTTCTTTTGCAAATCTACTAGCTACAACGATACCGCCGATAAGTCCGATAAGTCCGAAAACTTCCTTTATCAGCCCGTTAATAACGCCTTTTATCCCTAAAATCAAGACAAAAGCAAAAACTCCAAGATCAAAAATCGTAATAAAATCCATTTACGTTCCTATTAAATTCAAAATTTCTTGCCGATTGTTAGAAAATCTAATGGCATCAGCTCTACTTATAATGCCATTTTCAAATAATTTGGCAAGAGATGCTGATTGCGTTATCATACCAGTTTGGCTTTGTCCGATTTGCATTTGAGATAAAATTTGGTGAATTTTATTCTCTCTTATCAAATTTGAAACAGCATAGGTGTTTATCAAAATCTCTTGTGCACTAACTCGTCCGCCTTCAAGTTTTGGAACTAATGTCTGAGAAATTATGGCTGTAAGCGAGTTTGAGAGCATATTTCTTACTTGATTTTGCTGACTGCCTTCAAAGCTGTCGATTATACGATTTATGCTTTGGGGCGCAGAATTTGTATGCAGCGTAGAAAGAACCAAATGCCCTGTTTCAGCCGCACTAATACACGCCTGCATAGTTGAGCTATCTCGCATTTCACCTATTAATATAACGTCAGGATCTTGTCTAAGGGCAAATTTTAAGGCATTTTGATAGCTTTTTGTATCACTGCCTAAATTTCTATGCGAAAAGAGCGATTTTTTGTTTTTATGAACGAATTCTACAGGATCTTCAATCGTAATTATATGCTTATTTTGCGTCAAATTGATCTCATTTAGCATAGCAGCTAAAAGCGTTGATTTACCGCTTCCAGTCGAGCCAGTAACCAAAATCAAGCCTTTTTCTTGTTTAATCAAATCTTTTAAAATTTGCGGAGCTTTAAGCTCATCAAGGCTTGAGATAAAATTTGGGATTTTTCTTATCGCAAGAGCTATTTTATCGCCATTTACAAAATACAAATTTGCTCTAAAACGAGCTAAATTTTCAACATCAAAAGCAAAATCTAGCTCTTTGTTTTCTAAAAACTCGGTCTTTTGTTTATCCGTTAAAAGCTCAAAAGCCAATTCTCTCATCTGATTAGCGTCGAATTTTTTATCAGTTTGCATTAGCAATCCATCTTTTCTCACACAAACATTTGCGTCACAAACTACGTGCAAATCACTAACCGAGCTATCGTTTGTGAGTGATAAAAGAGATAAAATTCGTTCGCTAAAATTTGTCATATTTACTCTATTATTTTTGGAACCACAAAAAAATTCCCGCTTGTACTAGGGGCATTTTTTAGAACAATATCCACTACGTCTGACTTTATCTCCACATCTTCTCTAAGCGGAGTGCCGCCATCTATCGAGCTAACGACAGCTTTTTCGTGGCTTAAATCAAGCTCATTTAAAATATCAACAAAATTCAAAATATCGCCGAGTTGAGATTTAACAACCTCTCTTTTTTCATCGCTAATCTTTAAAGAACTAAGCTTTTCTAGCTTGTTTAGCAAGGTATCGTCTATATTCATTTTCCCTCGAAAAATTAAAATTTGTTTGCATTATATCATATTTTATCTTTAAATTTTAGCTGTTTTAAATTTATTATGCTACAATAGCAAGCAAAATTATCAAAATTTTAAGGAATAACATTGGCTATTAAAGATGATATTGATTCTATAAAAACAGATCTTAGCACAGAGGAGCAATTTTTAGAAAATGCGATAAAAAGCGAGAGGTTTTTTAAAAAATACAAGAAATTCTTTATTATCGCGCTTATAGTTGGGGTCGTAGGCGGAATTTACTACTACGCCACCGAATACATAAATGAGCAAAATTTCAAAGTCGCAAACGCGGCTTACTCAGGTCTTTTGGCAAACCCAAAAGACGATAAGCTAAAAAATGAGCTAAAAAGTAAAGATGTCAATCTTTACGCTCTTTTTGCATTTAGACAATCTCTTGAAAACAACAATACAAACGCACTAAACGAATTACTAAACGAAAACATTGACCCGCTTTTAAAAGAGATTATCAAATCTCAGACAGGTCAAAATGGTGAAATTTTGTCAAATTATAAAAGTTTGCTTAAAGCTTACGAACTCATAAAAGAAAATAAAATAGAGCAAGCAGGCACTGAGCTTAAAAAAATTCCGTTAAATTCGCCACTTCAACCAATTGTTAAAAATTTACGACACTATCAAGGAAATGCAAAATGAAAAATATAAAAATAGTTTTAATGATACTTTTGGTTGCAATGGTTATGATTGGTTGCTCGACAAAAAGACAGTATTTTGAGCCGACACAAATCGAAAAAGAAAAAGTACCCACTCAAAGACTTAGCAGCGATATAAACACACTTAGCTTAAATGGAGCGGTGTTAGAAAACGGCGAGGGCATAAGCAAAACTGGATTGCTAAACTCAAATATAAAATTCCCAAAAGATGTTACGCTTTTAAATACATCGGGTGATAAATTTGTAACTTCAAGCATTGATGGAAATTTAAGTATCATAAATCAAAACGGCGAATTACTGTTTCAGCGAAGTTTTAACGAAGCCATCGTTTCAGCCGCATTAGAAGACAACAAACTAGCACTTTTAAGTGCTCAAAACGCCATATATCTGATTGATATTTCGACAAATGAGGTTTTACTAGATTTTCAATCCTCAGACGTATATGCCCAAGACGCACGCGTTGCTTCGCCGATTTTCATGAGCTCACTTGTTGTATTTCCAACGCTTGATGGTAAAATTATGATAGTGCAAAAAGATCAAGGTAGAATTTTGCGCGACGTGGTCGTAAGTAGCGAACAGTTTTTTAACAACATAATCTTTCTTGACGTCGTAGATGAAACGATGGTAGCAGCAACTGGCAAAAAAATCGTGTCTATAAATCCCGAAAAAACGGTTTATTATAATGGCGAAATTAAAGATTTAGTTATAGATAAAGACAGCATTTATATCTTGCAAAAAGACGGAACTATAGTCCTTAGCGATCTTCAACTTCAAAAAATCAAGGACGTAAATTTCAAATTTGCCATCTTTTCTAGTGCAGCTATCTTTAACGACAGCCTTTATGTGATAGAAAAAACCGGCTATTTAATAAAAACAGATTTAGCTCTTGAAAATGCCAAAATTTATGAGATAAATAGCGCGGTTGAAGACAAAATTTTCACTGGCTTTAAAGGATTTTATTATAAAGATTACGCCATAAAGCCAGAGTAATGAATCAAACCATATACCAAGTTTTGGCAACAAAAAACGTAGTGCTTAAAGATTTGCACTTCGTTGAACTTGGCGAAATAACAACAAAAAAAACGCTAAAAGCTCTTGTTGGCGTGGATATAAAGAGTAATTATTGGCTTTTGTTTTTTAGATTTGCGAAGGCAAAATTCTTACAAAAGGATTTTTTAGAAATTTTACGTATCGCAGATCAAATTCATGCCAATTTAGGAATAAATATCAAAAAACACCAAATATTTTACCTTTCACCTATTTGCTCTAAAACACTAAATTTAATGAAAAAGAATGGTTATAAAAATGACACTATGTGACATTGGCAACACAAACGCCACATTCTTTGACGGCAGTAAAATTACCAAAATAAAGCTTGAAAATTTTATAAATTATAAACCAGCGAACAAAGTTTTTTTTATCAGCGTAAATGACGCTATTACGGAGCAAATTTTAAACAACAAAAACTTTATAAATTTGGAAAAATATTTTGAACTTGATACGATTTATAAGGGGCTTGGAGTTGATAGGGTCGCTAGCTGTTATGCTGTAGAAAATGGCGTTGTAGTCGATGCTGGAAGTGCTGTAACCATAGATGTGATGTCAAGCAACGCTCATCTTGGCGGCATGATACTGCCTGGAATTTCAAGATGGCTTAAATCATACGAAGAAATTTCGTCAAGACTAAAAGTTGCATTAAATTCACAAATCGAACTTGATGCACTACCACAAAAAACAGCTGACGCTATAAGTTATGGCATAATAAAATCATTAGTTTTACTAATACAAAATGTAGCCAATTCGGATAAAATTTATCTTACGGGTGGAGATGGCGAATTTTTGTCAAAATTTTTTCAAAATAGTATTTATGACAAGATGCTTGTTTTTCGCGGAATGCAAAAATTAATCGATCAAAAAAAGGAAATTTTATGCTAACGGTTGCTTTGCCAAAAGGCAGAATCGCAGATGAAACATTAGAAATTTTTAGGAAAATTTTTTCACATTCGTTTGCTTTTGAAGATAGAAAATTGATAATGAACGATGGTGATTTTAAATTTTTAATGGTGCGCAACCAAGACATTCCGACTTATGTTACAAATGGCGCTGCTGACATCGGTGTGGTCGGACTTGACGTGCTAGAAGAGCACAAACCTGATGTCGTTAGGTTGCTTGATCTAAAGATAGGTAAATGCCGTGTTTGTGTTGGTATATTGCAGAACAGCGAACTAAATTTAAACGCACCCGAGCTAAAAATAGCAACAAAAATGCCAAATATTGCGAGAAATTATTTCGCACAAAAGGCTACGGCTATAAAAATCATCAAACTTTATGGTTCAATCGAACTTGCGCCAATTGTGAGACTAAGCGATGCTATAGTAGATGTCGTAGAAACTGGCTCAACGATGAAGCAAAATGGCTTAAAAATCGTCGAAACGATAATGCAAAGTTCTGCTCATCTGATAGCAAATAAAAATAGTTTTATCATAAAAAAAGATGAAATTTTATCAATTTACGAAAAAATCAGCCAAGTTGTTTGATGAATTTTGCTAAATTTTTAGATTTTGATACTTAATAAAATCTACGCTCAAGATAAATCAACCTGATTCTCTTCTGTCATCTTTACTAAAATATGATAGA
>JBQNAH010000023.1:0-24925 GCA_052170535.1 Campylobacter sp. | reverse complement strand
CGCTCATAGCCATCATCACCCAAAATCCTATGCTAGGATACGAGTGCGTCGTAAACTGCGCGACCTTGCCGTCGCCAAGCACGGTCGGCATAAACGGTTTTATCTTAAACGCGCCCCACTCTTGCATATTGTGCCCGTACCAGTATAGCCAACCCGCAAACGCGCCCATAAAAAGCAGCGGAGCGATGGTCGGAAGCACCATGAGCAGGGAGTTAAATTTGCCGTCGTAGTATAAAAAGGCTAGCATGCAAAGCGTGGAAATAAGCAGATAATAAGGCGCAATCGCGCGCTCGACGTTGCCGCCGTGCTCCATCGGATACATGCCGATGTAGTGGTTTATGGTGTTCATCTCGTGCACGTCGCCGCTGTATCCGTCAACGTGAAAATAAACCGGAATACCGTTTGGAAAGGCGTCTTTAGGGTAGTTTGGCGCTTCAAGCGCGACGTACCAGATAGGAAAAGAGGGCGTGCCGATCTCGGCTTTTTGCTCGATCATCTTTTCCAGACTGCTTGCGACGTCCTTTGGCATCAGGTGGTTTTTGTACTGAAACGAGGTGTAAAGGTCGTAAATTTTATACGAATACCCGGCAAGCGGCTCGCCCGCGGCGATCTTGGCCTTGGCTCCAAAAAAGCCCAGCACCGGGATCGTAAAACAAACGGTCATCAAGACTAACGCGATAATAGTGTAAATTTGATACTTCTTCATCGTTTCTCCTTTATTAAATTTAAAAAATTTTTCGCAAAACGCTTTTTAAATTTAACGTAGGAGGCTCGGGTTACGCGTGCCGAGCCTCAAATTTAGCGGACTGATTCGGACCGCTAAGCCCGAATCAAATTTGGATTACATTCCCGCGTTTTCGTCGATCCATTTTAGATATTCGATGATATCTTTGATCTCTTGGTCGCTCATGTGCTGATTAGGCATCCTGAGGTTAAAGAAATCTATCATGGATTTGACGTACTCGTCGTTGTAAAATTTAGCAGGATCTTTGATAAAGTCAAACACCCATTTCTCGCCGTTTTCGTGGCGCAAAAGAACGCCGGTTAGATCAGGGCCCGAGCTAACCTGACCGATAACGTGGCAGCCGTTACAACCGCCTTTTAGATAGGCTTCTTCGCCTTTGGAGGCAGCCGGGCTCATAGGCGTAGCGATCTCTTTAGCTAGGTTGTTTTTGGCTCTTAGGCCGACGTCCGCGGTTTTAACCATATACTGCCATACTTGGTACTCCCATAGGATCGCGCCGTTTACGTCGCCTTTTTTGTAGGCTTCGTCGGCTTTTGCTTTTACTTCAGGGATTTTGCCGTACTGATCCAGCGCGTCGGTAACTAGCTCTTTTACCTTAGGATATTTTTCGTAATGCTTCTCTTTTAGATACGTAACGACGCTTTGGATAACCTCGTCGGTAGCTTTATTGGTAGCGATTACTTTATCGTACTCGGCTTTTAGAGCTTCTGGGCTTAGGGTTTTTAGCTTGCTTGCTTTGGCGGATTCGTATTTTTTGTTCGGATCTTTAACTAGCAAGTAACCCATCATCTCAAGGTGCAGCGCAGAGCAAAACTCTGTGCAGTAGTAAGGGAACACGCCCTCTTCGTCCGCTACGAAATTTACAGTCGCTGTTTTACCCGGCTCTAAAGACGCATGGATGTTGTAAAGATCCACGGTAAAGCCGTGCGTCTCGTCCTGGGCGCGCTCTAGGTTCGTTAGGTGGATAGTTACGTTGTCGCCTTTATTTACCTCGATGTGCTCAGGGTTGATGTGGCTTCTGATCATCGTAGCATAAACGGTTACGTTTTTGCCGTTACGCTCGACTCTCTCCTGTCCGGCAAGAGTTACGAACGGACTTTCTTTGCCCGTGCGAGAGTTTGTTCCCATCGTATAGGTAGTAGCCGGTTTTAGCTTGCTAGCTGCGATCGAAACTACGTCGTGAGGCTCGCCAAGAGGTATCGGCATATCGTATAAAAGCTCCATCTTAGCGCCCGTGATGTCGATAAGCTGGTGGTTTTGCGGGTGAAGAGGACCTACCGGGTTAAAGCGATCGATCGAAAGTTTATCAAGAGCGATAGCGTATTTACCCTTAGGTTTTGACGATTTACCCTCCATAGTATCAAGGTGTCCGATGTTGTAGTGGACGTTGATCCTATCTAGGACTTTTAGATTTTTATAGTCCCATTTCACGATCTGGCTATCGACGTAAAGAGAGGTGTAGATGATGCCGTCTTTTTCGTCAAAAGAGTTGTGCAGAGGTCCAAGGCCAAGTTCGACTTGTCCTTGCAAGCTCTTTGCCATATCAAGCACTGGGATGCCGTACGGATCGGTGCCGGCGAACTCTTTTTTGTCGATTAGGTTTTTGATCTTTTTAAAATCATAAACCGTCGCGTGAGTATCTAGCTTGCCGCCGATAACGATATAACGGCCGTCAGGAGTGACGTCTACGCCGTGCGGGCTCTTTGGCTCAGGGATCAAAAATAGCGCGCCGGCTTTAACCGCGGCGTCTATCGTAACTACTCTATGGCCGTTTATCTCCATGTAGTTTTTCTTATCCTGAGCTAGTTTTTCTAAAATTTGCCAGTTATAAACGTGCAAATAGTCCGTGTCGTTTCTGCTCGCGCCCGCTTCAAACGGAGGCAAGCCCTTTTCGATACCGCCCGTATACATCTCGGAGTTTATCGAGTTTGTAAACGCCCAGCCGAAGCTCTCGCCCTTACCTGCGTCGCTTAGGTCTTGCCAGTATGGAGGAAGCTCGAGCGAGAAGGAAGCTTTCTCGTCTATCTTGCCTTTTGGATAGTCGAATTTCCAAAACGTTACCGCGCCGCGGTATGCGCTTTCGTACTCGTCTATCGAGTGGTAGCCGTTATCTAGCGGAGCCGCGTACTGCGCCGCTTCGATGACGTATTCGCTATTTGGAGTGATGAAGCTGCCGCCGTGTTCGCTTTTTACGATTGGATTAACGACGATTTGAGTAGTTTCGAAATCGTGTAAATTTATCACAGCGATGCGAGGGTTGGCCTTGTCGTTGATGAAAAGATAATCTCCGACGTATTCGCCGTTTTTCTCGGTTAGAGCAGGGTGGTGAGTGTCGCCCCACGTGATTTGTTTGCCTCTGATGGCGCCGCTTTTTAAGATGGCTTTAGACTCCTCGTCGTAGCCGTATCCCTGCCAAGGCTCGGGCGTAAAGACGCCGATATACTTGTAAATCCTCATCGAAGGCACGCCGTAAACCATCACCTGTCCGCTTTGGCCTCCTGAGGAAAATACGATGTAGTCGTCTTTTTTACCGCTTGGCTGATACGTTTTAGCGGCCGCTAGGACGTCTTTTTCCGTTAGCCCGCGCGCTTTCATGATAGCTTGTAGGTCGCTATCCGCCGCACACGCGCTGCTAATGGTAAACGCGAGGCCCGCAGCCGCAACGATACCGCAACTAAGTAGTTTGTTCATTGAAAATCTCCTTTCCTAAGATTTTTTCTTGTAAATTTGGATCTCGCCGTTTATGCTAACGGTTATGACG
Organism: Campylobacter sp.; assembly: GCA_052170535.1. Classification (GTDB taxonomy): domain Bacteria; phylum Campylobacterota; class Campylobacteria; order Campylobacterales; family Campylobacteraceae; genus Campylobacter_A. The sequence continues at coordinate 21,419 of JBQNAH010000023.1, read as the reverse complement.
CTATCTTCGTCGTTAAAAATTTTTATCACGGCGTCAGAGTTTTTGCCTATTTTTTCTATCTGTTTAAACTCCGCGTCGCTTCGTAAAATTTCGCCGTTTCCAAGCCCGATATAAACTTTATCCTCTACGACTAGTAGGCTTTTAACGCGCGAATTTGAGATTTTGTAAATTTGAATTTCTGCGTCCGTCAAATTTGCGTTTGCTTTGCCGCTAGTCAAAATTAGATCCGCTTTGTTTTGCGCGTTTTTAACTGCGGTCGAATTTGAGCTAGAGGTGTCTTTGTCGTTTGTTTGCGTCAAATTTGCTTCGGCGTCAAATTTAAGACTCGCTATCTCGCCACTAGCAAGTCCTAAAATCACGCCCGAGCTTATCTTCGCCGCACTCAAGGCTACGGATTTTAATCTGCCTAGATTTTTTGTCTGCATCGTGCTTAAATTTATGGTAAAAACCGATCTATCCCAGCTAGTTATCAGCGCAGCGCCGTTTAAAATTTGACAGGTCGCGATACGGTATGCGCCGTCAAGATTCGCGCGCGTTAGCTTTTTTGACGTAACGTCGTATGCGACAAAGGCGTCTTTGCCGACGACCGCGTAAATTTTGCCGTTTGCGACGTGAAGATGCGTTACCTGCGTATCAAGGCTTAAATTTGAAAGATTTAGCATACCGGCAAAAGAGCTAAAATCATCGCTAAAATTAGCTATCTCGCCGCCAGCAAATCCTGCATATAAATTTGCGCCGTCAAAAGCCAGAGAGGTTATATCGTCTGTTTTAAAGTCAAATTTGTTTATGGGTTTTAAGTCTTTTTGATTAAGTATTTCTAGCGAATTGTTGGCATCGTAGACGACTAGTATTTTGTTTTGCTCGCTATAGGCGCAGCTTTTTACGTCGAGGCTAACCGTAGCGCTAACATCGCTTGCGAAGGAGAAAATAAACAGAGCGCATACGAGCGCTATAATTTTCATAAAAATCTTTCAAATTTAAATTTTCTATTAATGAAACTATACAATCGCAACACTTAAAACGTGTTGATATAAATCAATATTTATAATAATTTATTTGCCAAAATTTTAAATTTTAGACGAATAAAGTTCACATTGTGTTATTTAAATTTCATATAAAAACATAATACTATTTTTTGATTAATGTAATATTCAAAAAATTCGGATACAATCACGAATTTTATTTTTGGAGTTAAAATGGATCAAACAAAAAATCTATCAAAATTAGAATTTATCGCACTTATGGCACTTTTGACATCGCTAACTGCTATGAGTATTGACTCTATACTTCCAGCACTAACGCAAATTGGCACTGCGCTTAAAGTAAGTCCAAATCAAACACAACTAATCATTTCATCAGTCTTTGGCGGATTTGCAATAGGGCAAATTTTTTACGGACCACTTAGTGATTTTATAGGTCGTCGTTACGCCATTATATTTTCATTAATAATTTTCATCATCGGCTCTTTCATATCGGCTATTACGACAAATTTTGACGCTTTGCTTTTTAGCAGATTTTTACAAGGTTTGGGCGCAGCTGGTCCAGAAATAATCGCAATCGCGCTTATACGAGATACTTGCAAGGGACGCCAAATGGCTAGCATAATGAGCTTTGTCAAAACTGTTTTTATCATAACACCAGTTTTAGCCCCTAGTGTTGGTGCGGCTGTGCTTAAAATTTCAAATTGGCAAAGCATATTTTTGCTTCTAACCGTAATGGGGCTAATTTCTTTGGTGTGGTTTGGCTTGCGTCAAAGCGAAACACTGCCTAAAAGCAAAAGGCAAAAATTTAGCAAGGAATGCGTCAGGGCTGATATATTACAAGTGCTTGCAAACAAGCGAGTTATGGGCTATACGGTTATTACAGGTTTGGTTTTTGGTGTATTTTTATCATATTTAAGCACGGTAGGGCAAATTTTTGAATCAAGCTATAAAGCTGGCGAATTTTTTCCGATTTATTTTGCCTTAAATGCCCTAGCCATAGGCGCAGCATCGATAATAAACGCAAAATTTGTTGTAAGATTAGGTATGAGATTTTTTAGCATTCGAGCTATGATTGCATTTTGCGTTATTGCAGCGATTTTCACGCCTATTACTTTTATATTTGATGGCATACCCCCACTGTTCGCGTTTATGACGTTTTGTATGTGCAGCCTGTTTTGCACAAGTATTTTGTTTGGAAATTTAAACGCAATGATAATGGAGCCTATGGGGCATATAGCTGGTATGGCAGCCGCGCTTACTGGATGTATATCAACCCTAATCGCCCTACCAATTGGCACATTTATCGGTCAGCTTTATGACACGACACTAATACCTATGATAACGAGCTTTCTAATCATCGGAATAATCTCTTTGGTTTTATTGCTTAAAATTTCAAAAATTCCAGATGACAATATGTGGTTTAAATTCAGACGTTCATCTCGTCCAGATTAATTTTTTGCCAAAGCCAAGCGTATTGCATGTAAATTTTACAAATTTTAGTTCTATGGCAAAAATTTCTGGCTTCATAAGTGCCGCATAAGCAAAGCGTTTAAAGTATATTTTTTCACTTTCCTTATCTGCTTTAACCATTCTACCTTTAAATTGCACGCCTTTGATTTTACCTACGATTTTAGTATCAAGCGCTATCGTCCCAGCAACTTCGCTATCAAGACCAGCTTTGGTATGAACGCTATCTAAGCTACCAGCTACGATAAGTAAAAATTTCTCACTATCGAATGCGTAAAAACAACTAGCAGCGTAAGGGCAGTTTTGAAAAATCACACTAAGGCTTAAAAGATGCATTTGAGACAAAAATTTTACTATCCTGTCATCCATTTAAAAATCCCGCAAAAAAATTAGAAATAAAGCTAAAATTTAAAACCAATAAAGCTATCGTGATTAGCCAAAAAAGTGTTATAAAAAGCTCGATTTTAAAGAATTTAGGCTCGATTTTTTTGATATTTAAAAGACTTAAAAAAAGCCCAGATAAAAACCCACCTATGAAACTAAAATAATGCACCGCGTTTTGTTTGACAAATTTCGGCAACTTGCCTAAAAAAAACAGCAAAAATATGACAAATGATATGAAATTTGCAAACACTCCATAAAACAAAATTACAGGAATTTTTGGAAAAACGCCATGTAAAAACACGCTCATCAAAGTTGCACTTATTAACAAAAAAACCCTAATACCAAAACAACACATATTTTTCCTTACTTTATTACAATTTTATAAATTTTTGTTAAAGTTTTTCTGAATTTTGCCGATTTTAGCTTAAATTTTTTAAAAAGGATTTTAAATGCAGATTAACAAAAGTTATCAAAGTGCAAGTCTTAATAATTTTGAATTTAATTTCAAAACCAGTAGCGGTGATGAAATAAAATTAAATATGTACGATAATAAAACGCTTGATTATTCTAGCTCGAAAAATTCAAAAGGCTCAAGCAGTGCGCTTACATTGACACACGAATACGGCTATAATTTCTCATACAAAGGCAACGGCTTAGATGAAAACGATAAGGCTGAGCTGGCAAAGGCGCTTGAGGAAATAACTCCGAGCATAGAAAAATTTATGAAAAATATAAAAGACGGGGAAGAGCCTGCATTTGCGCAAATTACAAATTTGGCAAATAGTATGAAAAAGAAACTTCCAGAAGTAAAAAATGAAAATCATAAGAATTTTATTTCTGATGGCGCTTTAAAACTATTTGATAAGATTATGGAGCAACAAAAAGCCGATCAAAAAATATTGCAAAATTCCAAAAAGCTATTTGACAGTCTTATAGAACAGCTCGACAGCTTTAAAATTTACGCATAATTTATTTGTTAGTGTTTTATTGATATAATCTGCAAATTTTTAAAAGGATTTTTTTATGAACGTAAATGATAAAATTTTGCAGATGCTTCAAATGCAACAAAAATTAAACGACGAAACAAACGGACTTGGCTGGGAAAATGGTATCAATAAAAACGGCAAACTGATAAGTTGGAAACGTTGCATATATATGGAGTGTGCGGAATTAATCGATAGCTTTGCTTGGAAACATTGGAAAGACATAAACGCGCCGACAAATTTAGAAAATTTACGCGTTGAAGTCGTTGATATTTGGCATTTTTTGATGAGCTTGATGCTAGAGCAGTATAAAATAAAAAATCTCGGCGGTATTGATAAATTAGCCAGCGATATTTGTGCGGCTACTGGTTTTCAGGAATTTTGCAAAGAACCATACGATGTAGCCAATGAAAGCATTTATGAGATAATGAATGATGTTGAAATGATGATACATAAGTGCTCAGGTTTTGAATATCACACATTTGATTTGCTTAAATTTTACTTTATGATGAGTCTAAAATGTGGCGTAAATTTACGTTTGCTTTTTGAGTGTTATATCGGCAAAAACGTGCTTAATTCGTTTAGACAAAACAACGGTTATCAAAGCGGAACGTATAAAAAAATTTGGAACGGCAAAGAAGATAATGTCGTGATGAGCGAAATTTTAGCCAGCGGACTAAGTGATACAAAGGCAATTTATAAAGAGTTGGAAAAAGTGTATAAAAACGTTAAATAATGGAACTTTTTGTTATATCATTTAAGGATTTTTTAACAAAGAAATTTATACTTCTTTGTGCTTTACCACTACTTTTTTCGCTGATTATTTTAGGCGCAGTGATGGTTTTTAGCCAAGATAAAATATATGAAATTTTTGTTTTTTTGACAAACAGTGGCGGTTTTGATCTGTTTGATGAGACAAAATTTCCAATCTTGGCTTTAATATTAAATTTTAGTTTGACAAAATTCATCATAAATTTACTTTTTTATACATTCGGAGTATTTTTTGTAATAATCCTTTCAGTCTTTATAACAGTTATTATAACCAGCTTTCTCACGCCAACAATAGCCAGAGAAATCAACAAACGCCACTATAATATCGATGGTTTTGTCGAAATTTCTACAAAACGTGCAATTAAGCTATTTTATGTGGTGATATTGAGATTTTTTGGCATACTTTTAGTTACATTGCCATTTTTGTTTGTACCGATTATAAATTTATTTGCGATACAAATTCCATTTTTTTATCTATACTATTCGCTGATTTTTCTTGATGTCGCGCCAAATACACTTAGGAAAAATCGATTCGAGTTATTGCTACTTGATATGGGTGGATATAAATTTAAAGCGATATGTTTGCTATTTTACACTCTATGTTTAGTGCCATTTGTCGCATTTGTGGGACAAATTTACTTTATCATTTACTTTTCTCATTTTTTTCTTAGACTAGAAAAGCAACCACACTTGACATAAATCATCAATTTTTGTCGCCAAGTAACGATAAAATAGCACAAATTTTAAAGGACAAAAGATGAAAATCAACAACATAACTATCTGCAACGTGTGCGGACAAAAAAGCAACGAAGATAAAAACGCCGTTTTTATACACGCTAGTAAAAATGGTGAAGAGGTCGATATTTGCACAAGCTGTATTCCAAATGTCATTCACGGCTCAGGAATCGTAGTAAGAAGCAACGAAGAAATTAAGCAGGATTTAGACTAAAACTTATTTCAACGATCTAGTTTTAGCTATTAAAATTTCAAAGTGAGAATTTGTCGGTTAAAATATAACCGACAAAATAAATTAATGTTTGTAAAAGCTTTTTACCAAGTCGCAAGATTTGATATCGCTTTTAGCATCTTTAAAATCATTTACAACTTTAAGTTCGCAACCGCCAGAGAAAAATCCGCTTTCGATTTCAGCTAAAACATAGTGGTTTTGATTTGGTTTTAACTCTAATTCTGCGACACAATTTTCAAATCCGAACGAGCCTATAATGGAAATTTTTTCCGCTTTCAAACCTGTTAGCCAAACAAATTCGTGCCCTGTTAAGCTACCTATCGTCCTGCCATCTACGTTTAGATCGAGTTTTGCAGCGTATGCAAGAGAGCTTGGGCGATATATGTAAAGAGCCGCTGTTTGGTCGTTTGGATTTTTAAATTCCTTTGCCGCCGCGTCAAGTTCTTTGCTTTCGTTTGGCATACCAACACTAGCACAACCGATAAATAAAAAAGCCAAAGCAGCGATTGATATATTTTTAAAATTTATCATATCAGATCTTAGAATTTATATTTCAAACCAAGACCGGCATTAAACCCATCACTAATATAAGCTTTACGACCATCAACAAAAAATGTATCAGAAATTTTGCTATATCCAGCTTTTACGCCCAAAGCAAAATTATCAGTAAAGTTATAATCAAGTCCTACTTCAAGCTCAAATCCTTTTGGTTTATATGTTAGCTCCTTAGATGTACCAGTACCTAGATTATGATAACCATTGTCATTAGACCAAGTACCTGTATATGTAGCTTTTTGATAAAATGCACCGATATTTAAACTAAGCTCATCTATCAAAAATTTATCCTTTTGATACTCCACGCCACCTTTGTAATACAAACTGCCAGTGCTATCAAATCTGTAAAAAATATCATTTGTAACACCTATGAATTTGTCAAATTTCATATATCTATAACCAAATCCAAGTGGCAAAATTCTAAACGCGCCATAACTATCTACATCTCCAAATTGATAACCAAATAAAAACTCCAAATCGTAATATTTCAAGCTGTCATCATTTTGATATTTTAGCTTAGTATTTGTGATAAATCCATCTTTATTTGGTATTAGTTTGTATGCAAGCTCAAAATTTGAAGCTTGGGTGCTTTTGTTGTTTTTAAAAGCATCTTTTGTGCTTTGCATCCCGCCAAATAAGCTAAACTCATCGGCATTTACACTACTAATAAGCAAAGCTGCACTGGCAGCAACTAAAAATGTTCGTTTAAGTTTCATAAAAAACTCCTTGGTATTATTTTCGGCGCAAGCCGTTAGATCTTATTTTACAAAAAAAAAAAACGAAGCTTAAAATTTGCAAAAAGTGAAAAATTTATGAAATATTTTTACAATTTAGATGAAATCTTTTAAAAACAGTGAAAATTTGAGGAAAAATCCTCAAATTTTATTCCCACTCGATAGTTGCAGGCGGTTTGGAGCTAATATCATAAACTACGCGGTTTATGCCATCGACTTCGTTTATAATGCGACGGCTTACGTTTTCTAATAAATCGTAAGGCAATCTCGAAAAACTAGCCGTCATTCCATCGCTTGCATCGACAACGCGGATACAAACGGCATTTTCGTAAGTTCTGTTATCTCCCATAACACCGACAGAATTTACGTTTAGTAACACACAAAATGCCTGCCAAGTTTTGTTATACCAGCCGGTGCTTTTTAGCTCATCTCGAAGTATCACATCAGCTTTTCTAAGAAGTTCAAGCCGTGGCTTAGTTACCTCGCCCATTATGCGTATGGCTAGCCCAGGACCAGGAAATGGATGGCGGAAAACCAAATCCTTGCTTAAACCAAGTTCAAGTCCAAGCGTTCTAACCTCATCTTTGAAAATTTCTCTAAGTGGCTCAATAAGCTCAAAACTCATCCAATCTGGCAATCCGCCGACATTATGATGGCTCTTAATCGTTTTACTAGACCCCACAACCGAGCTTTCGATGATGTCTGTATAAAGTGTGCCTTGGGCTAAAAATTTCACGTTATCGTGCTTTTTCGCCTCGGTTTCAAAAATTTCTATAAAAGTTTCGCCTATGATTTTGCGTTTCTTTTCTGGATCACTTACGTCAGCTAAACGATTTAAAAATATATGACCAGCGTCGATACTGACTAAATTTACTCCAAGTTTTGTCCTAAATGTGGCTTCAACTTGATCTTTTTCGCCGCTTCTTAAAAGTCCGTTATCGACAAAAACGAGTATGGTATTTTGCGGTATTGCTGAAGCTAAAAGTGCGGCCACAACAGAGCTATCGACGCCACCGCTAACTGCGCAAAGTACTTTTTTGTTGCCGACTTGCTCTTTTATCTTAGCTATTTGCGTTTTTGCAAAATTTCCCATATTCCAAGTGCTCTCACAACCGCAAATGTGTTTGGCGAAATTCTTTAAAATTTGCATTCCAAATTCGCTATGTTGGACTTCTGGATGAAATTGAAGTGCGTAAAATTTACGCTTATCATCGCCAAAAACGCAAAACGGCGAATTTTCGCTAACAGCTAAGGCTTCAAAGCCGTCTGGTAGATCTTCAACATAATCAGCGTGGCTCATCCAAACAGTTTGTTTGCTCGGCGTATCGGCAAAAAGCGAATGAGAACTTGTAATCTCAAGTTCGGCTTTACCATACTCTTTTTGCGTTGCAGGCGCGACATTTGCACCAAATTTATGCGCTATAAGTTGCATTCCGTAGCAAATTCCAAGTATAGGCAATTTTAATTTAAAAATTTCATCATCGCAAAAATAGGCATCTGTGGCATAAACACTAGCTGGTCCGCCGCTTAAAATTATGCCCTTTGGCTTTTTTGATTTTATATCGTCAATCTTTGCGTTAAAAGGCAAAATTTCAGTATAAACGCCTTGCTCTCTTAGCCGTCTTGCGATCAGCTGAGTGTATTGAGAACCAAAGTCTAAAACTATAATGATATCCATTTGTATCCTTTAAAAATACCAATGTAAAATTTCAAATTGCACATACCAAACAGCGATGGAAACAACGTAGCCAAGCACGACTTTCCAAGCCTGCGACATATGCGCACCAAATGTGTAAATTCCCTTTAACTTACCCATCACGCCAACGCCAGCAGCCGAGCCAAAGCTAATCATCGATCCACCAATTCCAGCCGTTAGCGTAACGAGTAGCCATTGGCTCAAATTTTCACCAGCATCTGCGCCCATAACTGGATTTGCTTTAAGCACAGCTGACATAACTGGGACGTTATCTACAACGGCTGAAAGGAAACCAACGCCTATATTTACAGCTGTTGAGCCAAATTTCTCATACAAAGAAACAGCGTAATCTAAAAATCCTATAAAATGAAGCGCACCAACGGCGGCTAAAATTCCAAAAAAGAAAAAAAGTGTATCATTTTCGATTTTACTCATATAGTGAAAAACGTGCATTGGCTCTTCATTTTTGTTAAATTTCTTGAAAAAATACGTATAAAGGCTAAGAAGAGAAAATCCAAACATCATGCCCCACATCGCTGGCAAATGAAAAAGTTGGTGCATCATAACCGCACAAAATATTGTAAATACTCCAATTCCTATAACAACCTTTCCACCTGGCTTTACAACAACTCTTGGCTCATTTGCAGCGTTAAAATGAGGTGCACCAATTGGAACACTAATGGATAGCAAATAAGCCGTTACAAACCAACCGATAAATGAAGCTGGGAAAAGTGCAAAAAAGTCTATAAAAGGGGCTTTGCCAGCAGCCCAAGCCATCAAAGTGGTAATATCGCCAAACGGACTCCATGCACCGCCAGCGTTTGCTGCCACCACGATATTTATCGCACCCGCTATCAAAAACGGCTTGTTATCCCTATCTATTGTTAAAAGAACGGTCGAAAGAATGAGAGCGGTTGTTAGATTATCAGCCACTGGGCTAATGAAAAATGCCAAAATTCCAGTTAGCCAAAATAGTTTTTTATAAGTGTAGCCTTTTGAAACGAGATTGTATTTAAGCGCGTTAAAAACATCTCTTTCTATTAATGCTTCGATAAAAGTCATCGCAACCATTAAGAAAAACACAATCTGAGAAATTTCTAAGATCAAATGCTCAACTTCGTGCTGCATATTGTGAACATCGTGTCCGTTTGCTATCAGATAAAGACCGATTAACAAAAACATAAAAGTTCCAATAAAAATAGCTGGCTTCGCTTTATTTATGTGAAAATTTTCTTCTGCTGCGATGAAAAAATATCCCGCAACAAATATAACAAGCGACAAAATGCCTACCCAAGTTCCCGTTAAGTCTATATTTTCAGCACTATCTGCACCAAAGGCAAATGCTAAAAATAGACTAAAAAGTCCAAGAAATTTCATTATTTCTCCTTAAAGTTTGTTTAAATTCTCTTTTTTTGATTCTTTATTTACCTTATCGCCGTAAAACGGATCAGCTTTATATCCGCAACCAGATAGGAAAATTAATATAAAAAATGCTAAAATAAGCCTATGAAAAGCGCAAAAGACATTATTGATCATCTGATAAACTATCCTTCTTATAAAGAGTTAAAAAACCATAGCGAATGCTCAAAATTTCTCGAAATACTCGGTAGAAATTTAAGCCAACTTGTAAAATTTTGCTACGTGAAAAATAATATTTTATTTTTCGTTATGCACCACCCACTTGGACTGCAAGAGATGAGGAGCGATAGTAGCATAAATATAATAAGAAGCTTATTAAAAACTTATTGTGATTTTAACAAAAATAGCATTTTATGTAGCGTGGGCGATATAAAATTTTTTGTAGCAAAGAATTTGACATTTACTAAAACTCAAGCTCCAAAAAGTGAAATTTTATTTATCGAGCCGTCTAAAGGAGGGTTTAAAAATCTTGCCAAAAATAAACAAATTTATGAAAAATTTGAAAAAATCAGAGAGATAATCAGGGCAAATTTGCGTAAAAACGGAGAAAATTTTGCTGATTGATGATATAAAAACATTGCCTAACGAGCCTGGAATTTATCAATATTTTGACAAATTTGATAAACTTCTTTACGTCGGTAAGGCAAAAATTTTAAAAAATCGCGTCCGAAGCTATTTTTCTTTCACGCCTACTTTAGCGCCGTCTGCAAAACTAAGCCCAAGAATAAACAAGATGATTAGCGAAGCTGTTCGCTTGGAATACATCGTAACGCCAAGCGAAGCCGACGCTCTAATACTGGAAAATTCGTTCATCAAACAACTTAAGCCAAAATATAATATTTTGCTTAGAGATGACAAAACGTATCCGTATATTTATGTGAATTTAGACGATGATTTTCCAAGATTTGCGATAACTAGAAAGATCGTAAAAGGGCGAAATATCAAGTATTTTGGACCGTATTTTCGCGGCGCAAGTGAAATTTTAGAAGCTCTTCATTTAAATTTTAAGCTAGTTCAGAGCAAATCGGCTTTGAAAGCGACAGGATCTTATTTGCCGTATCAAATTGGATACAGCGAAGCTCCATTGATTAGTAAAATTTCAAAGCAAGAGTATGCAAAAGTCGTTCAACGCGCTATTTTAGCGCTACAAAATCCGCAAAGTATGTTAGAAAATTTAAATAATTTAATGATGAAATACGCACAGACGCAAAACTACGAGCAAGCGGCTAAAATTCGAGATAAAATAAACGTGATAAAAGATTTGGAGATTAAAATCGAGGTTGATTTAGCAAAACTTGAGGATTTTGAAATTTTTAGCATAGCAAATCAAAATGACGTGATTTGTGTGGTTCGTTTTAGCGTGCAAAATGGCAGAATTAACGGCGTAAATCACAACATAATAAACGTGAAATTTAAAGACGAAAGCGATTTTAACGAGATTTATAAACAAGCCATCTTAGAAAGTTTTGGTGCTGAAAATCCAGTCATAAGTACTAAAATTTACACAAATAATGAGTTCGACGACGCAAGGATTGTGGAAGAAATTTTAGCTTCAAGGCATAGCAAAAAATTTCATATCGATACGCCAAAAATCGGCGAGAAAAAACGAATATGCGAAATGGCCAAAAAAAATGCCGAAATTTTTATACAAAAGCATTTAAAAACTGGCAATAGCGAATTTTTGCAAGAAATACAAAGTTATTTTTTACTAACGCACGTGCCTTATGCGATTGAAATTTTTGATAACTCGCACATGTTTGGCGAGGCTTGCGTGGGCGCGATGGTGCGTTTTGAGGGTGGAGAATTTAAAAAAGATGCGTATCGACACGTGCATTTGCAAAGCAAAAACGATTATGACCAAATGCGAGAAATGCTCGTAAATAGGGCATTGCGATTTGATAAATTATCAGCGCCAGAGCTTTGGGTGATAGATGGTGGAGATGCGCTTTTAAATTTGGCAAAGGAAATCATAAAAAGCAGTGGCGCAAACGTCGATGTAATAGCGATTTCGAAAGAAAAAATCGACGCGAAAGCTCATAGAGCAAAAGGCGGCGCAAAGGATAAAATTTGCACCCAAATAGGCGTTTTTACGCTTGATGTTAATGATAAAAGATTGCAGTTTTTCCAGCATTTGCGAGATGAGGCTCATCGTTTTGCGATTAGTTTTCATAAAAAAACAAAACAAAAACTTGACATCGGCTCGTCTATGCTTTCTAAAGCTGGAATTTCAGTCGGAAGCATAAGCAAACTGGTAAAATTTTTCGGCGATTTTAATGCTATTTTAAATGCGGACTTAGAACAGATAGAAAAAGTAACGAATAAAAGCGTAGCCCAAAAAATAGCCACGCTTAAAAATGAAGATTAAATTTATCTTTTTTTCTTGTTTGATTTTTCATCATCGCCTTTAAACCAACCAAGCACCTTATCAAAGACGCTCTCATCGGTATTTGATTTGCCAGTTTGGATACCAAAACTGCTTTGGAGTTTAACCAAAATTTCACGTTGTTCATCGCTTAATTTATTTGGCGTTTGGACTGAAATTTGAGCTATCAGACGACCGATTTTTTTACTATTTACGCTTTTAATCCCTTCGTTTTCAAAAACAAATTGCTGTTTATCCTTAGCACCGACTGGCAATTTGAGCTCAGTTGTGCCTTTTAGTGTAGGAATAGTAATGCTTTCTCCCAAAATCGCCTGGGTAAAAAATACTGGAATTTGTATATAAACATCATTGTCATTACGCACAAAATGCTCATCAGGCTCAACTTCGATACCGATATATAAATCTCCTCTATTGCCGTTTGCGGAAATATTTCCCTTGCCAGATACGCGCATACGCATTCCATTATCAATACCAGCTGGAATATTTACCTTGATATTTTGCTTTTCTTCTTCGTAGCCCTTGCCACGACAAATTTCACAAGGTTGCGAAACACTCTCGCCACTTCCGCCACAATGCGGACAATCTTGAACAAAGCTCATAAAGCCACGCTGCTGTGCTATCCTGCCACTTCCACCACAATGCGGACAAGAGTGGGTTTTGCCATCTTTTGAACCAGTGCAATTACAGCTCTTGCAAGGTTTTTTAAATTTGCATTCAAGCTCTTTTTCTATGCCGAAAACAGCTTCGTTAAATTTTATGCGGACAGTAATTTCAAAATCAAGCGCGTATTTATCAACGCTTTTTTTCCTGCGCGATCCGCCGCCAAATCCGCCACCAAAAAACGAACCAAAAATATCGCCTAAATCAATGTCCTCAAAGCCGCCAAAACCAGCATTTCCTTCAAGTCCAGCCTTGCCGTATCTATCGTAAATACTGCGTTTTTCATCATCGCTTAAAACCTGATATGCCTCATTTACAAGCTTAAATTTCTCCTCGGCTTCCTTATCGCCCTGATTGCGATCTGGGTGATATTTTAAGGCTAATTTTCTAAATGCTTTTTTTATCGTTTCACTATCGCTATTTTTGCTAATTTCTAAAATTTCATAGTAATTAACTTCCACAAAATCTCCTAACTTTCATTAAATTAAACTGGGATTTTATCTCATTAAAACTAAATTTCAAACATATCTAAAACAACTAAATTTCTACTCTTTACAAGTAAAATTCTAATGAGCCTAACAAAAATTAAACCACGGCAATCAAAGTAAAATAAGTAAATTTATTAATTACTTACCCTCTTCGTAAGCTCCAATAGATAAAATTTTAGATATTCTCGAATTTAGCAATTCATCTATTTTTAGCTTTTCAAGCTTTTCAATCTCGGTTATGAAATAACTAGCCAATGCCTTTATAGCTGTATCCTTATCCCTGTGAGCACCATTAATCGGCTCTTCTATGACATCGTCTATCAATTTTAACGATTTTAAATCGTCAGCTGTTATTTTAAGAACCTTTGTAGCTAACTCTTGCTTGCTTGGATCATTCCAAAGAATAGCCGCACAACCCTCCGGCGAGATAACAGAAAACACAGAATTTCTCATCATTGCAAGTCTATCTGCAACACCAATAGCAAGCGCACCACCACTGCCACCCTCGCCTATAACAACGGCGATAATAGGAACTTTGATATTAGAAAATTCAAACAAATTACGGGCTATCGCCTCGCTTTGTCCTCGCTCCTCAGCAGCTATCCCAGGATAAGCACCAGGAGTATCTACTAAAAACAGTATAGGAATGTTAAATTTTTCTGCAAGTTTCGCAACCCTTAAAGCCTTTCTGTAGCCTTCTGGGTGAGGCATTCCAAAATTTCTCTTTATTTTGTTCTTTGTTCCGCGCCCTTTTTGCTCGCCTATTACTACGACTTTTTTGTTAGCAATATAACCGATATAGCAAACTATAGCTGCATCATCACGAAAAGCCCTATCTCCGTGAATTTCATAACAATCTCGCATCATACCTTTTATATAATCAAGCGCGTAGGGACGATCTGGATGTCTAGCAAGTGCAAGTCGCTGAAATTCGCTAAGGTTTTTGTATATTTTAGCGGTCTCTTTTTCCAAATTTTTATTTAAAATTTCAACCGCGTGTTCATCACCCCTAATTTTAGCCGTGGCAATATCATCGTCAATTTGCTTAATACTTAGCTCAAAATCTAAATAATTAGCCATTCAAATCTTCTTAAAAATTATCGAACCGTTTGTGCCACCAAAACCAAACGAATTGCTCATAACGGTTTGTAATTTGGCTTTTCTAGCGACATTTGGAACATAATCCAAATCGCATTCTTCATCTTTTGTCGTATAATTTATAGTAGGTGGAATTATATCATTTTGCATAGACATTATCGATATTACGGCTTCTATTGCACCGGCAGCACCTAAACAATGTCCCGTTTGACCCTTTGTTGAGCTGACGGGTGGAACGTCATTGCCAAAAAGGGCTTTCATAGCCGCCGTTTCATTTCTATCGTTTGTCGGAGTGGAAGTTCCGTGAGCGTTTATATAATCTATTTTAACATCCCCTGCCATTTTAATGGCTTTTTTCATAGCATTAAGCGGTCCGTCAAGTGATGGAGATGTGATATGATGAGCATCTCCGCTCTCTCCAAAGCCAATCAACTCAGCATAAATTCTAGCCCCTCTAGCCACTGCACTTTCATACTCTTCAAGCACCAAAGCTCCAGCTCCCTCGCCCATAACAAAGCCATCTCTATCTTTATCGAAAGGACGAGATGATTTCTCAGGTTCATCGTTTCTTGTGGAAAGCGCTTTCATTGCCGCAAATCCACCAACTCCTACGCCACAGATAGTTGATTCCGCTCCAACAACCAGCATTTTTTCAGCTTCGCCTATCATTATAGTTTTAACCGCCTCGATGATTGCGTGTGTAGAAGCTGCACAAGCCGTAACGCTTGATACATTCGGACCTTTTAGCCCGTGCTCTATCGAGATAACACCGCCAAGCATATTTACAAGCGATGACGGAATAAAAAACGGAGATATTTTTCTTGAACCTTTTTCCAGCAATGTAATTGAATTTTTTTCAATATTTGGTAAGCCGCCAATGCCAGCAGCAGAGCTTATGCCAAATTCTTCCGCGACAAATCCATCAAAATTCGCATCTTTCATCGCTTCTCTTGCAGCAACTATACCAAACTGAATAAATCTATCAACCTTTTTTACCTCTTTTCCGTCCATAACGGAATTTGGATCAAAATTACTAATTTCTGCCGCTATTTGAACGCTAAAATCAGTAGTATCAAAAAGAGTTATTTTTTTTACCCCGGTTTTACCTTCGCAAATAGCCTTAAAAGAGCTATTTTTGTCAAATCCCAAGGCGTTTATCATTCCAATACCGGTTACTACGACTCTTTTCAAGACATCTCCTCAATTAAATTTATTTGTTTAAATTTTCGATATATTTTACAACGTCATTTATGCTAATTAATTTTTCGGCTTCACTGTCTGGAATTTCTACTTCAAATTTCTCTTCCAAAGCCATAACAAGCTCAACTACATCAAGGCTGTCCGCACCTAAATCTTCGATTATTTTAGACTCTAATTTTACCGCCTCAGGTGCTACGCTTAATTGTTCTACAACTACATCTCTTACATCATCAAATACTGCCATTTTTTCTCCTAATAAAATTAAAATTTCGAGTGATTTTAATATAATTTAGCTTAAATTTTCTTGTTTGGTTTAAAAATATCGTTTTTAAAGGTCATATATTCTTAAAAATCATAACAAAATTTAAACATAATTATTAAATTCTTACATATAAAGTCCGCCGTTTATTTTTAGCACATCGCCTGTTGTATAACTGGCATAATCGCTAAGCAAAAATGCTACGCCGTAAGCGACTTCGACCGCATCTCCCATACGTTTTAAAGGTATATTTTGCTCATAATTCGCGCGAATTTCATCGCTTAAAACGCTTGTCATATCCGTTTGTATAAAGCCAGGAGTTACGACATTAAAGCGAATTCCGCGCGCTGCGCCTTCTTTGGCGAAACTTTTACTCATAGCTATCATACCGCCCTTGCTAGCCGCATAATTTACCTGCCCCGCATTACCCATTTCGCCAACGATCGAAGCGACATTAACGACCGCGCCGAAACGCTTTTTGCTCATTACCTTCAAAGCCTCGCGACAACCGATAAACGCGCTGGTTAAATTCGCATCTATCACGCCCGTAAATTCGTCTGTTTTCATTCTAAGCGCGAGTTTGTCATTTGTTATGCCAGCGTTATTTACGAGATAACTAAGCTCGCCATCGCACTCAACTATGAGATTGATTGCATTGACAAATTCTTCTTCATTTGTAGCGTCAAATTTCACAACAGCAGCTTGTCCGCCAGCTGATACGATCTGATTCATCAACTCATCTGCGATCTCTGGCTTTGAGCGATAATTTATCCAAACTTTTAAACCCATCTGAGCCAAAACCCTAGCTATTTGAGCGCCAATTCCGCGGCTCGCACCGGTAATTAACACATTTTTGCCAGTAAATTTCATCTATTCTCCTTACTAAAAATTATTCATAAAAATTTTAAAATTTAATTCAATTTTACATCATAATACGCACGCTCCTAATTAAAATTTAAAACAAAGCGCTATCCATTTGCGCGGGTTTTTCTATTCCCATTATTTTTAGCACGCTTGCTGCGATATTATTTAGCCCACAACCGCTTTTTAGCGCGCTAACGCCATCTGCCATAACAAAACAAAATACGTCAAAAGTCGTATGATTTGTCAAAATTTCACCATTTTTTGCTCGCATAGCTTCGCAGTTACCGTGATCGCTCGTCTGAATGTAAGCGTAATTTAACTCTCGCGCAACGGATAAAATTTTGCCAAGACACTCATCCACAGCCTCAACAGCCTTTACGCTAGCTTCAAAATTTCCAGTGTGTCCGACCATATCGCCATTTGCGAAATTTACCACGATAAAGTCCTGTCCGTCTTGCATTGCCTTTATGACATTTTCGCAGACCTCATAAGCGCTCATTTGCGGCCTTTCATCGTATGTCGCAACCTTTGGGCTAGGCACGAGCAGGCGCGTTTCGTTTTCTAACAAATCCTCGACGCCACCATTGAAGAAAAAAGTAACGTGCGCGTATTTTTCTGTTTCTGCGGTATGAAACTGCGTTTTTCCAGAATTTGCAATTACTTCGCTTAAAGTATTTTCAAGATTTTCTTTTTCTATTAGAACAGGAAATGGAAATTTTGTATCGTATTGCGTCATTGTAATAAAATTTTTCACACAAAATGGACGAGTAAAATGCGTAAAATTTTCTATCGCCAAGGCTGTTGAAATTTCGCGCACACGGTCATTTCGAAAATTTATAAAAATTACGCCGTCGTCTTGTTTTATACCATCAAAACCATTAAAGCTTGCAGGCTCGATAAATTCATCATAAATTTTGTTTTCATAACTATTTTGTATATATTTACTTGGCGATATGTTTTGTTTATTTTCAGCACCGATCATAACGTCGTAAGCGCGTTTTACACGCTCCCAGCGATTATCTCTATCCATTGCGTAAAAACGACCGCAAACCGTTGAAATGTTAAATTTTTTCTCCAAATTGGTTAAAAATTCAAGCGCGCTTGTTTGGCAAACATCTCTGCCGTCAGTTATAACGTGGGCAAAAATATCGCAACCATTTGATTTTGCTATTTCAGCAATTGCATCAAAATGCGTCATATGCGAATGCACTCCGCCATCTGAATAAAGTCCAACGACATGAACTCTCTTGCATTTTTTAAACATATCAAGTAGGTTTTTATCTTTCAAAAACGACCCGTCTTTTAGTGCACGATCAATCTTAACCAAATTTTGATACAGCACGCGTCCAGCGCCTATACTCATGTGTCCAACTTCGCTATTTCCCATTTGCCCCTCAGGCAGTCCAACAGCTAACCCAGAAGTGTGAAGTAGGGTATTTGGTACATTTTTAAATAGCCAATCATAAGTAGGCTTTTTTGCCTTATAAAATGCGTTAAAATCATCATCTTTATTATATCCTATGCCATCTGTGATGACGAGCACAGTTTTTTGTGCCATTTTTACCTTCTTGTTTGCATTAATTTTTAAAATTTTAAACCATTTTTTTGCATTTTAACAAAATAAATCACGCTATGTCAATGTTTAAAATCGCAAACAAAAGTGTAAAATTTTACAAAAGATGACTGAAAAAAGAGCCAAATATTTAATTTTTTAGCTTATTTTTAACGCCGTTGTAATAAAATTACGTTTTTTAAAATTCAAAGGTTAAATTTTGCTTTCATATTTAGGATTAAATTTATTTTCATACATCACTGTTCGCGCAGGCATTGCATTTTTCATATCGTTTATTTTGACAGTTTGGCTAATGCCAAAATTCATAATCTGGGCTCGTAACAAAAATGCAAATCAGCCAATCTACGAATTAGCTCCAAAAACTCACCAACAAAAAAGCAAAACCCCTACGATGGGCGGACTTGTATTTGTTTTTACAGCACTTGTCGGCAGTATGATTTGTGCTAAACTTGACAACGCTTACGTGCTTATTTGTATGCTGACTTTGATTTTGTTTTGCAGCATCGGCTTTATAGATGATTATTCGAAAATACTTGGCAAAACAAATCATTCTGGGCTTACGCCTAAAGCGAAGATGGTTTTACTGATAGCATTTTCGCTAGTGGTTTGTTCTTTGCTCTATTTATGCACCGATCTTGGCGGAGAAATATATCTGCCGTTTTACAAAAATAGCATTGTAAATTTGGGAATTTTCGCCGTTGTGTTTTGGATAATCGTGCTAGTTGCGAGCTCAAATTCTGTAAATTTAACGGACGGACTGGACGGACTTGCGACTGTTCCTAGCATATGCGCGATTCTTAGCCTTGGCGTATTTGCCTATCTTAGTGGAAATGCCGTTTTTGCATCGTATCTGTTTTTGCCAAAAATAGCTGGGCTTGGCGAAACTATCATAGTTTCATCGGCACTAATTGGCTCTCTTATGGGATTTTTGTGGTATAACTGCTATCCAGCTCAAATTTTTATGGGCGATAGCGGCAGTTTAAGCCTTGGTGCATATATTGGCGTGGTTGCAGCGATGAGTAAGAATGAATTTTTACTCATATTAATCGGTTTTGTTTTTGTGCTTGAAACTTTAAGCGTGATTTTGCAAACGACAAGTTACAAATATCGCAACAAAAAACGCATATTTTTAATGGCGCCGATACATCATCATTTCGAGATGAAAGGCTGGGCGGAGAACAAGATAATTATTCGCTTTTGGATGATAGCGCTTATGGCAAATTTAATCGCCCTAACAAGCCTAAAAATCAGGTAAGATCAATACTGTGCAAGCTATTTTGAGTGCTTTTTTGAAATGAAATTTTATCAAAAACGGCAAATATTTACTAGATTTTCAAATCATTAATTTGCCACGAGTCTTAAATTTAAACTCTTTTGCGCTCAAATTTAAAGGTTGAAAAAAGATAACCCAAAAGGAGAAAATGTGAAAAAATCGTTATTTGGCTACGGTGGAACGACTCGCGCGATAGCTAAAAATTGTATTTTAGATGGAATTTGGGATATTTATGATGATAAATTTAGTGAAATTTCAAAAGACGAATTCGGAAATAATTTACTTCCCGTAAGCCTTTTTGACGCGCAAAAAAGCGATCTTGAAATCCCAAGTCCAGGATTTGCACCAAGCCACGAGCTGATTAAAAATGCGCGAAATTTGATTAGCGAATATGATTATTTTTATAAAATTTATGGCAAAAAGACGCCTTTTAACATTTGGATTAGCGGCACAAATGGCAAAACAACGACGACAAAAATGGCGCAACATCAGCTAAAACGATACGGCTCGGTTATGGGCGGAAATGTCGGCATTGCACTGGCAAATCTTGATGAAAAAGCTAAAATTTGGCTTTTAGAAACCAGCTCTTTTACGCTTCACTACACTAAATTCGCCACTCCTGGCATTTACGTGCTTTTGCCTATCACGCCTGATCATCTTAGTTGGCACGGAAATTTTGCCGAATATGAGCGCGCCAAGCTAAAACCACTTGCAAGTATGAGTGAAAATTCTGTCGCAATTTTGCCTGAAATTTACGTCAAAACGTCAACGAAAGCAAAAGTGATAAGCTACAAAAATGAGATTGATTTGGCTAAATTTTGCGGCGTAAAAATAGATGAAATTTCGTTTAAAACGCCGTTTCTAACCGACGCACTTTTGGCACTTGCGATAGAGAAAATTTTATTTGACAAATGCGATGTTGAACTTTTAAATACGTTTGTAATCGAAGGCAATAAGCTTGAGGAATTTTGCGATTTTCGCGGTAGGATTTGGGTAAATGACACGAAAGCTACGAATATCGACGCAGCCATTCAAGCCATAAAACGCTACGAAAATAAATTTTTGCACCTAATCCTTGGCGGCGATGACAAGGGGGTGGATATGAAACCACTGTTTGAAATTTTAAGCACGAAAAAAGCGCAAATTTACGTGGTAGGCTCAAATGCGGACAAACTAATGGGGCTTGCGAGAGAATTTAAAATTCCAGCCGTAAAATGCGAATTTTTGGGCGTTGCGGTCAAAGAGATAGATAAAAATTTTAAATTTGAGGGTGTTGCTAAAACGAATGCAAACGATAAAAATTTAGACGAAATAGCGCTTCTAAGCCCTGCAGCAGCGAGTCTAGATCAGTTTAGCAGCTACGTAGAGCGCGGAGATGAATTTAAAAAAGCGATTTCAAATTTGAAAATTTAACGCAATATATACGCCGTAAAGCCACTAAATTTGAGCGACTGCCTTTGAAGCAAATTTTATATTTTAAAAAAGAACCGAATTTTACGTATTTAACCAAAATTTAAGTATCAAGTGGCTAAAATCACATTTCTTTTTAACAGCGTGGTTGGATAGCTCAGTCGGTAGAGCAGCAGACTGAAAATCTGCGTGTCGGCAGTTCGATTCTGCCTCTAACCACCATTTCTTTATAAATTCTGATTTTATCGATAT
>JBQNAH010000022.1:0-26824 GCA_052170535.1 Campylobacter sp. | reverse complement strand
TATAAACCATATCGGACAAAATAGAAAAAACTTTATAGGGGAAATTAAAAAATTTAGTAAAAAAGTTAAATTTTATGGGTTGCGTTGCGAATAAATTTATGTTTTATTAAAAAGAGCTCAAACGAGCTCTTGGAGTTAAAATTTGTAGTTGTAGCCTAGATAAAATCCAGTGTTTTTCTCTGTCAAATACTCGCCGTGATCGACGTCGTATTTCGTTTTATCAGCTTTAAAACCAGCTTCAATAGCACTTTTTGAATCAAGACCGCACTCTATACCAAGTCTTAAACCAAAAACCATATCCGAGCCACTGTCGTTGTTGGTTGTTTTGATTTTTAGAGCTGAAATTCCAGTATATCCGCCAAGGATTAATTTTAAATTATCAGCCAAAGTAGGCGTATAATCAGCATTTAGCAAGAATTTGTGAGAATTCCACTTTACGCCACGATCTTTTGCTTCAAAAGCGTAATGATAGCTTCCGTAAGCCCTAAACATATCAAAGTCGTAGCCGGCTTTTGCGCCAATTGCGCTTTGACTGTCTTTGGCACTACTGGTGTATTTTAGCTTCGAGATAAATGCGTAAGCTCCTTCTACACCCATAAATGCACCTTCTGCAAGTGCAACTGAGCCAGTGGCAACTAGACCAATGACTAACTTGAAAAACGAATTTTTCATTATTTCTCCTTTTGTTAATGATGATGTTAGTTGCAAGCAATTATCATTCCACAAAAGGTATTTTTGGGCGAAAACCGCCCGAGAGATTGAAATTTGTAGTTATAGCCTAGATATAAGCCGGTGTTTTTCTCTTTGATGTTATCATCGATCGTTACGTTTGCTGCTTGTATTTTCAGATCGTATTTTGTGTAGTCGTATTTAAGACCAAATTCAACCGCGTTGTTTGAATCAAAACTATACTCGGCTCCAAGTCGCGCACCTGCGACAAAATCCCTACCTGTGCTGTTTATTTTTAAAACTGGCGAATCAAAATTGATCGTTCCTGAGCTAATTCCAGCATATACGCCAAGGATTAATTTAAGATCCATAGTGATTTCAGGCGTAAAATCAGCATTTAGTAAAAATTTGTGCGCTTTAAATTTAAAAGTAGCGTCAAAATCTTCATCTTCAACTTTAAATGTATCTTTAAACTGCGCGTAGTAATTATAACTACCATAAAATCTTGCATTGTCAAAATCATAACCAGCTTTTAAACCAAATGTAGGTGCTTCGCCTTTGACATCCTCGACTTTAGTTTTTAGGTTATAACCACCTTCTATACCCATAAATGCGCCTTCTGCAAGCGCAAAACTGCTTAAAACGCCAAGGGCAAGTAAAACCTTTGAAATTTTCATTTCATCTCCTTTTTTTGAAATAAAAGACTATTTTGCCCCCCCCCCCCCCCCTTAGTTTAAACTTAAAAAGCATTAAAATTTAGATGGATTTTATGTAATATTTAAAAAATTTCGCACCAAATTTGAAATTTAGTGCGAATCAAACGCGAGAAATTAAATTTATAAAATTTCTTTTACCAAAAGTTGTGGCGTAACCAGTCCGCGGAAAGAATTTTTAGAAATCGAGAAAATCACGTCAATATTTTGTCCGATTTGTGGCTGGTAGGTGAAGTTGAAAAACAGCGCTTCTAGGCATTTGCCGTCTTTTTGTAGGATTAATTTTAGGTGATTTTGCTCCCTGCCGATTAGCTTTTTATTTTTCACGGTGGCTGATTTTATTTCAAAAAGTGGACGCGGATTTTTCTGTCCATAAGGCTCGAAAAACTCCAAAATTTCAAGCAAATCAAAATCAACATCAGCTGCTTGTATCTCACCAAGCGGTTCGTCGTAAGTGCTAAATTCGTGCAAATCCATCAATAAGCAAGAATTATTAATCGCGGTTTTAAATTTATCTAAATTTATAGGATCGATGACAATGCCGGCTGCGCCTTTGTGTCCACCGTAACCACTTAGTAAATTTTCGTGCGTAGCTATGAGCGATAAAATATCGAGTTTGCCGACACTTCTCGCGCTTCCTTTTGCGCGATTTTCATCGATACTAAACACGATGGCTGGCTTTTTAAACTGCTTGGCTAAGCGACTTGCGACTATGCCGATGACACCTTCGTGCCAGCCTTTGCCCCAAGTTACGATGATTTGCTCGTCGTCTTTAACGTCTTTTAGTGAGCACTCAAAGAGCGTTTTTTCCTCCTCTTTGCGCGAGTTGTTAAAAGTAACGATCATATCAAGATATTCGTCAGCTTCGCGTATGTTTTTGGTATGCAAAAAATTAAACGAATTTATCGCATCGTTCATTCTGCCTGAGGAATTTATGAGAGGAGCTATCAAAAAGCTTATGTCATCACACTCAAATTTATCTTTTCCGTAGAAATTTTTAATCGCCTTAAATGCCACACGTTTTGAGCTGTTGAGCTTTGAAATACCTAGTTTGACTAAAATTCTGTTTAAATCACGCAACTCCATCATATCCGCAATTATCGCGATGGCTAACAAATCCAAAAATTTTGCCATATCGTAATTGATATGGCACACCTCTTTTAGCGCACCAACCATATACCACGCAACTTGCGCACCGCAAATTTCGATATTTGGAAAGTGGCAATCTTTTTGTTTGGGATTTATGATAGCAAAGGCGTCTGGTAAAATTTCAGGCGGCATATGATGATCGGTGATGATTAAATCTATGCCGTTTTGTTTGCAAATTTGCGCGGCCTCGACAGCCGAAATTCCGTTATCAACCGTGATGATTAAATCAGTATCGGATACATCTTGGACTATTTGCGGATTTAGCCCATATCCATCGCTAAATCTGTTTGGTATGCGAACAGTGTAATTACTAACGCCTAAATCATCAAAAAATTCAGCCATTATAACCGAAGCTATAACGCCATCTACATCATAATCGCCTACTATGACGATTTTTTCGTTCTTTTCTATCGCCTCTTTTATGCGAGCAGCACCTTTAAATACGTCTTTTAAAGCCTCTGGTGTTGGAATTTCTGAAAGTTTTTTATGAATATCCTTTTCAAATCTTTTATTCAGTAATTCCTTAATCTTTTCTTTATTTAACATAATCTTGCGTAGCTTTTTTGAAAGCTACACGCGCTTTAAAAGTAAAATCTACACCGCATTTTTTACTATTAAATTTACTTTTCTTACACATTAAATTCATCTTGCCTCAATTTATTTATTTTTTCAGATACGCAATTATATCCTTTTGAAATTAAATTTATTATAATTGAAAATACTTTTAAGCCATAAATGATATTTAAAATCATTTTAAATAATAATTAAGATTGTTCAGATAGAATAAACGAATTTTCATTACACAAAATTTTAGGGAGAAAAAAATGAAAAAGACATTTTTTAAGGTTGCTTTTGTGATTTTTGCACTGTTTTTGGCAAATTTTGCAACAGCAAAAGAGATAACCATAACCGATGCAGTAGGCAGGGAAGTTAAGCTAAAACCGCCATTTAAAAGGATCGCACTTGGTTTTTACTACACCGATTTTTTAGCTGTTGGTGGTGTAAAAGCACTTGATAATGTAGTTGGCTTTTCAAAAGAAGTTTGGACGGGTTGGACGCCGTCAAGTTGGGAAGTTTATAGTAAAGCTTTGCCAAAATTAAACACGCTTGAAGATTTTGGCGAAGTGGAAGTCGGAACTTTTTCGATCGAAAAAGTGCTGTCTTTAAAGCCTGATTTGTTGATTTTAGCCGCTTGGCAGTGGGCTGTGCTTCAATACGATATGGAACCACTTCAAAAGGCTAAAATTCCTGTTGTAGTGCTTGATTATAACCGCGAGAAAGTCGAACTTCACGTTAAAAGCACCGAAATTTTAGGCATAATAACAAAAGAAGAGCAAAGAGCAAAGGAGATAGCTAACTGGTATAAAGGCGTAGCTGATAGTATAGCAGCTAAAATTGCAAAGGCAAATTTGCCAAAACCTAAAATTTACATAGAATTTGGTAACAAAGGTCCAGATGAATACAGTTTTACTTACGGCAAAGATATGTGGGGTTCGCTTATAGATTTAGCTGGCGGAGATAACATTGCTGCGCCATTTGTTGAGCAGTGGGCACCTATTAATCCTGAGCAAGTAATCGCTTCAAAACCTGACGTAATAATGATAACTGGTCGCGAAACCGAGCTGAAAAAAAATCCACGAGCTTTAGTTATGGGTATAAATATAGAAGAGCAAGAGGCTCAAAAACGCCTTGCTGGATTTAAAAAGCGCGCTGGTTGGACTGAACTTCCAGCTGTGAAAAACAACAGATTTTACGGACTTTATATGGGAGCTTCGAGAAATTTAACTGACGCTTCGATGATCGAATACATCGCACAAGCTTTGTATCCTGAACTTTTTGCGGATTTAGACCCGATTAAAACGTATGTGGAATTTCATAAAAAATACCTTCCTATCGTGCCTGTTGGGACATTTGCTATAAGAGCTAATAAGTGAATCAAAACGCGCGCGAAGCTATTGCAAATCACAGAAAAACCGAAATAAGACGGCTTGGCATAATAGTTTCGTTTTTATGCGTTGCGTTTGTGTCTTTGATATTTGATATAGCAACGGGACCATCTATGCTAGAGCCAAAAGAAGTGTTAAATGCACTTCTTTCAAATTTTTTCAGCCACATAAACGTTGATAATACAACCTCCATAATCGTTCATGATTTGCGTTTGCCAATCGCACTTATGGCGTTAGTAGTTGGTGCAGCTCTTGGCGTTGGTGGAGCTGAAATTCAAACCCTTTTAAATAATCCAATGGCGAGCCCATACACGCTTGGACTTGCCGCTGCTGCTGGACTTGGCGCATCGTTAGTTATAGCTTTTGGCTCGTTTGGATTGCCAAATGTTTTTGCAATCCCACTTGGCGCGTTTGTTATGACGATGATAGCGGCTGGAATTTTGTTCTTATTTGCTTCGTTTAGAAGCTTTGATTCTTCGACATTAGTTCTTGTGGGAATCGCACTTTTGTTTTTATTTCAGTAGCTGCTTTCGCTAGTTCAGTTTCTCTCATCGCCTGAAATTTCGCAGATTATACTTTTTTGGCTTTTTGGAAGCTTGCAAAAAGCCACTTGGACGAATTTAAGCGTCGCAAGCGTGGTTACTTTTGTTTGCGTGATTTTGTTAATGCAAAATTCGTGGGCTCTAACCGCGCTTAGACTTGGCGAAGAGCGCGCAAAAAGTATGGGCGTAAATTTAAGCAGATTAAGAGTTAAAATTTTAATCATAGTTTCGGTTATGACGGCAACAGCGATTAGTTTTGTCGGAGTTATCGGCTTTATCGGGCTTGTAGCACCTCACATAGCGCGAAATTTAGTCGGAGAAGATCAACGATTTTTCTTGCCATCGGCTATGTTTGTTGGCGCGACGTTTTTATCAATCGCTTCGGTTCTTTCTAAAATCATAATCCCAGGCGCACTTTTTCCGGTTGGAATCGTTACTTCTTTTGTTGGTGTTCCGTTTTTCTTTTGGATTATTTTAGCAAGGAAAAATTCGTGCTAGAGTTAAAAAACGTAACGATTAAAAGAGGTGATTTGTGCGTAGCTGATAAGATAAACGCTAGATTTCAGCCAGGGAAAATTTATGGAATTTTAGGACCTAATGGAGCTGGGAAAACGTCGCTTATCAGCGCAATTTTTGGAGAATTAAAATTTGATGGCGAGATTTCGTTTAACCAAGATAAACTAAATTTTAAAAACCATTTTGCCTGGAAAAAGCATATTGCATATATGCCACAAGACAGCTTTATCAATGCGTCTTTAACGGGACTTGAAGTTGTTTTGCTAGGAATACTTGATAAACTTAGTTTATATGTTGAAGATGAGCAGCTTCAAAAGGCGGTTGATATTATGCAAAATTTAGGTATCTTGCACCTTGCAAAGCGCGATATAATGAGCCTTTCTGGCGGACAACGCCAAATGGTAATGTTTGCTTCGGTTTTGATTAAAACGCCTAAAATTTTGCTTCTTGACGAGCCAGTATCTGCGCTTGATATGCACCATCAATGCGTTCTTTTAGACTACGCCAAAGCATATACGAAAAAGCAAAACATAACAACCGTTACGATACTGCACGATTTGTCGCTGGCGGCTCAGTTTTGTGATGAAATTTTATTTTGCACGACTGCAAAATAAAAGCCAAAGGCGAACCTAAAAATGTCATCACAAAAGATATTATAAGCGAGCTTTATAGAGTAAATGCCGATATTTTCTATGACGCGGTCGGACTTCCAGTAGTTGCCGTAAAATCGGCGATAAAATGAAATTTTGCATTTTAAGTTGTGAAATTTATCAAGACGCAAATGAGGATTTAATATTGATTAAATCACACTTAAATTCTCTCGGATTTTCGTGCCAAATCATACCTTGGCAGGAATATAAATTTAACCAAAACGATATTTTATTGCCACTTGCGGTTTGGGATTATAGTGCAAATTTTCAAAAATTTTTGGATTTTTTACAACAAATTAAGCACGATAAAATTAAAATTTTAAATGATACTAATGTAATTATAAAAAATATTTATAAGACTTATCTTATTGAGCTTAATAAAAAATTAATACTAACCATACCAACTGTGATATTTGACGGAGTAAATTTTCCTTGGGAAAATTGCGTGATAAAGCCCATAATCGGACAAAGTGGGATAGGTGTAAGCAGAATAAACGCTGGATTTGATGAAGAAATTTTATCTAAAAAAGAGTTCAAAAACGGCGCTCTTTTACAACCATTTATAAGCGAAGTAAAAGAAAATGGTGAAATTTGTGCCGTATTTTTTGACGGAATTTTCTCTCACGCGATCCATAAAAAACCCAGCGAAAACGACTACCGAGCCAACTCAAATTTTGGTGTTAAAATACAAAAAATGGAAAAAATAAATGAAAAATTCTTAAATATCGCTAAAAATGCGATCGAAATTTTAGCAACAAAACCATTATATGCAAGAGTTGATATGATAAAAATTAGTAACAACGAGGCTCTTATAAACGAAGTTGAGATGATTGAGCCAAGTCTTTATTTTAGTTTTTCTTGTAGCTCGGTGGATAAATTTTGCGAAGCGTTATTAAAAAGATTAGCAAACTAAGCCATTTCGGCTTAGTTATTTGTGATTGTTTAAGCTTGCTTTAATAAAACCTAAAATTGTCTCATTTGGTTTTGTTAAGCGACTGGTAAATTCAGGATGAAATTGCACGCCGATAAAAAACGGGTGATTTTTAAGCTCGACTACTTCTATAAGTCCGTCGCTTTCGCCACTTACGATAAGTCCAGCATTTTCAAATTCATCTCTGTATTTTGGATTTGCTTCGTATCTATGGCGATGGCGCTCGGTTATCTTTTTGCTTCCGTTATAAATTTGGCTTAAAAGAGAACCATCTTTAACATCGCAAGTGTAAGCGCCAAGTCGCATTGTCCCACCTATTGGACTTTGATGAGTGCGAATTTGCTTTTGTCCGTTCGCGTCAATGAAGCTGTCGATTAGATAGATTATCGGATTTAAGCACTCTTTGTTAAATTCTATCGAATTTGCGTCTTCTAGTTTTAGCACATTTCTTGAAAATTCTATCAAACAAAGCTGCATTCCAAGACAAATTCCAAGATAAGGCACGCCGTTTTCACGAGCAAATTTGATCGCTTCTATCTTTCCGCTCACGCCCCTTTCACCAAAACCACCAGCCACCAACACGCCATCAACGTCTTTTAGCAAATCCTCGACATTGCCAGCTTCTATTTTTTCGCTATCACACCATTTTAGATTTACTCTCGCGTCTAAATTTGCTCCAGCGTGGATAATACTTTCGGTTAAGCTTTTATAGCTCTCTTTAAGATCGACGTATTTTCCGACAAAGGCTATTGTCGTCTCTTTTGTCGGTGCGATTATGCGTTTTACCAAACTGTCCCAATTTTGCATATTTACGTTTAATTCGCCAAGGCTTAAAATTTCAGCAATCGGCGTTAAAATGTCTTGTTTTAGAAAAGAGAGCGGAATTTGATATATGCTTTGGCTGTCCTGGCTTTCGATCACGCAGTTGCGCTCTACACCACAACTAGCCGCGATTTTATCTTTTAGCTCGCGGTTTAGTGGCATTTCTGAACGGCAAATTATCATATCTGGCGAAATTCCTATACGGCGAAGCTCACCAACGCTGTGTTGGGTCGGTTTGGTTTTTAGCTCGCCCGCCACCTTTATATACGGTATAAGCGTTAAATGTATATTCATCGCTCGTTTTCTGCCGACTTCTATGCGAAGAGCGCGGATAGCCTCTAAAAACGGCAATCCTTCTATATCTCCAACCGTTCCACCGATCTCAACAATTAGCACATCTTTGCCTTCGCCAGCTCTTTTAATACGATCGACGATCTCGCCTACGATATGAGGGATAACCTGTATGGTTTTGCCAAGATAATCGCCCCTGCGCTCTTTTTCTATAACCGTGCTATAAACGCGTCCAGTCGTGAAGTTATTATCCTGGCTTAAATTTTCATCTAAAAATCTCTCGTAATGTCCCAAATCAAGGTCCGTTTCTGCACCGTCATAGGTTACAAAAACTTCGCCGTGTTCTAACGGCGACATCGTGCCAGGATCGACATTTATGTATGGATCAGCCTTTAAAATACTAACTTTTAATCCAGTGTGTTTAAGCAAAGTGCCTATACTAGCCGCTGCGATACCTTTTCCAAGTGAGCTTAAAACCCCGCCCGTTACAAATATATATTTAGTTTGTGTTTTTTGCATACAATCGCCTTGTCTGTTTTTAATGCGTAATTATATCTTTTTAAATTTATAAAAGCATTAGTAAGTGAAATTTTGTAAAAAAATAACAAAGTTAGCTATAATAGTGTAATTTAAATTTTAAAAAAGGATATAAAATGTTTGATTTTTCATTTCGTAATCCTACAAGGATAGAATTTGGTAGAGAAAAAGAGAGAAATATCGGCTCTTATATGAGTGAATTTGGCGTTAAAAGGGCTGTTTTGATATATGGAAGCGAACGCATAAAAAAAGATGGGCTATATGATAAAGTGATCCAAAGCTTGCAAGAAAATTCGATAGAATTTATCGCGCTTAGTGGCGTGGTTAGCAATCCTGTTTTAAGCAAGGTTTATGAAGGCGTGCAAATAGCTAAGGAATTTGGTGCCGATAGCGTTTTAAGCGTGGGTGGTGGCTCTTGTTTAGACAGTGCAAAAGCAATTGCTGCTGGCGCGCTTTATGATGGTGATGTTTGGGACTTTTTTACAGGTAAAACTCCAGATAAGGCGCTTAAAATTTTTGACATTATTACACTTGCGGCAACGGGTTCTGAGATGAATAGCGGTGGGGTTGTAACAAAAGAGCAAACTAAGCAAAAATTTTCCATACACGGCGAGTGCTTATATCCCACGCTTTCTGTTATAAATCCGCAACTTCAAGCCAGTGTAAGTAGCCAATATTTGGTATATTCAGCCGCCGATATTATCGCACACAGCATCGAGGGCTATTTTACGGCTAAAATTCAGCCAGAACTTATAAATTCTTATATTGAAGCAAATATCAAAACTGTCATGAAAACAACTGAATTTTTGCTAAAAAATCCGTCCGATTATGACGCCAGAGCCGAGTTTGCATGGGCTGCTACGATGGCACTAAACGGTATGACTTACGTTGGCACAAAAGACTACTCATATCCAAATCATATGCTAGAACACGCTATGAGTGCAGTTGTAAATTGCGCTCACGGGGCTGGCTTATCAGTCATTATGCCAGCTTGGATGAAGTGGTATAAAAGTAGAAATTTAAGTGCGTTTGAGCGTTTTTCTCGTGAAATTTTCGGATTAAAAACTGCTGATGATGGCATAGAAGCTTTGAAAAAATGGTTTGAAAAAATAGGCACTCCGACTAGCTTAAGCGAGGTAAAAATCCAAAATGAAATTTTAGACGAAACCATAAATGTTGCGCACGCTAATGCCGTCGCCTGGGGACAAGACGGGCTTTATACGAAAGAAATTATAAGAGAAATTTTTAATTTAGCAAAGTGATTTAACGTTGGCTTTTGCCAACACATTTAAAGTTTTAATAAGTCCTCGATAATTAAAGTGTTTTTATATAACTTGATTTTGATAAATTATTAAGCTTTATGATATTGATGTTTTACTAAAAGCGTTTAGTTTTTAAAAGCATGAAGTATGAGCTAGGTTTCGCACTGTGTTTTACATAATTTGGTAAAAAAGCCAAAATACTTTGTGATTATTTATATGGCTAAAGACATAAAATATCATCTTTTATAAATGATTAAAATAAGGTTGTTTGGCGAAGATATAAACTTAGGCAGATTGTTGTGTTTTGTGTTCTTTTTTGAAATATAGAAAGTAAAAACGATTTTAGTTTAAACTATAACGAATATGAAATCCAAAACAGTGTGCCAATTTTTACCTAAAATTTTAGAGCTGTAAATTTGAAAAATGTATTAAGCAAGTTTTAAATATTTGCGTATATTATAAAAGCTATTTATAAAATTACTTTAAATTAAACTTTGCTAAAATGTTGTTGCAAATTTATAACAAGGAGATTAGATGTTTCACGAAGATAGAGAGCTTATAACAAAGCTAAAAAACACAAACGCTAGATTTACAACGCTTTTTGATAAGCATAATGAGCTTGATGAAAAGATAACTGAACTCCAAAAAGCAGGCACTAGCAGCGATTTAGAAATAGAAAATTTAAAGCGAGAAAAGCTAAAATTGAAAGACGAAATTTACGCTTTTTTAAACGAATATAAAAAAGAGCATAAATAACAATTTAAAGTATCAATGTCGGACTTTCTTACATTGATACTTTTTTAAAAATGTAAAATACACCAAGAGCGATTATCAATATAATAACTGGCACTACGTATTCCAAAGCGTTTCCTTAAAAGATTTATATTTAAAATTTATCTTCTCGCATTATATCATAATTATTCATAATTTATTAATGTTTATTAAAAAATGTTAAGACGTGGTTTAAAATTTGATATTTTTTACATTTTGCATGTTTTAAAATTTATATTTTATTTATTTTTTGATACTTTTTATAATAAATTTGCTAAAATCAAAACCAAAACGATAAAGGATAAAAATGGCAGAGCAAAATAGCATTTTTATAAACAGGGAACTTAGTTGGCTTCGTTTTAATTCGCGTGTTTTGGCGCAGTGCCAGAAGGACCTTCCGCCACTTGAAAAGTTAAAATTTATTGCTATTTATATGACAAATTTAGATGAATTTTATATGATTAGGATAGCTGGGTTAAAGCAGTTATTTGCCGCTGGGGTTGTTGCCAGTGGTGATGACGAGATGAGTCCGCTAGATCAGTTAAGAGAGATTAGAAAATACATAAAAGATGAGCTTGAAGTGGTTGAAAATATCTATAAAGATACGCTAAATCAACTCGCTCAAAAAGGGCTTTTTGTTAAGAATTACGATGAAATCGACAGCTTGCTTAAAGAAAAATGCGATGAATATTTTTTCTCAAACGTCCTACCAGTAATTGTTCCTATCGCAGTTGATGCCACTCATCCGTATCCACATTTAAACAATCTTAGTTTTAGTTTGGCTGTTAAGCTTTCAGACATTGAGCATCCTGAAATTTTAAAATACGGGATGATAAGAATTTCACGCGTTTTGCCTAGATTTTACCAAGCAAGTGATAACGTTTATGTCCCCATTGAAACGATCGTGCACCGCCACGTTGAGGAAATTTTCCCTGGATACAAGCTTATTAGTGCGGCGGCGTTTAGGGTTACGAGAAATGCCGATATTGTCATAGAAGAAGAGGAAGCTGATGATTTTATGATGATTTTAGAGCAAGGACTAAAACTCCGCCGAAAGGGCGCGTTTGTGCGTATGCAGATACAAAAAGGCGCAGACCCTGATATTGTTGAATTTTTAAACGCTCATATGAAAATTTTCTACAAAGATGTTTATGAATACTCTGTCCCAATTACGTTAAATTCGCTTTGGCAGATTGTTGCAAATAAAGAATTTTCACACCTTTGTTTGCCACCATACACGCCAAGAACGCTTTTGCCATTTAGTGAGCACAGTTGCATTTTTGACACGATCGACAAAGAAGACGTTGTAGTCTTGCATCCTTATGAAAGTTTTGATCCAGTTGTTCAATTCATAAAAGAAGCCAGTAAAGATCCTAAAGTCATATCAATTAGAATGACACTTTACCGCGTGGATAAAAATTCGCCAATCATTCAAAGCTTAATTGATGCGGCAAGCGATGGAAAACAAGTAACTGTTATGGTTGAGCTTAAAGCACGATTTGACGAGGAGAATAACCTTCATTGGGCAAAGGCACTCGAAGATGCTGGAGCGCACGTTATTTACGGCATTACAGGTTTTAAGGTTCATGCCAAGGTAAGCCAAGTTATACGTCAGTCAGGCGATAGATTGAAATTTTATATGCACCTTGCCACAGGCAATTACAACGGCGGTTCTGCTAAAATTTACACCGATGTGAGCTATTTTACCAGCAAAAACGAATTTGCAAACGACACGACAACTTTTTTTCATATCCTTTCTGGCTTTTCTAAAAATCGCCGCTTGCAAACGCTATCTATGTCGCCTATGCAGATAAAAGAGCGCGTTTTGGAAATGATAAAAAATGAGGCTAAATTTGGAAAAGATGGTCAAATTATCGCCAAGATGAATGCATTGGTGGATGGGGATTTGATAAATGCGCTAAGTCAAGCCAGTCAAGCTGGTGTGAGTATAGATCTTATCGTGCGCGGAATTTGTTGCATTAGGCCAGGCGTGAAAGGTAGCGAAAACATACGTGTTCGCTCAATTGTCGGCAAATACCTAGAACACGCTAGAATTTTGTATTTTAAAAATGCTGATCCACAAATTTACATTTCTAGCGCAGATTGGATGCCTAGAAACCTAGAGCGTAGGTTAGAACTCATGACTCCGATAATTGATAAAAATTTACAAGACAGGTTGCTGGAATTTTTAAAACTTCAATTAAGCGACAACGAACTTGCGTTTGAATTGCGAAGTGATGGCGAATATTACAGGGCAAATTCGAGCGAGCAAGGCATAAATTCACAAGAAATTTTAGAAGAGCACGTTAGTAAATTATACAAAACCATCAAAAAAGACAATGAAAAAGTTGGCACAGAATACCTCGTATCTAAGCTTCTAAAAGAGAGTTAAAACGCCTTTTAAAGACCAATAGCAAAATTTAGAGTTTTCTAAGTTTTGCTATTTCATCTCTTAAAGCCGCCGCCTTTTCAAATTCCAGCTCACTTGCAGCTTTAAGCATTTGCGCTCTTAATTCCTTGACAATTTTGGCTCGCTCACTTGCTGGCATTTTCTCTAAATTTTTGCCTTTTTTGTAAATTTGCCCCTCATCTTCGCTGATTTTTAGGCTTTCTTCTATGTTTCTACTTGCTGATTTTGGCGTTATGTTGTTGATTTTGTTGTATTCTTGTTGTATTTTGCGACGATTTAGCGTTATATCCATCGCCTCTTGCATAGATTTTGTAATCTTCTTGCAAAACATCAAAACGCGCCCATTTACGTTTCTAGCAGCTCGTCCCATTGTTTGAATCAGACTTGTTGTGGATCTTAAAAATCCCTCTTTGTCAGCGTCCATTATGGCTATTAAACTAACTTCTGGCAGATCAAGTCCTTCGCGGAGCAAATTTATGCCAATTAGCATATCAAACTCACCACCTCGCAGTCCACGAATGATCTCATTTCGCTCGATTGCATCGATATCTGAGTGCATATATTTGACTTTTATACCAAGCTCTGTATAGTAGCGACTTAGCTCCTCAGCCATCTTTTTTGTCAGCACCGTAACTAAAACGCGCTCGTTTTGCTCTATTGTTTTTTTGGCTTCATCGAATAAAATTTCGACTTGATTTTGACTATCTTTTAGCTCTATTTGCGGATCAAGTAGCCCAGTTGGGCGTAAAATTTGTTGATAAATATGGTTTTTGCTTAGTTCAAGTTCGTATTCGTTTGGAGTAGCTGAAACAAAGAGAAATTTTGCCTTTTTGCTGATAAATTCGTCAAATTTTAGCGGACGGTTATCAAGTGCGCTAGGCAAGCGAAAACCGTAATTTACAAGCACTTCTTTGCGACTCTTATCACCTGCATACATACCGCGAAACTGTGGCAAACTAACGTGGCTTTCATCGACGATTACTAGATAATCTTTCCCGCTAACTTCAAAATAATCAAACATCGAATAAGGCGTCTCGCCCGCCTTTTGTCCGGTCAGGTGGCGCGCGTAATTTTCAATGCCCTTACACATTCCAGTTGCGTTCATCATCTCCAAGTCAAATTCGACCCTTTGCTTTAATCTTTGGGCTTCAACTAGCTTCCCAGCAGCGTTAAATTGGGCTATCCTATCGTCAAGTTCGTCTTGAATTTGTTTGATTGCGATTTTTAAACGTTGCGCACCTACTATAAATTGAGATGAGGCGTAAAGGGTGAATTTCTCGACATTTTTGAGCTTTTTGTTGCTTAAAATGTCAAAATGATACATATCTTCTATTTCGTCGCCAAAAAATTCTATCCTTAAAGCTTCATCGTTATAATAAGCTGGATAGATATCTACCACATCGCCATTTACGCGAAAATCACCACGATCAAAATAGTTGTCATTTCTTTTATATCCCATATCGACAAGGCGCAAAAGCAGGGATTTTTGCGAAATTTTATCGCCTTTGTTTAGGTATTGCACCATTCCTTGATATTCAGCTGGATTACCCAAACCGTAATTAGCCGAAACTGACGCTACGCAAATGACATCATCAAAACTAAGAAGCGAAGCGGTTGCTGAGAGTCTAAGCCGCTCTAATTCTTCATTTACAGAGCTGTCTTTTTCGATATATAAATCACTTCTTGGTATATACGCTTCTGGTTGATAGTAATCATAATAACTTATAAAATATTCAACGTGGTTTTTTGGAAAAAAACCCTTAAATTCGCTATAAAGTTGTGCTGCAAGAGATTTGTTGTGAGTCATTATCAAAGTTGGCATATTAAGTTCTTTTATGACGTTTGCCATAGTAAAAGTTTTACCAGACCCTGTTACGCCAAGCAAGGTTTGATATTTGTTTCCTGAATTTATGCTTTTGACGATTCCTTGGATCGCTTTTGCTTGATCGCTAGAAGGCGAAAATTTAGATGAAATTTCAAAATTTTGCATTTATAGCCTTTAAAATTTTGCTTTTTTTTGTTACAATTAGCCAAAATTATACCAAATAAAGGTTCTGAAATGTTTGAAAATGATAAAGTTTTAAATACTTTAACCGCAAAAGTTAATGATTTACTTACTAAATATAACGAAGTTATCGAAGAAAACGAGAATTTGCGTAATCAACTAATAAGCACAAAGGCTCAAAACGAAGCCAAAAGCAACCAAATTTTACGTCTTGAAGAAGAATTAAAAGATAAAAATATCGAAAGTGATGATGTTATTCGCAAGATAGAAGCTGTTTTAGGCAAATAATTTAAATGAAAACTATCACGGTTACTATATCTTCAAAAGACTACACAATAAGCCTTGAAGATGAGTTTGCTAAAAGTTTTGAGCATGATTGGCAGGTATTTTTAGGTGGCAAAAAATATCTTGAAGTTAAGCAACTTCTTAGCGCATTTGTTCAAAAATGCTACGAAAACTACCAGCAAGAACGCGATTTAGAGGTTCTTGCTCAAAAACTAAGCGATGAAATCGCAACTTAAAATAAATTAAATTTCGGAGAGTGCATGCGTAAGGGTTTTACGATGATCGAGCTTATTTTTGTTATTGTTATTTTGGGTGTTTTAGCAACAGTTGCTGTGCCTAAATTAACAACAACAAGAGAAGATGCGGAGGTAGCCAAAGCAGCTACGAATTTAACGACTTTAATTGGCGACATTGGTGCTTATTACACATCTCAGGCTGGTTTTGCAAGTAGTTTTAGCATGATGACAAATGTTTCGTTTGCAGACGCGATAAGACCTAATCAAAACGGACAAAATAGAAGTACTGGAAGCGAAATTGTTGGTGAGCTTTTGACGGCTAACAAAAGATGTATCCAAATTTTGCTTTTCCCAAATATCGGTAGTGATGAAAAACCAGCGTATTTAAAAATAAGTGCTGGCACAGACGCAAACGAGGCGATATGTAAGAGAATTTTAGATATGCAAGGCATTAAAACTATACTCAACAGCCAATTCTCATATAAGAAAAAATCAGTTGATGCAAATAGCGACGTAGCAACTTATACAAACGAGTTAAGCGGGATAGGCGAGATAGCCATAAGTGGCATAGGTGTTAAATTTTAGCGGCTATGAGGGGCGCATTTACTCTAATTGAGCTCATTTTTGTTATTGTTATTTTAGGCATTTTAGCTTCTGTTGCTGTGCCTAAAATTTTCACTGCTAGAGAGGATGCTATCATTGTCAAAACAAAATCTCAAATTTCTAGCATTCAAAGCGCTATAGTAAATATTTATTCGATAAATATGCTAAGTGGGGTTTTTGAGTATCCAAATTTAGATAAAATTGGCGATAATGGAATGCTTTTTGGCAATGTTTTGCAATCGCCAGTTTCGCAAAAAATCGATACACAAAGCTACGGTTGGAGTGGAGGTGGCGATGAAAAAGGTGGGATTTATAAATTTGAGCTTAATAAAAAATCAACAACCTTTACCTATGATAGAGCCAATGGGCGGTTTGAGTGCGACCAGCAAGATGAGCTGTGTACGATTTTGAGTAGATGAATTATTATCAAATTTTGCTTAGTGGATTAAATTTATCTGCGCTAACTTATCAAAGTGATGAAAATATCGAGCCTTATACGCAAGTTATGGTTTTGCTAAGGGGCAAGAAAACTCTTGGGTATATATTAAAAAAGGTTGAAAAACCAAGTTTTAAAACACTTGAAATTTTGCAAATTTTACCCAAAAAACTTACTGAAATTCAGATTGCACTTTTGGAATTTATCTCATACTATTACGTTTCAAATTTATCCATTACCGCTGGTCTTTTTACGCCACTTGAGATTTTACCAAAACCTACGAAAGTGCAAAATTTCGACAAAATTCCTAAATTAAGTGAGGCACAAAGCAAGGCTTTGGAGTTTGCAAAAGATCATAAAAGTAGCTTGATTTTTGGCGATACGGGTAGCGGAAAAAGTGAAATTTACTTTTCATTGATAAGCGAGTATTTAAACAATGGCAAACAGGTGCTTCTTTTAATGCCTGAAATTTCACTTACCCCACAGATGACAAAGCGTTTAAAGCACTATTTTGGCGAGAATTTTGGCGTTTGGCATTCAAAAGTAACGCAAAAAAAACGAGATGAAATTTTGGCAAAATTTCAAAGCAGAGAATTTAGGCTCATAGCTGGAGCCAGATCGGCTCTGTTTTTGCCATTTAGCGATCTTGGCTTGATAATTGTCGATGAAGAGCACGATGAGAGCTACAAATCAGCTCAAAATCCACATTACAACGCCCGCGATTTGGCACTTTTTTTGTCTAGTAAATTTGATCTCAAAGTCGTTTTGGGCTCGGCTACACCAAGTTTGACAACTTACGCAAAACAGCCGTTTTTTAGGCTAAAAGGCACATTTTTTCAAGCGCAAAAAAATTTCATTTATGACGAGAGCGAAACAAAGATAAGCGATTTGATTTTAACAGAGTTAAGATGCAGTCTTGAACGCAAAAAGCAAGCGGTCGTTTTCTTGCCTACTAGGGCGAATTTTAGATTTTTGGCTTGCAAGGATTGTGCTAACACGATAAAATGCCCATTTTGTAGCATTGGAATGAGTTTTTACAAAAGGCAAAATTTACTAAAATGCCAGTATTGTGGATTTAGTTCTTCTGTGCCAAATTCGTGTGAAAAGTGCGGAAGCGAGATGATTGAGGCTAAAAAAATCGGCACTGATGAGGTTGTTAATTTGCTCCAAAATGCCTTGCCATTGTGCAAAATAGCAAAATTTGACAGAGATGAGATAACGACGCAGAAAAAACTTGAAAATTCGCTTAAAGCTTTTAATTCGCGCGAGATTGACATTTTGGTTGGAACGCAGATGTTAAGCAAAGGACACGATTACCACAATGTCGATTTAGCTGTCATAATGGGCGTTGATGAGCTATTAAATTTTCCTGATTTTAGGGCGCGCGAAAGGGCTTTGGCTCTGGCTATGCAAGTTGCTGGCAGGGCTGGCAGGGCTGGCGAGGGCAGAGTTGTGGTGCAGAGTCGTCAAAGGGAGTTTTTTGAAAATTTCATCAATGATTATGACACATTTTTATCTGATGAGAAAATTTACAGAAATGGGCTTTATCCGCCATTTACTAGGCTTGTGCGTGCGGTTTTTAGTAATGAAGATCAAAATTTGGCCGAACAAAAGACGAAAGAATGTGTAGCTGTGCTAGAAAATTTAGCGCAAATTCAGCCTGATTTGCAAATAATTGGCAACGGCAAATGCGGGATAGAAATTCTAGGAGGAAAGTATAGATTTGAGATACTTATGCGCTCAATATCGCATAAACCACTTTTAAAAGCGGCTAAAATTTGTTATAAAATGGGCTTTGATGTTGATGTCGATCCGTTAAATTTTAGCTAAATTTAATCAATATTTATTATAACTTCGCAAAAATTTTATGGATTTTCAAATGCTTTTTAACTCTTACGAATTTATATTTTTGTTTTTGCTCATAACGTTTTTTTATTTATTTTTTAAACAAAAGGCATCTGATACGAGTTGCAAATGGATTTTTAGTGCTCTCATCGCTATTTTTTTAAGCTGGTGAAATTTGGTCTATTTACCGCTAATAATAGGCTCGATTGCATTTAATTACATCATCTGACTGAAACTATAGTAAAATTTCAAAAAAGGCGATTTTGGCGCTTGAAATAGGCGCAAATTTAGCCTTGCTTGGCTATTTTAAATACTGTAATTCTTTGATAAATAATATCAATTTTGCCTTTGGTGCGCAAATACAAAACTTAAATTTACTCTTACCTCTTG
The DNA here is from genome assembly GCA_052170535.1 of Campylobacter sp. GTDB lineage: Bacteria > Campylobacterota > Campylobacteria > Campylobacterales > Campylobacteraceae > Campylobacter_A. Next base: position 7,815 of record JBQNAH010000022.1, on the reverse strand, counting down.
CGATTTCGTTTTTTACATTTCAGCAAATCGCCTACCTAGTAGATACTGCGGGGGGGGGCGAAAGCCTTATGATTTTTTAGATTATTGCCTTTTGTAACGTTTTCCCGCAAATCATCGCTGGTTCTATCGTCCATCACAAAGAGATGCCACAATTTGCAAATATCAAAAATAAAATAATTAATTACAAAAATTTAGCTCTTGGAATTTTTATTTTTTCGATTGGACTTTTCAAAAAGTCGTGATCGCCGATACTTTTGGACTACAAACAGCTTTGATAAAACTGAAATTTTGACATTTTTTGAGGCGTAGAGTGCGACCTTGCTTTCATACACGTTTCAGCTTTATTTTGATTTTAGCGGGTATTGCGATATGGCTATCGGCGTGGCTCTTATTTTCAACATTAAACTTCCCATAAATTTTAATTCACCTTACAAAGCGTTAAATATTCAAGATTTTTGGCGCAGATGGCATATAAATTTGAGCCGTTTTTTGAAAGATTATGCTTATATACCACTTGGCGGAAACCACAAAGACGTGGCGCGAACGTATGTGAATTTGATGGTAACTTTTGTGATAGGCGGTATTTGGCACAAAGCGGGCTGAACGTTTGTTTTTGGGTATTTTTACACGGCTGCGCTCTTGTAATTCATAGAATTTGGAGCGAGCTTGGCTTTAAATTAAACAAAATTTTAGCTTGGATAATGACGTTTAACTTCGTCAATATCGCTTGGATATTTTTTTAGAGCCAAAGCATTTGAAGATGCACTTAAAGTGCTTAAAGGAATGGCTGGACTAAGTGGCATAACTTTACCGAATTTCTTGGTGGCTAAATTTGGCTTTTTATCAGAATACGGAGTTGTATTTTTTGGTTTTATACAAAATGTCGGAAACATAAATACATTTTTCTTTATAGCATTTAATTTTATTTTGGTGATTTTGTTTAAAAATAGCATTGAATTTATAAATCAATTGAAATTTAATATTAAAACTATTTTATTTTCTTCGGTTATTTTTGTATATGCCGTATTTTCACTCAATAAAATCTCCGAATTTTTATATTTTGATTTTTAAGGGGAAAAATGACTTGGGCAAAATGGGTAAAAAATTGGTTTATTGCAGTTGTTGTTATAAATTTTGTTATAAATCCATATAGTATATAAAATAGACTTTTTTAATTTAGAAAAAGTCGCTATTGCAAGTAAAGCCTTTTTCTGTTGCTATTTAGACATCAAGAATACAAGATGGCATAAATGTAAATCATAAATATTTTAAGCAACCTTCATATAATCTTGGAATTTCAGCAGCAACAATATACGAAGGTAAGCAATTGTTAGAATTAGCAATAAGCCAAGGTAATTTACAACAGGTTTGATTAGGTCTTGATTATTTTATGTTTAGCCGACAAAAAAATATGAAGAAATTTCAGATAATATTAATTTTGCAAAATATCTTTTTAGCATAGATATGTTAATTTATAGTTTTAAGACAATACTTAAAATAGGTAATAATGTTACATTAACAAATGGGCATGCGTTAGTATCACAAAAAGATAAAAATTGCATGAATGAATTTATTGCTATCGAAAAATATTATTATAAAAGCGATTCCAAAGATTATACTTACACTAATACAGGCGAAAATAGCTTCTTAGACTTAGAAAGGATTTTGGAAATTGCCTATAAAAATAGCATTAAAATGGATATAATTTTTAATCCGTTTCATATAAGATTATGGGAATCGTTTGATTATTTTTTAGGATACGATTTTGGCTAAAATGAAAAAAGATGTCGTTTTATTGGTATATAAAGTTGCAAAAAAGTATAACAAAAGCCGTTTCGAATAGTTGATTTTGAAATTTATAACGAGATAACTAGCGATAAAATACCGATATAAGCCAAATGTTGGAAATATGATACTCGATAGACTCATTGGCAAAGAAGAATATATGGATGTTGGTATCGAATTAAATAGTAAAAACATAGATATGCATTTGCAAAAATTAAGTGACGATAGATCTAAATTCATAGATGTTTGGCAATACAGACAAGAGGTTTTTAACAAATAGTTTTATTTTTTGATAGTAAATTTATTTGAAAGGAAAAAATTTATATAATAAGTTCTTTCTATTTTAAAGGCACATTTTGCAAAGGTATCCAACAAAACAGATAAAAATTCGTGATATTAAAATTGGTGGCGATGCGCCAATATCAGTCCAGTCGATGACATTTAGTAAGACAAAAGACGTAGAGGGGACGTTAGAGCAGATAAATCGGCTTTATTTTGCTGGTTGTGACATTGTTCGGTGCGCTGTTTTTGACAAAGAAGATACAGTTGCGTTAAGAGAGGTTGTTGCAAAAAGCCCGTTGCCAGTCGTCGCAGATATTCATTTTAACCACAACTACGCACTTATCGTTAGCGAATTTGTCGATGCTATACGCATAAATCCAGGAAATATAGGTTCAACTAAGAATATAAAAGCGGTTGTTGATGCGTGCAGGCGGCGAAATTTGCCAATCCGCATCGGCGTAAATTCTGGCTCGCTTGAAGCTCAGTTTGAAAACAAATATGGTCGCACGGTTGAAGCAATGGTCGCAAGTGCGCTTTATAACATAAATTTACTTGAAGATTTTGATTTCACCGACATCAAAATTTCGCTTAAATCAAGCGATGTTGAGCAGACTATGGCGGCTTACCGCGCACTTCGTCCAAAGGTCATTTATCCGTTTCATTTAGGCGTAACAGAGGCAGGGACTAGCTTTCACGCTACGATAAAGTCGGCAATCGCATTAGGTGGACTTTTGCTTGATGGTATAGGCGATACTATGCGAGTTAGCATTACTGGCGAGCTTGAAGAAGAGATTAAAGTAGCAAAGGCAATTTTAAAAGATAGTGGTCGTCAAAAAGAGGGGTTAAATATAATCTCTTGTCCGACTTGTGGTCGTTTGCAGGCTGATTTGATGGCGGCAGTTAAGCTAGTAGAGGAAAAAACTAAGCATATAAAAGAGCCGCTAAACATAAGCGTGATGGGTTGTGTTGTAAATGCTATCGGAGAGGCGAAGGGTGCGGACGTAGCCATAGCGTTTGGTAAAGGAAACGGTATGATAATGCGTCGTGGCGAAGTTGTCGCAAAACTACCCGAAAATAAGCTTGTAGATAGGTTTTTAGCCGAGATCGACGATGAGATAAAATCTCGCCAATAGTTTAAAAAGGAAAAAAATGTCAAAAGAAAAAAGTGAAAATTTAGACTTGCACAATCTCTACGACCTTGATATGGAGCGAGCAGTTCTTAGCTCGATTCTTTACAGCACAGATAATCTAGCTGAAATTTTTGATCTCATAGAACCAAAGGACTTTTATCTCAAAGCTCACGGTGAAATTTTTGCCGCGATGATAAAGTGTATAAATAACGATGAGCCGGTTGAAACGGGCTTTATTAAAAAGCGTTTGGGCGAAAAATTTAACGAAGATATTTTTGCTGGAATTTTAGGTATAAATTCGATACTTGATGTCAAAAAATACGCAACCGAGCTAAAAGAGAAGTCCATAAAACGAAGTTTGGTTAAAATAGCTCATCAAATTCCAAGTAAAGTTAGCGAAGATAGACCAAGCAGAGATATGGTTGATGAGTTGTCGCAGAGTTTTTATTCGCTCGTAGAAGGAAACGTCGCTGGCGTGATAAAAGATAGTTTTACTATCATCAACGATGTGATCGCACATCTTGAAAAGCAAAAGACTATCGAGGATAAGGATATAGTCGGAATTGACACTGGATTTCGCCAGTTAAATGAGATGACAAAGGGCTTTAAAAATGGTGATTTAATAATCGTCGCAGCAAGACCAGGTATGGGAAAAACAACGCTTTGTTTAAATTTTATCAGCCATATTTTGCAACGCGGAAAGGGTGTTGTGTTTTTCTCTTTGGAAATGCCAGCTGAGCAAATAATGCTAAGAATGCTTTCGGCTAAAACATCAATAAGTTTGCAAAACATAATGACAGCCAAGCTTGATGACGAGGAATGGGCAAGACTAAGCGATGCTTGCGACGAGATGGCAAATCGCAAATTTTTCGTTTATGATAGTGGATATGTAAATATTCACCAAGTAAGAACGCAGATGAGAAAGCTAAAAACAACACATCCAGAGATAACCTTGTGTGTGATTGACTACATAGGACTTATGATGGCTACGAGCAATTTTGCTGATCGCCACTTGCAAATAGCTGAAATTTCGCGTGGCTTAAAGCTTTTGGCGCGCGAGCTAGATATGCCAATAGTCGCACTTTCTCAGCTAAATCGAAGCTTAGAAGCTAGAAATGATAAGCGTCCGATGTTAAGCGATTTGCGCGAATCTGGCGCGATAGAGCAAGATGCTGATATGATTTTGTTTGTTTATCGAGATGAGGTTTATCGCGAACAAGCCGAAAAAGAGGCGATGAAAAAGGCCAAAGCTGAGGGCAAGGAATACGTATCAAAATTTGTCTCAAATAAACTTGAAGAAGAGGCTGAGATTATTATTGGTAAAAATAGAAATGGTCCGGTTGGAAACGTTGATATTATTTTTCAGAAGGAATTTACTCGCTTTGTTGATAAAACAAGGGTGCAAAATGAAGTATATTTTAAAAGCACTTAATGCACGAACTCTTTGAAACTAGGCGTGAAATTTGGCTTTTTAGCCTGATTTGTTTTGTGGTTTTTGTAATTAACTTAGGTTTAAAATTTTACGATTTTAAGCAATTTAAAAGCCAAAAACACGAGATATTGATCGCAAAAGTTGTGCAAGATTATAACAAAACAAGTAAGCAAAACAAAACTTACCGTGTTTTAAAGCTTCAAACGGACGAATTTGGCTTTTATACGAGCACGAAAAATTTTTCATTACAGCTTCAAACTGGTAAATTTGTAAAAATTTCAGTTATAAAAGATAGGCTTGGTTTTAATGATTTTTTAAGCGGAAGTTTTTATATGCCAAATATGGGAATCTTTCCGCTTCGTTATCATTCGCAAAGTGGTATTTTAAATAAAATTAGAGATAAATTTTACAAATTTATAACCGTGCAACATCAGCATTCCAAAACAAGCGAGCTTTATGCGGCTTTATTTTTGGCAACGCCCATAAGCAAGGAGTTGAGAGAGGACGTAAATTTTTACGCAGTTGCGCATTTAATCGCAATATCTGGCTATCACGTAGGATTGATTTTTGGCTTTTTGTATTTTATTTTTAGCCCAATTTACCGCCATTTTCACGTTAATTTTCCGTATAGAAATGCCAAATTTGATATTAGCGTATGTATTTTTGCGATTTTGCTTTTGTATTTTGCAGTTATTGGGTTTGTGCCGTCGTTTTTAAGAGCTATTTTGATGAGCTTAGTTTTGTTTTATTTACTCAGCAGAAATATTAAAATTTTAAACTACGAGCTACTTTTTGTGGTGGTTTTAGTTGCGATCGCGCTTTTTCCAAGCCTTATTTTTAGCATAGGATTTTATTTTTCTTGCTTGGGAATTTTTTACATTTATCTTTATTTGCATCATTTTTCGGTGCAATTTTCAAATTTAACAAATGTTATTTTGCTAAATTTTTGGGTATTTTTGGCAATGATTTTGCCCGTGCTTTATTTTTTTCCGTTGATTTCTTTTCAGCAGTTTTGTGCTTTGCCGCTTACTTTTTTGTTTGTTATTTTTTATCCGCTTTCGCTTATTTTGCACACTTTTGAATTTGGCGGCTTGTTTGATGAGTATTTGCTAAAATTTTTATCTTGGCGCGCAAGTGGCACAAATTTCCCTGTGCCACTTTGGCTGTTTTTGCTCTACAACGCGTTAAGTTTGGTGAGTGTTAAAAGCAAAATTTTAGCCACCGTTACGGTGTCTTTAAATTTACTTTGCTTTTTAATCTTGCTTTAAAAATATTTAAAATTTAACTATTTAAATTTTCTTGTTCACCCACTTTTTCCAGATACGCGCACAGCTTCACGCCGTAAAGAAATATGATCCACGACACATAAATCCACACAAAAAATAGCAATACAACAGAAAATGAACCATAAATATTTAGGTATGTTTTGTTGTTTGCAGCGTAAAATATAAATATATTTTTGCCAAAATACCAAATAAGCGATGCTATAAATGAGCTAAAAAGCGCGTTTCTTAAGGCTATTGGGCGGTTTATTGAGATTAGATAAGTTATGCAAAATATAGCCCAAATGATTAGGTATGCAAAGATACTAAGGAAATTTATCCAGCTTGTAAATTGGTTGGAATTTAAAATATTTTGAAACATATTTGAAAGATAAAAGCTAAGCCCAAGCCCCAATGGAGCTAGCGTAATGAGCGTCCAATACGCGCTTAGTGAGTTCCAGAAATTTCTGCTTTGTGTTCTCATTATACGGTTAATAACATATTCAAAATCGCTAAAAAACATCACCGATGTAAGAAGTATCGCCACAAATCCAAGCACGCCAAGCGTAGTGCTATTTTTTAAAAATTCCTCCGCATATTGGCTGATAATTTCTTGGTTTGATGGCAGAAGCTGAGCAAATACAAAGTCTTTGATGTTGCCGTAATAAACACTAAAACTAGGCATTTGCGTAAAGATTGAAAACGAGATTAAAAGAACTGGAATGATAGATAAAATCGTGTGAAAGCTCAGGCTTGAAGCGTAGTGCAGTAGCTGTTTGTCCTTGATCTTTAGCGTTGCGGTGAGCCAAATTTTAAGCGTTTCTTTTATTTTGTCAAATTTTTGCAGCGTCATTTTTTAATCCTTAAATTTTGGTATTTTACTTTAAAAATTTTAAAATTTTGGTTACACAATCTTGTTTTTATATTTTTGGTGAGTTCGTTTTTGGTCTATGTAGTTAAATTTATTCTAAAATTATTGCAATAACGGCATCAAATTTGACACCGTCGCCGATTTTAAAATTTAGCTTTTGATATCAAAGTTAAATTTTATTCAAGTTTTTGAGTATTAAATTTTTGAAATAGTTAATAACCTTGAAATTTAGTTTTTTGGCAAAGCTTCTTTTATCATCTTTTTTATCTCGAAGAGGCTTTGCTCTTCGTCCATTACTAGCTCGCGCATTTTAAACCCCCGTCTCGATGATAGCGTAGAGCTCTGGCTTTGTTGTTTTCAATCTTTGCAGCGTTCTAGTTGTTATTTTTAAATTCTAGCTTTGTCTTGTTGGCTGTATTTCATAGCGCAAGTTTAGCTTTTATGTCCTTGTATAATCCCGCCCCAAGAAGTCAGAGCATAATTTCTCAAACTTCGTTAAAATGTTTCCGTGAAGTTTCCTGTTTGTAAATTAAGGCTTATCCTTGAGAATAATATTTAAGGACTTCACGGGCTTAATAAAATCTGGTTAAAAATCTTAGTGCTTGGCGCTGAATACAAGAGAGAATTAAAAGCTAAACATTTTAAATTTTAAAGGGGTTTATATGAAAAAAGTTTTCTTTATCAGTGCTGACGTAAGTAAAGAAAAGATAGATTTTTACTTTTTTAACTTCCGTTGAAAATGCAAAGCCTAAATTTGTATCTCTACCAAATGAAATATACGCTCAAAGCTTATTCTCAATCATTTATCAAAGATGACGTATTTATCGTTTTAAGCATACGAATAACTATCGCATGCCACTTCAATCCATGCTTTCTGAATTACAAATCAAGCACAGCGCATTAAACCCAGCTAAAACTTCATATTTTTTAAACACCCAACCTTACAAAAATCAAACATTACAGACGCTTACGGCTTGGCTTTATATTGCAAGATATTGCCCGTCTTAATATAACTTCTAATACAACCTAATCAAAAGCTATAATTATACGATA
>JBQNAH010000021.1:0-27228 GCA_052170535.1 Campylobacter sp. | reverse complement strand
TCATACGAGAAGTCGTCGCTCGTCTTTTTGCTTGATATGATCGGATTAAATTCATATATAATGTAAAACTTGTCATTTCTTTGAAATTTTGTATTTTACCACAAGTATAGATAAAAAGCTGAAATTACTTTAATATCGCTTCAATTTCTATATTTAGTTGTATTTTTTCCGAAATACTAACATCTGGATAATTGTCCCCAACTTTGAAATTTTTTCTTGAAATTTCGCCTTCAAGACTCATGCCAATGACCGTAGAGCCTTTTTTATTTTTGCTTTCACCGTTGTATTTAAAGTCTAAAATAAGGGGTTTTGTTATATCTTTTATAGTTAAAGCGCCGTAAATTTTACCATCTTTATCGCTATCTCTTTGGAATTTTGTCATTTTGAATTTTATATTTGTAAAATTATCAGTGTCTAAAAAATCGGTCTCCTTTAAATATCTGTCGCGAGCTTCGCTGTTTGTGTTTATCGATCTAGCGTCTATGTCGGCTTCAAAGCTTAAAAGCTCGTTTGTTTCTTTGTCGTAGTTGATTGTGGCTGTGTATTTGCTAAAATTTCCATTTACTTTTGAAATTTTGAGATGTTTTACTATGAAACCAATGTTTGTGTGAGGCTTGTCTAATTCGTATTGAGCGGCATTTAGTGAGCCAAAAATAAGAGCCGTCAGGGCTAAATATCTTAAAATTTTCTTCATTTTTTGTCCTTTTTGAGTAGTTTTAAAATTATATTTAAAAAATGTTAAATAAATATAAAAAGATATATCAAATTGTAAATATTTTTAGTTATTTTAATCTCTTAAAACTGGTAAATTTACATAAAATTGTTTTGGATTTAGCACGACTTCAATGCTTCCTTTGTGCGCTTGTATGATCTGTAAGCAAAGGTGCAAACCAAGTCCGTTTCCTTTTAATTTACTAGTTTTAAACGGCTCAAAAACCATTGATTGATTTTTTATTTCAACCCCATTATCTGTTATCATAAATTTATGTTCATCTTTTGTTAAATTATAGTTTATGCAAATTTCGCCATTTTCATTATCGCTTTCTTCTACCGCATCAATTGCGTTAAAAAGCATATTTTGAAAGACCATTGCAAGCAAATCTTTATCAGCGTTATAGCTAATATTCGGAAAATTTAAGCTAAAATTTATATCTTTACTATACGTGTATTGATTAATTGCGTCTTCGCATTCGGTTTTTAGCTCACTTAGGTTAAATTCCCTCGCGTTTATGCTTAGTCCCTTTGTGAAAAGCAGTGTGGCTTTGATAATTCGTTCAACTCTCCAAATTGATTTTTGCATTTGCTCGACTATTGGCAGCGTTTTTTTGTCGGTTTTTTTTATGAGTGTTGAAGTTAAAAGCGATATGGAGCCGATGGGGTTGCGAATTTCGTGGGCTAAATGCGCTGCCACTTGCCCCATTGAAGCCAAGCGTTCGGTGCGTTTTTCTGCGGTTATATCGGTTGCGGAAATGATTTTTTTACCGTCTTTTTTTGTCGTTTTGATTAGGTAAATTTCGCCATTATGAGCTATTTCGCCACTATCAAAATCTATCTTTGGCAATATTGATGAAATTCTCGATGCTTCGCTGTTTTGCAAGAAAATTTCGCCATTTTCATTCACGACCCAAATTGCTGTGGGTAAAATTTCCACAATATCTTTTATGAAATTTTGAAGGTTGGCATAAGAATTTGTTAAATTTTTATACTCTTGCTCGATCAAATAAGTCTGCTCGATTAAATTTTTCAGTCCGTCTTGGATATTAAGTGTATCATTCATAAAAAACTCCTTAAATCATCGACCGATATTTTAGCCAAATCGCTTCGTTTTGTGTTAAATTTCAAAATTTTTCTTATTTATGGTTTAAAAAACGCGGTTTAAACACTTCATTTTACTGTAATTTACTTTTTTTGCTTTTTTAAGTTTTTATTTTTTTTTTTTTTTTTGTATAATTTGCTTTCAAAATATTTAAATATTTGATAAATAAAATCTCATAAAAAGGATAAAAAATGACAAAATTTTACAAATTTGCCCTATTAGTCGCGATCGCTACTATCATAAGCGGTTGTTTTAAAATGCCAACGCCAGAAGAACAAATAGCCCAATCTCAATATCCAGCGCTAACAAAAGCGTTTTACGACGCTAAAATCGGTATGGATAGCGTAAGACCAAACAGGATTGTAATCGACAGATATATGATGGATTATTTCGGAGCCGCAGCGCCTAGTATCCAATACGCTGTCAATGAATACATATCTCGTTACGATTCGTCAAAAGATAAGATAGCCAAAACTTTTATCGCAAACGCAAAAGCCAACGGCCACACTGTAAAAATGTATAAAAAGAACGTAAATGCCGAAATTTCAAGTGTATTGCCAAGCGTTTGGGGCGCGAACAACTATCCGAACAAGGCTAATTTAGATGTCGCATTTATAGAATTTGACGAGAACGGTCAAATGATCGCCATTTTAAGCAGATTGCATTATTACTCTGATTCTCTTGGCGCGGCTATGGATCATTTAGTCAGTATGGTAAGCTTTGGTAATTTAGCCAGTTTGGTCGAAAGTCAAGTGGGCAATTACGCACTGGAAAATGGGCTCATACGAGAGATAAAATAATCTTTAATTCAAGCGAGTGTAGGCTCGTTTGAATTTATTCTTCTTAGCTAAATTTTAGCGCGATCTTAAAATTTAGCTTTGCTTTCGTTTTTATATTTCTCTTTTTTGTAGCTAATTTGTCAAAAATCGCAAAGCAAAAAATCTCTAAATTTTAAAGCTATCAAAACTTGATTTTAGGCTGTAAATTTCTATATTTTTTAACAAATTTTAGCCCAAATTTGGTTATAATCGCATTTTTTTAAAGGAAAAATTTGCTAAGTATCGATGAGATCAGAAAAAATATTATTTTAAAAGATGGGCTTTATTATTTTGACTATACGGCATCTGGATTAGCATACAAACCGATAGAAAAAGAAATCTTATCAATACTTAAAACATACGCGAACACGCATTCAGAGCACGCTTCAAACGCTATTTTGACGCAACATCGATACGAAAATGCAAGAGAAGAGTTAAAGGCGTTGCTTGGACTTGATGATAGCTTTTATCTCATCGCTACTGGGACAGGAGCTACTGGAGCTATAAAGAAATTTCAAGAAATTTTAGGCATATACATGCCACCTATGCTTAAAAAACGTCTTGGCGTGGTAAAAGATGACAAAGTGCCGCTTGTCATAGTTTCTCCATACGAACATCACTCGGTTGAAATCAGCTTTAAAGAGGGCTTTTGTGATGTTGAGCGGATACCGCTTACTAGCAAAGGTGAGATAAATTTAGGTAGATTAGATCAAATTTTAAAACTTAATTCAAATCGCGAAATCATTGGTTGTTTTAGCGCGGCTTCAAATGTAACGGGTGTGATTAGTGATTATCAAAAAATTTACACGATGATAAAAAAATACAACGGAATTGTGGCTTTTGATATGGCGACACTAGCTGCTTACGCCAATATCGATTGCAATTTTTTTGACGCCGTTTTTATATCGGCTCATAAGCTCTTAGGCGGGGTTGGAAGTTGTGGGCTGCTTGCTATTAAAAAAGAGCTTTGCGATACTGAAAGACCCACATTTGCTGCTGGCGGGACGGTAAGTTACGTTAGCCGCACTTCTTATAGTTTTATAAAAAAAATTGAGCTGATGGAAGAGGGTGGCACACCTGGGATTATTCAACTTATTCGTGCAAATTTAGCATTTAGATTGCGTAATTTAGTCGGTTTAGACGAGATCAAAAAACGCGAAAATGAGCTTTTGGAAATGTTTTGCAATGAGCTTGATAAGATAAAAGAAATCATAAATTATTGCCCCAAAAATATACCCAGATTGCCGATTTTTGCCTTTAATGCAAAAGGTATATCGCCTTATGAATTTGCTAAAACGCTTAGTGATGATTTTGGTATCCAAACGCGTGCGGGTTGCGCTTGTGCTGGACCTTATGGACACGATCTTTTGGGTTTAGAGGATAATCAAAATTTTGAGCACAAACCAGGTTGGGTTAGGGCTAGTCTGCACTACACGCATAGTGATGAAGATATCGCTTATCTGATAAATGCTATCAAAAAAAGCATAAAAAAGCATAAGAAATTTATCAATAATGAGAAAAAATGAGAAAAATTTTAATTTTATTTTTAAGCATAATCGCTTACGCGAACGAATTTGCAAATGCTTTAACCGAAACAAAACATCAAGAAATTTATAAGCAATACTACTCCAATATAATTAAAAATATAGATCACAACTCAAAATTTGCAACACAGTATAAAATTAAATTTTGCAAAATGGGACTTGCTGAGGCATGTGGCGATGTTGGTGTGGAGTATATACTTGGATTTAGTTTGCCAAAAAACGATGTAAAAGCATTGAAGTATTTGGAATTTGCAGCTAAAAATTCAAAGCTTGATACGCAAAAACAAGCTTATAAGATAGCACTTGAAATAGCTAGTGCACTTAATGGCAAAAATGTTGTAAAAATGAGAAACTATATCAAAGAAATAGCGTGGAGTAGTAGCGATCAATGCCTGCAAAAAGGCGATCAATGCGCACTTTCATTAGCGTATTTTTATCTTTTGCCTTACTTTGATTTTGGATTTGAAACCCAAAAAGATATGACGGCGCATTTGCAGAAAATATACAAAAATGACAAAAGTGGATTTTTGCTTAATCTAACAGCTGAAATTTTACTTTACACTGGGATATTTAACATAAGTTTTTAATTAAATTTTCATAATTTTCTTTAATGCAATTTGGCTTATAAAGTGCTGAAATAACGGCTATATAGTCTGGTTTTAGGGCGCAAATTTCTTTGATATTTGATGGATTTATACCGCCAATTACACAGATTGGAATTCTTAAAATTTGCCTTGCTTTTTTGATCGTTTCTCGCTCGCAGTAAAGCGCATTTGGCTTTGTCTGGCTTGCAAACATCGCGCCAAAAGCTACATAGCTTGCGCCCTGATTTTGTGCGCTAATGGCTAAATTTACATCGTTGTAGCAACTAACCCCTATGATAGCGTTTTGTCCTAGAAGTTTTCTTGCAAGAGTTATTGCCATATCGTCTTTTCCGATATGAACCCCATCGGCTTTGATTTTGGCAGCTAAATTTACATTGTCATTTATTATAAATTTTGCGTTAAATTTATGGCACAAATTTAATAAATTTCCAGCTATTAGCTCATTTAGCTCTTTTTTTGTGCGATATTGAAGAATTTTTACACCACATCTAAGAAGCTCCTCGCACTGCTTAAAAATAGTCTCTTCTGGCGTTAAAATATCATCAGTTATTGCGTAAATTTCACTCATAAATGCCTTTTTTATGATTAAGTAGCCTTGTTCCAAAATTAGTTTTATGGGCATTTTTTATCGCATTTGATACGAATTTCTTAGCCTGTTTTATCGCTGTGATTTCATCTTTTTTCTCCGCCAAACCGCAAGTGATCGCAGATGAGAAGCTACAACCAGCGCCGTGCATAATCTTTGGCTCTAAAAGCGGCTCTTTGAATTTAAATATTTCGCCATTTTGTCTATACAGCGTATCTTCGCACTCCTTGGTTAAATTTGTGCGTTTTAGTAGCGTGTCGCAAGGCAAATTTTTAAAATCTATATTTAAAATCTTAGCTTCGTCTAAGTTTGGTGTGATGATTGTCGCAAATGGTAAAATTTCTCTTAATGCGTCAAGTGCATCATTTTGCAAAAGTTGCGCACCGGATTTTGAGACACAAACTGGATCGATGACTATTGGGATTTTAGCGTTTTTCATTTTTTGCAACCACGTTGCCACGCATTTGATGATTTCTTTATTAAAAAGCATACCAACTTTTATTGCGTCTATTTGCATTAGCTCTGCGGTTATCATTTGCATTTGCTTGCTTAAAAATTCAGGCATTACTGGCAATACGTCAATAACGCCATTTGTATTTTGCGCAGTTAGTGCTGTGATCGCAGTTGTGCTATAACAACCAAACGCTTCGCAGGTTTTTATGTCGGCTTGTATCCCAGCACCACCTATACTATCGCTACCAGCTATTATGATAATATTTTTCATTTCTACTATCTTTAAATAGATAAATTTTGCAAAAAACGGTGTTTGGAATTTAAAATCCCAAACAAAACCGCTAAAATTTTATTTCAAATCGTATTTTTCCAAAAGTTTATCGTATGTTCCGTCTTTTTTTATCTCATCAAGTGCGGTGTTTATTTTTGATAAAAGCTCTGCATTTTTGCCTTTATCAAAGGCTATTGCAAACCCATCACTACCGTCTGGCTCTTTAAGAAATTCCTCTAAATCCTTATTTTTTTTCAAAAATCCGTATCCAACGGACGTATCAACTATCACGGCATCTACTTTTCTGGCTTTTAGTGCGGATACGACTGTTACTGAATTTTCAAACGGTGCGACTTTTGCGCCCTTGATAGAATTTGCCGTTATTTCTTGGACTGAGCCTTGTTGCACGCCTATTTTTTTGCCTACCAAACTAGCTTTATCAGATATTTCGTTGTTGCCCTTTTTGCGTATGTATAAATTTTGGGTTGAAAAATACGGTGTTGAAAAATCAATCGATTTTCTTCTATCCTCAGTCGCGCTCATACCGCTTACTATGGCGTCGATTTTTCTAGCTTTTAGCATTGCTATGGTGCTATCAAAACTCATACTGACAAATTCGTAAGTAAAACCAACTCTTTTTGAAATTTCAGCTATCAAATCAACATCAAAACCAACTATTTTGCTGTGCTCATCTAGGTATTCAAATGGCGGAAAAGTGGGCTCTGTGCCTATTTTTATATCGGCTGCATTGAGTGCAAAAACACTCAAAATTAAAGCAAAGAATTTTTTCACTTTTAATCCTTATAAATTCATTTCAAATCGTATTTTTCCAAAAGTTTATCGTATATTCCGTCTTTTTTTATCTCATCAAGCGTAGTGTTTATTTTTGCGATAAGTTCGGTATCTTTATCTTTGTTAAATGCCAATGAAAATCCTTCGCTGCCATCAGCTTCTTTGAAAAATTCCTCCAAATCCTGATTTTTTTTCAAAAATCCGTAACCAACCAAACTATCAAGTATAACCGCGTCAAATTTGCCAGCTTTTAAGCCAATTATAAGTGGCACGCTATCTTCGGCTGGTATTACCTTCGCGCCATCTATTTTGTTTGCGGCTAACTCTTGAACTGTTCCTTGTTGAACGGCAATTTTTTTACCATTTAGGCTTTGCTTATCAGCAATTTCGCTGTTGCCTTTTTTGCGTAGGTAAATGTTTTCAGTTGAGTAATACGGTGTTGAAAAATCAATTGATTTTCTTCTATCCTCAGTCGCGCTCATCGCACTAATTATCGCATTTATCTTTCCTGCTTTTAAGGCCGGGATAAGACCGTCAAAGCTCATATTGACTAATTTATACTCAAATCCGGCTCGTTTTGAAATTTCAGCCACTAAATCTATGTCAAAACCGGTGATTTTGTTGCTACTATCTACAAATTCAAACGGCGGATAGTTAGCTGCTGTGCCGATTTTAAGCTCATTTGCAAAAAGGCTAGTTAGACCAACTAAAATTAAAGCGAAAATCTTTTTCATATTATCTCCTTTTAATGATTTAAAACTTTTCCTAAAAATTCTTTCAAACGCTGATTTTGCGGATATTCAAACACATTTTTTGGCGTATCGTCAACTGCGATTTGTCCGCCTTCCATAAAGAAAATTCTATTAGCCACATTTCTAGCAAAGCCCATTTCGTGGGTTACAACAAGCATTGTGATACTTCGTGCTGCGACATCTTTCATTATATCTAGCACTTCACCTATCATTTCTGGATCAAGTGCTGAGGTTGGTTCGTCAAATAAAATAACCTCTGGATTCATAGCAAGACTTCTAGCTATGGCGATTCTTTGTTTTTGTCCGCCACTTAATTTATGTGGAAATACGAATTTTTTATCGCTTAGTCCAACGCTTTTTAGCAGCTCATCAGCTTTTAGCTCGGCTTCTTCTTTGGTTAAAATTCCCGCATTTATCGGTGCTAGTGTTAAATTTTCTAACACATTTTTGTTTGCAAACAGATTAAAGTGCTGAAAAACCATCGAAACTCTTTGGCGAATTTTGTTTATATTTACATTTTTACTAAGTATATCTTCGCCGTTTATTCTAATGCACCCACCGCTTGGCTCTTCAAGGCGGTTTATACACCTTAAAAAGGTGCTTTTTCCGCCACCACTTGGACCGATCATAGCTATAACATCGCCTTGTTTTATATTAACGCTGATGTTTTTTAAAACGGCTAAATTTCCATAGTTTTTGCTTAAATCTTTAATCTCAATCATGGCGATTTAGCCTCCTTTCTAAAATTCCGACTAAAAGTGTGAAAAATTTAACACTTACATAATACACAATGCCTGTAAAAATTATCGGCTCGGGGCTGTAAAAGACGGCTTGAAGGCTTTTGCTTTGCATTGTTATATCCACAACACTGATGTAGCCTACGACAGAAGTTTCTTTAAACAGCGAGATAAATTCGTTCGCAAGTGCTGGCAAGATATTCTTTGTAGCTTGTGGAAATACTATTTTTTGCATAGAAACATAATAATTTAGCCCCATTGATCGAGCCGCTTCCATCTGACCCTTATCTACGCTGTTTATACCGCTTCTTACTATTTCAGCGACATAAGCGGAGCTGTTTAGTCCCAGTGCGACAACAGCAACCCATAAATTTTCCCACGAAACAAATATCACGACTGAGAAAATTAAAAGTTGTAAAATTATCGGCGTGCCACGCAAAATGTCGATGTATTCATCGATGATGAAATTTAGTGGTTTTATGTCTAAAAATCTCAAAAATGCAAGATAAAATCCAAGCAAAATTCCTATCGCTATGCCCCCAAATGTAAGCCCTAACGTAACGCCGTAGCTTTTTATATATGCCCACCACTGCGCTGGTAGTTCAAATTTAAAATAAAACTCAAATACTGTTACAGCAGGAGATGAGTTCATTTCGGTCGGAAAAGAGTAGTATCCACTAGCTCCGACTATAAAAATAAAGAATAAAATCTTAGAAATTTTATCAAACAACTTAACACCCTTTAATCAAGTATATTAGCAAAGGGCTTAATTTTTACATTGTATTTTTGTTTTATAAGGTCCTTTGCTAGTATCTCTAATATTTCTTTTCGTTCAACGCCAACTTGAGTTGCAATTTTTTTACAACCATCAAAATCAATATCTAAACTTTCCATAATCATTCCTTTGTTTTTGTGTATTATTTAACTTCTATAGACACGCCGTGTTTAATACTATTTTTAAACATTTTTTGGCTTCTCATAAGAGAAGAATTAACGTATGCCTTACTGGTTTCTTTATTGATGCGGATAACATATCTTAGCACATCTCCACTTGAATTAGCCATACAACTTATCATTGTTTGTGGGGTAAAGCCACGCTTTTGTATGTATTCTATTTTCCAAGGTCTATAATTCTTGTATGTCACTATACGTTCGCTTCTAGGAATCCCGCGAACTGATGGGTTAGCTTTTAAGCCAGCCATTATAACGTTTCCACCAGTGCATTTATACTCTCTGGCTGTTGCATTTAGTGCAAAGAGAGCTGCTGTAACTAGGCTTAACAATAACTTTTTTCATCTTTTATTCTTTCTTTTTATTTGTGTTTTAATACATACCTTTAATAAATCAGTGCCTATGCAAAAAGCTAAAAACACTATAACTATTGCCGGTATGATTATAAAATAGTATGGTAAAAAATTGACATCTAAATCGTCGTCTTTAAACCCACGAATATACAAAAAAAAAGGTATCATTTTGCTTAAATTTTATAATTGTTTGTAAAATATATGTTTTTAAAGCAATTTATTATATTCTTGATTTAATTAAATGTAAAACCATAATATTAAAAGCTAAAATTAATTATAAAATCAACCAGCCTTGTTAAGAGCGCAAGTGCGCCCTTATAAATTACTTAAAATTTTGCCTAATATCGACTGCTACGATATTTTGGTTAGCATCAATATAAATTCGCATATTTGAAGGGTTAAAATTGTCTTGATTATTAAATATGTCGGCTAATATTTTAGTAATCAGCTCGTTATTGATTATCAATCTTGCACTTTCTTGAAAAGCAGCTGCGCCATCAACAACATCTTTATCGATGTTTGCAAACATCGGCACGTTCGCTCCCCAGAAATAATTTTGCATACTTAAATCGTTTCTGGCGTTGATTAAACTATCTTGAAAATTTGTAGATTCAAAGCCAGTATTTGCAATCGGTAATGCAGATTGTCCGATCAAATTTATCTCTTGTTGCGTTAGCTTATCGGCTTGAAAATTATCAAACGAAAGTGGCGTTTGATGCGCGTTTTTGCCACTAGATACCTCGTTTGTGCGGGCATTTTTCCAAGAAACTTCATAATGCGTGCTTTTGTTTTGGTTTGCTTGTATGTAAATTTCTTCATTTAATGGTATTGGTTTGTTTGTTTTTGCGACCGATGTTCCACCTGTAATACGCGTAAATTTGGCGTTTAAATATCCTTCTTTATCGATATAAACTTTAAAAAACGGTTTGTTAAACAAAGTATTTTGTCTAGATTTTATCACTCTTTGTCGCACATCCGTGCTTTCATCGATAAATTGATAATTTCTATCTAGCAACACAATCTCGCCATTTTTGGCATTATCAAGCGCATTTTGTGTTAGGATTATTCTTGCTCCAACGCTGTTTGAATTCCACGCTACATTTGTGTAAAAATGTTCGCCACCGCAATTCGCACTTCCTCCGCCACCTTTGCAAATGTAGCCAGTTGCTTGGTTAAGATTGCTTATATTAATAGCTGTTTTGCCAACTTTTGTTGGGTCGTTTTGCACCCTGTTAGAAACGAGCAAGAGCGATATATTTTGCCCATTTAAAGTAAAACTTACAGTATTCATCGTATCTCTTGTGCTGTCAAACGTAAAATTTGACGCATTGTCGACAGCATAACTTCTTAGCATTTTGCTCATTTGATATTTGTCTGCTTTGGTATTTTTAAGCTTAGAACTTTGAATTTTCTTAACCGCACTGCTTATATCGTTCGTTTTACCAACTTGAAAATCTAGCGCAAATATGTTTGTTGCGACCGCTGCTGAAAGTAATATTGAGGCTATTTTTTTATTAATTTTCATTCTTTATCCTTTATTTTTTATTTATTGTATGCGTATTGGCGTTGTTATCGCCGACGCTGATGAGCGCACTGCAACCAACAAAGATCGCATAAAGCGCAACTAAAAATATTATGATTATTTTTTTCATTTAACAACTCCTTTTGTTTAAAATATTGCTTTGTAATTCGGACAAAAGGGGTTTAACATTCAGAAATTTGTAATTATAGATTTAAGAGCACAATGCGCTCAGAACTGAAATTTTACTTAAAAATATTTATAAATTCTAAGTTTTTTTAAATTACATATAAAAATATTAATATTTATTTGTGTTGTCTTGCCAAAGGCTAAAACGCTTTTGAATGTATTAAGTAGTCTTAAATCCGAATTACGATCACATTATAACAGATGAAATCTTAAAAAATTATATAATTTTGCTTAATATTTCGTTAAATTTTGGTTTTTAAAAGTTAAAATTTTATGTTAGATTGGTGGAGACGAGGGGGATCGAACCCCTGTCCAAAAACAAAACAACCGCAACTTCTACATGCTTAGTAAAAGTGAAAATTTCACTTGGCTACGCTCACTTTCCAAAACATTCAACCAAGCTAAGACTAAAATTCAACCTTTGCTACGTCAAGACAAAGATCTACACTATCAGGATTGCTCGCAAACTTTTTTAGATAGTATCAAAAAGTGCAAGGCTCAACTGAACTTACGCAGCTTTAGCGTAAGCAGGAGCAAATTTAACGTTATTTGCGTTTAAATTTAGTTTGGACTTTTTACGCTTTGTCCAAAGCGACATGCCATCACGACCACTCTGATCCTGTCGAAGCCAAGTCGTCCCCATTAAATTTAAGCAGTAAAGTAAAACGACGGCGCAGAGCTAATGATTTTACCACTTTTAGATTTTTTTGTCAAATCACGAGCTTTGCTGGAACTGTAACTACGGCCGGATTTAGTATCCCAAAGAAATCCGCGTCTTTTTCTAGTTCATCGCGATACTTTAAAAATTGGTCATTTACTATTAAAAGCCAATCGACAAACTCATCGGTAGCCGGTCCTTTTGAGATCATGGCTTCAGATACTATTTCTTCGCTTACGGTTGTGAGCTTTAAGATCGGATCAAGATGCATAAAACCGGCTGCTGATTTGATGTTGTGAAAAATTCTGGCTAATTCGTTTATGTTTGAGTGAAATTTGTCATCTCTGCAAAGTCCGACGATAAGTGGCTCCATTAGATCACACATTAGCGAGTAGTGCGACAAAAATTCTTCCACAATATCATAAGAATAGTCTATTTCCAAGCGTTTTAACATTCCCATTTTTAGTCCTTAAATTATTCAGGCTCATTGTAGCAAAATTTTGATAAAATTAAGCTATTATTTAAAAAACGAGGAAATTTAATGCTTCAAGATTATAAAAAAATTACAATTAATGAAATTTTAAAGAAAAAAAATATCGAACCAATTACGATGATAACCGCTTATGATGCGCTTTTTGCAAAACTTTTTGATGATTATGTTGATATGATTTTGGTTGGCGATAGTTTAAATATGAGCTTTTGTGGGCAAGACGATACGTTAAGTGCGGATATAAATCAAATGCTTTATCACACAAAGGCTGTCCTTGCTGGCTCAAAGCGTGCGTTTGTAGTTGCAGATATGGCTTTTGGAAGCTATCAAACGCCTAAAAAGGCGTTAAAAAATGCGACAAAGCTTATAAAAATCGGAGCCGATGCAGTTAAGCTTGAAGGCGGTTTAAAAGCCGTTGAATCAATCCAAAAAATGACGCAAGAGGGCATAAATGTGGTCGGACACATCGGGCTTATGCCACAATTTGTTCGTAGCGAGGGTGGCTATAAAATCAAAGGCAAAAGCGAAGATGACGCAAAACGCTTGATAAGCGAAGCAAAAGCCATACAAGATGCGGGTGCGTTTTGTATCGTGGTTGAGTGTACGGCTGCGGACGTGGCCCAAAGCATAGCCAAAAGTGTTGAAATTCCCGTAATCGGAATAGGCTCAGGCGCAAATGTAGATGGGCAAGTGCTTGTTTTTTCTGATATGTTGGGATTTTTTGAAGGGTTTAAACCAAAATTTGTAAAAGGCTATCTAGATGGTTCAAATTTAGTCAGAAATGCGGTTAAAAACTACGTTAGCGAAGTCAAACAAAGAACATTTCCGAGCAAAGAATTTCAATACGAGATAAAAAATGGATAGGATAGTAGAAATCGAAAAAATCAACTTTGACGCCGAACTTGAAACATCTCTTCGTCCAGCAAATTTTGATGATTATATAGGTCAAGAAAAGATTAAGCAAAATTTAGACGTTTTTATAAAAGCGGCAAAAAAGCGTGGCGAGTGCCTAGATCACGTGCTTTTCTACGGGCCGCCAGGGCTTGGCAAGACGACGCTAGCGCACATTATCGCAAACGAAATGGGCGTGAGCATCAAGATGACAGCTGCGCCGATGATAGAAAAAAGTGGTGATCTGGCGGCAGTTTTGACGAATTTGCAAGAGGGGGACGTGCTGTTTATCGATGAAATTCACCGCCTAAGCCCAGCGATTGAGGAGGTGCTGTATCCAGCAATGGAGGATTTTCGTCTTGATATCATCATAGGCTCGGGACCAGCTGCTCAAACGATTAAAATCGATCTACCAAAATTTACGCTCATAGGTGCCACGACGCGTGCAGGTATGATTTCAGCACCTTTGCGCGATCGCTTTGGAATGGACTTTCGTTTGCAGTTTTACAGTCCAAGCGAGCTATCTAGAATCATACAAATCGCCTCTGTTAAACTCGGAAAAGAGTGTGAAAATAATGCCGCCCTTGAAGTCGCTAAAAGATCGCGTGGAACCCCCCGTATAGCTTTGCGTATGTTAAAACGCATAAGAGATTACGCTGATTACAATGATGAAAATTTAATCACTCACCAAAGGGCTCAAAAATCTCTTGACGCTCTTGGCGTAAATGACATCGGCTTTGATGAGATGGATATAAAATATCTTGAAATTTTGCTTGCTGCCAAACGCCGTCCGATGGGGCTAAGCACGATCGCAGCGGCTCTTAGTGAGGACGATGGTACGGTCGAGGACGTGATAGAGCCATATTTGCTAGCCAATGGCTACATTGAGCGCACGGCAAAAGGCAGGCTAGCTAGCGCAAAAGCTTATGATGTGTTTAAGCTCAAATTTGACGGCGAGAAAGAAAAGGGGCTGTTTGACGAGTAGGGCGAGTAGCTTTTTCTCGTAAAATTTAATCGTTAAATTTTGTCGCTTTTGCTCGGAGAATTTGTCTGGCTTAAATTTGGCGAACGTAAAAATCGTTGCCGTTTGGTCGTGCGCCAAATTTGATCGTATTTTTTGGACGGGCGCATCTTAGAAAATTTGCTGATTTAAAATAAAAGCCATGGTTTTTGATAAAATTTTGAGCGAAAATCGTGCAAAATTTGATTTTACTTGCGGTTTGGGATCGTGAAGGGGCGGTAAAATTCGGCGCAAAAGCAAAAACCGAAGCGCCGAAATTTGAAATTTTATCTAAAAGTAAACGTCCAAGAACCTTTGTTGGTGTCGATTCGAGACTCTATTGGATTACAAAACGGTGATCCAAAAGTTGATTTATCCCCAAAATCAATCTCAACCGCCTTATCTTCACCATACTTAGCATAAAAGTCGCTTACTGAAAGAACTTCGACTTCCTTATCTCTAGATGTTGTATCTACGACAGTCACACTACTTCCATCTTTATTGTTTTTAAAAGTAAAACGAAGATTTTCGGCGATTTTTCCACTCCCATACCAATTTACCGAACAATTCCCCCTATTTATACTTACATTTAAAACTCTAAGCCCATTCTCTAAGGAAGTTATTATAACTCCTGCTCCTGCTCCTCCATTTTTAGCTTCGACTTCAAACGGCGGCTTATCGCTAGCTTGGCTCGCTCCCTCGCCCACTCCGTCTTCGTCCTCCGCGCCACCGCAACCTATCATAAGCGCCGCGATCAAAATCAAACTTAATCTTTTCATTTACTCTCTCCTTTTAGTTGCTCGATAGCCTTTCTTTTTAGCTCGTCTTTTGATTCGCCAAGGCTCGGTAAAATTTCCAAAAACCCGGCCGCTAGCTCCTCAGAAATCAAAAAATAGCATGGCTCGCCGTTTCTAGTAACGGGATAACCGCCGTCTTTGCCGTGCGAGCGAAGCCACCTCATACCTACGCGCCAACCGCCGTTATCCGCGCTAAAACCGTAAGCAATGACAAAATCGCCCTTTTCGTAAAACACCTCGGGCTTAACGTCAAACGGATAAAAACCGCTCATAAATCTCCTTTAAATGAAATGTAAGGGCATTCTACCCCCCCCCCTTAAAAATCACTTAATTTCGCGTTCAAATTTGTTGCCAAATTTCCCAACTAGAGAGCTTGCTCGCCCAAAAATCCGCATTAATTTATCCAGTGCCTAGACGGTCGTGCTTGAAATCCGCATTCGTGCGCACCTAAAATCTAAACAACGCGAAAATCTGATATAATAAGTTTAAAAGAAAATGAACAACCAAGTGTTTTGGCACTTTAAATGTTTTAAATCTCATTGATGAAAATTCACCCAACCAAATGAAATTTGGTATAATTGCCCAGTTAAAAGGAATAGTTATGAGTAATAAAATTTTCTTCGCTGTTTTTGTGCTCTTTGCAATCTCACTTGTTGTGTATTTGTTTAAGCCGTTTTTGCCAAACATTTTCATAGCTGCGCTTTTAGCCGTTGCGCTGTCAAATTTAAACGCGAAATTTTTGCAAATTACTAATGGGCGCAAAACCCTATCGGCTACGCTTTCAACGGCGGTGCTTTTTTTGACACTGATAGCGCCGATAAGCTACGCCATAATTGAGCTTGCAAAATACAGTGCAAATTTCAACCTTGAAACTGTAACAAAAACGATAGATTACGTTAAAAATTACGATTTTGAGTTGCCTAGTTCGGTTGCATTTTTAGAGCCAAAATTTAAAGAATTTATTTCAAGTATCGATATAACTGCACTTTCTAAAGATATGTTTTCTTATTTGGCTGGTATTGGCAAACTGAGCGCAAAATTTATGCTAGATGTCGCTTTTATCGTTGTTTTTTTCTTTTTTGCAATACTTTATGGCAACGAGCTTATGGACTACTTTAAGTCAGCACTTCCTATGAGAAGGGACGAGAGTGAATTTATACTTGGCGAAGTGGCAAATGTGATGAGCGTCGTTCTTTATTCGATCGTGATAAATGCTATTTTGCAAGGCGTTTTGTTTGCTTTTATAACTAAATTTTATGGTTATGATGGATTTTTGACTGGAATTTTGTTTGCTTTTGCTTCTTTTATCCCAGTTGTTGGTGGCTTGCTTGCGTGGGGTCCGATTAGTTTGCACGAATTTGCTACTGGAAATACCTCTGCTGCTATTTGCATAGCTGCTTATACAGTTGTTGTGATTTCGATAATTGCCGATACTTTTTTAAAGCCACTTGTGATAAAATTTATAAACAGCAAACTGGTTAAATTCCCGACAAAAGTTAATGAAATGGTTATATTTTTCTCGATGATCGCTGGAATTACAACGTTTGGCTTTTGGGGGATTATTTTAGGACCAGCGATTATGAGCTTTTTCTTATCTACGATAAAGCTTTTTGTATTACTAAAAGAACGAAATGTTATGTAAATAGCTATCGAAAATAAATTTGGCACCGCATTTTAAAGCGATTAAATGGAAGTTTTGTTAGAAATTTTGTTATCTAAATCATCTATTTTATATAAAAATGATGAAAAAATAACTGACAAGCGCACGTTAATATTGCTGAAATTTGTGTATTTTCTTAAATTTTAGACAAAGATCAGCATATCACTATGTTTGCCTATTTCACCACCCTAGCAACCGAAAGGCTCGGCGCAAAAACAAAAAGCTGAGCGGTCTCGGCGGTAAAAAAGTCGTCCATCGCGCAGCCCACGAGCCCAACGCTGTCTAAAATCGACACGCTAGGATTGGTGAAAACGCCGAGGCATTCGTCGGTTTGGAGCACGAGAGAGCGGATTTGCACCGCGCCGCTGTTTGTCGGCATCAGCTGGAAAATTGTCTCGAACTCGCCCCCGTCGTAATCTTGCGTGCAGTCTTTGAGCCCTAAAAATCCGCTCGGCAGTATCGCGAGGCACTTGTTTGGCTCGGCTACGACGCTAAATTGCACATATCCAAAGCGGAATTTGTCGGCGAATTTGTCCTTTGCCATGATTTTTTGATCTAAGCCGAAGTCCTTTAAAAGCCAATTTTGATAATCAAATTTTTTCATCCCGCGCTTGATATTAATTGGAATTCCAGTCGATAAATTGCGAATTTGAAAGCTGTCCGTTACCTCGGGCAGGTCTTGCGCGCTCAAAAAAATGCAAAATAAAATCATAAAAATTTTTCTCATACTCGCCCCTAAAATCTTCTAAAATTCACCGGAAAATGATCCGAAACGATGTGTGTCCTGAGATTTGCTAGCATCAAGACCGCCGCGAGTGCCGTGCCGACGCGTCCGCGCTGGCTACCAACTACTGCCCAATCAAGCACGCCGCCACTTCGTTGCGTCGATGATGGCGGTGCTAGGAATTCAAGCCTAGCGCGCGTTTGCAGACTTAAATTCAGTTGAACGCGCTCGGGATTTGCGTTAAAATCACCCATTATCATCCACGTGATTTCAGGGTGTGCGCGAAAGCGGTCGGCGACTGAATTTATCAGTGCCGCAGAGTCGCCGCCACCGCTTGCAAGCGCGTGAATATTCATAAATGCGTCGTTTGCGATACGTATGCCGATAATCGGACGTGAAACGGCGGTCGGAGGCGGTAAAATTATGATTTCATCGGCTCGAGTGCGTGAAACTATGGCTAAATTCACCCTATTTGCGCCGACGTCGGTTTGCGAAAAGTAAATGAAAACGTTTTGTGGACGCGACACGCTGCCTAGCTGCCATTCGTATTCGGTGACTTCAAGCCCGCTTGCGGTGCGCTCTCGCCTGCCCGTAGGCATCGCAGTGGTCGGCAAAGAGCCGGCTTCTTGCACGGCTAAAATGTCGGCGGCATTGGCTCCAGTTACGATTTGTCTGACGCTGACATTCCATTTGCTTTCATTCGATGCGGCGGAACTGCCTTGTAAATTCCACGTCGCGATCTTGTAGTCATCAACATTTGCGAAGGCTAAATTTAGCACGATCGCCAAAATAAAAATTTTCTTCATAATTATCCTTAAAATACGATGACCGCGGGGCTAGGCGGTGGTAGTAAATACCATTGCTGATCGATGGTGTTGGCGCACTTAGTTAGCGCGATCTCGCCAAAATCATCAAAGCCAAAAACGTTGTCAATCGGCGTCTGCAAGCACATGTCGCGCGCAGGATTATAAATCTGCACCGCGCCGTTACTCATCGGGCGAATGACGAACCTCTGCATGGCATTATCCGCGTCGCAAGTGTCGTGAATGACGCCGCTGCCGTATGTATTAACGCAAGTCGTGCGCGTTTTGGAGTTCAAAATCAGCACCTCGTTGCGCGGCAAAAACACGAATTTCCACACGCGGTAATTACCCAGCCCCGCGCTGCTATTTGGCGAATATGCCCACAGCCAGTTGCGCGGCGCTATCGCCCAAACCGTAATCACGACGCTGTTTGATGCCATAATCATCATCGGATCGCTGGTTTTATCGAAAATATCGGGGAAATTTGAGCCTGAGCTTTGGAGCAAATTTGGCTTTTTTGAGCTCTTGGCTGAATTTGACGCACCGATTATCATTCCATTTTTGCTCGGACTGGTCGTGCTTTGACTCAAATATTTGGCTGATGAATTTAGGAATTTAATAGGACTAGGCGATTTGAAATTTTCAATTGGCGGTATTGGTTTTAAACCGATTTCAAATGGGTCGTTTTTACTAGAACAACCAAAAAATAGAAGCAAGAACAAAAATACTACTGAAAATTTGAACATCTAAAATCCTAAATAAAATATTAACTCTACTGAAAGCTATCGTTTTTATGCTTAAAATTTAATTAAAATTTAGTATTTATTTCTAAATTTTTACAAAGTTTCTACATTTTTTGAAAATTTATTATCTATATAATTTACCGCCAAAGCCCAGAAAAATATCATTAAAAGAGCATTTTCGTGATGAAATGTTGTATTTGCTAACGATATTATATTGTTAATCACAAGAATACAAAGCGCTAAAAAAACAATAGCATTTTGTTTCATATTTTTTATAAATTTGCAAAAGAGCACCACTTGAAACGCAACATAACTACTTAAAGCTAAAATTCCTTTTTCTGCCAAGAAAGTAAAAAACGTGTTATGTGCGTGCGGAACGTAATTTTCTAGGTTGTTTGGAAAATATTGCAAAATATTGATATTTTTAAAATTTCCTGAACCAATTCCAAAAAATGGATTATCTTGCCACGTATAAAACGCGCTTAAAAATAGCGGAAAACGTGTTTCGTTAGCAACGACGCCCTTTGAAATTTGCTTGTAAATTCTAGGATCTGTTGCAAAATACACAATGACAAAAGCCACCAAAGATAATGCAACTAAGGTAAAAAACGCGGTTTTAATTGATATTGTTTTTTGATTCACCATATACGCCAATGTCATAAAAATGATAATTGGCATTACATACATTGCTGCCCGTGAGCCTGTAATTATGATCCCACAAAGGCTTATTAGAGCAAATATAGCGCAAATGTATCGGCTGATTTTGTCATTTACGCTAGTTGCATATATAAAAGATATGATAAATATTAAAACCATAAATATTGCGCTGTGATTGACGTGCCCAATTGAATGTAACTCAAAGAGTTTGCTTGGATTTGATGAGCCAAATTTTGCAAAGCAACCCATTGTAAAAGCTACTAAAAAACCGGCAAAAAGCCAATACAAAGCCGGTTTTATTTCTATTTTATCAGCCGTTGCTCGGATCACTATAAAAAGTAACAAACAAGCGATTGGATCAGAAATTTTACCGAGGCTGACGCCATTTATGACAAGGCTAACAAATGTAAAAACAACAAAACCGATTATGCTTAAATTTATAGCATCAAGCTCGATTTTTTTATTTGTTGATTTTATAATATATATTCCAATTATAAGTGTTATATATAATGCGATCTGTTTTACGGCTTCTGTAACGGGAAGCGAAAACAAAAAAATTCCTAAAAAGATGTTGTAAATTTTATACGTTATATCGTTTTTCATACTGTTCCCACGAGATTAATTGTTTATAAATTTCGTATATTTTATCACACATTTTATCTTTTGTGAAGTTGTTTTTGACAAATTCTCTGCTACGGCGCGACAAATTTTCCATCTCTTTTCCATCTCTTAGAAGTTTTTCTAATGCGATTTGGAAATTTTTCTCGCCAAATTCTATCAAAATGAAGTTATTTTGATCGTATAAATCACTCGTGCTGCCAATATCAGCGGCTATGCAGGGTTTTTGCATTAAAAGTGCTTGCATTAAAGATTGCGAAACACCCTCTTTATCTGACGATGTGAGCATAAAAACATCAATTGCTTTTAAAAACTCAGCTTGCTCTTGCACGTGTCCTAGCATTTTTACGTATTGGCGCATATTGTTTTGGTCTATGAAATTTTGCAAATTTTGTTTTTGCGGACCATCTCCTGCTATCAAAAATATGACATTTGGGAATTTATCATGCAAATTCAGCGCGGTTTGCAAGAAAATATCGTGCCTTTTAAACTGCCTTAAAACAGCTAAGATTCCTACGTAAATTTTGCCTTTTTCAAGCCCAAATTTGGCCAAGCATTCGTCTTTGTAGTAAATTTGCGGATTGAAAATTTTTTCGTCGATACCCGTTGGGATTGAGAGAATTTTACTTGGATTTATGCGGTTGTCTTTTATCATAGTGTTTTTCACACTTTCGCCCGTTGTGATGACAAAGTCGGCTAGTTCATTTACGAAATTCAGCCTTGATGTATTGATGGGATTTGATAGATGGCGCGTGCGAATGAATTTGGTGCCCGCAATTTTTGCCGCAAACGCCGCCACCCACGTGTCTTTACCGCTGTGCGAATTGATTATGTCGATGTCGTTTTGTTTTATGAATTTAACCAGTCCAAAGATAGTTTTTACATCAAATGATGATTTGAAGCCAAAATTTACGACGCTTAGCCCCGCTTGACTAGCTTTGCTTGAAATTTGCGCTTGCGACCTGCACGCGATGAAGGTTTTGACGTTAAATTTTTCTTGCATAGCAAGGGATTCATTTATGATTCGTATCTCTTGCCCCCCCCAGCCGTCTGACCATTCGGTGTGTAGCACTTTTATCTGTTTTGTCATAATTATCCTTTTATCCTATTTTAGCTAAAATAACATAAATTTAACGCAAAGAGGTTGTTGTGGATATAAAGGTCAGTTTATAGTTCCAGCTTATAATGTATCAATATATATAAGCAAATGTGTTTGGAGTATTTTAAATCAAAGCCTTAAAGAGATCGAAATAATCGTCGTTAATGACGGAAGCACAGATGATACGCTTGAAATTTTAAATTCTTTTACCGATAAGCGGTTAAAGATCATTTCTCATAACAATCAGGGTGCGTCAGCTGCTAGAAATAACGGATTAGAAATTGCAATCGGAAAATATATTATATATGTTGATGGTGATGATTTTGTGTGCGAAAATGACGTTATAGACAAAATTTATCGATCTTGCGTTAAAGATGATTTAGATATCGCAATTTGCGATTTTTATAAATACACAAACAATCAGGAAATTTATGTAAATGATGGGATAAAAATGAGGGGGGGTATTGATAAAATATGCTTATAAGCGGTATAGTTGATACAAAAATATCTCATAATATTTGGAATAAATTGTTTAAAAGAGAGCTTTTTGATGATGTAAAATTTCCAAATGGAGTATTTTTATCCGAAGATTTACATACTTTTGTTAGGTTAATTTTTAAGGCTAAAAAAATAGCCAAATTTAACACAGCTTTTTACAAATACAGGATAGGCGATAACAACACCAGTGGTTTTGAGAGCCTTAAAGGAATGAAAGATCATAAATTTGTTTATGAGGATTTGATTAGTTTTATAAATAAAAATGACATAAATAATAAAGAAAAATTAATACAAAAGCTATCTTACCGAAAAATTCGCTCCACATACTTGCCACTTGTTTTTTGTAAAAAAGATTTAAGCAATGCAAATTTTGTTAAAGCATTAGAAATTTTAAAGTCTGATTTGACAGAAATTCTCTCTTCAAGTGGCTTTAAAAAACTTGGATTTAAATACCAAATTTTATTTTATATTTTAAAATTTGCCAAGAAAAATGAGCAAATTTGCACCATATTTGAGTATTTTTCTAAATTAAACGGCGTTTTTAAGAAAAGAAAAGAGAAAATATTTAAGGACTGAAATTTGAAAAAAATAATAAGATTGTTGTTAAAAAAGTTTTTGCCACGAAAACATATCGTAAAATCAAATTTAGTATCAATGGACGGGATAAAAAACGTATGTTTTTTTAGCACTACCGCGCTTGGAGATACCTGTTTTAGCACAGCATTTTTTCGTGTTTTTAGGCAAAATTTCCCAAATGTGAAAACGACTTGTTTGTTCCACTCTAAAATCAAACCACTTTTTAAAGATGATCCAAATTTAGATGAAATTATGACATATAATGGCCGATGGGGTGGATTTTTAGAAATAGTGCGGGCTTTAAAAAGTAAAAAAATCGATATGGTTTTTATTTTGCACTCAAACGAACCACAAGCTACGCCACTGGCGGTTTTAAGTGGTGCTAAATATATTTTTAAAATTCCAAACCTAGATCCAAATTTTAACATTTTTCATTCAAATTCGCCATATTGCCGCTTTCAATACTACGTTCAAGACAGGCTTGATGAGCTTAGTTTTGTTGGCGTAAAGAGTGATGATACAAGAATGCAACTGTTTTTAAATGAGAAAGATTATGAAAAAGTCGATGAAATTTTAAACAAAAAAGGCGAGAGAAAATTCATAGGTTTTCAGCTGGGTGCGAGCGGAATTTCTAGGCGTTGGTTCAGGCAAAGTTGGGTGCAATTAGCCAAAAAGCTCTTTGAATTTCCTGATGTGGTGATCGTGCTAACAGGAAGCCAAAAAGAGCGGGTTTTAACCGATGCTTTTTGTGCTGAATTTAACCAGTCTTTGATCGCAGATAGAATTTTAAATCTAGCCGGAGTTTTTGACATCAGAAGTGCAGCGGCTTTGATTGACAGACTGGATTGCTTTATCACGCCAGATACAGGTCCGCTTCACGTAGCCAGTGCTTTAAAAACACCGACTGTTGCGCTTTTTGCAGCCGCATCGCACATAACGTCAAATCCAAATTTTGACACACATATACATAAATTTATCCAAAAAGAGCGCACTTGTGCGTTTTGTATAGATAAAAAATGTAAAAATCCAGAATGTATGCTCCAAATAACGCCCGATGAAGTTATACTAAAAATGCGAGAAATGCGGATTATTTAGCTATTTTGCTCTTAAATTCGCATACAAATCGCCAATAAACACAGTTGAATACAAACGAAGCTTTTTTCTTAATCTCGCCAAGTATTTCTCTCTGCCTTTTGTTGCATTTGATATATCTATGCGGCGTATTAAAAATTTATCTCCCCCTGCGTATCCGCCGTCAATAACAGAAAATGCAAAATCAAAATATTGCCTTGCTATTTTTAGCGAAAGATCGTTAAATCGCCCGTATGGAAAGCAAAAGCCAAATTCCTTTTTCTGCGGAAACAGCTCTTTTATCCTTGTTAGCGAGCGAGAAAATTCATCTCTTAGCCTTGCTTCGTTATCGCTTTTGCAAGAAAAATGCGTAGCTGTATGGCTATCAAATTCAAACAAATCGCTCATCTGCCTTATCTCGTCTATGTTTAAAAATATTTCCGTGTCTTTAGTGTAATCAATCTCGTTTTGTGGTTTAAATTTAAAATCGTAATTTTGACGTTTATAGTCTTTTACAATGTCTGTTATGAGAAAACAAACAGCTGGTATTTCGTATTCTTTTAAGATAGGATAAGCGAATTTATAGTTATCAAAATATCCATCGTCAAAAGTTAAAAGGACGGATTTTTTATCAGGAATTTTGCGATTAAACAAAATATCCTTAAACTGCGTATATGTGATAAATTTAAATCCCAAATCAAGCGTTGTTTTTATGACATCGCGAAATAGCTCTGGACTTATCGTGATCGCATCATCGGCGTTGTTTATGTGGTGTATTGTTAGCACGCAAACTGGTCTTTTCATAATTGCTCCAAGAGTTTTTTCATATTTTCTTTAAGGTTGCTTAAATCATAATTTTGCTTTACGTATTGAGCCGCGTTTTTGCCGTTTTGTTTGCATAAATTTTCATCTTTTAGATAAAGCCTTATCGCATCGCTTAGTGCATTTGTATCTAAAAATTTAACGCAAATTCCACGATTTTGCGCTAAAAGCTCGTTCATCGGCGCAATATCAAATGCGATTATTGGGCGAGATAAAGCCATGGCTTCAAGAAGTGCAGTCGGTAAACCTTCCGTATGAGAAGGAAAGATAAACACATCCATGCCTTTTATCACATTTGCTATATCGTTTCTAAAACCAGTAAATATGAGCCGTTTTTGCAAATCGTCATCAAAATTTTGTAAAATTTCAGCCTTGACGTTTTCGTTTATATTTCCGCCAAATACACCCCAAATCAGCTCGTTTTTACTCATTACTTTTTTAAGGACGTGGCAAATTCATATACGCCTTTTTTACGGTAAAGTGCTGAAAACATACCCACCGTAATTGCGTTATTTGGTATATTAAATTCTTGCAAGAAATTTGAATTTATACCACTAATAGCAAGCTTTCTTTTGCTGGGATTGCAATGCTTTAGCGTCAAAAAGCAAATTGGATTTTTCATAGGCTTTCGAGTAAAATTTTCATAGATTTTTCTAATTCCGCGATGTCGTAATTTTTAACACAATTCAAGGCGTTTTTCGAGCAATTTACAGCCAAATTCTCGTCGTTTAAGAATTTTTTTATGTTTTGAGCGAGTGAATTGGCGTCTAAATATTTAGCGCAAAGTCCGCTCTTTTCGTGCGAAATAAGTAAATTCATCGGCTCTTTATCAAACACGACTATTGGTTTTTCGCACGCCATCGCCTCTAGCAATACCGTCCCAAGCCCCTCGCTGTGCGAAGGAAAAACGTAAATATCAAAGCCTTTTATGACATTTATTGCGTCGTTTCTAAAGCCAGTAAAAATGAGCCTTTTTTTGCAAATCGCCATCAAAATTTTGTAAAATTTCAGCCTTGACGTTTTCATTTATATTTCCGCCAAAAACGCCGCAAATATTTTCATTTTCGCTCATTACGATTTTTAGGGCATTTGCGAACTCATACACACCTTTTTTGCGATAAAGCGAAGTAAAAGTTCCAACGACTATCGCCCCCCCCCCCTATACCAAATTCGGTCCGAAAATCGCTTTTAGTTTGGCTGATTTGCGCTAAATTCACAACATCTTTTGTGTAAAACAGTTTGCTTTCATTAACACCTATGTTTTTTAAATAATTTTCCACGCTTTGCGAAACGAACAAAATTTTATTGAACATAAATTTATGCATAAAACGCGATAGTGCGCCTTTAATGGGGAATAAATTATGCCTTTCTCTTACAAATTTGACGCCTTTTTTGCGGTAAAATATCCCTGCTAGAGCACCGACCCAGCTATCAGTCGAACCGTGAGTAATGACTAAATTTATATGTTTTCCTTGATGACTTTGCAAAGAGCGGGTAGGGATTTGTGAAAATTTTTCTTATTCATTTCACATTCTATCGTGCGGAAATTTTCAGCTTTTGCTCGTTTTAGTATTTCTGAGTTTGGATTGCAAAACAGCGCCACTTCGTGCCCTAAATCTCGCAAAACCGCCATTTCGTTTAAAATTTTTCTTTGTTCGCCACCCCAATTATAAAGCGTTTCTGTATGTAGTATATTCATTTTTTCTCCAAATTTGATTTGATTTTTTCTTTTATAAGCGGCATTTCCTTGCTAAAATCCATCAGCATATCTTCTATGCCAAGTCGCGCCATATCGTTTTTGTCGCACGGCACGCACTCCCAATCTTTTTGAAAAACGATATGTTTTCCCATTGTTTGAATTCCGTTTTGCTTCGTGTATCCGCTTTGCATAAGCGAGTTATCCCACGGTCCCCAGTCAAATGCTCCACTTGGTCCAAAGAACGCTATTACGGGCACATCATTTGCCGCTGCGATATGCATTATAGCCGTATCAACGCCTATATACATAAGTGAGCGTTTTGAAACAGCCACCACTTGCTTTAGGCTTAGCTTTGCGGCTAAATTTATCGGATCGCTTTTGCAAAGCGAAATGACTTTATTTATGCGTTCAAGCTCAGCATTATTATTATCGCCAGTAATTACTGCTTTTATGCCAAGCTCGTTTTGACAGTAGTCGATGATTTGCGCAATGGTCTCGTTTTTGGCGCACTTAAACATCCAGCGACTAGTGATGTGAAAGTGTATAAATTTTGTTGGTAAATCAATTCCGTCAAGGCATTTTTCGTCAAAATATACGCTCACTTTTTTGCTTACTGGCTCGTGTCCTAATGCTCTTAAAGCGTCCAAATTTAGATCAACTGTGTGTTTTAAACCAACAAATCTAGGCACTTTATGCGTAAGAAAACGATTAATCACCTCATTTTTGCCCTCAAAGCCGATTATTTGCTTGATTTTTGCGTATTTTGCGATTATTACGCCACGATCTCCAGTTGTGGTTTGTATGGCTATGTCATATTTTTCTTTTTTGATCGCGTGAATGAGCTTTATCTCAGCAATTAACCTTTTAAAAAACCCATTTTGTCTCGCACTTCGGTCATATTCGTGAATTTTGCGCACGTTTGGATTGCCTTGTATCATTGCCGAGCACTCTTTATTTAGCGCAAAATCAATCGTCGCGTCTGGGTAGAAATGATGCAAATTTTCTATCAAAGGCGTAGTCAAAAGCACATCGCCAA
>JBQNAH010000020.1:0-28373 GCA_052170535.1 Campylobacter sp. | reverse complement strand
TTGACAAGATCATAGTTCTTGTGCTTGCACTCTCTTTGAGAAAAACTTCTTTGAAAGTTTTTGACTGATTTTGAGCCAAAATTTTTATAAGTAAAATTTGTATGATTATATTCTAAAAGTAGAAGCATAAAACTCTCCAAGCTTTGTTGAAATGTTTTGTGAAGTTCTTCTGATAAATTAAGTGATTATTCTCTCAGACATAAAGATTTAAAGGCTTCACGGACTTAATGAAATTCGATTAGAATCTTTATTGATATTTATTTATCAAAATTACAAAAGTGGATTCGAGTTTTAAAGGTATGTTTTGATTTGTTGGCACAATATTTATTTAAGCAACTTTTTGTTGTCTAATTAGATCGTATCTAATCGTGCTTACTTTTTTATGTAAATTCATATTTTTGTTTGTATTTACTGGCGGTATTTAAGCCTTTACACATAAAAAGTAAAATTTTTCATCCATGCTTTTGTAAGCAAAGATAGGATATAGTGGAATTATGCTTCTAAAATAGCTCATCTGGAAGGCTTTTGTTTGCTATAGTCCATTTTTAAGGTCGCTATTTCTAGTAAAATTCAGCATATTTTATACCTATTCTTAAAAAGGTTTGATCTGCGACAGAGTTAAATGCCTTTTTTACTAAATATCACCCAAAACGTCTTAAATATTATTTTTATCTCCAACCACAGTGACCAATATTTAATGTAATATAAATCATACATTAATTTTTGTTTAGCATCGTATGCGTTTGCTCCGTAAGGGTAATTCACCTGCGCCCAGCCCGTTATCCCAGGTCTT
Organism: Campylobacter sp.; assembly: GCA_052170535.1. GTDB lineage: Bacteria > Campylobacterota > Campylobacteria > Campylobacterales > Campylobacteraceae > Campylobacter_A. The sequence continues at coordinate 27,580 of JBQNAH010000020.1, read as the reverse complement.
ACGATGTGCCGCTCGTTGTAATACGGAATTTTTGTTTCGTAATCTTTCACAAGTATGTTCCACTCCGCCCTTGGACCAACCAAGTGCATTTCTTTGTTTAATATATTTTTATATTGAGGTATCTCGTCTATTCGAGTTTTTCGCATAAAATGTCCGAATTTAAACACTCTTTCGTCATTTTTTTGAGTGTATGGATTGTGGTAGGAATTCTCGTGCATTGTGCGAAATTTATAGCATTTAAATTTTCTTGTATTTAATCCGATTCTTGATTGCAAGAAATATAAAGATCCAGGCGATTGCTCTAATATTTGCTTTTTTACATAAAATTTTATAAAAAAATGAACAACTGCTAAAATTGCTGCCCCAACGTAATCAATGAAGCGTTTTATGGCGTATTGGAACCAATTATATGGCTTTATATCGCCTAAGAAATTTAGATCGCTGTCGTTGTCTGGGATATAACATTTTTTTAAGAATTTTTCTAAAAATTTCTCTATTGTTATAATTTTTATTTGTTTTTTATTTATTCTAAATTGTAAAAGTGTTAAATATTTTATCATTTTGGGATCAACAAAAACAGATGTGTTGATTACTAAAAATTGATACGATTTTTGCTTTAGCAAATCCTCTATATCCTTGCGGACTTCGCGCGATTGGCAATCTTTGTATTTGACAATATCAATATTTTTAAATTTTCTTTTAAGTTTTTCTATCTCAAAATCGCTAAAAACATACTTTTGCCCTAAAACTATCAAAGTGCACCTCTTGTTTACTAATCTTGTAATTTTATCAAAAAATAAGAGGTTTATAGCTAAAACGATGGGTAAATTTGTGTTATTTGCAATGCATAAATTTATAAAATATTTTATTATATTTTTCTATTTTGATTTAAGACGTAGCAAAAGCGAGATCTGCAAAATAGCAACTATTGGAATTTGTATTGGTTAGGAAATTTTTACGATACTTTTTGTTGTTTTTATAATATTTACGCAATATTTGGCGACATCTCAAATGCAGATAAAAGCGATAGAAAATAGCTGGGGTAAGGCAAACCATTTTATCGCTTTTGCCATGCTTTTTGTTACGATACATGGTGGTTTTAGGCTAAAAATATTTCAAGAATTTTGCATTTTGCTTCTTTATGGGATTGAAATAGAAATAGTGTAGTTTTTATCCCAAACAGAGAATTTAGTATTTTGGATATTTTGTGTGAAAATTTTGCAAAAATATACATTTTTGGGTTTTAAATTTTAGGATTAGTATAATATTTATTATGATTTGTTTATTCTTTGTTGTTTATTTTACAGTTTTTAATGAAAAAGTTTTTAAATTCAACCTAAAATTAGTAAATGCAATGGTTTATTTTATCTCGATTTACTCTGTTTTATTTTAAGCTTTTTGGTATCCACCAGCGATATTTTTGTTGTTTTATTATGCTGTAATTGCTAAGATTTTAAGATATAAATTAATAGTTTTTATAATTTTAAAAATATCACACAACTCTGTTTTATAAAATGGTCTCTCAAAGTTTTGTATCAATAAAACTTTTGACATTCCCATATTGGTGGTTGTTTTTATCTAAGTTTTTATAGAAATCGTTTAATATTTAAAGTTCGAATTTATTGTGTAATCAAATGCCATTTTAATATGCAGATCAATTGGTAACCACTGTTATTGCTTTTTAAATAGCTCGTATATCTAAAATTTATCTATACTATAGATATTTTCGATTGACTTGCATTTTTCTCAGATTTTTATGGCTAAATACTTATAAGATCGCGTATTTGATGTGGCATACGCTAAAACTTTGCGCTTGCAGTCCTATCATGCTCGTATCAAAATCCTTTGTTAAACGTAAGCGACTCAAATTCTATACCTCAGTCAAACATTCTCCCGTTGTATCCATTATATAGTCTCACATCTATTCTTTGATTGGTGGGTTTGAGATACTTGTTTTACTCTACATAGTGACTCAAAAACTAGGTAAGCCCTCAGAAAAATTTTACATTACACCGTAAACACATTGGGAGATCAATATCATATACTACTATTTTGTAATACTTCTTGCATTAGAAGATTTATCGTTTTGTATAGTCGCTGTAAAGGATATAGGTTATACCGTAAATAAAATCGAAGGCGTTATAGAAAACGAGGTATGAGTTGTAGAGTTTATACGGAAGATAGAACTTCTTTGATGGTCGGTTTTGTGCCAAATCCACTATTTGCTGTTACTTCGGTATTGTCTGTTGCAACTGCTGTAGGCACAGCCGTTCATAATTTAGCCGCTTATGATCCAGATTGCGAAATAGGCAAAAATCATTTAAAATCAAGAATAACGGTTGCTTTTAGACAAAGACTGAAATTTGAGGTAGCATTATAAACGTTTTGCCTTACTTTGCTAGTGGAAGTTGTTAGGTTTTGTGCGACCAAGGCTAACTAAGCAGGTTTGCTTCTGTGGCTATGTTGCTAGCAGAAGTTTCGGACGTGAAAACAAAATTTATTCTCAAAATAGCCCAAGCATAAGAAAAATACTTGCAAGACAACGCTTTTTACAGACCCATCTTAAACGGATTTAAAATATTATTCGGATCAAAGACCTTTTTGATGCTTCTAAAAAGCTCCATTTCAGTAGGCGTAAAGGCAAGTGGCATAAATTCAGCCTTGCTAATGCCGATGCCGTGCTCGCCACTAAGAGTGCCGCCAAGTTCCACTGTGATCTTAAAAATTTCCTCTATAGCTTTGTGACCGTTTTCTATCTGTGCGGGGTCGGTTTTATCTACGACCATGACGTTTGTGTGTACGTTGCCGTCGCCCGTGTGACCAAAGCAGGGCACCTGCACGCCGTATTTGGCTGCGACGCCCTCGATACGCGAAAGAAGCTCGGGAAGCGCGGAGCGAGGCACCGTGATATCCTCGTTTAGTTTTAAATTTCCGTAGATATTTATCGCCTGCGAGCAGTTACGGCGGGCAAACCAGATGTCGTTTCGCTCGCTCTCGTTCATGGCGCGTCTAAATTCGCTGGCACCGTTTTCGTAAAATACCCGCTCTATCGTGGCGAGGTCCTGTTCGAGCCCGTCCAAAACGTTGCCGTCCACGTCGGTGATGAGTAAGGCGCCCGCATCTTGCGGTAGACCTTTGTTAAATTTAGTCTCGACTGCGCGCACACAAAGCGCGTCCAAAAACTCCATGGCTACAGGCGTCACGCCTGCAGCCATCGTCTTATAAACGGCGTTCATAGCGGCGTTTACGCTAGGAAAAATCCCCATCGCTGTTTTTCTAAATTTGGGCTTTGCGATTAGTTTTAGCGTGATCTCGGTGATGACGGCGAGCGTGCCTTCGCTGGCGATGAGGATGCCTGCGATATTGTAGCCCGCGACGTCTTTTATCGTGCGTTTGCCCGCTCTGATGACCTTGCCGTTAGGCAGCACGGCTCGCAGCGCCATGACGTAGTCTTTTGTGATGCCGTATTTTGCCGCACGCATACCACCCGCGTTTTCGCTGACGTTACCGCCTAGCGTCGAGTACTCTTGGCTGGCGGGATCTGGCGGGTAGAAAAGGCCTAGCTTCTCGGCTTCGCGCTGCAAATTTATATTTATACAGCCCGGCTGCACGACGGCGACCATGTTTTGCATGTCGATTTCTAGGATTTTATTCATATGCTTTTCAAAAGCAAGTACCACGCCACCCTCGTGCGCTAGCGCACCGCCCGTAAAGCCACTGCCCGCACCCCTAGGCACGATGATGATTTTATGTTCGTTGCAGTATTTTAAAATTTCGCCGATGTCGCGCTCATCCCTCGGAAAGAGCACGCCGTCTGGCAAATGGCGCTTTTTCGTCGCGTCGTAGCAGTAGGCGATCCTGTGCGCGTCGTCGAAGTAGGCGTTGTCCGCGCCTAGTAAATTTACAAAAAATTTAGCGTGCTTTTCTAACATCATTTATCTTTTAAAAGTGCCTTGTAGTGGCGGTCAAAGTCGCTGATCTTTTCGGAGCCAAATTTCCAAAACACGGTGTCGATGTCCTTGACGCGCGTGTAAAAGGGCAGCTGGTAGTATTTGACTGCACCACTTTGGAAGCGTTTTAGCGGCTCGAAACTCTGGCAATCGGCAAAAACCGCTTCGTTATTCATAGCGATAAATATCAGCCCCGCCGCGCTTTGAGAGCACATTTTGCGAAAATCTTCGCGACTAGGGTTTGGCTTATACTCGTAGCTTAGATACGAGCCCACGATATCAGGGTGAATAAAGGTAACGCCCTTAAACGCATTCGTTACTTCGGCGTAAATTTCTTTGTTCGGTACGACGATAAGCGAGCGGTCGTAGAGATAGTTTAGTATTAGCTCGTCGCCACTTTGGGGCATAATGGCGGGGATTGGGAGTGCAGTTTGCGCAAGAGAATCAAAAACTTCAAAACGAACTTTTGCAAAGCCGTTGTCTTTGCTTATAACGCTCACGCGAGCTATTATAGACGATTGGGTTTGATCAAATTTATGCGTTACTACTCCACTTGATCCAACTATTATCGCCGGAGAATCGGCTATAGTGCCAACACCATTTGTTACATCAATAAGTGGTGTTTTATATTCGTTCATTTCAAATTTCTCGCCAAAACAAATAGCAATAGACACCAATAAAAGTGCAAATATCTTTTTCAAATATTACTCCTAGATTTTAATTATTTTGATAATTATAACCTAAAATTTCTTATTTTTTGTAAAACAAACAGTTCTTGCTTTTGTATTTAAGCATAAGTAAAGTGGTGTTAAATTTATTCAATGTAAATAATATAAATAACAAGGATAATTGAGTTTTTATTTTTAATAATTTAATTTTAATATTATTGTGTATGACTCTTAATTTAAGACATTGCGCTTGATTAAGATAAATATTTTTAATGGTTTTTAATAATATGGTATTCAGAACATCGTTGAATATAGCTTTTTATAAATATAAAATAATTTTGCAAATATCTATGAATAATTTTAAATTTTTAAAAATTAAATTTTAATCTCAAACTATTTTTTATACAATTTTGGCTAAAATCATAGCCAAAATTTAAAAGGGAATTTATGAAACAAACCATAACTGAGAAAATTTTTAGCGATCACGTCAGCAGGGAAGTTTTTGCCAATGAAATTGTCGAAAGCGACATTGATATGGTTATTGGCAACGACATTACGACACCTATTTCTATAAAGCAGTTTGAGAAAAGCGGAGCTACGAAGCTGGCTAATTCGGACGGATTTTGTATTGTTATGGATCACTACATACCAGCTAAAGATATAATGAGCGCAAATCAGGCGAAAATTTCGCGCGAATTTGCATACAAGCACGATTTAAAACATTTTTTCGATGAAAAGGATATGGGAATCGAACACGCGCTACTTCCTGAAAAAGGACTTGTTGTGCCAGGAGATGTGATAATCGGAGCTGATAGTCATACCTGTACGCACGGAGCACTTGGCGCATTTAGCACAGGAATGGGCTCAACCGATCTAGCATACGCGATGATAACTGGCAAAAATTGGTTTAAAGTGCCGCCTACTATAAAGGTTGTTTTTAAAGGCAAGCTTCAAAAATACGTTTATGGCAAGGATTTGATACTTGAAATAATTAGGCGAATTGGCGTAGATGGAGCACTTTATAATGCTTTGGAATTTTGTGGCGATACGGTTGAAAATCTCGATATGGACGGTAGATTTTCTATGTGTAATATGGCTATTGAAGCGGGTGCGAAAAGCGGAATAGTCGCTGTTGATGATACGACTAAAAAATTTTTAAACGATAAAAATTTAGCCAGAGAGCCTAAATTTTTCTACTCAGATGATGACGCAAAATACGACCAAATTTTAGAAATTGACGTTACAAATCTTGATCCAGTTATTGCATATCCATTTTTACCAAGCAACGGCAAAAGTGTCAGGCAAGCCATTAAAGATGATTTAAGAGTAGATCAGGTGTTTGTCGGCTCTTGCACGAATGGTCGCTTATCAGATCTTCGCATTGCAGCTCAAATTTTAAAAGGTCGCAGGGTATCTCGCAAAACAAGGCTGATTATAACGCCAGCTACGCAAAAAATAGCGCTTGCGGCGCAAAAAGAAGGCTTGATGGATATATTTGTTGAAGCTGGCGCTGTCGTATCAAATCCGACTTGCGGGGCTTGTCTTGGCGGATATATGGGGATTTTGGGGGCTGGCGAGCGTTGTGTCGCGACAACTAATAGAAATTTTGTCGGCAGAATGGGCGATAGAACAAGTGAGATTTATCTTGCAAATTCTGCCGTTGCCGTAGCTAGTGCAATCGCTGGTAAAATAGCTGATCCAAGGGATTTGTAGTTATGAAAACTTGCGTGATTTTAGCTGGTGGCAAAAGCTCTCGAATGGGGTGTGATAAGGCACTTTTGCCGTTTGGCGGCTTTCCTACACTTACGCATTATCAATTTGATAAATTTAGCAAACTTTTCACCAATGTTTTTATAAGCTCAAAATTTGATAAATTTGAGCCAAAATTACCGATTATTAAAGACATTAACGAGCATGATTTTTCGCCAATGCTGGCTTTGTTTTCGGTACTTTCGAATTTTGATAACGAAAGCGTATTTATAATCTCTGCTGATATGCCGTTTGTAACAAACGAGTGCATAAGAACGCTTTATCAATACAAAAGCGATTTTGATATGGTTGTGGCAAAAGATGATGAGCATACGCACTCGCTTTGTGGATTTTTTCACTCCAGTTTGGCTCAAAAAATCGACGAACTTTATGAAAAAGACGAGCATAAAATCGGCTCTTTACAAAATTTTTGCCCATTTAAAGTCGTGAATTTTAAAGATAGTAAGCAGTTTTTTAACGTAAATTATCCAGACGAATACCAAATTGCGCTTAAAATGGAAAATCAATGAAGTGCATATTTTTGATAATAAGTATCGTCTTTTTGCACGCTGGCACAAATGATGAACTTTTTAATAAGGCTCAAATTTTAGAAAATGACGGCAAATACGCAGAAGCGATGAAAATATACAAAATTTTAGCTAGGCAAAATTTTGATTTGGATACAAAAACCACTCAATCACAAGTAAAACCATCTAAAAAAGTTGAAAAAGCGTTGCAAGAGAGCACTCAAACTAGCCGATCAGATGAAATTTTAGGCATAAGACTTTACGATTTAAACTACCTTTTGCCAGCTTCGGTTGCGACTAAGCATATAGATGGCAGAAGAAGTTTTGAGACAAAATTTCAACTAAGTCTTCAAAAGCCCATCGCTCACAATTTATTCGGACTTGATGAAAGCATTGTTGCAGCTTATTCGCAGACTTCTTGGTGGCAAACGGCGAGTAGTTCAACTCCGTTTCGCGAAACAAATTATCGTCCCGAAATTTTTGTCAGCATTCCTACAAATTTTGCTTTTCCGCATATAAAAGCCCTAAATTTTGGACTTTTGCACGAAAGTAATGGACGAGGCGGAGAGTATTCGAGATCGTGGAATAGATTTTATGCAAAAGGCGAATTTGTTTTTGGTAAAATCGCCATAACGCCTAGAATTTGGGCTAGAATTCCTGACGCAAAAGATGACAATCCAAACATTACAAGTTACATAGGAAGAGCCGATATTACAGCCTTTGTGCCTATTGGCGAGCATTTTTTGCGTGCAATGCTTAGAAATAACTTACATTTTGATAAAACAAACAAAGGCGCGAGTGAGCTTAGCTGGTTGTTTCCGTTTGGCAAAAGTGGAATTTACGGATATTTGCAGTATTTTACGGGTTATGGCGAAAGCTTAATAGACTACAACCGAAATATTAACAAAATTTCAATCGGTTTTAGCATTTTAAAATGATATGGCAACGAATTTAGCCGTCTGCAAATTCTACAAACATCGGTTTTGCTATGCGTTCGTAATCTTTCGTATTTAGCAATATCGAATGATCTAAAAGTCCAGCGTTAAATGCGATTTGGTCAAATTCTAAGCAGAGTTTAGGATCGCAAATTAGTAAAAGTTTGTCGTGAAAGCTAAACGGCGGTATCGAGCCGATGACGCAATCAACTAGTTGGGCTATCTCTTCTGCGCTTGCTAGCGAAGCTTTTTTGCCACCAAGAGCTACGGCTAGCTTTTCAAGATTTGCTTTATGATCTGCTCTAAGAACTGCTATGACGTAAATTCTGCCATTTCTTGGGCTTGGTTTATCGCTTGGTAACTTTAAATTTTCTGGCGCATTTGAGCTAAAATTTAAATTATCCATCCCTTTAACCAGGCAAACCAAGGCTTTTGCTCCTTGCCCAAGTTGTGTACCTCGAGCTTTCGCGACATCTTGGCTACTGCCAGCAGGATAGTGCTTTAAAATTTTGAAATTTGCACCGTTTTGCTCTAAAAGCATTTGCAAATTTTTAAAAATTCTCTCTGACATTTTAGCTCCTAAATTTCGTTTATTTCGCTACTTCTTGCATTATATACAAACCAGCCAATAAGCATTACAAACATAAATATCGCAATAAAAACAAATCCACTTAAATTAATAAATTTTATAAATTTAAATACATCTGGATCATTTTTAAGCTCAAAATTTGGCCCAAAAAAGCTTGGTAAAATTTCATTTAGTGAAAATAAAATCGTATAATTTTCTTGACTAATCGCCCCAAAATCGGAATTTGAGTAATCAATTCCCAAAATCACTCCCAAAAAAATAACCACGTATGCTAAAATTTTAAGCGCAAACGTTTTTGGTGCAATCAAAGCAGTCAATGCGCCAATTATAATTATAAATTTGGCAAAATTTGTCTTAGCTATCATCACGTCAGTTATTGCAATAGTTTGTATTAAAGCAAGAAAAATTAGTCCAAATATCGCTACGTAAATCCAAAAAACACGTCCTCTTTGCAAGTTATAAACGTAGCAAACAAAGCCCTTATTTTCGCTATTATAGTTCATTTTTCAAGTAGTTCTTTTATTACAGAAATTAAATTATCAACCGAGCCAATGCCACTAAAATTTACGAGATATTTCCCGCCAACCACAATGGCTGGCACGCCACCAATAACGGCTACATCGTAACTAGCGTCCCAAGTTTTTAAAATTTCTTGCGTTTTTGGATTTGCTAAGTGTTTTTCATATTCGCTTTTAGAAACGTCAGCTTGCGCTAAAATTGTCTTAAAAAATCTATCCTTGTCTTTTCCGCCGTCAAAATCGTCTCTTTTATCATGAATTGCGCTATAAATCGCAAATTTTACTTTTTTGAATTTTGAATCGTCGTCAAGTAAATTTACACCGTTTTCTTCATCGATTTGAATCATTGCTGCAAAAATTTTGCTTGCACTTTCGCCAAGCGCGCCCTTGGTTTTTAAATGATAAGGGATAAATTGCACATCTTCAAGCGCATTTAAAATTTTTAAGGTTACGGTTTTATCAAATTTATAACAATGCGGACAAGCATAGCTAAATACCTTTACGATGCTATTTTTAGGCACATCAAGGGACTTTTGAAGTATTACGTAATCCTTGCCTTCTTCAAGCGCAAACGCACTCATTGAAAGCATTAAAAAGGCGGTTAAAATTCTTAAAATTTTCATTTTTTTCCTTAAATTATTTTGGTGAAATTCTATCAGATTTTATATAAATTTTAGCAAAGTTAGCTAAAATTTGACCCAAAATTCAAAGGATAAAAATGCCGTTTGTAAATATAAAAATAGCCGATCCCCAGCCAAGCAAAGAGCAAAAAGCTCAAGTTATAGCAGAAGTTACAGACACGTTGGTGCGCGTTTTAGGAAAAGATCCGTCTTCTATTTTGGTTATGATAGAAACCCTAAGCGCCGAAAACATCGGTAAAAATGGACAAAGTTTAGAATACATAAGGAGTAATAAATGAGTGAATTTTCTAAAGAGGATTTGGAGCGAAAAATAACGCTTCAGCCTGGCAATGAAGCGCCTGAATTTGAACTGGAAAACAGTGATGGCGTAAAAATCAGCCTAAGGGATTTTGTCGGAAAAAAAGTTGTAATTTATTTTTATCCAAAAGACAATACACCAGGTTGCACCACAGAAGCTTGCGAATTTTCAGCACTTTATGATGATTTTATAGATTCAAACAGCGTTATAATCGGCATTAGCCCAGATAGCACAAAATCGCATACGAATTTTACATCAAAATATGGTCTTAAGCACATTTTATTAAGCGATATCGAAAAGGAAGTCGCAAAACTTTACGGAGTGTGGCAAGTGCGTAAAAACTACGGAAAGGAGTATCTTGGCATAGTTAGATCAACTTTTGTTATAGATGAAAGTGGTAAGATAATTAAAATTTATAAGAGTGTTAAAGCAAAAGATCACGCCGCAAAAGTCTTAGCTGATTTAGCTAAGGCTTAGCAGTAAATTTTGATGGCTAAATTTAGCAGTTTTGACCAAAATAAGCCATCAAATTTATAAATTTACTTGAAAATTTGGTTTTAAATTTTCAAGTATCGGCTTTATAAGCTCCAAGGCTTTAAAACGGTGAGAAAGTTTTGCTTTGGTTTCATCATTTAGCTCCCCAAGCGTTTGATTAAACCCATCTGGAACAAAAAGTGCATCGTAACCAAAGCCGTTTTTACCGCGCTGGTAATCAATAACTGTGCCGTGCATAAAGCCAAGTTTTGTGAAATTTCCAAATTTGCTCGCAACCGCAATACAAGCTGTATAGTGCGCATTTGAGCTTTGAATTTTAAGCTTTTTAAGCTCATTTATCAGTAGGGCTTTATTTGAAGCGTCGTTTGCATTTTTTCCACTAAATCTGGCTGAATATATGCCCGGTTTTCCGCCAAGCGCATCTACGCTAATCCCGCTATCGTCGCTAAGAGCGATAAATTCGTTGTTTAAATTCATCTCAACTAGCTTTTTATAAACAGCTTTGGCTTTTATGAGCGCATTAGCCTGAAAACTATCGCCATCTTCTACTATTTCAAACGGCGTCATAATGTCGTTTAAGGCGTATATTTCGTAATCTTTCAAAATTTCTCGTATCTCTTTAACCTTGTCAGAATTTGAAGTCGCCAAGACTATTTTCATTTTTTATCCTTGTTTTTTAAAATTGTCGATTTTATCAAAATCGCCTTTATTTTCATCTTAGCCCTTTTAAGGTAAAATTCTCATTTTGGATTAAGGATAAGCAATGATCGTTAAAAGTGCTTTGCCATTAGCATTTATCATCGGTAGTAGATTTTTTGGACTTTTTATAATTTTGCCAGTAATTAGCGTTTATGCCCTTGAATTACGGGACGCAAATGAATTTTTAATCGGAGTTTTAATCGGCACTTACGCCATAGCACAGATAATTTTTCAAGTGCCTTTTGGCTATCTTTCAGATCGTATTGGACGTAAGAATTCTATGTTTGTTGGACTTGTTATTTTTATCATAGGTGCCATTGTTTGCTCGCAAGCGCATGATATTTACACGATGATTTTTGGCAGATTTATACAAGGCTCTGGTGCGATTGGTGCTGTTGCAACCGCGCTTATGAGCGATATGACAAAAGAAGAAGTTAGGGGTCATGCGATGGCGATGATGGGCGCATTTATCGGGCTTAGCTTTACTCTTTCAATGATAATTGCACCGATTTTAAGTTCTAAATTTGGTATTTCAAGCCTATTTTATCTATCAATTTTGATAACAGTAGTTTGTATTATTTTGCTTTATACGCTCATCGGACAAGAACCAAAAATTATCCATAATCAGGTAAAAATTCCTATCTCTCAGCTTTTGACGAATAAGAATTTAGTCATAATGAATCTTAGTAATTTTATGCAAAAAATGCTAATGTCTGCGGCTTTTATCGTCATTCCGATCGCTGTTGTGCACGGATTTAATATGCAAAAAAGTGATTTGAGCCAAATTTACGCTATCGCCACATTTTTTGGATTTGTCGCTATGGGGATTGGTGGCGGGGTTGGTGAAATGAAGCAGGTAACAAAGCAAATTTTGGTCATCGGAGTTGCCTTGTTTGTCGTAGCTTACGCTATTTTTACGCTATCTTTGGAGCATAAATTTATCTTTTATGTTGGCATAGTGATATTTTTTGTCGGATTTAATTTACACGAGCCAATTTTGCAATCAATGGCGTCAAAATTTAGCAAGGCAAGCCAAAAGGGCACTGTTCTTGGACTTTTTAACGCCTTTGGCTATTTTGGAAATTTTATAGGCGGAATAGGCGGGGGATTTTTACTTACTCACTTTGATATAAGCGTCTTTTCTAGCTTAGTAGCCGCACTTTGTGCTATTTGGCTTTTTTCTTTAAAATGGCTTGATAATCCGAAAATATTTAAAAATTTATACATTCCCATGGCAGAAAAAAAGGTTGATTTTTCAAGCCTTGACAACGTTTTTGGCGTGATAGAATATTATATTCGCAAAGATGAGCTTGTGATTAAATATAATTCAAAAATTATTAACGAAGCACAACTAAAAGAACATTTGTGAGATTTGATTTAGTAATCGTTGGCGCAGGTGCTTCTGGGCTTTTTTTGGCCGCAAATTTAAGCGGTTTAAAGGTTGCTATTTTGGAGCAAAACAGCTTTTGTGGAAGAAAAATTTTAGCAAGTGGTGGCGGACGGTGTAATATAACAAATCGAAATATTTGTGCTAAAAATTACCTCGGCAATGAAGAATTTATAAATGAAATATTAACAAAACTTAGCTTTGAAGATGTCTTAAATTTCTTTAAAGAGCTTAAATTTAAAGAGCAAAAGCAAAATCAATTTTTTTGTCAGAGTGGTTCAAAAGACGTTTTGAACGTGCTTTTAAAAAAGGCTAGGCAAAGGGCTGAAATTTTTTGTGATACAAAAGTTGTTGATATAAATGAAACTTTTCAAGATAAATTTAGATTTGAAATTTTAACACAAAATAAACAGGAATTTTTATGTAAAAGCGTTGTTATCGCAACTGGCGGGATTAGCTATAAAAATCTTGGCGTAAGCGAGCTGGGTTACGAAATGGCACGCAAGTTTGGCTTAGAAATTAGCAAATTGTCCCCCGCATTGGTGGGATTTTGCGTTCAAAAAGATGAATTTTGGTTTAAGGATTTAAGCGGAGTTAGCTTAAAAGTCGAAATTGGCGTTGAAGGGCGAAAATTTAGCTCAGATCTTCTTTTTACGCATCGTGGCGTTAGTGGTCCGGCTATATTTAACGCCTCACTTTTTTGGCAAAAAGGTCAAATTTGTATTAATTTTTTGCCAAATTTTAATTTTCAAACCTTGCGTAAAAGCAAGAAGCAACTTAGCACTATTTTGCCGTTGCCACGTAGCTTTTTGCTCAGATTTTTGCAAAATTTTTCTCTTACAGATAAGCCTTTTTGTGAATACAAAAAAGACGAGTTGGAAATTATTTTTAAGTTGCAAAGTTATAAATTTGCACCGGCTGGGACTTTTGGATTTCAAAGAGCTGAGGTAACAAAAGGTGGCGTAAAAACAGAGCTTTTGGATAAATTTTGCCAGAGTTTAGGGATAGAAGGACTGTTTTTTATAGGTGAAATTTTAGATATTACTGGTATGCTTGGCGGATATAATTTGCACTTTGCATTTGCAAGTGCCATAAATGCGGCTAAAAAGATAAATTTGATATTAAAATAAGCCAAATTTAAGTTATTTTTTTGTTTTTGTAAAAATAATTTAAATTTAAACTGACATTAAAAAATAAATTTCTAAATTCAGAGCTTATTAACGACTTTAATATTAAAATATACTACTTTTTGATAATTGGAGCTAAAATGAAAGAATTTGGGTTTTACAACGATTTTGACGATGATTTAATGCTAAATGAAAGCATAGAAATTAACGCTAATGGTCAATATTTGGTCGCAAATTCAGAAAAATTAAACGCCAGCGTATATGCTCCCGAGATTAATTTTTATTTAAAAAACACACGAGATACCGTTTTAGACAAAGCCAAAAACACACTTTTGCTCTATGAAGTCAGGGCTAATGTTTTTGATCTAGCAAAAGATATTGATTATCAAAAAGATGTGGGTAAAAACGTGGTGATAGTTAGTAATTACGGACGTGAAAATTTAGTAAATGAGCTTAAAAAAAGTGGATTTAACGTCATTGCACTAACACATTTTGAGATAAAATTTGTCTATGGCGCGGTTGGTGAATTAAGCGTAATAGTGCTTCGTGCAAATGATGAATTTGAAGTTGATTGCGATTTTTTGCTGGTTGATAACGCAAGAGAATATATGCTAAGGCAAAGTGGTTGCTATGAAATTTTTGGAATGGACGATGAAAAAATTCTAAAAATGCTGACTGAAAAATCGCCTAAATTTTCATACAAAAGCCATATAAATTACGACTCAACAATCTGTCAATATCACGAACGTCGCTTTGAAATTTGCGGAAAATGCTCAGATATTTGCCCGACCGTGGCGATTTTAAAAGACGACGAAAGTAAAAATTTAGTCTTTTCTCATATTGATTGCGTAAATTGCGGTGGTTGCGTTAGCGTGTGCCCTAGCGGTGCGATTGAATATTCACATATGCCAAAGGATTCTTTTTTGGAAGTTGCGAAGATGTATAGGGATAAAAATATATTGATTATCCCATCGAAAATGGATTTGGAAAATTTAAAAATCGAACTTCCGCCTAATGTCTTGCCGTTTGCCATAGATGGTGAAAAATTTCTTAGTGAAACGCATTTGATAACGCTTTTGCAAGAAAGTGGCGGAAATATCGTGTTTTATTGCGGTGACGTTGGACGAGCGACAAAAGAAGCGATTTTGATAGTAAATGAAATTTATAAATTAAAATTTAACCAGCCAGCAATTTACGTGGCGACAAATTTGTCAGAACTTAAAGACTGCTTGAAAAAATCGGCTCAAATTCCAAATTCTCAATACAGCCTAGCCCAATATGCTATGCCAAAACGCGAAATATTTGCCAAACGGCTTGCGTGGCTTATCAAAGATGAAAATTTAGGCTTCATTAAAACTTACGAAAATGTAAGCTATGGCACAGTGGAGATAAACCGCGACACCTGCACGCTTTGTCTAGCCTGTGTTGGTGCGTGCAATGTTTCTGCGCTTGTAGCTGACAATAAAACAAATTCAATTTTATTTAATCCAAGCATTTGTACCGCCTGCGGATATTGCGAAGTTAGCTGTGCTGAGAAAGACACCATTTTTTTACATAAGGGCAAAATTGAGTTAAGACCAGAATTTTTCACATACAACGAACTTGCGCACGATGAGCTTTTTGCTTGCGTTGAATGCGGCAAAGAATTTGCAACAAAAAAAGCAGTCGAAAAGATAGCTCAGATTATGAAATCGCGTTTTGGTGGAGATGAAAGCAAAATAAGAACGCTTTATTGTTGCTCAGATTGTAAAGCAAAAATTATGGTAATGCAACAAATCAAACAAGCTAGGGAGGAAATTTTAAATGGATAAGAATATAACAAAGGCAAGGGCTTATTTTTACGAATTTTTAGCATTTCCGCTGTTTTTTAACCGTGATGAGAGTAAATTTCAAAAGTGGCAACAACAACTTGATTATCTAGCGCAAAATCCGATCTCTGATGAAATGGCGAACTTTTTTAAAACACTTAAAGGATTTAGTTTTGATAAATTTTGCACAGAGCAAAATGATGTGCTTTTTGATTTTTC
The DNA here is from genome assembly GCA_052170535.1 of Campylobacter sp. Classification (GTDB taxonomy): domain Bacteria; phylum Campylobacterota; class Campylobacteria; order Campylobacterales; family Campylobacteraceae; genus Campylobacter_A. Next base: position 11,970 of record JBQNAH010000020.1, on the reverse strand, counting down.
GTATTCAAATATTCCTCTTAACGCGTCATTTTATGAAGACGGACGAGATGACGGTATGGCTAGACTAAGAGTGATAGAATGCTTAAAACAAAGTTCGTATTATAGAGATAGCGTACGTTGCAAAGATAGTGAAGATTATGTTGGTTTTATCCTTTTGCTTATGGCTACGTTTTTAAACGATGAGATAAATGGTAGTGAAAATATCAGCAATAAGCTTTTTGCAACTGTTTTAAATATTTTTATAGATGAGTTTTGTTCTCTTTTAAAAAAACACATAAATTCAGATTTTTTCGTAGCTTATGCTGAAATTTTAGATACTTTTATGTCGATAGAAAGGGCGATTTTAGCCGTTGAAGCACCAAAAAAGGTTCAGGGCGAAAGCATAGCCGAAGCTGCGATGAAAAAAGAGCCATTTCACAGCAAGATGCCAACAGCGAAAACAAAAATCGGTTGGGACGAATTTTCACCGGTTATCAAAGGTGGCGAAGCATAAATATTTGAGCGAATTTAATCAAAAAATAGCTAAAATTTATTATATATTAAACAAAATATAAACTAATAAAAAATAAGTATTATGTAAGTTAGAATGTGTAATAACTTGCAATATTAATTTTTAAGGAGGTCTTTTTATGAAAAGATTAGTTTTTGTTATGATCCTATTAGGATCTGTTTATTCTTTTGGTGCAGATTGGCATTATGACGAAGACGGCTGCACTAAGGTTTAATGAATACGGCAGAGATTCTAGCGAATGTTTTGATAAGCGCAGAATTGAGTTAGGAAGATATTTTATTGCAAATTAACAATTCGTTGTTAATAAAATTTAATAAGCAAAGGAGTGTAAAATGGGACATTTTCAGTTTTACGATACGTGCAGAGGTCCGTATTGCCACGAGATAGATCAGATAAAAGATATGCAAAGGATTACGCAAAAGCTTGAAAGCAAAAACGAAGAAATGAAAGGTAAAAAGGAAGAAAGTGTTGAAATTTCTTCACACTACGAGAACAAAATCGATTTGGAAAATAACGAAATCGATGTAGGCGTTTGAAATTTTGGCTTTGTTTTAGTGCGAAGCCTCTATTCTTATTCGCCTTATTTCTTTGGCAAATTTCGCTAACGAAATTTTTTCTTTTTTTCCGATTTTATAACTTATGAATTTCAGATACCACTTGATATTTTTTGGCGAAATTTCCCTATCTTGGGAGTATTTATTTATGATATAACTTGGGATTTTAACCGTTCTTTTGTGAAATGATTTTATGATTTTTTTATAAGCGGTTTTATTTTTTATGCAAGAAAATCTGCCAAAGACAAACGGTAAATTTGTCCTGCTGTGCCACTCTTTAGCAAGATCGTAAAATTTATCGCTTCCTTGGCTTAAAAAAGCCTTTAACGCCCTATCTCCAATGATAACTTCTCCTTTTATTTTAAGCACTTTTGATAGCATATTTGAAGTAGCCGAGGCCTTATCTGGTTTTGGTAGTGAATTTTTCCTAACCAACACGCTTTTGACATCTTTTTTTGCAACAATTCCAAAATTTAGCCGCTTAAAATTTTTACGAAAACTAGCCACGCTTGATATTACAGCACCATCAACAAGGCGTTTTGTTAAATCTTTATTTAACTTACTCGGCACACCTTTTTTAAATTCTATCGCTTTTTTTAAACCGCTTTGCAAAGGATAACGCTTCAAAAATACGTGAAAAGGAAGCAAATTTAAATAATCAATCTTGCCAAATATCATCTATTTTATCTCAAATTTTAAATTTTCATTTTCACTAGCTGCATCTTGGAATACATCGATTAAATCATTTGCGAATTTGTCAAAATTTGCTCGAAGAATTTCACTATTTTTTAAAACGATTTTGGTCGAGTGATTAAGCTCACACAAACAATCAAAAAGCGCGTCCAAATTTTTACCATAATAGCTTGGAAAATTAAGCCAAGTGGCTAAAATTTTATGAATTTCATCTTGATTTTTTACAAAATTCGCATCAATAACCAATTCTTTCATAGCTGTTTTCTTTCAAAAAGTAGATAAAAATTTTTATAATGATCAGGAGTATAGTATATCATTCCGTCGTTAGAAAAGACTATTCGCTTTGCATTGCGCTTACCGCTTTGATAATCTATATCACATTCAAACCATTTTCGTCCGTCTTTATCAGGCAAGGTGCGCTCTTTGTTACCAAAACGATCCCCACCTATGCTTTTTTGTGGCGCGACATCGCTTAAATAGTTATTTTGCGGATCCCAACCAAGGCTTCGCGCCTGTTTTTTTGTGATAAAATTTGGTGGAAGTTGGCTAAATTTGTAGATATATGAAGCAACCTCATCTTTTGATGTGTAGGCTTGACCTAGCTTAACTTCTTTTAAAGTAGCACTGTTTTGGTTGAAATTTAAAAAATTCCAACCAAGTGCTACAAAAAAAACTAAAAGCCAAATCCACCTTTTGTCTATTTTCATTACGTATTAAACACGCGATCTCCCGCGTCTCCAAGACCAGGGACAATATAGTTTAGCTCATTTAATCTCTCATCAATGCTAGCTGTATAAACCTCAACATCTGGATAAATCTTGCTAAAACGCTCCAAACCTTCTGGTGCTGCAATAATGGAGATAAATTTAATATTCTTTACTCCATTTTCTTTTAGAAATTTAACCGCATCTATTGCCGTTCCGCCAGTCGCAAACATCGGATCGATAATGATTGCGATTCGATGTTTGGCATCGCTTGGCAATTTGGCATAAAAAAACTCCGCCTGAGCGGTTTTTTCATTGCGCTGAAAACCCAAAAAGCCAACACTCGCATCTGGTAAAATTTTAAAAACGCTATCAAGCATACCAAGCGCAGCACGTAAAATAGGGCATATCATTACTTTTGTAGATAATTTTCTAGCCTTTGTTTTAGCCACTGGAGTTTGAACACTTACCTCTCTTAGCCCAAGCGTGCGAGTAGCTTCAAAAATCATAAGCGAACTTATCTCATCAACTAGCATTCTAAACTGAAACGGTTGAGTTTTAATATCTCTTAAAATGGCTAATTTATGCTCTATTAAGGGGTGAGATATGACCTTTATGTTTTTCATTAAAAGCCCTTTGAAAGTTTGGCTTTATATAAATCTACGTCAAATTCCTTAACCCTTGCGACACCATCATCAAAAGCAGCTTTTGCAACCGCAGGCGCAACAGCTGTTAACACACGTTTATCAAACGGCTTTGGTATGACGTATTCTTTGCCAAATTTTAACTCTTGAACTCCAAATGTCGCCAAAACTTCTGCAGGAACTTCTTCTTTTGCCAAATTTGCCAAAGCTTTTGCCGCAGCCATTTTCATATTTTCCGTTATTTTTTTAGCACGCACATCTAACGCACCACGGAATATAAAAGGAAAGCCCAAAACGTTATTTACTTGATTTGGATAATCACTTCTGCCAGTTCCAATTATAGCGTCGTTTCTTACTCTAGCAACATCTTCTGGCATAATTTCTGGAATTGGATTTGCAAGCGCAAAAATAATCGGCTCATCATTCATGGACGCAACCATCTCTTTTGTAACAAGACCTGCTTTTGAAAGCCCCAAAAACATATCTGCGCCCTTCATCGCATCACTTAGCGTTCTATCTTGTGTTTTGATAGCAAATTCCACCTTTTCAGGCGTCAAATCAGTCCTGCCATCATGGATAACACCCTTGCTATCGATCATCACAATATGCTTCGCGCCAAGGGCTTTATACATCTTAGCGCAAGCGATACCTGCCGCACCAGATCCGCTAACTACTATTTTGATTTTAGAGATGTCTTTGCCTGAAATTTCAAGTGCATTTATAAGTCCAGCTGTTGTTATCATCGCTGTTCCGTGTTGATCATCGTGCATAACCGGAATATCAACGGCTTCTTGAAGCTTTTTTTCTATCTCAAAGCATTTTGGAGCTCTAATATCTTCTAAATTTATACCACCAAAAGTTGGCGCAAGAGCCTTGCAAATTTCAACTATTTTATCAGGATCGTGCTCGTCTAGTTCGATATCAAAGCCATCAACATTTGCAAATTTTTTAAATAACACAACCTTGCCTTCCATAACTGGCTTGCCAGCTACCGCACCTATGTCGCCCAGTCCTAAAACCGCGCTACCGTCTGTGATAACGGCAACCAAATTTGCTTTATTTGTGTATTTATAAGCAAGCTCGTTGTTCTTTTCTATCTCTTTGCACGGCTCTGCAACGCCAGGACTATAAGCCAGCGATAGATCCGCTGCTGTTTCGCATTTGGTTTTAAAACCGGTCTGAATTTTACCGCCGATGTGATAGCGTAATGCTTCTTCTTTTAAATCTGACATTTTATTTCCTTTTTATTAAGTTATAAATTCTCTCTTTGGCTTGGCTTGAACCAATAACTTCAAGAACCTCAAAAATACTAGGGCTTACACTGCCTCCAACCAAACTAACACGCAACGCTTGGGCTATGTCTTTTAGCTTTAAGTAACGCTCTTGTAAAAAGTTATTGATTACCTCCTCATAACCTTTCGCGTCCAAATCATCAGTTAAAATTTCACTTAATTGCCTCAAAAGCTCTTTGCTTTGGGCATTTATGAATTTATCATAAGCCTTTTGCTCGTATTCTTGGGGAGAATTTAGTATTGCTTTTGCTAAATTACTCATTTCAACCAGTGTTTTAGCTCTTTCGCGTAGTGAATTTACAAGTATTTCGCCTTTTTTGTTAGAGCTTAAATCTAGCCCAAAGAATTTAAGCTCATCAACAAGCCTTTCATAAGGCAAAGTCTTTATGTAGTGAGAATTTAGCCACTCCAACTTACTCGCATTATACGTGCTTGAAGACTTATTTATGTCGTGTGGGTCAAAATACGCGAGCATATCTTTTATGGTAAAAATTTCATCATTTCCGTGGCTCCAACCAAGCCTAACTAGAAAATTTAAAAGAGCTTCTGGCAAATAGCCCATTCTCTTATATTCCATCACATCGGTTGCACCGTGTCGTTTGCTTAGTTTGCTACCGTCCTCACCGTTTATCATTGCGACGTGATAAAATTTTGGTTGCTTAAAGCCAAGTGCGTCATAAAGCACGATCTGTTTTGGTGTGTTTGACAAATGATCGTCTCCACGAATGACGTCAGTAACGCCCATCAGTGCATCGTCAATTACAACTGTGAAATTATAAGTTGGTGTGCCGTCGCTTCTAGCGATGATAAAATCATCTAAAATATCTTCAACCTTAAATTTTACTTCGCCTTTAATACCGTCATTTATCACAATTTCACCATTTAACGGTGCTTTGATACGAATAACTGGCTCTATACCAACAGGTGGCACACCAGCAAAATCGCGGTAACGATTATCATATTTTGGTCGTTCTTTGCGCGCTTCTTGCTCGGCTCTAAGTGCGCCTAGCTCGTCTTTGCTCATATAACATTTATACGCTTTGCCATCATCAAGAAGCTTTTTTATGTATTGTTTGTAAATTTCAAAACGCTGTGATTGGTATTCAACCGTACCATCGTGGTCTAATCCACACCAATCAAACGCCTCCTTTATCGCTTTTGTTGCCTCTTGGGAATTTCGTTTTAAGTCCGTATCTTCGATACGTAACAAAAATTCACCACCATTTTTTCTAGCATATAAATAATTATAAAGTGCCGTTCTCAAACCGCCGATATGAAGATAACCAGTCGGGCTTGGAGCAAATCTCGTGACTATCATTTTCATTTTCCTATTTTTATGTTATAATGGCGAAATTATAATGATTTTAGACTTAAATAAAGGTTTTTTATGTCAAAAAAAATATTTTTCATAGCGTTTTTATGCTGTTTTGGTTTTGCAAACGCGCAACAAGTAGTAAATGGTATAGCCGTAATCATCAACAACGAGCCGGTTACTATGCACGAGGTTTATAAAGTGGCTAAGCAATTTAATACAGATGAAAAAAATGCACTAAATTTACTCATACGCGATAGGCTTGAAACAGCTCAAATTAAGAACTTAAAAATCGAAGCTAGCAGTTATGAAGTAAGCCAAAAATTAGAAAAAATAGCAGCTGAAAATGGTGTTTCAAAAGAAAATTTAAGATCATTTATCTTATCAAAAGGTGGCGATTATACGCAATTTCGTGAAGATATAGAAAAAAGTATAAAGCAAGAAAAACTCTATCAAAGCATCTTTTCAGAAGCAAAAATCAAGGTTACGCCAAGTATGGCAAGAGCCTATTTTAGCCAAAATCAGAGCCAGTTTTCACAATTTGAGCGTGTTAAAGCAATTCATTATGTCGCACAAAGCAAAGAAATTTTACAGTCTATCAAAACATCTCCGATGAGCCAAAATACAAATGTGAGAACTCAGAGCATTGATTTAAAAGGTAGCGAACTTCCAGCTGGACTTCGTGCAGTTTTTTCTCAAACGCAAGATGGCTCTTTTACTCAAATTTTCCAGACTCAAAATGGATTTGAAATGTTTTTTGTAGAGCAAAAAATTGGACAAGTTACGGCAAATTTTGAAGATGTGGAAAACGAAGCCATGAATGCGGTTTATAAACTAGAGCAAGACCGCGTCGTAAATGAATATTTTAATAAGTTGCGTGCAAAAGCGAATATAAAAGTTTTAAGATAAATTAAAAAATAGTTGCAAAAACGCAACCAACCACGTCAAAACAGCCGTTGTTATGCTAAGCATCACGGCTGTTGATGCCGTATCCTTGGCTATTTTAGCCAATTGATGAAATTCTTTCGTTATCATATCCACGCAGTTTTCTATCGCTGTGTTTATGCATTCAGTTATCAAAATTCCAACTAAAACCACAACAAGCAAAATATGAAATTCAAGCGAAACTGGCAAAAACAAAGAAAATATCAAAAGCGGAAGTATAAAAGCAATTTCTATTCTAAATGAAGTTTCGCCCATCATGGCTTTTAGACCATCGATTGCATATTTTGTATTACTAAAAAAGTTATATTTTGGTTTCAAATTTGATCCTAATTTACGCTTTAATTTTGCATATTTTGCTAAATTTTGACCTAAAATTAGGTCAAAATTTAATGACGCGATAAATAATTCGTATCGTAATTGTTGTTTATAAAGTCACTATTTTCCATCATAGCGATGTGAAAATCGCGAGTGGTTTTTATGCCTTGTATTATCAACTGCTCAAGAGCAACTTTCATCTTATGTATAGCCTTATTTCGATCTTCGTCCCACACGACTAACTTACCTATCATACTGTCGTAATACGGGGGGATTGAATAATCTTGATAAATATGACTATCCATTCTTACATTTCGACCGCCTGGGCAAACGTATTTTGTAATCTTGCCGGGACTTGGCGTAAATGTTTTCGGATCTTCGGCTGTGATACGACATTCGATTGAATGTCCTTTTAAACTTATACTATCTTGGTCTGGCAACTTCTCGCCTTGCGCTACTTTAATCATTAGTTCAATTATATCAATACCACTTACCATTTCGCTAACACAGTGCTCAACTTGCAAACGTGTATTCATCTCGATAAAATAAAAATCCAAATTCTTATCAACTAAAAACTCAAACGTTCCAGCTCCCTCGTAACCTATTGCTTTTGCCGCTTTTATCGCCGTTTCGTGTAACCTTGCTCTGGTTTTATCATCTAGTAAAATCGCTGGACTTTCCTCTATCAACTTTTGATGACGACGTTGCATAGAGCAATCGCGCTCACCTATATGCAAGACGTTTCCGTGGCTATCGCCGATAATTTGAACTTCAATATGGCGAGGATTTAAGATGTATTTTTCCATATACATTGTACCATCACCAAACGCGCTCATTGCTTCACTTTCGGCTGACCAAAATGATTTTTCAAGATCTTCTTCTTTTTCAACCACGCGCATTCCGCGACCACCGCCACCAGCTGCGGCTTTTAAGATAACTGGATAGCCTATTTTTTTGGCAAGTTCTTTGGCAAATTTTATATCCTTAATAGCTCCATCAGAGCCTGGTATAACTGGCACACCAGCTCGCTGCATCATTTGTTTAGCCTTGCTCTTATCGCTCATCAAAGCCATTGCTTCAACACTCGGACCGATAAATTTTATCTTATGATAAGCACAAATTTCTACAAAATTTTGATTTTCGCTCAAAAAACCATATCCTGGAAAAATTGCGTCCGCTTCGCTAATTTCAGCTGCTGAGATAATGGCTGGAATATTTAAATAACTATCGCTTGATCTTTCTTTTCCGATACAAATCGCAGCATCAGCGTATTTAACATAAAGCGCGTCTTTATCGGCGGTAGAATAAACAACGATAGCTTCTTTCCCCATCTCCTTTATTGTTCGCAACGCACGCAACGCTATCTCGCCACGATTTGCGATTAGAATTTTTTTAATTTCCATTAAATTTTCTCCACGCCAAAGAGCGGCAATCCAAACTCAACTGGTTGTCCGTCAGCTACTAGCATTTCAACTATCTGACAGTCAAATTCAGCCTCAATTTCATTCATTATTTTCATCGCCTCGATTATGCCTATCGTATCGCCCTTTCTAACGCGTTGTCCGACCTTTACAAACGGTGCTGCGCCAGGACTTGGAGCTAGATAAAATGTACCTACCATTGGCGAATTTATCGTATTTTTAGCGGTATTGGCTGGTTTTACTTCGGCTGAATTTACAACGACATTTACAGGTGTTGGCGCAGCGGCTGGTTGAGTAACCACTGGTGCGGGAAGCTCGCAACAATCGGCAAATTTTTCAAGCTCAACCTCGAAATCACCGTCTTTTATCTTAATTTTATTCATATCCATTTGGTTAAAAAACTCTATAAGCTCTTTAATGTCTTCTTTTTTCATATAAAATTCTCCTAAAAATTGCAAAAATTTTCCCTATTGTAGCAAAAAAATATTAAAATTGAAAAATTTATCACTTGATAATGGCTATTTATTTTGATTTTTTGTTCGCTCTAAAATGTTGATAAATATGAAAAATATCAAGCTAACGCATATCAAAATCGCGCTAAAAATCATTGCCCGCTCATTTTGCCCTTCAAAAACAGCATTATAAATCGCAAGCGAGATAGTGTCAGTTTTGCCAACGATGTTTCCGCCCAGCATTAGCGTGATCCCAACTTCGCCAAGCGCGCGCGAAAGCGCCAAAATCAACGCTGAAACAATCGTTTTTTTAACGCTTGGTAACAAAACAAAAATAGCTATTTGAAATTTATTTTTATTTAAGCTAGCACCGGCTTCACTTAGGCTTTTAGGTAAACTTTTTAAAGCCGCTTCTATGGGTTTAACAAAAATCGGAAGTGCGGAGAAAAATGCCGCTATCACGAGTGCGGAAAAGCTAAAAACAACTTGTAAATTTAGCATAGATCCGATTAGACCATTTCTGCCAAGCAAGTAAAGCAGTATAAATCCAGTCGCTATGGGCGGAAATATGAGTGGAAACATCACGATCGCATCGATAAAGGCTTTTATTTTTCCGTTATAAAAAGCCAAAAAATAAGCCAACGCAACGCCTATAAAAATAAGCAAAAATAACGTACAGGCAAGCGTTTTAAGGCTTAAAAATATCGGATGAAACAGCCACTCATAATCTGATAAAATTTGCAAAATTGACCCAAAAACCTTATTTTAGTCCAAATTTAGCAAAAATTTCTTTACTGCGCTGAGTTTTTAATTCATCAATAAATTTCTCGCAAAGTGAGTTTTTATCGCATGCTTTAAGCTTTGCTGCGCTTATAAAAACTGGCGAATATAAGTTTTGATTGAGGTAAATAACCGAGCCAAATTTTCCTTCGTTTGCAACCACTTCTGTTGAGTTAATAAATCCTGCATCGACCTCGCCGTTAAGCACGTAAGTTAGCACTTGAGGTACACCGGCAACGGCTAAAATTTTATCCTCAATTTCAAGTTTTGCATTTTTGATAAATTCAACCGCTCTTATGCCGTAAATAGCCTTTTGCGGATTAGCAATTGCTATTTTTGAGAAATTTTTAAGCTCGCTTACGTCATTTATGCTTTTGCCTTTTGGCGTAACAAGGACAAGTTCACCTTTGCCTAACCTTTCAAAACCGCTAATTTCAAGTCCGCTTTTGTTTTTCAAAAACGCCTCATCCCCGACAATCAAAGCCATACTTCCCTCTTTTGCCTGAATGGCTATTTGCCCGATATTAGCATAAGCTGCGTCAATATTTACTCCATCTTTTTTTAAATTTTCAACAACCGCACTAACTGGTTTTTTATATCCTCCGCCAGCACCGATTAGTAAATTTTCATTCGCAAATACAACAGTTGCGACCGCACATAAAAGTAAAAATTTTTTCATATTGTCTCCTTAGTAGATTTTGGAAATGATATTAAATATAAACTTATATATTGTTAAAATATAAAAATATACATTTAATCATATATAAAAATAAATTTTGTTAGAATGAAAAGAAAAAAGGATTAAAATGGGACTAAAAAGCGACACTTGGATAAGAGAAAAGAGTTTAAAAAGCGATATGATCGTGCCGTTTTGTGAAGAGCAAGTTGGCAAGGGTGTAGTAAGCTACGGCGTGAGTAGCTATGGTTATGATATTCGTGTTGGTGATGAGTTTAAAATTTTTACAAACATCGGCGGAACGGTAGTTGATCCAAAGAATTTTGACGAACACAATGTTGTTGATTTTAAAGGTGATGTTTGCATCGTGCCACCAAATTCTTTTGCTTTGGCTAGAACGATTGAGTATTTTAATATGCCAGATAATGTGCTTGCCATTTGCCTTGGCAAAAGCACGTATGCGCGTTGTGGCATTATCGTAAATGTTACGCCATTTGAGCCTGGATTTAAGGGACATATCACGATTGAAATTTCAAACACCACCCCACTTCCAGCTAAAATTTACGCAAATGAAGGCATAGCTCAAGTGTTGTTTTTAGAAGGTGATGAAAACTGCGATGTAACTTATGCGGATAAAAAAGGCAAATACCAAGCCCAAGAAGGAATAACTTTGCCTAGAATTTTACGTTAAATTTAGGCTTTATGTAAAAAATATAGTTGATTTACTATTTGATTTTCTGTATAACTCAAAATCATTATATCTTAATCTTGCACTGAAATTTTAGCAATGCAAAGATCAAAGAGTGCGAAGCAAAAAGCCCTGATGTGAGAGAAATTTCTTTAAAAATAGCTAGTGAATTTGAGAAAATAATTACGCCAAAAAAAGATGATAAATGCTCTAAGAAGCTTAATTTTAGGAGGAGCTTATAGATGAAATAAATAAGATTTTAACCCCTTTATCAATCCCTAATTTTGATAATAAAGTTTTATGAAGTTATCGCAATGTGATTGTATTGTGTTTTTGTCAATAAAAAATATTTTTAAATTTCAATGTTTTTATTTTTATTTCTTTAATTTTTCTTTGTATTTTATGTTTTTCTTGATATTTAATTTTGTTTTTTAGTATTTTCCAAGTTAGCATTTACGCTCAAAGTGTAGAGCTTTATAAATGTTTTAAAATTCCTGCCCAATTTGTTGCTTATATCTAAGTTTTCCCAGTAATCACCTATGCTTTGCAATTGCTCTTTTGATTGTAGCCAATCATTTATGCAAATCAACAGCACAGCGTTTTAAGTGCATTGAATTTGATGTTTTTGATTTGCCTTGCTTAACGTAAATTTCTTGTTGCGATTGTGCGCGTTCTGCTTCACCTAATCTGATTTGATAACCGTTTTGGATAAGATAGTTTAAAAGACTGCTAAATCATGTTTTAGACATAGCTTTTAAATTTGTTCACATGTATAAATTTTTGCTTTTTCTCAAAGTATTCACACTTTATTCGATAGTTATCCAAATCACGATTTTTAATTATCTCTTTTCTTGAAATTTGGCGATAATTCTTTGACAAGAGATCAAAGGTGCTTAGCAAGAATTTAGCTTGTGAGCGATATATAAATTCTCATTGATATAACTCTCATTTAGCAAAACAATGATTTTAAATACCTTACTATC
>JBQNAH010000019.1:0-28834 GCA_052170535.1 Campylobacter sp. | reverse complement strand
AGTTATAGCCTTTGTTATCGGATTTTTTTTCTAATCGTTTTACGTATACATCGCCACCGTAGTTTATGACGTATACATTGCCGCTTATTACGCCGCCTGTATTTGCCGTACTTGCAAAAAGAAGTTCTCCGTAAATTCTAACGTAGTCGGCACTTCGTCGTAGTTTATAGCGCCGTCTCCCGCGCTTGCATAGGTATCTTCAAAATACAGCACGGCTATAATGCTGTTTTCTTCGGTATTATCGTTTGATTTGTTTTGGCTTTTAAGGTTGGAGAAACTAGGAGACAAATTATCACTACTAAGAGACACATTGTCATATAAATTTTTGACTTTAATCCCTAATACACTTGCTATTTTTGATAAGTTATCATTTGTCGGATCGTTTTTCCGTTTTCATATCTCTTAATCGTCTCAATTGATACTCCTGCAAATTTAGCTAACTCGCCTTGTGTCCAGCCCTTTTCAGTTCTATATTCCTTAATATTTGCAAAAAGCGTCATAGAAGTCCTATACTTAGAACGGATAATACCTACAAAAAGGTTAAAAATTTCCAAATGTTCTTTTTAATTTTCGTTAAACCGAAAAAAGGAGACGGCTATGAGTAAAATCAGCAAATTTAAACAAGCGCAGCGTAAGCAAATAGACGAGTTAATCGCCGAAATGTTTATAGAAGAAGACGCCGAAACGGCACTATCTAGAAAAAAAGAGAGCTACAAGGATATGATCTAACCCCCCCCCCCGTAGTAATACTCTTATCTAGCGATATTTTCAGACTTCGTCAATCATCTCAAGAGTAGTAATATACTCTATACTATCTTTTGATAGCCCGTGAGGCTCTAGGCCTACTTTGGACGCTATACGTTTAGCTTCTTCAAAGCATCATAGCTTTTCTAGTATATCTAGGACTAGCTGCTCTTTTGCGGTTTGGCTTAGTTTTTCCATTTTAACGACTCCTTTGTATAAAATTTGTGAGCGACATAAATATAGTAAAAAGGGGTCTTTAAAGCAGAAAAATCGGTTTAACGATAAAATTTATGACAAAGGAGTAAAAAATGCCCGGATACAGAGTAAAACCAGTCGCAAAGGCCGTAAAAGAAAAGCTAAATACGATCTAAAAGATTACTGCGAGATGAGAGGTCTAAGCCTAAGTGGCTTTTATAAAGGCTATATAAGCCAAAAAGCTCGTAAAATACTAAAAAAAAACGGAATAAAAGTAGCCTAATATGTGGGTAAATTCTAAGCGAGTAGCGGAAATTTTGGGCGTAAAATACGATGCTTTACAAAAAGCAACTCGTTGTTCCGAAAAGTCTGGAAAAAAATTTTGTACTATAAAGTTCCATAAATTATACTTTGAGTATATCAACGGGCGCGGCGGTGCATCTGGTAAAACCCTCCAAATTTGGATAGACGATGCTGCAATAAACGACAATCTAAACCAAAAGGAATCAGACGATGAGAAAAATAGCCTTGATCGCAGTTTGGATCATAGCCACAGTAGCGATAGCACCGCTTTTTACGGAGCTGTGGATAGTGCAGTTAGCGATGGATATATTATGGACGATAACGGTTGTTGCGAGCACGGCGGCGATAGCCGTAATCTGCTTTGCGGAGCGCAAGTTAGCAAAAAGTAGAGGCTAAAAGCGCAAGCCAAGATCAGGTAAAGATAAAAATCGAGGATTTAGAGAATATGAATAAGCTAAAAGTCGTAAGAGAACTGAAAAACTGCCCAAAAGGCATGAGTAAGATCATATAGGGCGAATGAGTAGCAAAAAAATACGGCGTGAGCCTAAAGACGCTTTACGAGTGGCGAAACTAAACAAAAAAGAAATGCAAGCAAGATAATAATAGCCTTTAAACACTTTAAAAAGAGTGCCAATATGATAAGTAGTCTTGAGATATTTATGTAGCCTTTGAGCCTATCGCAGGTTAAAAGCTATAGCTAAAGACGGCGATAGGCTTTGTTAAAAACAATGATATCATCATAACAGCCAAAGATGCAAAAACCAGCAACGTTGCACAAGGTGAAGCCGACTTGAGGTTTCTATGCAAGCAAAGCAAAGTTGGAAAGTGCTATGATTGCCAAACTTCAAATACTTCAAAGAACGAAAATTTACCCACTTTTGCACCAAATTTTACTGGTTTTTACTTATTAGAGATCACTGAAGCTAATAGAAACTATTATACAGCTGTAATAGTAGAGTGGCAAGATATTGAAGTTGGCAAGACCAAAAAGCATCAAGATATGCTCAAGTGAGCAAACTTATAAGATGAAAAATAGTCACCAAAAAGCGATAATGAGGTCTTTAAGCAAGCAGAAGCTAAACTAGGTGAGGTACAACGTGGTGGAATAAATAGCAGATGTAGCTTAATTGGAACAAATATCATAGCAGGTGGCAAGGCTTAAATTTAGCGGAGTTTCTGGGCTATAAGCAAATGAATTGAGCTTAAATCATAGACTAAGTACGGATAATTACGAAATAGAGATTGAATTTGATGGTTAAAAAAATCTCATTTTTTACGAAAAAGCAGGATAGGCTAAATTTGTGGTTTAAATTTTGTGAAATTTATCAAATCATATACAATCTAACTTTAAGTGCAATGTGTATCGTTTGGCAGGAAAATAAAAATTAAAATAATATGATAACAAAACAGAGTAAACATATCAAGTGTCGCTTTTGGCAATGATTTAATAATTATGATGGAGATGGTTCGATAAAGTTGCCAAGATATCGGGGATGGATTAGGTGGATTAGGTGAAAGTGGCTTTGGATTAATTATAAAATTAAGATACGAAATTAAGTTTTGATGGAGATAATGATCTAATCAAAGACAAAAAATCTTAAGAAATATTAATATTAAAACTTTTAAATATATTTAACTTTGTGTTTCAAAAACAAATTAAAATATGTCTTTAAATAACAATTTGTGCTTAATTTTAAGGATTTTTTTGACACAGTATAATACTGTTTTTACGTCTATTGGGTGGCCAAAATCAATCTACATCAATAACCTTGCTCTAAGCAAAAATTAAGTAGAATTAACGACTTGTTATGTTTAAGGAATTTTTATGAGATTTTTTCTTTTTATAATATTTTTTACAACTCAAATTTTAGCCATTAAACCAAGCGTAGAGGAGCGTTCTTGGAACAATGGAATAACATTTTTAACATTTTTGGAAGATAATTCAATGCCACTTTCGCTTTATTATAATCTAGAAAGAGAAGATCAAGAGCTTGCCAGTGGCATAACAGCTGGAACTAGGTATCAAATTTTGCGAGATGACAAAAACAAAATTTCTCAGGTTTTAATTCCTATAAACGAAGAGCTTCAAATCCAAATTTACAAAGACAAAAATGACAAATTTAAGGTTCAGCTTTCTCCGATTTCGTTTCAAGAAGAAGACAGGATTTTAAGCATAAAAATTCAAAATTCCCCCTATCAGGATATAGTAGAATACACAAATAGTGCGGATTTAGCAAATGCTTTTACAGCGGCAATGAATGGACAAGTGGATTTTAAAAAGATAAAAAAAGGCGATAGATTAATCATATTTTACACGCAAAAACGACGCTTGGGCAGGGTTTTTGGAATGCCAGAAATCCACTCTGCTATGCTAGAAGTAAATAAAAAACAATACAGCGTCTATAAATTTAATGATAAATTTTACGACAAAAGCGGTAAAGAACGCGACAAATTTTTCCTTATCCGCCCTATCATAAATGCTCGTATAACATCGCCATTTACCCTGAAGCGTTATCACCCAGTTTTGAAACGATATAGAGCACATCTTGGCGTTGATTATGGTGCTCCAAAAGGCACACCTATAAAATCCGCAGGAGATGGTTTGGTGAAATTTGCCGGACAAAAAGGCGGATATGGAAATGTGCTTATAATAGGGCACGCAAATGGATACGAGACGCTTTATGCACATTTAAATGGCTTTGCAAAAGGTATAAAAAGTGGCGTGAAAATCAAGCAAGGGCAAATCGTCGCATATGTCGGAAACAGCGGAATGAGTACCGGACCGCATTTGCATTTTGGGCTTTATAGAAACACGACACCGCTTAATCCAGAAAGTATGCTAAAAATACAAAAAAGCGCGTTTAGTGGCTCAAATAAAACCAAATTTCAAAATATCGTAAATAGCAACGATATAAAGATTAATAAATACTTAAATGATGATATGATCTCTGTAAAAGAGGAATTTTTTGAAAATGTTGTCGAGATAAAGTAGGGCAAAATGGAAGAGAATGAGCAATTAACAGAAGCAAAAGAGCTGCTTGATTCGCATTTAAACGATACTATTGACGAAGAACTTAGTCCAGCTGATTTGGCTCAACATCTAAAAACGCTAAAAAAGCACGACGAGGACTTGTTTGGCGAGTATTTAGAAAAGCTTGATCCTGAAATTTTAGGCGATGTAGCTATCGAAATGCCTGATCATATGCTTAAAGACGTAATAGAGCAACTGCCAAACGATAAGATTATCGAAGCGATAGAAGAGCTAGAAAGTGACGATGCTGCCGAGCTTCTTGAATATATCGAAGAAATCGATGAGCAAAAAGCCAAAGAGTTATTTGATGGACTGGATAAAGGTGATCAAGATGAAATTTTGCGTATTCGCAGCTACGATGAGAATGAAGCTGGTGCATATATGCAAACAGAGCTTTTCAGCGCGACGCTTGATGAGAAGCTAAAAACGGCCGTTGAGCGTCTAAGAGTTGGCAAAGCAAATGGCGAACTTGAAAATGTTTCTCAACTTTTTATTACAGACGATAAACAAATTTTGCGTTACGCCATACCGTTAGAAGATTTGATTTTGTTTGATTTTAACCAAAATTTAAAGGATATTATTGCACAAAAAGAGGATGATCATTATAAGCCGCACGTTGCTGTTGATAACGAACCGATAAGCGAAGTGGTAGAAACTGTCGAGAACTACGATATGAATTCCATCGCCGTTGTCGATAGCAAGGGCGTTTTGCTAGGACGTATCACAACTGATGATATACACGATTTTATTAAAGAAAGCGCAACCGAGCAAATTTATAACCTTGCTGGCGTTAATGACGAGGCTGAAGAAGAAGACAACGGACTTTTTAGAGCTACGAAATCGCGCGGAATTTGGCTTTTGATAAATTTATTCACAGCTTTAATCAGCTCGTCCATAATCGGTTTGTTTGACGACACGATAGTTAGTTACGTAGCTTTGGCGGTTTTAATGCCAATAGTAGCTTCGATGGGCGGAAATACCGGAACGCAAGCACTTACAGTTACCGTTCGTCGCTTAACTCTTGGAGAGATAGAATTTCATAATGCAGCTGGGGCTTTAAAGCGCGAAGTCGGAATTGCACTTATGAACGGGCTTATTTTTGCTATTTTGATGGGTGCGATTGCTTCGATTTGGTTTGATAAGGCTATGCTTGGCGTTGTCATCGGCTCGTCTATGCTTATAAATCTCTTTTTTGCTGGATTTTTTGGCACACTTATACCACTGACACTTAAAAAATTTAACATCGATCCAGCGGTTGGCTCATCTGTACTTCTTACAACCGTAACCGATGCGGTTGGATTTTTTAGTTTCTTAGGACTTGCAAAATGGATACTGTTATAAAAGATATTAAAATTTCAAAGCTTATTAAGCCAAAATACGTTAATCCGTATCAACTTAGTTTCACAATGGGTGGCAAACCGATCGTTTGGGAGTGCATAAAGGCATACGATAGCGTTTCGGCCCTGCTTTATCACGAGCAAAAAGATGCGTTTTTGTTGGTTAAACAATTTAGACCAGCTGTTTGGTATAATTTGCAAAGTACTGGAAAATGCAGCGAAGAGCTAGGCTACACATACGAGCTTTGCGCAGGGCTTATGGATAAGAGCAAAAGCGAAGAGCAGACGATAAGAGAGGAAATTTTAGAAGAAGTTGGCTATCTTGCAAAAGATATAACTAAAATAGTTGGAGTATTTGGCGCACTTGGTTTTAGCGGAAACAAACAAACGATGTTTTTTGCGACTATAAATGACAGTATGAAAGTAAATGACGGTGGTGGCGTGGATAATGAGCAAATCGAATTAATATATTTGCCGGTTAGTCAAGCTAGAGAATTTATGTTTGATGAAAATAAAATCAAAGCTATCGGTCTGTTATTTGCATTTATGTGGTTTTTTGATAAATTTAAGCGTTAGAAAATTCTAAAAATAGCCACTCTGTATAAATATGCACAAATTTGTATTATCTTAAAATTTAAAAAATTAAATTTTTAATCTCAAACTATTTTTTATGCAATTTTGGCTAAAATCACCTAAAATTTTAAAAGGGAATTTATGAAACAAACCATTGCTGTTGTTTCGAATCCTACGTGTGGTGCGCGTTGTGCTTGATGTTATTAAAATGCTAAAGTCATAATATCATGCATTTCATCTCACGATGCGATCTTGCAGACGATTGAAGCCATATCAAATCGAATCTAAATAAAAACATTATTATCATTGCTACAAATTTTACAGATGATAGAGCTTGAGTTTTTAATCAAATATATAAAATATATTTAAACATACAAACATCAAGAAACACAGCAAGGCTTAAAATTTTGCACGGTCGAATTGCTGAGGATATAAAACATCTCTTAGGTGAAAAATATGATGTAAAATCTAAAGGCATAGGTGATGATAAAGAGGTTAAAATTCGGGGTCGCTACTACGATAAAATGTTATATAACTATAAGTAAAAATTGTCATATTTTGGTTGGTTATGCGGTGAAGTTTGTAATTCGTAATTACTCACAAAACGGCAATAATTATTTTGAAAATATGCTTGGTAAGACAGCAAATATTAGATCAAATAGCAAATTGTATTTTAAAATTTTTATAATTTTTGATAAATTTCCATACTATGAAAATAGCGCAAAATGTAAAAAATATGACGAAATAAACGAGCATAATTTTACATAAATATGTAAAATTATCTCACGATGACAAAGATTTGTATTTTCACACCCCAAACAAAACTCTTTTTGTGATTATAAAGCTAGATGGTGATTTGAAATTTGTAAATTCTCGCGATCATAACGCATACTATCTTAGCAAAATAGACAGAGCAATTTGCTAACTTATTAAAATTTTAACCAAAAGCTTCGAAAATGCGTTATTTTAAACGATTATGAACTATTTATGCAAAAGACTTATCATGCGATAAAATCTATTTAACTTCAAAAATTTCCGTGATCGATTAGGTGCGAGATGAGAATCTTCGCGCCTATAAATATCAAAATCGCTCCGCCTAAAACAAGCGCCTTTTTTTCTAAGAAATTTCCCAAAAAGTACCCGATGTAACAAGCGCAAATGCAAAGTGCAAAACAGACGATCCCAATCGTGGCGCAAGCGTATAAAATATTTATTTCGCCAAAGCTAAATGTTATGCCAACCGCGAGTGCGTCTATGCTAGTTGCTACCGCGCCTACTATTAAAAATTTAAAGCTAAGTTTCGTTATGCGGGCTTCATTTTTGATTTCTTGTGCTTCTTTTATCATTTTAATTCCCAAAAACGTCAAAATCACAAAGGCTACGTAGTGATCGATTGCTGATATGAATTTTACAAAACCAAGCCCTAAAATGTAACCAAAAAACGGCATTAAGGCTTGAAAAAAGCCAAAGATAAAGGCGATTTTAAGCGTATCGCCAAGCTTTAAAATTTGACATTTCGTGCAACTTGCAACGCTAAGAGCAACACTATCCATGGCAAGCGCAAAGGCAAGTAAAAAAATCTCCATTTCAATCCTTAAAAGCACGTATTTTACATAAAATTTGTTTTGACTTTGATTAACGCGCTCTTGTTGGCGAATTTTAAGCGAAAAATCGGCAAAATAGCGAAATTTCACGCAAGGAAAAAATTATGAGAAAAAGTTTGATTTTAATAGCGTTTTTAGCCGGTGTTTGTTTGCAAGCAAATTGGCAAGATAATCTAAAACAAGGCGCACAAATGCTTAAAGAAAATCGTAGTGATTATAAAAATTTGCTAACAAATGCTTTAAATTTGGCCGTTAGCGAGCTTTCAGATGGTGGATTTTTAAACAACGAAATTGCTAAAATTTCACTTCCGACCAGTCTGCAAGCTGCTACAAATTTAGCCAAAAGCATAGGTGGTGAAAAATGGGCAAAAGAGATAACCACATCGATAAATGAAGCCGCAACAAAAGCCGTTGGTGGCGCGGCTGGCGTACTTGTCGATGTCGTTAAAAATATGAGCGATACAGACGCAAAAAATCTTTTCTCTGGCGGAAATGATAGTATTACGAATTTTTTACAAAAAAATTCAAGCGAGCAACTAGGTAGCGTTTTTAAGCCAATAATTGAAGATATGATGAGCAAAAACAGCTTTGCAACCGCTTACAATGGGCTAAATTCACTAATCCTAAAATCAGATATGGCAAAGCAAGCCAAAGCTGTAGCGTCAAATTTTGGCATTGATTTTGGCGCAAATGACGAAGATTTAAACAGTTATATCACGAGAAAAACTCTTGATGGTCTGTTTGAAGTGATGAGAGAAAAGGAAAAATCGCTTCGTGGTGTTTCAACCAGTGAGGGCGTCAATGTTTTAAAGAACATTTTAAAATAAAATTTGTGTGAATGCGAGCAGTTAAATTTTGATTTTTTTACAGAGTAAAAAGACAAAAAAACAAAACGATGCTATTAAAATAATGCTCGCTCCGCTTGTCAAATTTGCTTCAAGACTTAGCCACAAACCGGCTATGCAAAAAAACACCGAAATCAAAGTCGCATTTATCATCATCACCCCCAAGCGACTGGAAAATGTCGCGGCTATGTATGGCGGAATAGTAAGCAGGGCGATTACTAAAATCAGCCCCACTACGCGTATCGTCATAACGACGCTAAGCGCCATCATAATTACTAAAACATAATAAAGCAACGTTGTTTTTACCCCGCGAAGTCTGGCAAATTCTACATCAAAACTAAGAGCTTCAAACTGGCGATATAACAAAGTAACAACCATCAAGATAAAGCAATTACAAGCCACCATAAAGTATAAATCGCTATCAGGAACTGCCAAAATCGAGCCAAAAAGATAGCTCATCAAATCAACATTATATCCTGGCGCTAAATCGGTTAAAATGATGCCAAATGCCATTCCAAAAGCCCAAAGTGCGCCGATAATCGAGTCCATTTTGCTTTTATCATTTAGCGTTATTGAGGCTATTAAAATGGCTAAAAACACACTAAAAACGCTCGCGCCAAGAAGTGGTTCGAGTGAAAAATAAAAAGCGATTCCAAGTCCGCCGTAAGCTCCATGCGCTATGCCGCCGGCTATAAAAACCATACGATTTATAACAGTTAGTGTGCCGATTATCCCGCAAGCTATACTGACTAAAATTCCAGCTATAAGCGCATTTTGGATAAAATTGTATTGCAAAATTTCAAGCATATTTTTCCTTATTGGCACACTCACAACCAAGCGCCATTTCTATATCACAAAAATGTTTGTGCTTAGTGGCTAAATGCTCTATAAAATCTTGCTTTGCATTTTGTGAAATTTCGTGCATAAATAAATCCCTATTTACATAAGCCGCCTTCGTGGCAAAACTTAACGTCAAATTCACATCGTGGCTGATTAAGACGATACCGACACCCTGCTCGTTTATGCTTTTTAAAAGGCGGTATATGTCGGCTTGTCCTTTTGTATCGATACTTGCTGTGGGCTCATCTAGCATTAGAATTTTAGTTCGCGCGCAAAGTGCTCGTGCGATATATACGCGTTGGCGCTGTCCACCGCTTAAATCGCTTATTTTCGTATATGCAAATTCGCTCATTTCAACTCTTGACAGTGCTTCAAGTGCTTGCTTTTTATCGTCTTTGCTGTAAAAACCAAAAATTTTCTTATCTATACGACCCATTAAAACCACGTCCAAAACCCTAACAGGAAAGCTTTTGTTTAGCTCTATTAGTTGCGGAACGTAGCCGATAAATTTTGCCACTTCATTTGGTCTTTTGTTAAAAATTTCTATCCTTCCGCTTATTGGTTTGTGAAGACCTAAAAGCAACTTTAAAAGCGTGCTTTTCCCGCCACCGTTTGGACCAATGATGGCTAAAAAATCTTTGCAATCGTATTGCAAATTTATACCTTTAAATATCAAATTTTTATCATAACCAAAGTTTAAATTTTCTACCAAAATATCGCTCATAAAACACTCATCTTATCTGAAATATAAAACATAAAAATACCAAGTCCGAGCATAAATAAAAGCGCAATAATCTCGAAATAAAAGCGCAAATTTCGTATGCTTAACTGCTCTTTAAATTTAAAACCAAAAACCGCTACGGCAAATATAACAACGCTCATTCCAAGCGCCATAAAAATTCCGCTCAAAGTCGCCACAAAATAGCTATTTAAGCTAAATGCAAGAACAAAAACAAGTATTGTGCCCGGACAAGGCACAAGCGAACTAGCCAAAACAATAAGCCACTCGCTTACGCCTTTTGGCTCTTTTTTAAGCCCGTTACAAGCGATACAAGAGCAGTTTTCGTGCGGTTTTATGGATAAAATTTTACTCTTTTTGTTGTCTTTAAAGAAGCTAAATTTTGGCTTTTGAAAAAGGCGTTTTATCTTTTCATAAAGCATAAAAATAGCTATGCAAACGATAATAACGGCTGAAATTTTAGTCGTTATGTCGGCTGAATTTTTGCTAAGGTTGCTAGCTAGGCTGTCTATGAAAAAATAGCTTAAAAAAACCATCAAAAACGCACCCAAAACGTGTAAAAATCCAACCCTTAGCGCAAACAAAAACGCCTTTGTGTAGTTTGCATTTGTGGCTATGAAATAGCTAGCCGTCAGCATTTTGGCATGTCCTGGACCTGCTGCATGCACCAAACCATAAATGAAGCTAATGGCTAAAATCATGGCGAAATTTAGCCAAGAAAACTGATCCTTGTTTGATTTTATCATCGTTTTTAGTTTTTCAAGAAAGCCAAGTGTGGCATTTGCGACCGAGCTTTTGTCGAAATTCGCCCTATCTAGTTCATCGATTTGCTTTAAATTTTGCTTTTTTATTAGCTCGTTTAAGGTTGGTTTTTGCTCATTTTTGGGTGGTTTTTTGCTACTTATTTGCAAAAAAGCGGTGTTTAAATTTACATTTGGTATCACAAAAAGCCCTTTTGTAAGCTCAAATGGCTCATCTTGTGAAATTTTGAAGTTAAAAAAGCCTTCGCGATCGATTATCTCAAAGACAAAAACTCGCCCATCTTGCGCGTTTAAATTTAGTTGTAAACAATACTCAAAATTTAGCCTATTATCTTGCAAAAACACATTTTGAGAGATGGTTTTGTGAAATACGTTTTGGGTTTGACTTTCTCCATCGTAAAAGCCGATATTTGTCAAATATCCTCGCGGAACTATATAATCAAGTAGCGATTTTTGTATAGCCCAAGCCTCTTTTTGGCTTAGATTTTTATCAGAATTCTCATCGTAGCTTTGAAGTGTTAGTTCGGTAAAATTTTCCGAAAACGTCCAAGTTATAGTGGCGGATTTTATAAGACCATTTTGCTCGTTAAGTTTTATGGCAGCGTGCGCTGTTGGAGTGTATAAAGCGCACAAGGCGCAAGCGTAGATAAAAGACGCACAAAGCGTTAAAAAAACGAATATGCGTCCAAATTTCATTTACAGGCTTTTTGAGAAAATTTCAGCTGTTTTTCTCATCTGTGTTTCCCAATCGCGCGAGAGCTGATCGATTTCGACAACTCTTGCATTGGCTTCTTTTGCGATCGTTTCAGCGGCTTTTTTGGAAAATTGTGGAGCTACGAAAATCACTTTTGTGCCGTGTTCTTTGGCTTCTTCTATGATTTTGGAAAGTTGGGCTGGTTTTGGTTCTTTGCCTTCAATTTCGATGGCGATTTGATCCAAATCATAGCGTTTAGCAAAATATCCCCAAGATGGGTGATATACTATAAAATCGCGATTTTTTACATCCTTTAGCATATTTTTTATATCGCTATCAAGTTTATCCAAGCTTAAGATAAATTTTTCGTAGTTTTGATTATACAGCGCCTTATTTTGCGGAAATTGCATCGCAAGTGCGTCTAGGATATTTTTGGCTTGAATTTTTACCAAGATAGGATCAAGCCAAATGTGTGGATCAAATTCTCCGTGATGATGATCGTGATGAGCTTCGTGTTCTCCGTGTCCGTGATGAGGTCCTTCGTGCTCGTCGTCATCGTGGTGGTGATGGTGATGTCCTTGAAATTTCATCTTCTCAACGCCATTTTGTGTTTGGATTATTTTAAGTTTTGGATAAGTTTTGCTAAATTTATCCAACCAAGTCTCTTCAAATTCGATGCCAATGGCAAAATAAAGCTCGCTATTTTCTAAATTTACCATTTGCTTTGGCTTTGGCTCATACGTGTGCGGATCAGCTCCCGCGCCAACCAAGACATTAACATCAAGCGTATCGCCAGCTATCTGTTTTACGAAAAACTCCTGTGGCAAAATGCTAACGCTAACCATTGGTTTTGCCATAAGAGCCAACGCACCTAAAAATAAAAATGTAAGAATTTTTCTCATTTTCGTCCTTTTGTGTTAAAATTTCGTGGCGAATTATAGCAAAAGCAACTTAGTTGCAAATTAATTTTAATTTCGATATAATAGCGTAAAAATTTAAAAATATGGAAAAATATGAATTTTGAAGTATTATTAAAGCAAAATGGTCTCAAAATTACTTCGCTTAGAGTGCAAATTTTAGAAATTTTACAAAACTCAAACGAGCCACTTAGTTATGATAAAATTTTATCCAAAATAAGCGCAAATAAAACGACATTTTATCGTTGCATGGATGCTTTTGAAGAACACGGTTTGGTTATTAAAAGCGAAAGCAATCGTAAAAATTTCTACGAACTTGCAGGAGAAGCTAAGGCGTATTTTGTTTGCGATATTTGTCATAAAAGGACAAATATTGATATGCCGAATTTAAAACAAACTCACGTTAAAAGTGTCGTTGTAAAGGGTGTTTGCGATGACTGTTTTTAAAATTTACTGAAGGTAACTTAAATGGAAAATATGTGGGACAAAAAAGCGTCAAGTTATCCTAGATTTGACGGAAATTTAAACGCTTTTCAGATGAAATTTTTTGCTAAACTTAATGAATTTGGCGTAAATTTTAGCAACAAAAGTGTAATCGATATTGGTTGTGGAACTGGGATTTACAGTCTTTATTTGGCTAAAATTTGCTCGCAAATCACGTGCTTGGACGGCTCTTTGCAGATGTTGAATTTGCTAATGCAAGATGCGCAAAAATTTGGTTTAACAAATTTTAAGGCTTTGCAAACTCGCTTTGATGATTTTAAGACGCATGAGCATTACGACATAGCTTTTTGCACAATGAGCCCAGCGGTAAAAAACGAGGCTGATTTTGAAAAATTCATATCTCTTGGCGATGAAAGAGTGCATTTGTTTTGGAATAAACCACGATATTCAAGTGTCTTAGAGCATATTTATGAAATTTTAGACATCAAAATTCACGAAAAGAAAACGGACGTTTTTGAAAACTTTTTAAAAAAACAAAATGTAAAATTTCACTCTTGCGTTTTAGATGATGAGCGTTTGGTTGTTAGAGGTTACGAACAAGCCGTTGAAAACGTGCTTTGGCATTTGCAAATTTCTAATGTAAAATTTGACGAAAAGGCAGTAAAAAATGCGCTTTTTTTACTCAAAAAAGATGAAAAAATAGAAGAAAAAATCGTATCTTCAATGAAACTTTTAGTATTTTGAATGTATAATTAGCCAAATTAATTTGGGAAATTTTTATGAGACAGGTTGTTTTGCTATTTCTTGCATTGGTTGGGATCTTTTATGCGCAAAGTATCTCACCAATTAGAAATATTTATTACGATGAAGACAAAGCCAAGCTAGGCAAAAGGCTATTTTACGATGTCAGGCTTAGTTCTAGTGGAAGGCTTTCGTGCGAATATTGTCATAACCTTTACTGGCAAGCAAGCGGAACAAATAAATATAACATAAATATAACTTTGGACCAGAAATTGAATTCACCAACCGTCCTAAATGCCGCGCTAAATCATCTGTTTTTCTTTGACGGCAGGGAGCATGATATGCACAAGCAAGTTGAAGTTAGCATTACTGATGTAAATCAGCTTGGTAGCTCGAGAGAATTTGTTGTTGAACGCGTCAAATCAGATCCGTATTATGTGGATAATTTTTACAAAATTTATAAAAAATACGTAAATTTTGACGACATTGTCGATGCAATCGTAAATTTTCAAAAAGCCTTAGTAACTACCAATTCACCATTTGATCTTTATTTGCAAGGCAACGAAAACGCCATAACTCAAAGGCAAAAAGATGGTTATGTTATATTTAAAACAAAAGGTTGTATTGAGTGTCATAATGGCATAAATCTTGGGTCAAACGTTTTGTTTGGTTCTTCGCCAAAAGACAATGATGGCATAAGGCTTAAAATTCCAGGGCTTAGAAATGTGATTTTAACCGCGCCTTATATGCACGATGGTTCGGTTGCAAATTTAAGACAAGTTATAAAAGATATGAATTTTGTTTATCAATTAAAAGATGAAGAAGTGGAGCTTATTTATGAATTTTTGCATTCACTTACT
Organism: Campylobacter sp.; assembly: GCA_052170535.1. Classification (GTDB taxonomy): domain Bacteria; phylum Campylobacterota; class Campylobacteria; order Campylobacterales; family Campylobacteraceae; genus Campylobacter_A. The sequence goes on along the minus strand of JBQNAH010000019.1, from coordinate 14,206 downwards.
GGACAAAGACCGGAAATACTAAATGAAAAATAAACTTTTATTCCATCAAGTTTTGATTTTAGTTGTTATTTTGACGGTTTTCATAGGCGTCATATCAGTATCTAGTGCTAGCAAAAAGGTCGAATTTGCATATCATTGGAAGGCACTCATAACAAATTTGACTTCAATAAATAATGACATCGATTTTTTGTTAGAAAGGGTGTATCTTGACGCAAAATACGATGAAATAATGTCGCTAAGTGAGAAATTTGGGCAATCAGTAGAGGATATTTTGCAGGCAAATACGAAATTTTATGATTCGGCAGAGATCGATTTATCCGACATTAAGCGGATTAAGAAAATTTTCGAGCACAAATTTGACCTAATATGCGCTTACACATCAGTTGTTTCTTTATCAAGAGCGATTTATGTAAATTTATTTGACGGAAAAGACGGCAAATATTTTAACGAAATTATGCCTATTTTAGCACTTTTGCAATACAACATTTCAACCGATTTAAGAGAGCTAAATCAAAAACTTGACCAATTTTTAGCAATCCCAAATTTAAGCGAAATCGATAGTGAATTTTTGAAAAATTCAAAAGTTTTGGTGCAGTATTATATGCAGGCACAGGGCATTTTTAACCAAATTCACGCTCTTGGATTTAAAATTGAGTTAAGCGACATAGTTTCAAAAAATCAAAATGTTTTATATGAAGCCACTAATGGATTGGAAAATGTGATTATCTTGTTTGTGATTTGTCTGCTTGTGGTTGCTATTTTAGGCGTTTTGTCATATATTGATGCTCGAAAAGTTTATGTTTTCACCAGTTATCTTAAACAAGCCTTAGACAGTTGTTTTAGCTCGGTGTTTTTTGTTAATAGAAACAAAACGATAGTTTATGCTAATACGCATTTTTTGGAACGAGATGAGCGAACAATAGAAGAAATTTCATCTGGCGATTTGGAACTAAGTAGTATAGATGGCAGTTTAAAAGGAAGTTACTTAGACATTACAAAGGCGATTTCAGACGGTAAAAGCTGGCAAAATTCGGAGTTTATAAACACTAAGAAAAATGGTGATTTGATATATGATAATATCAAATTTACCCCTTTGCTAAACGACGCTAACCAAACTGATGGCTATATTTTTGTTAAACTAGACAGAACAAAGGAAATTTTTGCCATAAAAGAGTTGGAAAAACGTGAAGCCGAAATAGAACAACGCGCTTACGTGGATAGTTTGACTGGATTAGGGAATTATTACAGTCTTGTAAGAGCTCTTGAAAGCGAGCAAAGCGGAACGATAGTTTATATAAGCATTAATAACTTCATTGATTTTAGATTTTTTTACAAGGCTAGCACGATTGAGCTTATAGTTGCGTCATTTGCAAGGTCGTTAAAACTTTGTATCGATACATATAATATTAAAGCCAGCATTTATCGTGTGCAATTTGACGAATTTTACATTTGGTATAACGGCGAGGATATAAGAAAAGATATTGAAGTCATAAAAGGCTACATAAATTCTGAAAATTTATTTGTCGTAGTTGATAACAAACGCGAGGTTATCTCAAACATCAAAACCACCATAGGTGTTTCTTTGTCGCAAGATACAAGACAAACAACGCGTATAACCCAGGCAATGCTTGCTCATCACGATGCGAGAAATAAAAGCGAAGCGGTTTCATTTTATACGGAAAATTCAGCCACCGAACAGCAATACTATCACAACCAAGTTATGTCAAGAACGATAGAATACGCTATTTATAACAATACCGTAATCGTAGAATGCCAAGGAATTTTCGATGTTTCTGACATAGAAGCCGAACCGCACGCAAAATACTACGAGATCCTAGTAAGGCTCATCGATGAAAATGGCAAGATACGCTATCCGGGCGAATTTTTGGATATTGCGAAGAAAATTTCACTATACACCGAGATAACAAAAAGAGTTATTGAGCACGCATTTAGGCTTGTTGAGCGTTTTCCAGAGATAAGCTTTTCTATAAATTTGTCAAGTAGTGATATAGAAAATGAAGAAGTACGCGAGCTTTTGAGCCATAAACTTAAAACTTGCAGTTACCCAGATCACGTTTATTTTGAAATTTTAGAGTCGGAGGGTATGCAGGATTATAAAAAAGTAAATGATTTTATAAGAAAAATTAGAAGTCATAAGTGCAAAATTTCTATCGACGACTTCGGAAGCGGATATTCAAATTATTACAGGCTTTTAGAACTTGACATAGATGTTATTAAAATCGACGGCTCTATTGTTAAGAAATTGCCTTACGATGTCAATGCAAGGGATTTGTTAAGCACTATTATAGATTTTGCAAATCGTCAGGATTACGGCATAGTGGCTGAATTTGTCAGCACACCCGAAATTTTAGAGGAGATTAGAAAATTCGGTATAAAATACGCACAAGGTTTCTTGTTGGGTAAGCCAGTTTCACCAGACAAAATTTAATAAAAAGTAAAGCTTTATATGATAAAATGCAAATAATTTAAGTTTTGTATAAGTCTTTTCATAAAATTGAGGAGTTTTGTATGTTTGGTGAGAGCGTTTTTAGCTGGAACAGCGAGTTTGAAACGAGTATCGTTAGTATTGATTTGGAACACAAAACTTTAGTTGATATTGTAAATAAATTAGGCTCGGCTCTTTCTGATGATAATCTTTGTTTTGATATGCTTGAACCAATCTTTAAAGAACTTTTTGATTACACTAATTATCATTTTAAAAACGAAGAGGGTTTGTCGGCTAAAATGAACGTTGATGAACGCCACAGAAAAGAGCACAAAAAGGCTCATAAAATGTTCTTACAACGCGTAACAACCCTTTATGAAAATCTCAAATTTTCCGAATTTAAAACTAGTAATTTTAAAGAACTTTTGGATTTTTTGGTTTATTGGCTCACTTTTCATATACTTGGAATGGATCAAAAATTAGCAAGACAAATTCAAAAAATACAAGAGGGCAAAATTCCAGAAGTTGCGTATGATGAGACTAACACTTCAGAATACAGCCAACTAAATATGCTTGTTAGATCCTTTAATGGAGCATTTGAATCTTTGATGAAATACAATAAAGAATTACTTGAATTAAAAGAAAGTTTAGAAGAGCAGATAACTTTGCGAACGATGGAATTGCAAAGAGCTAACGAACAATTAGAGCAAATCGCTATGTATGACTATCTGACCGGACTTGCAAATAGGCGAAAAGCCATGAAAGATTTGGAGAGATGTCGTGAAATTTTTGACCAAACCAATGAGAAATTTTCCGTGATTATGGTAGATTTAGACGATTTTAAATATATCAATGATAATTACGGGCACGATAGTGGCGATAAAGTTTTATACGAAACAGCTAAAATCATAAAACACAACATAAGAATGGACGATATAGCGTGTAGGCTTGGTGGTGATGAATTTTTGGTAATCTGTCAAAATACCGATTCTCAAGGCGCTTTAGTGGTCGCAAAAAAGCTTCACAGCGCGATTGATGAGCTTAGTCTTAAATTTCAGGACAAAATCTGCAAAGTTCCAGCTAGTATCGGAGTAGCTAGCTGGAATTCTTCGATGAAAAGCATAAAAGATATTTTAAAATCCGTCGATATAGGTCTTTATAGTGCAAAAGATCGCGGTAAAAATACGATCGTTACGCAACAATAATTATTATAAAATTTTAATTTTCATATAATATGCATAATTTTGGCAAATAAAACTATGCATAATCCAAGCACTAAAACGATTTTGTGAAAATGCTCGCGCATAAATTCAAGAGGTTGTCTGCCCGTAGCTTTGCGGATTAGCGAATAAATAACTCCAAGAGCGATAACACATGCGAATGCGACTTTTAACATAAAAATTTGCTGATTTGGCGTTTGAAAGTAGCCGATTTTGCTATTTACCCAGCTACTCATCATTATGCCGCCTGTTAAAAATAGCCCCAAAAGCGAATGCGGCATTATTTTAACGGCTTTTTCGGATATGATTTGCTTTACATTTTGAAAATTTTCACCAAATTTGACTTTTAGTGTACCAAAGATAACAACATCAAAAAAGACGTAACCTAAAAAAATGATAGCGAATAGTAAATGCAACATTTGCACATACGGATAGATGATTTCCATATTTCTCCTTTGTAAAATTTCACGTATTATAAAATAAATTTTAAAACAAAAGATAACCTATGTCAATTTTTATAAATGTTATTAAAATAAAACAATTATTATTAATATTATAAATTAATATTTTAGTTTAATATTTAATAATAAAATATGGCTTTTAATACTTTAAAATAATAATATAAAACTTAAATATGAAATTAAGTATTAAAGAGTAACTAAAAAATTATATGAAATTTTATCAAATAATTTAAGAAATATTTTTATATACTTTCACGAATTTTACATAGGATCAAAAATGAAACAAATTTTAAAAAGAGATGGCTCAACTCAGCCTTATTTGCCATATAAAATCGCTGATGCGATCAAAAAAGCCTTTGCTAGCGAAAACAAAGAATATAACGAAAAGGTTTTGTTAGAGGTTATGGCGCGTATGTTTGATAAGGAAATTTTAAGCGTTGAAGACGTGCAAGATTACATAGAAAAGGCACTTTTTGATGCTGGGTATTTTGACGTGATGAAGAGCTTTATGCTTTATCGCCACACGCATAAATTACAGCGAGAACAAATTTTAGGACTGGACGCAGATACGACTTATATAAATTCTACCCAAACGGTTGAAGAATACATAAAAGGCGTTGATTGGCGAATTTTAGCAAATTCAAACACAAGTTATTCAAATGCTGGACTTATCAACAACACTGCTGGTAAGGTAATTGCTAATTATTGGCTGGATAAAATTTACTCAAAAGAGGAAGGTGCGGCGCATAGAAATGGTGATTATCATATTCATGATTTAGACTGTCTTACTGGATATTGCGCTGGTTGGAGTTTGCGTGCACTTTTAAATGAGGGTTTTAATGGCGTTCGTGGGCGTATTGAGAGCAAGGCTCCAAAGCACTTTCGAGAGGCACTGTATCAGATGGCAAATTTTTTAGGAATTTTGCAAAGCGAATGGGCTGGCGCGCAGGCGTTTAGTAGCTTTGATACGTATCTTGCGCCTTATGTTTTTCGCGACAAATTAACCGATAGTGAGATAAAAAAGGCGATAACTAGCTTTGTTTTCAACCTAAATGTGCCAGCTCGCTGGGGGCAAAGTCCATTTACTAACATAACAATCGACATTACTTGCCCAAATGATTTACGCGATCAAATTCCAACGCGTGAAGATAGGCATATTTTTAGCGATTTAAACGACGCCGAGTTGATAAAAGAGGCGAATAAACGGGGATTTAAAAATCTTACCGATATGACTTATCGTGCATTTGAGCTAGAGATGAACCGCATAAATAAGGCGTTTTATCAGGTCATGACGCAAGGAGATAAATGCGGTCAGCCATTTACATTTCCGATCCCAACAGTAAATATCACGGAGAATTTTGACTGGGATAGCGAAGTGGCAAACGTGCTTTTTGAAAATACGGCAAAAATGGGGTCAAGTTATTTTCAAAATTTTGTCGGATCGCAGTATAGGATCGATGAAAATGGCAACCGCGTGATAAATGAAAACGCTTATAAGCCTGGGCACGTGCGCTCGATGTGTTGCCGTTTGCAGCTTGATTTAAGAGAGCTTTTAAAGCGTGGTGGCGGACTTTTTGGAAGTGCGGAGATGACGGGCAGTATCGGCGTTGTAACGATAAATTTAGCTCGCCTGGGTTATCTTTACAAAGGCGATAAAGACGCTCTTTACGCAAGGCTTACGTATCTTTTAAATTTAGCCAAATCAACGCTTGAAAAAAAGCGAATTTTTATCCAAGATATGTACGAGCGCGGTTTGTATCCTTATACGGCGCGCTATTTAAAGCATTTTAATAATCATTTTAGCACGATTGGCATAAACGGTATGAACGAGCTTTTGAGAAATTTTACAAACGATAATGACGATATTGCAACCGAGTATGGGCGCAAATTTGCCACCAAAATGATAATGTTTTTACGTGAGAAAATTCGTGAATTTCAAAACGAAACTGGCAACCTTTATAATCTAGAAGCCACGCCTGCAGAAGGCACGACGTATCGCTTTGCAAAAGAGGATAAAAAGCGCTACGGAGATATTATTCAAGCTGGTTTTGGCGAAAATATTTACTACACAAATTCCACTCAGTTGCCTTCAAATTTCACAGATGACGCATTTGAGGCACTTGATTTGCAAGATGAACTTCAAAGCCTTTACACTGGCGGGACTGTGCTACATTTGTATATGAAAGAGCGCATTAGCTCGGCTACGGCTTGTAAAAATTTAGTTAAAAGCATAGTAAGTAACTATAAGCTACCATATATCACGATAACGCCGGTATTTAGCGTTTGTGCTAAGCACGGATATATTGCTGGTGAGCATGAGTTTTGCCCTAAATGTGATGAGGAGCTTTTGATGGAATTTAAGGCATTAAATTCTTAAAATTTATTAGATTTTGATGACGCAGCGTTGAGCATTAAATATATTTTATGTCGTAAAAAGCTCTTTAAATTTAAGTTGTTACGTAAAGAAACAAATTTGCGAATACAAACAAAAATCAATAGTTTTTAAAGAAAAAATTGGCAAAATTATCGATTTTCAACACTTTTTGGAGCTTTTATGAAAAATCATTACGAAGTTGTAGTTGTCGGTGGTGGAATATCAGGCGCGGCCGTTTTTTATGAACTTGCCCGATATACGGATATTTGCAGTATAGCTTTGCTTGAAAAGTACCAAGACATATCTTGTTTAAATTCAAACGGCACTTGCAATTCACAAACGGTTCATTGTGGTGACATAGAAACAAATTATACTTTTGAAAAAGCGAAAAAAGTAAGAGCGACAGCGCGTATGGTCGTCAAATACGGACTTCAGCACGGATATGAAAACAAATTTATGTTTGCTCATCAAAAGATGGCTATTGGCGTTGGCGATGTTGAAGTTGAGGCGATTAAGCAGCGTTTCGAGAAATTTAGAGAAATTTATCCGTATTTGCAGCTTTTTGATAAGCAAAAGCTCAAAAAAATCGAACCAAACGTTGTTTTAAATCACAACAAGAATGGCGATAGACCCGAAAATATTGTCGGAATGGGCGTGGAAAATGGCGAATACACGACTGTTGATTTTGGCAAAATGGCGCAGAGTTTGATTAAACACGCAAATGAAGAAAATAAGGTTACTGATGTTATTTTTAATTCCTGCGTCAGTCAGATCGATCATACGAACGACACGTTTTATATAACCACAAAAGATGGACGGAATTTCAGCGCAAACTATGTCATAGTAGATGCGGGAGCTCATTCTTTATTTTTAGCGCACAAAATGGGCTATGGGCTTGATTACAGCTGTTTGCCGATAGCCGGAAGCTTTTATCTAACTAAGAAAAGAATTTTAAATGGAAAAGTTTATATGGTGCAAAATCCAAAGCTTCCTTTTGCTGCGCTTCACGGAGATCCAGATATTTTAGCCAATGGCTGTACACGTTTTGGTCCGACGGCTCTTGTTATGCCAAAGCTCGAAAGATACCACGGAAACGCGTCTTTTTGGGAATTTATCAAAACTTTACGCGTTGATAGAAGTGTGATGAAGGTATTTGTCGATCTATTTAGCGATAGTGATATTAGAAATTACGTTATGAAGAATTTTGGCTTTGAAATTCCTTATTTAAATAAATATCTTTTTGTCAAAGATGCTCGTAAAATCGTGCCTTCTCTTAATGTTGGCGATGTTTATTACGCTCACGGCTTTGGTGGTGTGCGCCCACAAGTTATTGATAAAACTCAGCGAAAATTGTTGCTTGGTGAAGCTAGTATAAACACTGGCACTGGGATAACTTTTAATATGACACCAAGTCCTGGCGCAACAAGTTGCCTTGGAAGTGCACTAAAAGACACGAAAGAGGCTTGTAAATTTTTAGGTAAAAACTTTAATGAGGATAAATTTAATACCGAGCTTTTGGATTGATTTTTAGGTATTTGTGTTTTATAAATTATGCAAAAATGAATAAATTTAAAGCTATTTGGGTCAAAATAGTTAGAAATTTAGTAAAAATTGTAAAATCGTTTTTCAAAGTGTTATGATTTTACTCACTAAATTTTTATATTTTCTAATTTTTCACTCTGGTATGTTTTGCAAGTCATTAATTTTTATAAAAAGTTGAAAATTTTCGTTATTTATGATTGTTTTAGTAAATTTGGGCTAAATTTCGTCTTTTGTAAGGAAGAATTTGATGAAAATATCTTTTTTTGATTCCGGTATTGGCGGTTTGAGCGTTTTAAACGCGGCGCTTAGAAAATTTAGCGGAGTTGAGTTTTTGTATTTTGCTGACACGCAAAACGTCCCTTACGGCACGAAAAGCAAAGACGAGGTTATAGAATTTAGCTTAAAGGCGGTTGAATTTTTAGTTTCGCAAGGAAGTGATGCTGTGGTTGTGGCGTGCAATACAGCCACATCGGCAGCTATAAAGGAGCTTAGAGCTAAATTTAGCATACCGATTATAGGAATGGAGCCGGCTATTAAACTTGCCGCAAATCGCTTTCCGCGCAGTTTGATTTTACTGATTGCGACGCCATTAACGATAAAAGGCGAAAAACTCAAATCTCTTATAAAAAGCTTAAATAGTGAAATTTTGACATTACCGTTGCCAAAATTAGTGCAATTTGCTCAAGCTTGTGAATTTCAAAACGAAGCCGTAAAAGAATATTTGCACGAAGAATTAAGTAAATTTGACATTAATAAGCTCTCTTCGCTTGTTTTAGGTTGCACGCATTTTAACTATTTTAAGGATTTATTAAGAGAAATTCTGCCAGGAAATGTATCTTTGATAGACGGTATTGATGGGACGATTAATCATCTGATAGATAAATTAGGCGGAGTTAAGTCGTTTTCTCAACATAAAAATAGCGTTAAGTATTTTTACTCCGGAATTGAAGTAAATAGTAGCCAATTAGCGCAAATTTCGCTGTTTTTAAATAGACTTGAAGCGATGAGAGATATTGATTAGAATAAATTTTTACAAAATAGAGTAAAATTGAAAATTTATTTAACATTTTTTAAAATAATTTAAATCTATTTTGTCATTTTTCTTTCTTTTTGCTATAATTAGCCTATTTTATTTTAATCATAAGGATTTTAGTTGTACCCCAGTAGCGATTCGTTTTTAATGATAATACTTGCTATATTTTTCGTCTTATTAAATGCTTTCTTTGTTTTGTCCGAATTTTCCATCGTCAAGATCCGCAAGAGTCGTCTTGAAGAGTTGTCAAAGGAAAAAGTTCCAAATGCTAAACTCGCTCTTGAAATGTCAAACAATCTTGACACATATTTATCCGCTACTCAGCTTGGTATCACGCTTAGTTCGCTTGCGCTGGGCTGGATAGGCGAGCCGTCCGTGGCTAGGTTGCTTGAAACATCTTTAAAAGATTATTTTATTGGAAACGAAATTTTGCTTCATACGGTAAGTTTTGCGGTAGCTTTTACGTTTATCACGCTTATGCACGTTGTTTTAGGAGAGCTTGTCCCAAAATCCGTCGCCATAGCAAAAACGGAAAAAACGACATTAAAGGTTGCGCGTCCGTTATATATTTTTCACGTTGTATTTTCGCCGCTTATTAAAACTTTTGATTTTTTAGCCGCTATTTCTTTAAAAATTTTAGGCATAAAGCCAGCCAAAGATAGCGAATTAGCGCACTCTGAAGAAGAGATTAAAATAATTGTCGGCGAGAGTTTAAAAGGCGGAGTTTTGGATAGTTTTGAAACCGAAATTATCAAAAATGCGGTTGATTTTTCTGATACTGTCGCAAAAGAGATTATGACACCACGACGCGATATGGTTTGCATTAACAAGCAAAAAAGTTACGAAGAGAATATTAAATTGATAATTGATTCAAAATACACTAGATATCCTTATATTGACGGTAGTAAAGATGCGATTTTAGGAATGCTTCATATACGCGATATTCTCGAGCTTGACCTTGGTAATAAGCATAAAGATTTCGACAGCATAGTTAGGAAATTTATAATAGTACCAGAATCACTTTCTATCTCGAAAATTTTAGTTATGATGAATAAACAGCAAATTTCAGCTGCCTTGGTCGTAGATGAATACGGCGGAACGTCTGGAATTTTGACTATGGAAGATATAATGGAAGAAATTTTGGGGGATTTAAACGACGAGCACGATGAAGCGAGCCAAAATTTTAAAAAGATAAATGAAAATATTTACGAATTTAACGGACGTTTTGATATAGAAAGTGTTGAGGAGCTACTTGGAATAAGCTTTGATGACGAAACCGAGCAGCTAACTATCGGTGGATATGTTTTTAATCTTATCGGTCGTTTGCCAGTCGTTGGTGATCGCGTAGAAGATGAGAATTGTCATTATGAAATTCGAAAAATGGATGGAACTAGCATACTTAGCCTAAAAGTTCGCAAAAAAACAAAAGAAGACAAGCAAAATAACTAATTTTACTCGCTAAAATTTACAAATTCTACCACTTTTAGTTAGTAACAAAATTTAAACTTAAATTTTGTTACTAATCTATATAATTGAGTAATACAAATTTCAAGGAGCAATAATGAGAATAATTAGAGCTGATGATATTACAAAAGTAGTTAGTGATCTTTGCAAACAAGCCTGTTATGTCGTAACGCCAGATATGAAAGCGGCGTTTATAAAAGCGCAAAGTATCGAGCGTTCACCACTTGGAAAGGATATAATCGGTAAAATTTTGCAAAATTCTAAGCTAGCAGAGCAAGGCGTAGCACCGATTTGCCAAGATACTGGTATGACTTTTGTTTTTGTAGAAATGGGTCAAGACGTGCATATCGAAGGTGGGTATATAGAAGATGCGATAAATAGTGGAGTTGCAGACGGTTATGTTGGTGGATATTTGCGCAAATCTGTTGTCGCTGAGCCGCTTTTTGAGCGTAAAAATACCGCAAATAACACACCAGCCGTTATCGTTACTCGAATTGTAAAAGGTGACAAATTTAAAATAAAAGTTGCACCAAAAGGTTTTGGCAGCGAAAACAAATCAATTTTAAAAATGCTTGTCCCAGCTGATGGCATAGAAGGCGTGAAAAAGGTATTTTTAGAAGCTGTTAAATTAGCTGGTCCAAACGCCTGTCCGCCGATGGTGATCGGCGTTGGCATAGGTGGCACGATGGATAAGGCTGCACTTTTAGCCAAACTTGCCGCTGTGCGATCCGTTGATAGTAGAAATTCCGACGAACGCTATGCAAATTTAGAAGATGAACTTTTGGATTTAGCTTGTAAAACCGGCGTTGGACCGCAAGGGCTTGGCGGTGATACGACAGCTTTGAAAGTAAATATCGAGTGGTATCCAACGCATATAGCTGGACTTCCGGTTGCTATTAATATAAATTGCCACGCGGCTCGCCACGCCGAGGCTGAAATTTAAGGAGAAAATATGTCAGAGATAAAAAAAATAACCGCACCATTTGATAAAAATGTCGTAAAAAGTTTAAAAGCCGGCGATAATGTTTTAATAAGTGGCACTATAATAGCCGCTCGTGATGCCGCACACAAGGCACTAACGCAAACTTTGGCAAATGGAGAGAAATTGCCAGTAAATTTAGCCGGCGAGACTATATACTATCTTGGTCCAACGCCTGCAAAACCAGGTCAAGCTATCGGCGCGGCTGGACCAACTACGAGCGGTAGAATGGATAAATACACGCCAACAATGATAAACGAGGTTGGCATAAATGGAATGATTGGTAAAGGTTACCGCAGTCAGGCTGTGGTTGATGCGATGAAAAAATCGGGTTGCGTTTATATGGTCGCCATCGGCGGAGCTGGTGCGCTTATAAGTCAAAGTATTAAAAAATATGAAATTTTGGCCTATCCAGAGCTTGGACCAGAAGCCGTTGCAAGGCTAACAGTGGAGGATTTTCCGGCTATCGTCGCGATTGACAGCGAGGGAAATAACTTTTACGAAATTGGACAAGCACCGTATAAAATTATAGACTAAATTTGGCGCGTTATTAAAATCAGCTTTTTATTTGCGAAAGGAAATATATGAAGAAATTTGCGAATTAGCAATCATTGTTGTGGGAATTTTGTATTTTTTGGCAAAAAGCTTTTTTGGTGATTATACTTATAACTGCAACAACAAAGAATTCGCACCTGAAGCGATATTTAAATCATTAAAAAAGCAACGAGCAAGCAAATGAGGTAGTGTGCGAATTTGTAGAATTTGCTAAGATAGAAGAAATTATGCTTAAGAATATAAATGATGACAAAAAACACTCAACTTGCAAGGTTTTGTATAAATTTGATCTTTCAAAAAGCACCCCATAAAAGCTTGCGCGTATCTATGCTGCTAGTATGGTTGAGATAGAAGATATGCCTTTTTTCTATACTTAAAAGCATATATTCAGATAAAAACATAAGTAACGATAACAAATTTCAAGCAACCGTAAATGACGTAATGAATGGTAAAATCGATATTTCGGAATTTAAGGATCATTTAACGCAGGAGCGCGAGTTGGAATTTGAAATTTCAGATAATGGCAGAGGGGAAACTTTTATTCAGTGCCAAAGAACATTTCTTGATCAGCACTTAAATATGCTTATGAAAATGAAAGGTGCTCAGTAATACCCAAGACAGAGCGTATCAGTAAGCTTGATACGCCTTTCAAATGGTGTCGGAGAGAAAAATTTGCACTTTTCTATGTAAATTCTAAGATTGTAACTTAGTCCGAAATCGTCATAAAATTTTTTCAGATTTATGAATTTTACACCGCAAATTTCGATTATTTGCACCAAATCATAAAATTTTGAGCCATTTGAGCGAGTTAAATGCGAGCTTGCAAGTCCAGTAAAAGAGCAAAAAGCACCAGAAAGCACAAGCCCGCTTAAATTTTCACATTCGCTTATAAATTTTTGGTAACGATTCGGAATGCTTTTTTTATGTAAAAAAACTATGCGCGAATTTTCAAATTTTGCTGATATTACGCCTTTCCAAAAGAGATAAGCATTGCCTGAAATTTGGGCTTTTTGAGCGAATTCACAACCCAAAACGTATTCATCTAAAAACTCATTTGGCGCAAGTGTGATTTTCATTAATTTTCTTTGCAAATGGCTTTTGTAAGCATTGTTGCAAACGGAGCAACGATTAGGACGCACGGATAGGCTACAACTAAGGCTTTTAGCCAGTTTATAAGCCAGATAAGTGCAAAATTTTCAACAAAACCCAAGTTTATGAAAGTTAAGATAGCCGAGATGATAAACGACATAAAAAACGCCATAATGAATGAAAAAATAAACCTAAAATACCGTATTGGAAACATAAAAATAGCCTTTTTAGCATGATTATAGCATAAAATTTTATTTTGCTATGGATTATAAACATATAAAATTATATATTATAACTTTTTATTAGTTAAACTTATTTTTGGTATGTTTTGGCTTTAAAAATGCACTGTTAAGCTTTTTATTTAAAATCATCTGAAATTTAAACCAAATTTTATCTAATTTGCTTAAAATTTCAAAGACATCAAGCCAAGTTTGCTATAAATGTAGCTTTTGAGCTCAAAATATTTACAATGTATAAATTTACTGGTTGGCGGTTTAAAATTTAATCAAATTTATTTGGAAACTAAAATAAAGATTAATTCAAAGGAGAAATAATGAAAAAAGTAATTTCAACACCAAATGCACCACAAGCCATTGGACCTTATTCACAGGCGATAGTTGCGAACAAAATGGTATTTGTATCGGGTCAGTTGGGCGTCAAACCAGATGGCGAATTCGCTGGTTTTGATGTAGCGTCGCAAACAAGGCAGTCGTTACAAAATTTACAAGCGATTTTGAATGAAGCGGGCTGTTTGCTTGACGATGTTGTAAAAACGACAATTTTCTTGGCTGATATTGGCGATTTTTCAACTGTTAATGAAATTTACGCGAGTTATTTTAAAGGCGACTATCCAGCTAGAAGCACGATCGCTGTTAAAAATTTGCCAAAAAATGCACTTGTCGAGATAGAAGTAGTGGCTGTTTTGCAATGAATTTTATTATCTTGCAGGGCTTTGCTCGTGTAAGATACTTTTTTAATTTCTAAAATTCCCCCCAAAAAAAAATTCCCTTTAATTTCCTTATTTTTAATCTCCCTTTAAGCAT
>JBQNAH010000018.1:0-31390 GCA_052170535.1 Campylobacter sp. | reverse complement strand
ATAGAATATAAAAGTAACCTTATAATATCTATCTTGCGAATAGCCAGAATACCCCCTAAATTTATTATATTCATACTGAGACGATTTTAAATTAATCCTCAAGCATCCCGTCCTCCTCATACTCAACCATCTCGACTTTATTTTTTAACGCACTAACATTAATCGGCGTAACGTAGGTGTTTAGTAGAATTTTGTATTGTTTTTTGTGACGTACTATCTGGGCTATGGTATTGGTGGCTATTTCTTTTTGTACTAGATAATTTATAAAATAGTGCCTAAACGAATAAAAGGTCTTTTCTTTATTTTGGCATATATGCTTGCGTTGAATTTGGTTTATAAAAATTTCAGAGAAATCCTTGTTGCTAACATTAAAGATATTACCGCTCCTTTTACTATTGATGAAATCAAGTAGGTATAAGTCTATTAATTTGCTATGAATAGGCACGAATCTAATGCTGTTTTTGGTTTTAGTCGTTTTTTCGTCGGCATTAACGTTAAAGCAATAAATACTGTTTTTCAAAATTACGTCCTTTTTACGAAACTGAGTGATCTCTTTTATTCTCATACCTCTATCATGGTTATATAATAAAGCTTGTTAGGCTCTATCCTAGAGCTAGAAAATTTACCGCTTTGTTTATAGGAGATACTATGTCAAATATCTTTTTAGCTTCAGTTACGTCGTAAGGTAACACTGCTCGTTCGTTAGGGTCAATATCTAGCTTGACGTTTGTTTTTGCGGTTATACTTTTAGTTATCTATCCGCTATCAAAGCAGTAGTTAAAAAATTGGATAGCTCTTATCATGTATTTTTGAATGGTAACCTCGGAAAGTTTGTTGTCCTTTTTCCTGTTTTAAATATTTGAGCTAGTTTGGTCGCAACCTTGTATATTAAATTTCTAAATTCAAGTAAATTATCCCTAGCGATATTAGCTATCGGCATTTGTTCGTTAAAGTATAAAAATAGAAGTTTTATTGCGCTAGCTACCAGCCTCCATGTATCTTGCGACCATTTATCCAGCTTTGCTGTATTGGTTTCAAAAATATTGAATGCCTCTTTCAAGCTTTGTTGATTTTCTAAATTTATAATAGGAAATTGACCTGGCGGATAAAAGAGAGGACTTTGTGGTAACTGCTTAACTTCGTATTCTTTGGTAATCTTGCAGCCCAGATCAATCATGGCGAAACTATTTTTATCGTCCATTTTCACTTTGATATTTTTGCTTGGGTAGGGATTTTTTACTTATGTTGTCGCTGCTTGTTTTAACAACCTCTATTAAAATCGAGCCGTACTTTTTATCTAGTGTAGCGCAAAAGGTATCGCTTAATCTTTGCGCCATAGCCTCAAACTGTCGGTCAGTCATAGGAAGGCATCCTATACCGTCCAGCGCTTTTATATTATCCTGAAACGAAGCGATATTTTTAGGATTGAACGCGGCGGAAGTCTTTTGGTTGCTTATAGCTACCATATTTGGTCTGCTTTGATTATGACTAGGATCGTTTTCATTCTCGTCGTTAGGGAAATTTTGCCCCCTTATGCGATAGCATATTTTTGTTTGGATTACCTATTTTTATACTTATAATTGGTTATCAAAACTTCATAACTATGTGATATTTATCTTTTGTTTGGTAGTTTGAGTATTTGTAGTTTAGATGATGAATATTATAGGTTCTGTTTTTAACCAAATCCTTAAAATCTCATTTGTCTTTCCTTTCCTAGTTAACATATTTGAAAGGGCAAATTTTACTTTTTTGGCATTTAAATTGTCTAAAAAATCCAGCAAATCTCTTTCATCTTGCTCACACCAACCGCCATTTTCATTATATGTGGCACAAGTGATTAAATAAGGTGGGTCAATATAGACAAAGTCATTTTTATTTAAATTTGAGCATTAAATTCCCTAAAATCAATGCTTGAAAAAACACTTTCTTGCTCGTGTAATCTCTCTATAAAATTTACTAGCTTTTGCTCCATTTTTGCGTTAAAATCACGCTTGCCAACGGGTAGATTAAAATTACCATTTGAATTAAAGCGAATTTGGTTGTTAAAGGCATAAACTATCATCACATAAAAGAGTATATGATATTCAGTGGATGCGTAATTCATCGCATTAAAATCACTTCTAAGCCTTAAAAAACGGCTTTTATTATACTCGCCAAGCCCATTTTGGCTACTGCATTTATAAAAATCATAGCCGTATTTGCTAACTACTGAAAGCTGATATTTTGCGATAATGTTGTAAATTTGCTCTATTGCTTGTTTGGCATTGATGTCTTTAAAAAACTTGCATAAATTTATAAGCTTGTCATTCACGTCATTATAAATAACGCGCTTGCTTTTAACATTAAGTCCCACATTGCAGCCACCGCAAAATAAATCAACAATATATCAATCTTTTTTGGAAACAGTGGCAGTATCTGTGTAAGTAGTTTAAATTTGCCACCTGTATAATTTAGTGGTGAAGCTATCAACGGACTTTACATAAAAACAGCCTTTCTGCATTGTTTTTTATATTAAATTTTCCTGTGCTAAACGCCTTGTAATCTTGTGAAAACACAGATACTTCGCCTTTTTGTTTAGGGTTTGCATAATGACTTCATCGCTAATTCTTGAATTTGAGCGGTCATTACCATTTGTTGCCATATTGTTGTACGAAAACAAAATATATTTGAAATTAAATCTATAAAAGCTTCATTTGCACCGCTATTACAATATTTACTTTTTATGTGCGACCTATCCATTTTACGAGCCACACCAAATACTTGTGGCTTTTGCCAAGTGGTAACATTTTCTAGTAAGTGGTATGCATCGCTGTACTGCTTAGAATTTTAAGGTGGGTCAATATAGATCAAATCAGCGTAAATTTCTTTTACAAGCTCGTTAGCATCTTTGTTATAACACCTATTATCATCGCTTAAATTACTGCTTATAAGCAGCATTGCAAGCGTTAGATTATCTGTAAACTTTGCACTCTTTCTATAAGCATCATAATGACCGCAAGTTGTAGCTATCTTATCCATTGCATACAGCAAGGAAGTGATTAGTATCGCACTCTCTCGCTCATTTAGTTTGCTATCATTTTTTAGATTATTGATACTTTCACGCACAAAGCCTATCTTAGAGCAGACCTTATCACTAAAATAAGTATTACTAAAATTTTCAGTCATATAGTTGTTTTCTAATTTGTCATAAGCGTTGAAATCTTTTAAAATTTGCTCTATTTTCTTGCGGTCAAAGCTTTGCGGACTAAACCAGGCAAGATTGCTTATATAGTT
Source organism: Campylobacter sp. (assembly GCA_052170535.1). Taxonomy (GTDB): domain Bacteria; phylum Campylobacterota; class Campylobacteria; order Campylobacterales; family Campylobacteraceae; genus Campylobacter_A. The sequence goes on along the minus strand of JBQNAH010000018.1, from coordinate 28,117 downwards.
GCTTTGGAGTATGTCATTTGTGTAGATTATTTTATCAATAAACACACTAGCAACAGAGCCTGTGCCTGAAAATATATCAGCTACTGATTTAATGTCTTTGCAATTACATTTTACTACTTCCTTGATAAAAGGCAAAAGTTTTGTTTTATTGCCAAGATAACGACGAGAGCTAATACTAAAATTTAATAAATTAGGCATAAATACTCAACTATAAAAATCTTAGACTGTTATATAACAAGCTGTATAAAATAACACTAAAAATATTTTGACATCCCATATATGTGCGAACTATTATCTTCAAATTTTTGTAATTTTTAAAAATTTTACAACAAATGGTGCCAAAATCGTCATTTTGCTCTAAAACACAGACATAAAAAGGGTTATCCTGCCCTTTTATTTTATCCTATTTTTTCTTTGCTGGTTTCAAAATTTGTCAAAAATTTATGTGAAAGTTTTAAAAATATTTTTAAATTTTAGATTGCTTTACTTTGTTAGCGATTCTAAAAAGAAGAAGAGAAAATTTTAACTATGATAAATAACTTTGTATGTGATACGAATTTGTTTTTGTATTTCGTCACAATTTTTTAATCTCTCTTAGATACTGCTCCATTTTGTTTTCTATGTTATTTTCATAAATATTTATATTTAGATGATATGCGATTTGATTTATGTTTGTTCCTATGTGTGCAAGTTTTAGTAAAAATTCAGCTATAATTTCATTTTGTATTTCTATTTGTTTAAGCAATTTTGCATATTTTTCATCATCCAAAAGTTTTCTGATGATATTTGATTTGATCACACCACATTTTCTCGATAATTTTGAAATATTTTGTAGTCTTGGTCAATTAGGTTTATGTATATGTCTTGCATTTTCTCCCTTTTTTTTAATAATACAATCAAAGCAAAAATAAGTAAAGTAAAAAAGAGCATTTTGACTTTGTTGATTTGTTAAAATGCTTAACAAACTTTCAATACCGATAACATCGAGCTTTAAGAGTAACTTTGTTAATTTGCCTATAATTAAAATCTGTGTTTGTAGCTTAACGCAATTATGTTAGGCTACTTGAAATATCTGCTTTAAAATTTCCGTATCGTAGGTATTTACCCTGCCATATCTTGGATCGATTACCGCGCCCATAAATGCCCCTTGCTCGTTGCTTAGCTTTGTAGCCTTTTTGCCTAGACTTGGTATATGAAGTCCTTTTTGGCTAATGCCACGTAAATTCATAAACGCAATAAGCGTCATATAATTATCGTTGCCCAGCAAGCGATTTATATTATGTTTTACTTTTAGTTGCTCTTTATGAATTTCGTCAGTTTTATTTTCTAGGGCATAAATCTTTTTATCTTGCTCTTTTAGATAGTTTAACTGCAACTGCATATAATCAAGCTGGTTAAGCGGTTTATTAGTATAGCTTCCCGTTTTTCTAATGCTAGGCAAGACTTCAGAAAATACCCACTCTTGAAATACTTCGGCTTCTAGCTTGCGACTTTGAAATATTAATCGGTATAAATTTGGCTCGTTTATGAAATCAAGCTTTTGTAACCCGCCGTTTGTAAGGGTGTCACTACTAATGACACCCTTTTGGTCTAGCCTAGTTTTGGCTTGTCTTGAGTTATCAAGTCCTAAAATCTTACAAACGTCAGCTAAGCAAAAAAGCGGTTCGTTGTTTTCATCGACCGCAACTCTAATCTCAAAATCTTCGTTTTTAAAAATTTCTAAGTTCATCTTTTATCCTTTTAAATTTAACTTATACTCTCGTAAAATTTCCACGCTGGCAAGCTCAAAGTTTGCACTGCCTCTATCTTGTCGCCATCTTTTTTTGCATAGCCCCACCACTCGTCACGCTCACGGCAATATTTATAAAGCTCTAGCAATTCAAGATATGTTTTTTGTCCTTGCTCTATGGCTAACGTATCTAACTCATAAAAGCCTACAAAATATGGTGCTTTAGTTTCAACAGCAATAAAAAGAAAGTGATTAACTTCTTTGCCTAGACTTCTTAAAATATCGCTGTAAAATGCCGCTTGCACGTGATAGTTGAAATTTGCTACCGATTTTGCAAAGCCACTTGGCGAAGCGTCGCTTGTAGTTTTTAAATCAATTACTACGCCTAAGTTTTCATTATAAAAATCTGGTCTGCATTTAACCTTTACTTCGTTAATCTGGCTAAAATAGCTTTGCTCGGCTAATCCATCTTTTAAAAAAGATGCCGTTTCTCGCATAGAATTAACGGCGTTTGCAATCTCTTTGGCGTTTTCATAAATGTCAAGATCAAGAGAGATTTTATCACCTAAATTTTGCAAATAACCATCATATGCAGTTTTGCCCTCTTTAGTGCGTTTATCTACTTTGGGCGAAATTGCAAATTCATTTAAAAAATCCTCTGGCTCTAAAACTAGCTTATGCACGCACGAGCCAAGAATTAAGGCTTTAGATGGCTCTTGTTTTAGCTCATTTTTCATTTTTAAATGCAATGGACTTTTAGCCAATAAATCAAGATCGCTCTTTGAAATTTCCTCTCTTTCGTGATAGGCTTTATTACTCATCTTTATTTGCATTCTACACCCTCCAAATAATAGTCCGCCCTTTAGGCACAAAAGTGCCAACACTTAGCTTTGATAAAAAGCTCTGCGCCGTGTTTAGGCGTTTTTTAAGGGTTTTTATCTCTTGTTTTAAGAGCTCTAAGGCGTTTAAATTCTCGATATTTTCTAAGGCTTCATTAGCACTTATGAGGGCTAATTCGTCCCTTTCGCGCCTTAATTTTTCGTTTTGTTTTTTTAAAAACTCGGTTTGCTCCTCAATGATTTTTAATGTCTGCGTTACGCTCATTTGCGCCCCTTTTATCTCAAAAATTTCATCTATTTTTTCTTTTGCGCCATCTACTAGCTCGTCATAATCGACACACTCTTCATACTCGCTTATTAGGCGGTCTAAATCAGATTTAGCAAATAGTAAAATATCCTCACACTCGCAAATAAACTCGTCAAATTTTGCACCCGCCTTACTTGTAGCCTTGTCGTATGCATTAAAATTGCTGTTTGGATCGCCTGTTGATGGAATTGTCATTTGTTATCCTTTTAGATTTAAATATTTAATGTTTCTTATCGTATATTTTTGCGGTCTAAACCGCTTAAAAAACCTAAATAGCCTAAACACGGTTTTATCCTTTCTAGCCCCAAAAACGATCGGGGCATTAGCGAAGTTTAGCCCCATAAAATACGGGCGGTTTGTAGTTTTTGTTCTAGTTCTTTAACGGCTTTGGTTGCGTAAGTTAGGCTGTAACTATGCGTTCTTTTTATAGTGCCGTCTTTTAATCCTTTTTGGTGCGCCTTGGCTTTTTCTAGTTGCACCGCAAAATATTCCAGGCTTTCTGGCATCGATAAATTTATCTCCTGCGCTTTAGCCTCCCAATACTCAGCCTTGCGCGCTTTTTCTTCGGCTTTTGCGCGCTCTTTTACGCTGTTGCCCGTCCTTTGCCAGTTGCGCTCGATTAGCGCTCTGTGTCTTTTTTCGCTATGGTGTCCTATCTTTATCGGCTCGGCTAACACTAAAAAATCCGCGCCCTCTTTGCTCTTTTCGTACCACTCGTTGCTTTTGGTTTGGTGTAGGGCTTGTGAGTTTTTGTATTTCTCGGCTTTTCTTTGGGCGTAGCTTTCCTCTAGTCTTACGATAGAGTAATAGAATTTGTCGTTTTTTTCGTCTACTAGGTTATATACCTCGCACTCCACCTCTTTGCCGTATTGCGTTTCTAAGGTTATAACCTCACCTTTTTCGTGTCTTTCGTCGCACTGGGCTAACCATACGTTAGGGCAGTATTTTTTAAATACGTTCATTTTTGATTATCCTTTTTTTAAAATATCCTAAAGCAAAGCCCATAATTTAAAAGATAGTATGGGGTTTGCTTTAAGATACGGTGGCGGACGGCAGGAGTTGAACCTGCGTTGTGAAATCTCGTTTTATGGACGTCCAAGAGTTTATGCCGCTTAACATACGTCCGCCATAAATAAATTTGCGTGGTCTTTTTCGTTTTATTAAAAACCCTGTGAAAAACTATCCTAAATCAGGGCTAATTATGGTCGTTTTTAACGTCAGATGCAATTCATCGGCAAAATACCTCCGAACGCTCACACCCTCTGCAGTGGTGCTACCTCGTAGCTTTAAGCCAACACGGCTAAGGCGTGGGTCGCCTATCGTTTTTTGGATAGATAAAAATATAGTATAACTATACTTTTATAGAAATTATTTTTTATGGTGTAAATTTGATCTTAGTGCCTTTTAAGTAGAAATACGTATAATATACACATAAACAAAGGCTAAATGTGAGTAAAAAAGATAAACTAATAAAAGAGCTAGAAAATAGCCCAACAAATGTAAGATTTGAAATTTTAGAAAAATTACTGTTAGATAGTGGCTTTAAACTAAAAGGGGTCAAAGGCTCACATCATCAGTTTAGCGACGGAAAAACGCTTTTTACCTTGCCGTATCGTAAGCCGGTGAAGCCTTTTTACGTAAAGCTTGTTTTAAAAACGATAAAGGGAGAATAGATGAAAGACTTGGAGTATTATCTAAATTTACCGTATAAGATAGAGTTAAAAAAGATACCGCAAGATGAAGGCGGTGGCTGGGGGGCTTTTATGCCTGAGTTTAACGGCATTGCATTCTTTTATGGAGATGGTGAAACGAGAGAAGAAGCGTTAAGCGAGCTTGAGGAGGCGTTTAAATTTACTGTCGAAACGCTAATAAAAGATGGTGTAAAAATACCCGAACCAATAGATGAAAGCAAAAAAGTAAGAGTAAATTTAACTATACCAAGTGGAATTTTAAGTGCAATTGATGCTGTTACATCTAACCGCTCGGCGTGGATCAGCCAAATGGCGCGCAAGGCTTTGGGTGTTTAGCTCTGCGAGTTTGATTTTATCTATAAAAATAGTATTATAGACTATAACGACTGCTTTAAAAAGAGCAAGGACGGGCTAATAAATAACGGGATCGTCCTAAAAAATTCGCTAAACTGCCTACGGAATTTATCGCCAAAATAAAAACGGTCATATCCTTAAAATTGCCCTAAAATCTCCTTGAATTAATAGCGTATGAGCCTACAACACGCCCGATAATCTCGATATTTAAATTTTCTTCAATAAAAATAGGCTCATAATCTTTATTATCACTAATAAGCGCAATTTTTGGGCGTTTTTTAAACCTTTTAACAAATAGTTCGCCATCATATCTACAAACATAAATAGCCCCCTCTATCGCCTCTTGTCCGTCGTTGCAAAACACTATCAAATCGCTTTCTTTAATGGTTGGCTCCATTGAGTTACCAAAGCAAGGGATAATACCAATACGCGCCTTTGGGCTAACATTAAACATAATTCTTAAATCTTGTGGGTTAAAAGGTAGCATATTAGGGTCGCCCAAATCGCCGTTTTCAGCACCAAAGCCAGCTGATACTACACCATCTTTAAAAAATGGGACATATACGGTATCGTCGTTTATTTTTGTGTCTTGTGTGCCTATTTCTATTTGAGGCTGGAATAAATCCTGTATTGCTAACTTATTAAACGGGATTTCTAAAATTTCACTAATAGCTTTTGCTTTTTCTATTTCTGGCTTATTTTTATCATTTGCAAACCAAAATTTTACACCGCTTTCTGTTATATCTAGCCCTCTTTGTGTTAATTCATCTGCTAGCTGTGCGTAGGTCATCTTTTTTTCTTTGAGTGCTTTTTTTAGTAAAGCCTTGTCTAGTTTGTATTCCATTTTTTGCTCCTTAATATAAAAAGGTATAGTAATTATATCCTTTTTACACTATATTTTAAGATAGTAAAACTATTCTTTTAACTAAATATTAAGATTATGAAAACAAAAATTTTTTTACAAATATTGCGAAAGCATTACAAAAATCCAATGGTTAAAGCTATCAGGGCTGGCATAAATAGACCATCTTATGAAAAAATGTGTCAAATTAAAGAGAAAGACGGCATTGAGTTTGAATTCTGGAAAGATGTTAGAAGCTGGTTTGATATGCAAAAACAAAAAGAGAAGCTATCTGAACAAGAAGCCAAAACAGCCAAAAAGGCTAAAAAATGATGGTGCTTTTTATGTTTGTTTTTGGAGTGGTGCTGGGTGCTTTTACTTCTGATTTTGTCTTTTGGCTAGGTAAAAGTAGCAGTGTATCTGATAAATGAGATATGAAAAAAGGCTAAAAAATGCAAATAGCAACTATTTTTTCAGGCATAGGTGCGCCCGAATTTGCAGCGCGAGAAGTCTTTGGTGAAGTAAATACGGTATTTGCGTGCGAGATTGATAAATTTGCGCGCCTTAGCTACCTAGCTAATCACGAAATAAGCGAAGCAAAATTTTATAAAGATATTAAAGAGCTTAATGGGAAACAATATGCTGGCAGGGTTGATATTTTAATAGGCGGTAGTCCGTGTCAGGATTTTTCAATCGCTGGAAATAGAGCTGGAGAAAGTGGCGAGCGTGGTAGTTTAATATGGGAGTATTACCGAGTAGTGAGCGAAGTAAGACCTAAAATTTTCATTTATGAAAACGTCAAAGGCTTTTTAAGTATAAGCAAGGGTGAGAGTTATAAAAGATTTTTGCAAGCTTTAAAGGAACTTGGCTATCACTGTCAGGCTAGTGTTTTAAACACCAAAGATTACTGCATTCCACAAAACAGGGAGCGTTTATACATTACAGGCTTTTTAGATATTAATCACTATCAGGCATTTTCTTATGCACCAAAAATGCCTTTAGGGCTAAATTTGGGCGATATGTTAGATCAAGACGTTGATGAGAAATATTTTTTAAGTCGAAATTCGCTGAAGTCTTTTCAAAGTATTAACCCTAATTTTAATGGCAAATTTAAACCTAAAAATAAATCTGACATAAGCAATACTATAACTACAAAAGCAGGTAACCGAAAAACTGATAACTTTATAAAAGTAATGGGAAAGCTTAATATTAAAAGCAATGATAGCAACAAAAGAATTTATAGCACAGATGGCATATCACCCACGCTTACGACTATGGGCGGTGGAAATAGAGAGCCAAAAATCATTCAGCATCCGCGTGGGTTTAATAAAGGCGGAGAATTTAGCATTTGTTCTACGATTAGCTCAAATAGTTTTGAACAAAATAATCTGCTAAAAGGCGAGCGCATACGAAAGCTAACGCCTAGGGAGTGTTTGCGATTGCAAGGATTTGCTGATAGCTTTAAGATAATAACAAGCGATACGCAAACATATCGCCAAGCTGGAAATGCTATGAGCGTAAATGTAATAAAGATGATTTTAGAGCGTATAAAACTTAGTGAATATAAAAAATTAAATTAGGAGCGTAAATGAATTTAGAAATTTTTAAACGTAACGAAAGCGAGATCAGGGGTGGGCTAATAAATAATGAGCCTTATTTTGTTTTATCTGACGTATGTAAAATTTTAGACATAGATAATCCGTCGCGCGTAGCTAGCGAAATGTTAGCTGGTAAAGCGTTTAAACTTAAAGATTTATTAAAACCTACGGAAAGCGTAGGTTCTGAATTAGACCTGCGATACGATGCGAATTTAATAAACGAACAGGGGCTTTACGCGCTTATTTTTAGAAGTCGCACGAAAGAGGCGGAGCAATTTCAAGAGTGGGTTACGTCTGAGGTTTTACCAAGTATTAGAAAGCACGGAGCATATTTAACACCGCAAAAAATCGAAGAAGCCCTGCTAAATCCCGACACAATAATTAAATTAGCTCAAGAGTTAAAAATAGAACGCGAAAAAAGGGCAAATTTAGAAAAAGAAGCCACCCAAAATACTGCTTATGTAAGCTTTGCAAAAAGCGTAGAAGCAAGTGTGGATAGCGTGCTAATTGGCAACTACGCAAAGCTTTTAAGCGATAGTGAGGGCGTAAGGATAGGACAAAACAGTCTTTTTGAGTGGCTTAGGGAAAACGGGTATCTAATAACTGGTGGGGCGCGTCATAATGTGCCTTATCAAAGATACATAGACAACGGCTATTTTGAGGTAACAACTCAAACTTTTGCGGGTTCAACTGGGGCACATCAAAGATTTATCACAAAAATTACAGGCAAGGGGCAAATAGCCTTGAGCGTAAAGATAGTGGAGGCTTTTAAAAAATGAATGAAAATTTAAATAATGGCTACGCAATATGTTTTAATGCTTGGCTACTAGATGAACGGATAGAAAACGAGCTTAGGTTACTACTTTTAATATCTTCTTTGTCGGCAAAAGAGGGCTATTGCTACGCCTCTAATGAATATTTAGGAGGGGCATTAGACAAGTCTGAAGACTGGGTTAGCTCTAGTGTAACAAAATTAAAAAATCTGGGCTATATCGAGGTTGATTCACAAAAATTTGGTGCGGTGGTAACGAACCGTAAAATAAGAATAATGGCTCTTTGTAAAGAGTAGGCTATTAAAAAACAACTAAAGGAAATATCATGATAAAAACTCACAGCGTAGATGTTGAACTAGCTCAAAAAGTAGGCTTTGAAGAAGCCAATGTGCTTGGTTTTATAGCCTACTGGGTCAAAAATAACCGCGATAACGAGAAAAATTTTTATGACGGCAAATACTGGACTTATAATTCAACACGGGCTCTTGTAAATCAGTTTCCGTATTGGACTGCGCGTAAAATTTCAGGTCTAATTGAGAAGCTTGAAAAAATCGGTGCGATCATAAAAGCCAACTACAATAAAAATAAATTTGACAGAACTTCTTGGTACACACTAACGGATGAATTTATGTATCTAGTAGATACAAAAGCGGAAATGGATTTTACAAAAACGGAAATGGAAAACACAAAAGCGGAAATGGAAAACACAAAAACGGAAATGGATTTGACAAAAACGGAAATCATAATAGGTAACAATTACAAACCAATTACAAAACCAATAGCAAAAACAATTACAAAACCAATTGCAGGGGAAACCCCCTTACCCCCTTTGCCCGATTTTATTGACCCCGAGCTTTGGGAGCAATACCTAGCCTACAAAAAAGAGCGCAAAGAAAAACTCAGCACGCTAGGTATGAAGATGAAATTTCTTCAGTGGGATAAGTGGGCGAGCGAGGGCATAGACGTCAATGCTTGCATACGTGAAGCTATGGCTAACGAATGGCAGGGGGTGTTTAAGCCAAAAGGCGGAGCAAGGGCAGAGGGTAGCTTAGAGGACTTTGCAAATCAGCACGGGCTTGATTTAGACCTAGCCCAAAAAGTCAAAACAAATCAAATGCACTTAAATCAGGCAAAAACACAGATGGCAGTAAGAAAATTTTGCGCTGATGAGCACGCGATAGAAGCAGAAATTTTATAAACAGGAGCAGAAATGACAAAGAGCGAATTTACGCAAGTTTTTGGCAAACTAACTGGCTATTTTAAGGCAAATTTGACCCAAGATGATTTAGAAATTTATTACTGGGGAGTGAGTGAGCTAGATATTAACGAGTTTAAGCATCTTTGTGGTCTTTGCGTGAAGCAGTTTAAATTTATGCCAAAGTTAGCTGAGATGCTTGAACTAATAGAGGGCAAAGAGGACGATAAGGTCGTAGTCGCACTTGAAGAGCTAATTCACGCAGTAAGGCTCTATGGCAGAGCTAAAAGCGTCAAATTTGCCGACAAAGCCATAATGGGCGCTGTTGAAAATTTTGGCGGTTGGCAGAGTGTGTGCGATCTTGAAGGCAAGGATTTGGATAATTTTAAAAAATTTGACTTTCCTAAGCTTTACAAAACATACCTAAAACTTCCGCACAGAGCCCCGAAGTATCTTGTCGGCACAGTTGAGCGAACAAATAATTTTAACAATCAAACAAACGAGCATAATAAAATTTATTTTATCGGTGAAGATAGGGAGCCGATGGGATTAATGGAGTTTAAAAAGGCTCAAATGCTAGAAGATAAGCCAATTTTAAATGGGCTTTTAAGAGGCATAAATAAAGCAGTTAGCGCGCAAAGGCAGGCAGTATGATAGAGCTTTTATTTAGACCCAAAGGCGCAAAAATGAATTATAAAGTAACTGCGGTAAATTTTGAAAGTGGCTATGTTTATTTTGAGCAAGGCACAATGACGGTAAAAGCACTCTTAATAAACGGGAAATTAAGCGTAAAAGGTCAAACTAAAGGATTATTTGATGAAGATAAATGAAATTTACAACACTGAGTGTTTAAATTTTATGCAAAACATGCCCGAAAATAGCGTGGATTTAATCCTTACCGATCCGCCTTATGAAATTTATACCAAAGGTGGTGGGGCAAGCAAACGCCCACTTTTTACAAATAACAAGGTGGATAAATTTTCAAACGGCTTTGATATAAATGCCGTATTTAGCCAGTGTGAGCGTATCTGTAAAAAGCTAAATCTCTTTTGTTTTTGCTCTAATAAACAAATTTCAAAAATAATGAGCTGGGGCGAGGAGCGTGGATATAACGCAACTTTGTTAGCGTGGCATAAACCAAACGCACTGCCTTTTACAAATAATACCTTTAAAAGCGATTTGGAATTTTGCGTGTATATGCGCGAAATTGGGGTAAAAATCAAAGGCAGGTCAAAGCTTTTTACGCATAATTGTGGCAAAAGTAAATTTAACCACCCGACCGAAAAGCCACTAAAAATTATTAAAGAGCTGATTTTAGTCGCTTCAAAAAACGGTGATTTGGTGTTTGACCCATTTATAGGCAGTGGCACAACAGCGGTGGCGTGCAAGGAGTTAAATAGAAACTTTTTAGGCTGTGAGATAGAGGCTAAATACTGCGAAATAGCCGAAAAAAGATTAAAAGATACGGTTAAGGGGTTAATATGAATAAATTTAACCGCGCGCCTTTACCGTTTCAAGGACAAAAAAGAAATTTTATCAGGCTTTTTAACGAGCTGATAAAAGCTTTTATCATTATCTATCACCATATAACATTGCCAATATCCAAATCTTGATACACCACATTCTATTTTGCTTTCCCCTATATGCCTACCTCTGGTTCCAACAAAACTACATTCTGACGCCTCTTTCCCGCTGGCATCACTATAAAGCTTTCAATCGACAATATCATTGTCTCTTGATAGCAAAAAAATCCCAAACATCTTGTGTGCTCCAATTTTCTATCGGCATAACATTACTTGCATTTGGATATCTATCGTTTATTTTGAAATATGAATCTTTAATAGAGAAGCTATTTATTCTCCTCGCTCTGTCTTTACTTCATCCTTTCTTGTACCAATTACTTATATAAATTTTCCATCCAGAAAAAGCTCCTTAAGTTTCTTATCAATAGGATTTACTTTTAATTTATCATTACACCATCTAAGCATTCGAGTTGGAGGTGGCATACCTACTCCCAATAACTAGACATTTAATGTATATTTTGTTTCAGGAGTGACTTCTATAACTGTTATATTTAACTTATTGTCAATACCAAATCTGCTTATTCCATCTATTGATTTCCGAAGATGATCAAGCAAAGGTAGCAATTCTGCCATTGTATTAGAATTTATAATATAAGTTTGTTTTGTATTTTCTATCTCCATTAACACATCTATTGCTAAAAAAATTAGAGCAGAGCTATCTTTCCCGCCACTAAACGATACAACGGACGAATGTCTTTCTGGTATACTTCCTTTAAAATCTTTCTTGCCGTTTTAAGCTTATTGATGTTCAAAATTATACCTCAAAAATTGTAGTTCCCATTCTATCACAAAGATCTTTATATTTATTCAATTTTATTTTTTACAAATCAAATACAAAAATCATAACACACATTGACTCTTTTTATAAACGTTACATTGCAATAGTTTTATGAACTTTATTATTTCTTATATCAAAGTATTCAGTTAAAAACAACCCCTAGCGCGCCTAAAACAGAGCCTGCATTATCGCGCATTATGCGCCCAATTTGCTTTATCACTCCGTCATCAAGTGGGATTAATGCGCCTTTTTTATCCAAATAAAGCTTTCCATCAGACATACTAAGACCGTCATATTCGCCGTTTTTTGCTATAAGGTCGCTTATTTGATTTAAAAAATTCTCTTTGTTTTTCTTTTTATCTTCTGAGTTAAAAAGCATAGGAGCTGAGTTATCAAAGCGTGATAAGGCATTATTTACCGCGCTTTTTGTCGCTTCCTCGCCTTTTGCGTTAGCAATATCTTTTTTATAATCACTTTGTAAATCAAATAGCGAATTAGCCGTGCTTGCTAATGCGCTTGCGCCTACGCTTTTAAGCGTGCTGGCAAATGGCAAAATTTGTTCATCTAAGCCTTTTTCATTGATTAAAGAATTTACCTCATTAATATTTGCCTTTGGTTTAACCCTCATTGCTTCATTTTTTAAATACATCTGCACGTGTGGATCGCTTTGCTCCTCAAGGCTTAAATTTCCGCCCTTTACCCTCCCAGCTACCTTGCCATATTCACTCTTTGCGTAATCTCTTATCGCAAAATCGTCCATTCCACCGCTTCTAAGCTCGTTTATTTTATCTTGTCCTAAAAATGTAACCGCGTTCATTAAAACTCCTGCATTAATGGGTTGCTACCGTAATAAGGTGCGCCTATCTCATCTAAATTTTGTTCTAAATCATCTTGATTTTTCGCACTCTGCCTACTTCCAAAGCGTTTAATATTTGGGTTTTGTGGCAAGTCTTGCTCGTTTATTTTAAAATCTTTCATAAGCCTAGCTCTAAATTCAAGCGGTAGTGCGAAAAGATAGTCATTAAATTGGTTTTGCATAAGCTGTGCGCCTCTGTAATTGCCCTGCGCTTCAAATACTTCTTGATTTTGTTTTAGCGTAGCTAAGTGGCTTTTTATTAGCGCACCAACATTAGCCACCGTTTTATCAAACTGGACATTAACCGGATCAAGTGATTCAAGTGCGGCTTTTTTTGAGGCACTACCGCCGTTTTTTGTCTGAGCTCTTATCCTTTCAGCTATCGCTTCCCTGTCAGCGTAAAGGTTTGCAAGTGCGTTAGAGTTTAAGCCCAATGCCTTTGCAATTGGGGCGGTAATGTTGTCAATTAACCCGCTAATTTGGCTCTCATTTTCGCTTAAATCCTTTGTATATGGTATAAGCATATCAAGCGTCCCCTAAAAAAGAGCTATCAAAATACGAAAATCTAAAAAATGCCCTAAAAGACGCATTTTAATTAGGGAATTCCCACAATTAACAAACATTATAAAAATTAAGATTTTTTAATTTTCTTATTATTTTTAATAAAAAATATTGATAAATCTAAATTATTGCAATATAATTTTCGCATAAATCTTAAAAAATTAAAATTTGTTCTTTTAGGCAGAATTGTTAAATTTAGATTAGTTTGATAAAACGCTCAAAAGATTTTTGATGACAGAGTTAATCTGCAACACAGTGCGAAATATCCGCTTAGGCATTTTCGTAAATTTGCGCGTTACTTTACAGTTAAATCCAAGGCTATTGCGATGGCTGAGAGCATTTTATTATGCTTTTGTTCGATATGGAGCTAATGGGCAAAAAAATGAATACGATTTATCATAGGTGCGGTTACGATAGCTGTCTTAATAGCTACAATTTCTTACGCTTTTAAGAAAGAAAAGTAATGCAAATGTCCATAAATGGCAAAATAGTATATGACAATAAAGGACGGTGAAAATGTTTCGATGATGCGCACAAGCGAATTAGCTCAATAGCAGTAACGGTAGCGTCATAATCGGAAACAATGCTGTCGTTATCAACGGTAGAAATATATCTAATTCTCAAGTTACCCAAATATAAGGTTGCATATTAATATATAAGTAAGTGGCAATGTTGGCAATGTAAAGACTTTGGATGCCAATATTACGGTTATGGGTAGCAGACCTTAATTTAGCATTTTGCCACAATATCACATTTATATCTTTTTTGTTTTTTATTCTTGAAAAATGTCGCAAATTGCATTTTGGATCGAATTTATGGCGATATTTTCAGCGATTTTGCTTTCATCTTGCAAAACAACGCATTTGCCAAGCCCGTAAATTGGAGCCCAACGCCGCGTATCGGTCCTGCCAAACAAAACCAAAGTATCCACACCAAGCGCAGGACCTAAATGAAATACGCCACCTTCCAATGAAATCAAAAATCTAGCGCACCAAAGATATGACGAAAGCTCGTCGGCACTTTTTGTTTTCAAATACAAAACTCTAAATTTGTTAGATACCTGCGTTGCAAAGGCGCAATTTTCCGATGTTATAACGATTTTTTCAAATTTAACCTTTAAAATTTCTAAAATTTCGCCTACCTTTTTCAAACTTAGCGCATCTGATGCTTTTCTTGTGCTAATATGAAAAAATACAAAATTTTTAAATTTATCATTTTTAACGCTCGGCACAACAAGCGTCTTTTCACAACCAGCATTTATTCCAAGCGGTTTTAAAAGCTTAAAACAAAACTCAACCTCGTGTTCTCCATCAAATTTTATCTTATCGGTGATAAATTTGCTATTTTTTAAATCATCAACGCCTATAACTCGCCTAATATTTAATCTCGCAAAAAGTGCGGCGTTTGGAGTGTAATGCGTTCTAAAAATAACGGCTACATCGTATTTTTGTTGCCAAATTTTAAGACAAATGCCAAATTTGCCAAAAAATGCTTTTATTTTGTTACAAACACCACTGACGTGCTTTGGCTTGGTATATGAAAAAATTTGGCTTATAAATGGATTATTTTTAACAACAAAATCATTCAAGCTATTAACAACTATATCGATTTGAGCGTCTGGATAGGACTTTCTTAACGCTTCGATCGCTGGCGTTGTGCATATCAAATCGCCAACATTATCGTTTCGTATTAGTAAAATTTTCATAAACAGCCTTTGCAAATTTTGCTTGATTATAATGAAAAATTCATTAAAAACTTAATAAAATACGTCCAAATTTAAAAGGTGCTTATGAAAAAAATTATATTTTTAAGGACAAATCCAAACGCAATCGGCGGAGCAGAACGATATTTATCAAGACTTATAAAAGCCTTAAATACACAAAATGTAGAGTGCCAGATTCGCTCTTTAAATGGCAAACAAAAAATAAGCTCGTGGAGAAAAGCGTTGAAATTTAACAAACAAGTTAAAACTCAAAAAGCTCAAAATGAGTTTTATTTTAGTCTTGAAAGGGTTGAAAATGCCGATATCTACAGGGCTGGTGATGGGGTGCATAAGGTTTATATGAAAACCAAGAAATTTTGGTGGGTAAATCCGCTCAATCACGTAATCCCACGACTTGAAAAAATCTGTTTTCAAAACGCCAAGGCAATCATTGCTAATTCAAATTTCATCAAAAATCAAATTGTGCAAACCTACGGTATAAATGAAAGCAAAATTTACACGATTTATAACGGCGTAAATTTGCCACAAAATATCACCAAAGGAACTGCAAAAATAGCACTTTGCGACGAGCTTGGACTAGATTACGAACTTCCGATTATATTGTTTGTCGGAAGTGGCTTTAAGCGCAAGGGAGTGGTTGAATTTTTAGAAATTTTAAGCAAAGTTAAAGCAAAATTTAACGCCGTCATCGTCGGATATGACAAAAACATACAAAGTTACAAAAAAATATCAAGAAAACTTGGCGTAAATGCTCTATTTACGGGAGCGACAAAAAATGTAAGCAAATTTTACGAAGCGAGTGAAATTTTACTTTTTCCAACTCACTACGAGCCGTTTTCAAATGTAGTTTTAGAAGCAATGAGCTACAAAAATGCCGTCATAACCACATCACAAAACGGTGCTTGCGAAATTTTACCAAGCCAATTTGTAATTGACAAACCAAATGATGAAAGAGCGATTGAGATCATTGAAAATTTGTTAAATAATGTCGATTTTTTGCAAGAGATTATGGAGAAAAATTACCAAATCGCACAAAATTTTAGTATCGAAAAAAACGCATCAAAAACCATAGAAGTAATAAATGCGAATATTTATTGAGCTTCCGACTTGGCTTGGCGACGCAGTTATGGCAACCCCAAGTTTTGAAAGCCTGATCGCAAACTACCCAGACGCTAAATTTGTATTTTTTGGCTCGTTTGTAGCTTGTGAAATTTTTAAACCCTGTTTAAACTGCGAATTTACTGTAACAGACACAAGCAAAAAGAGCAAATTTAGGCTTTTTTCGCTTTATAAAATAGGCAAAAATCTTGGTGAATTTGACTTTGCGATTAGTTTTAGAAGTAGTTTTGCAAGCAAAATTTTGCTATCTAGCATTAAGGCTAAGCGTAAATTTCAATTTAAAAAAAGCAAAGCAAAAATCCATCAAGTCCAAAAATACCTTAATTTTATCGTTGCGTCATTTGGATTAAAAAGCGTGAAAAATGAGCTTAAAATTTACTTTAATGCCGAAAAAAATAATGATAAAATTTTAGCCATAAATCCTGGCGCAAGTTACGGAAGTGCTAAACGGTGGTATCCAAAATACTTTGCCGAAGTTGCCAAGCATTTTAAGGATAAATTTAAAATCATTATCTTTGGCGGAAAAAACGAAAAAGAAATTTGCGATCAAATAGAAGAAATTTTAAAAAAGCAAGATGTAGAATGCGAAAATTTAGCCGGTAAAACAAGCATAAAAGAGCTTTGCGAAAAAATAGCTAACATTAGCCAAAATGGTGGAATTTTCATCACAAATGACAGCGGTCCTATGCACATCGCAGCGGCATACAAAGTAAAAACGATCGCGCTTTTTGGACCGACAAAATTTGATGAAACCAGCCCTTGGCAAAATCAAAACGCGGTTATTTTGCATTTAAATTTGCCGTGTATGCCTTGTATGAAGCGCATTTGTCCGCTTGGCACACACGAATGTATGAAAAAACTAACTCCTCAAATAGCCATAAATGCAATAAATCAAATTTTGCAAATTTAAAAAGCGTTATCAACAGCTTGACAAATGATATGTCCTATCAAAATATGCATCTCTTGAATACGAGCTGTGTCATTGGAAGCTATGACTAAATTTAGGTCGCAAATTTGATTCATCGCTCCACCATCTCTGCCACTTAGCCCAAGTGTCGCTACGCCAATATCTCTTGCTGAATTAATTGCATTTAGGACATTTTTGCTATTTCCACTTGTAGAAATAGCTACAAGCAAATCACTGCGTGAAGCTATCGCGCAAAGTTGCCTTTGAAAAACCATATCATATCCATAATCATTCCCAATAGCCGTTAGTGCCGAAGTGTCTGTCGTCAGTGCAATTCCAGCAAGCGCATTTCGCTCGCTTTTATAGCGTCCCGTAAGCTCGGCGGCTAGATGTTGAGCATCAGCTGCACTTCCGCCGTTACCGCAAAACAAAACTTTACCACCATTTTTCAGTGTTTGCACAACCATTTCGCAAGCTTTTTGTATCTTATCTTGTAAAGCAAAAGTTGCTTTTATGGTTGCCAAATGTGCATTTAACTCGTTTTCGATCATACTTTTCATATTTTATCCTTGAATCTTTTTTATAATGTTCGTGCTGCTTCGTCCGTTTAAAAATTCCACAAGTCTAACCTCGCCGACAATATCGCTACCAACAATCTCCTTGCCCTCATAATCACCACCTTTGACAAGAATGTCTGGCTTAATAGCTTTGATTAAGTTTATCGGCGTTTGCTCATCAAAAATAACGACATAATCAACAAATGCAAGCGATGCTAAAACAAGAGCTCTGTCGTTTTGAGTGTTAATCGGACGGTTGCTACCTTTTAGAATTTTAACAGATTTATCAGAATTTAGCCCAACTATAAGCAAATCCCCAAATTCTCGGGCTTTACTTAAATAACTCACGTGCCCAGCGTGAAGCAAATCAAAACAACCATTTGTAAAAACCAACTTCTTGCCGTCCCTATCAATAGTTTCTAAAATTTGATCCAATGTCCTAATTTTACTTGAAATCGGACATTTTTCACTCTTTTTTAAAGCGTTTATCTCTTTAAAACTAGCAGTCGCAGAACCCACTTTTGCAACAACCACCGCAGCGGCAAGATTAGCCGTCTCAACCGCCTCTTTGATCTTAAATTTAGCCCCGAGCATATAGCCAAGAGTAGCTAGAACTGTATCGCCTGCACCAGTTACATCAAAAACCTCTTTCGCAAGGGCTGGAAATTTATGCAAAGTGCCGTTTTCTAAGATCGCAATGCCCTCTTCTGAAATCGTAATAAGCGGATATTTAAGCCCTAATTGGGTTTGAAAATTTTGCAAAGCCAAAAGCAAATCAGCGTCGTTATTTATAGCAAATTTCAGAGCCTGAGTTGCCTCTTTTTTGTTTGGTGTTATAAGTGTGGCGTTTTTATATTTGGTGTAATCACTGCCCTTTGGATCGATCAAAATAGGAATTTCTCTCTGGTTTGCAAGCTTGATCAAATGAGCACAAATTTTCGGAGTTAAAACGCCTTTTGCGTAATCGCTTAACAAAATTACATCATAATTTTGATAAATTCTCTCAAAATTATGGATTAGCTCATCTTCACTTTTTATCTCTTCAACGCTTTCTTTATCTATGCGGACAACTTGCTGATTTGTCGCCATAACACGGCTTTTTATCGATGTTTGACGCTCTTTTTCATAAATTAAATTATCAGTTTTTACACTAAGAGAATTTAAAATTTCCCTTACTTTTTTAGCCTCACTATCCTCGCCAAGCACCGAAATAACGCCGACATCAGCACCCAAAGCGAGTAAATTTTCTACTACATTGCCAGCCCCACCAAGCCTTATGCTCTCTTTTTGAATTTTTATCACCTGAACTGGGGCTTCGGGCGAAATTCTATCACAACTGCCCCAAATATAGTGATCAAGCATCAAATCGCCTACAACCAATGCGTTAATTTTTTGCATTATTTTTTAACCTCATTTTCATATATTTGGCGTATATGATCGCAATAATGGCTAATTCCTTGTTCTAAATTCCATTGTGGCTCGTATTTTAGAGCTTTTGAAGTTTGACTTATATCAGCTTGCGTGTGGAATTGATAGGATTTAGAGTATGGATTTTTGATAAATTCTTTTGTCAAATTTGTTTTAAAATTATCTTGCAAAATATCAACGATACTTTCAAAACTTCTAGCCTCACCAGTTGCGACATTATACACGCCACTTGGCGCGTTTAGGGCTAAAATATTCGCATTTACAACATCTTTTATATAAACAAAATCACGTTTTATCTCGCCACTTCCTTCAAAAAGTCTAGGATTTTGACCGCTTAGAATTTGAAGTCCAAATTGCAGAACCATAGAAGCCGTTTTGCCTTTGAAAAATTCGTTCTTGCCATAAACATTAAAATACCTAAGTCCGATGACGTTAAGACCCATTTTAGCGTATTTATAGCCAAGTTTATCCATCGCAAGTTTGCTAAAACCATAAGCATTGTTTGGATTTTCACACTCGCCAACTTTTTGCGGACTTTTGGCGTTTCCATAGCTAGCCGCTGAACTAGCGTAAATCATTTTTGCACCGATTTTCCCGCAAATTTCAAGCAAATTTCTAAAAGCATCAACATTTGTTCGCACCATTTCATCTTGCTCGAGCACGGTAGTATCGGAGATCGCAGCTTGGTGAAAAATCGCATCTGGGGCAAATTCGGCAATAGTGTCAAGTGTTTTTTGGCAATTTATATCCCCTTGCATTATTTCGCCGTTAAATCCGAGCAAATTTTTAAAATGCCCAAAACTTTTTAAATTTCCATTGCTAAATGTGTCGTTATTTCTAAATTTATCAACCACTAAAACGCTTACATCTTTGTGATTTTCATCAAAATAATGCGCCAAATTCGAGCCGATAAAGCCAGCCCCACCAGTTATAACAACTTTTTTAATGCCGTTCATCTTTATCCTTCCATCTCATTTTCTAAATTCTTGAAAATTTCAAGCACGCTTTTAAACCTTTCACCAAGCATAAAATTTTGCCCCACGCCAGCGTTTAATCCAGCCTCCACATCGCTTTTCTTATCGCCTATCATAATTGAGCTTTTAAGATCTATTTTTAGCTCCAAGGCTGCTTTTTGCAACATTTCTCCACTTGGTTTCCTACACGAGCATTTTTGCTCTGGGGCGTGCGGACAAAAGTAAATTTTAGCTATTTTTATGCCTCTGCTTTGAAATTTTCGCAACATAAATTCGCTCAAATCCAAAAACTGCTCTTGCGTGTAATATCCTCTGCCAATGCCCGATTGATTAGTAACGACAACTATAATATAACCAAGCTTCATAAAACCGCGAAGAGCTTTAAAAATCCCCTTTTTAAAAATAAAATTTTCAATCTCGAAAACGTAGCCGAAATCTTCGTTTATGACACCGTCCCTATCTAAAAAAAGAGCTTTTTTGAGTTTTTGTTTTTCCATTTGAAAGATTATACAAAAAAAAAGTAAAATTTCTCATCATTTTGTTAATATTTAAAATTGATGAGAAATTTAATACTAAATTCAATAAATTATATTATAATATGCAATATTTTTTAAAATAAGGAAGAAAAATGAAGAAAATTCTTACTATTTCTGGTGTTGCCGCATTGTTAGCTGGTAGCGTATTTGCAGCTGATGGTGCAACTGTTTATAAAAAATGTGTTGCCTGTCATGGACCTAAGGGTGAGAAAATGTATCTAAACAAAGTTCCAGCACTTAACACACTTACAAAAGAAGAGATAGTCGAGTCTTTAAATGGCTACAAAGCTGGCACGCTTGATAAATTCAAATCATCAGCGATGATGAAACCGATTGCTAAACCATTAAGCGATGAAGATATAGCAGCTGTTTCGGAGTATATACCAACTCTAAAGTAATTTTTGGGCGAATTTCGCCCATTTATTCTGATTTGTACCCCTTTTCTTTTCGTCTTTTTTCCATTAGATATGCATCATTTAGCGCATCTTCACCATCAAACTGAGTTGCATCTAAGAATTTTTTCGTATCTTCAAACTGTTTGGTTTTTAGCCCCCAAAGTAAAGCAAATAACCCACACGCACCAAGTAACGTAGAAACGGCTATCATCATAGCCACAACACCACCACTCATATATTATCCTTTTTTACTCTCATAGCGTTTAATACGACGATTATAGAACTTAAACTCATCGATATCGCCGCTACAACTGGCACAACATATCCAGCCATAGCTAGCGGAATGGTTATGAGATTATAAAACAACGAAAACGCTAAATTTTGCCTTATAATGCCAAAACAGCGTTTTGCTATTTTAACAGCCAAAACAAGCGAATGTAAATCGTCTTTTAGCAAAACGACATCGCTTTTTTTAATGCTCACATCAGCCCCGCTTCCCATACAAACAGCGACACCAGCTAAGCTAAGCGCGGGTGCATCATTTACGCCATCGCCAACCATAACGACATTTTTGCCAGATTTTATCAAATTCTCCACCTTCTCAGCTTTATCTAAGGGCGAAACATTAGCGATAAAATTTTCTATTCCAAGGCTTTGCGCTACTTTTTGCGCTACTTTTTCGTTATCACCAGTTAGCATAACGATATCCATATTAAGCTTTTTTAATTCCGCAATACTTTCTTTTGCGTTAAATTTCACACTATCTTCAAGCTCGAAAACAGCGACTAAATTTTCATTAATGCTAAAATAATAACTCGTATAATCACTTTTTAGGGCTTTTATACCAAGCTCGTTCATAAAAGCGTAGTTGCCACCAGCTAAGCGCATATCGCCAAATTTAGCCTGCACACCTCTTGCTGCAACGCTTTTAATCTCTTGTAAATTTAAAATTTCTAAATTCTTAAAATTTCGCTTTACAAAATCAATCACGCCAACACTAACTGGGTGATTTGACACGCTCAAAAGTGAAAAAAGCAGATTTATGTCAAAATTTGCTTTTTTTTCAAAATTTTTCACTTCAAGCTTGGCGTTCGTAAGAGTTCCAGTTTTATCAAACACGATCAAATCGCACTTTGCAAGCGTTTCGATTATTTTGGCTTCTTTAAACAAAATTCCTTTCTTAAATCCAGCCCCCAAAGCCACCAAAGTACTAACTGGCGTGGCAAGTCCAAGCGCGCAAGGACACGAGATTACGACAACAGAAATCGCCACAATCAAAGCTTGTGAAACGCCATATCCTTGCCAAAGCCAAAAGCAAAATGTCAAAACCGCAAAAACAAAAACTGTGGTTGAGAATTTACTCGCTATCGTGTCTGCAAAAGCTCCGATTTTAGGCTTTTTGCTTACGGCATTTTCGAGTAAATTTATGATTTTACAAAGCATAGAATCGCTAAAAATAGCGCTTGCCTTATACTCCACAACGCCGTCTAAACAAATCGAGCCACTTTTTATTTTAGCCCCGCGGTTAAGCCAAACTGGTGCGCTTTCTCCGCTTAAACTAGACAAATCAAAACTTCCTTCTCCGCTTACGATTACGCCATCAATTAGCGCTTTTGAGCCGCTATTTAGCAATATAATATCGCCAACGACGACATCATTTACGCTTTTTTGCACTATTTCGTTTTCTATTTTCACGCTAACAAAGCTTTGAATCATAGAATTTAAACTATCAAGCGTATCGCCGGCGCGCTTTTTGCTTAAAATTTCTAAATATTTTCCGATAAAAATAAACGTGATTATCATCGCAACTGAATCAAAATAAACCTCGCCTTGACGCGAAAACATCGCATAAATAGAAAATAAATAAGCCAAAAAAGTGCCAGAAATGATTAAAGAATCCATATTTTGCCTGCCACTTCGCAAGCTATTGTAAGCCCCTTTCCAAAAATCAGACCCAGTATAGAGCAAAACAGGCGTGGCAAGAATAAATTCAGCAAAATTTAAAATTGAACGGATATTTTCTTGCATACCGCTAAAATAGCCGCCATATTGCGCCACAGCTAGCCACATTATATTCATAGTGCAAAAAATTCCAACCAAAAGTTTGGCGTAAAATTCACGTCTTTTTGCGATCAATCTCTCTTCGCTAACACCAGCTTCGTATGCGTAAGCGTTATATCCAATGGCTCTAATCGTAGCAAAAATTTCACTTAATTTTATCTCACTATCGTCCCAAATAATCACTGCTTTGTTGTTTAAAGAGTTGATATTTACCTCCAGAATTCCACTCTTTGCAGACAAGGCTTTTTCGTTAAGCCAAATACAAGCCGCACAATGAATTCCTTCAATTATAAGAGAAATTTTGCTAAATCCATTTTCATTTTTAACATAATTTTGATAAATAGCATCAAAATTTTCTTCTAATTTTTTATGTTCTTTTGCAGGTTTTAAAGCAGTTTTCCCAAGTCTTTTGTAGAATTCTTCAAATCCGTTTTGATTTAAAATTTTATAAACACTTTGACAGCTCGGGCAACAAAAGAAATTTTCACCATCTCGTATCATTGCCGATTTTTCAAAATCGCTTTGACAATGCGAACATTTTATCTTTGACATTTAAGCTCTTTTTGATTTTATTATACAATTTTTAAGCTAAGAAAATTCATTACATTTACCATTTTAACAGTAAAAATATAAAAATAAGCCACTTGACAATCAAGGCAAATTTTTATAAAATGCCAACTTCAAAAACTTCTTTTGAAACATTAATATCTACGAATTTATTCTAACCAAGAGGATTTATGGAAAATAACCAGACCCAAGGTGCAAACGCCACCGAAAATCAAAAAACAACGAAAAAATACCAAAATACGCGCACTCACATACCAGTTGATGGACATAAAATCGAAGAACTAAGAACGCTTAGCTTAGAAGAGCTAATCACCATTGCAAATAACGTAGGTGTCGAAAATCCACGCGAATTTCGCAGACAAGATTTGATATTTGAAATTTTAAAAACGCAAACTAAACAGGGCGGATTTATTTTATTTACAGGAATTTTAGAGATTACAAACGAAGGTTACGGATTTTTGCGCTCTGTTGATGCAAATTTAAGCGATAGCTCAAACGACGCTTATGTGTCAAATTCTCAAATTCGCAAATTTGCTCTTCGTGTCGGAGATATCGTAACCGGTCAAGTTCGCGAGCCAAAAGATCAAGAGAAATATTATGCACTTTTAAAGATAGAAGCGGTTAATTATATGCCGCTAGCCGAAGCGAAAGAAAGACCGCTTTTTGATAACTTAACGCCACTTTTTCCAACACAAAAGCTAAATTTAGAATACGAGCCAATGAAACTTACTGGGCGTGTGCTCGATCTTTTTACGCCACTTGGAAAGGGTCAGCGCGGACTAATCGTAGCACCACCAAGAAGCGGTAAAACCGAACTTATGAAAGAATTAGCCCACGGGATAGCAAGAAACCACCCAGAAGCGCATTTAATGGTGCTTTTAGTTGATGAACGTCCAGAAGAAGTTACAGATATGCAACGCTGCGTAAAAGGTGAGGTTTTTAGCTCAACATTTGATCTTCCAGCTTTTAATCACGTCCGAGTTGCCGAGCTTGTGATCGAAAAAGCAAAACGTCTAGTCGAAATGGGGAAAGATGTTATAATTTTGCTTGATAGCATTACTCGTCTTGCGCGTGCTTACAACACAGTTACTCCGCCAAGCGGCAAGGTGCTAACGGGCGGTGTTGATGCAAATGCCCTGCATAAACCAAAGCGCTTTTTTGGTGCAGCTAGAAACATAGAGCACGGCGGTAGTCTAACCATAATCGCAACCGCTCTTATCGATACCGGCTCGAGAATGGACGAAGTGATATTTGAGGAATTTAAAGGTACTGGAAATAGTGAAATTGTGCTTGATCGCAACATTTCAGATCGCAGAATTTACCCAGCTATAAATGTATTAAAATCAGGAACCAGAAAAGAAGAGCTTTTGCAAAAACCAGATGAGTTACAAAAAATTTGGGCTATTCGCTCGGCTATCGCGACGATGGACGATGTAGAAGCGCTTAAATTTTTATACGCAAAAATGCTAAAAACAAAAGACAATAAAGAACTGCTTTCTATTTTAAATGAATCATAAATTTAATTCTGCAAGCTAGTTTAACTCTGTTTGCAGAACTGCTAATTTAATAAATTTTCAAATTTTGTTGATTTGTTTTGAGAATTTTTGTATATCCTCTTTTATTTTTTCTTCAAATTCGCAAAGCTCTTCGTAGTTTTTCTTGCTTTGCTCAATCAAATCTTCAAATTTAAACCCAAGCATAACAATACGATATAAATTCGGCTTATTTTTACGCCAATTATAAAGCGTAGCAACGTCAATATCTAAATAATAAGCCATATCGCGTTTTGTTATCTTGCCCACCTGACACCCCTTTTATAAAAACTTAATTCTATAAATTTTTTTCTGATAACAAAACAATTGAATTATTCTATATATTTATATAATTTAATAAAATATTTTAACTATTTTTAAATTATATAATCATATAATCTTCAAGCATTTACTTTATAAAGGATAAAAAATGAAAAATTTGGTTTCAAAAGTTGCCTTAGGGCTTAGTTTAACTTGCGCTTTTGCTATGGCAGAAGGCACGTTTGTTGGTTTTGATGGAGATTATTCTTTTGGTTCAAAGCTAAAAGGAGATGGGGATTTTATCAGAAAAGCACAATTTGGTCTAGGCATAAAAGGCGGTTACGACTTTGATATGTTTAGGATTTATGGAGCTTATGTTTATGATTTTAATGCAAAAAAGAGCAGCATAGACGAAGACGATAAGCCAATAACCATAAAGTGGAACACGCATAAATTTTTAGTTGGCACAGATTACACTCCAAGCATTACACAGGATTTTAAATTTATTCTTGGTGCTTACGCAGGATATTCAAAGTTAAAAGCCAAAACAAATGCTGAACTTAATGGTGTAAGAGAAACCGAAAAAACCAATGCAAACGGTTTGCTAATTGGCGCAAAAATAGGTGGCGAATACTCACTTGACGCAAACAATGCAATCGAATTTGGCTTTAAAGCTGATAAAACAAAATATCACAAAATAGACATCAAAGAAACCAACGCTGGCTTATACCTAGGCTATAACTACAAATTTTAACAAAAGAGCCTTTTGGCTCTTACTCCAAACTCTCGATAACCGGCTCGCCAAAAAGGTGATTAGCCTCCTTTAAAACCGAAGCATTTTTGATCTCGTTTGGATTTTCTAAACTATTTTGCGATACGTTTTGCATAAGTCGCTCTTTGATTGAGAGCTTTTTTTGCGAATCGATCTTGTCTAAATTCTCACCCTCAAAGTCAAAAAGCCCGTGCTCTTTTTTGTTTTCGATAAGGCTTAATTCATCATCTAAAAACTCCAAACTAACCTCTTCTTTTACGCCATACGCAGTCGCAAAATCATCGCTATCATCACGCATACTTTCTAAATCTGGTGCAAATTTTGGCTCTAAATTCTTATGTGTATCCTCGCTTTTTTGCAAATCAATCAAATCCAAATCATCATTTTCGATAGTTTGGGTTAAATTTTTACTTTGAGAATTTTTATCATTTGCAATTTCTTCTTGCTGTATTTTAGGCTCATCAATCACACTATTAGCCTCAATCAACGGCTTAGATAGTGGTATTGTTTTGATTTTGACATTTGCATTAAAACTGGCCTTTAAAAGCTCTTGTATCACCCCCCAACTAGCACGCAAAAGCTGTTTATCAGCATCATTTGCCTCGTATTGAAGCCTTAGCTCAGTGCTTGTTAGGCTATCAAATTTGTTACACCTCTCAAAACATTCGCCAAGAGCATAATCTCGATCGTAAATTTTAGCGATAAAAAGCTCATAAGAGTTCATTTGTTGGTTTTTTGAAATATCTTTTTGACCATTGAGATTGTTTTGATTTATATTTGATTTATTTTGTATTTTTGTATCATTAACAGTAATGCCTTTGGCTTCTAAATTCGACCCAACAGCAGCTTTCGTTTCAGCTACCATTTCATCGATATTTTTTAAATTCAACGCCTCAATCATCATAAAAAACATCACGCTAAGCACAAAACCATTATCGCTTGAAACGCCTAGCATTGTCTTGGCTTGGGATAAAATTCTAAAAAATCTCTCATACAAAAGAAGCGAGTATTTCGGACTTTGACGCAAAAAGCTATCCTTTAAATTTGCTATTATCTCATCAATTATCATCTCCGCGTCATAGCTTTCAAGCTCATTGATAGCAGCTAAAATTCCAGCCCTATTGGCATTTAGGACAAGGTCTAAAATTTCATCAATTTTATTAGGATCAAGTAATCCTAGCATATCAGCAACCTTTGTTTGCGATAGCTCTGAACCAGAATAGATAATGGCTTGATCAAGGAGTGTAAGCGTATCGCGAAGAGAGCCTGAGCCACTTCGTGCCAAAAGCTCAACTGAACCAGAGTCAAATTTTATTTTTTCATTATTTAGGATAAATTCGAGCTGTTTTATGATATTTTGCTTTGAAATTTGCTTAAATCTAAAATGTTGCGTTCGAGAAAGGACTGTTGCTGGTAGTTTTAAAGGATCTGTTGTGGCAAGGATAAATTTTACGTAACTTGGCGGCTCTTCAAGTGTTTTAAGTAGAGCATTAAACGCCGGAGTTGAGAGCATATGCACTTCGTCTATAATGAAAATTTTAAATCTAGCCATAGCAGGCGCGTATTTTGTCTGCTCAATTAGCCCTTTTATGTCATCGATACCACGATGACTAGCTGCGTCCATTTCTATTATATCAATATGCCTACCTTCATTTGCCATACGACAAGATGCGCACTCTTCGCACGGCTTAGAGCTTATGCCACGTTCGCAAACAAGAGCTTTTGAGAAAATTCTAGCACTTGAAGTTTTACCACTACCGCGAAGTCCAGAAAAAAGATAGGCGTGAGTTAAGCGATTTTCATCAAGGGCATGAATCAGGCTTCTTGAAACTGCTTCTTGACCGATTAATTCATCGAAATTGCGCGGTCTGTAACGCAATGCAAGTGCTTGTAACAAAATTTATTCCTTATTTAAAATTTACGTGATTTTACTTTATTTTGCATAAAATTTTAATATATTTTGTGCTTTATCTTGTTTTTATGATAAAATTGTTAAATTAAATTTTGGAGGGAAAAATGAATAAAATTCTAATAACTTTTGCTTTAACTTTCTTGACTTTTAGTTTAAGCGGTTGCGAAAAAAACGACTATCAACACCCACTTTACCGCTCAACTCACAAATAAATTTGACCCCCTAAGGGGTCAAATTTATTTAAATTAAAATTTCTTCTTCCTTACAT
>JBQNAH010000017.1:0-31911 GCA_052170535.1 Campylobacter sp. | reverse complement strand
CAAACGCCAACTATAAGCGCGCCGACGGCAAAAACGTCCGCACCGTGCGCGACGTAATCGTCGAGATCGATCGCGACGGCAACGTAGTGGATGATTTTAGGCTGTATGAAATTTTAGATCCGTACCGCGACATCGTGCTAAAAACTCTCGATCAAGGCGCGGTGTGCCTAAATATCGACGCTAGCAAGGCAGGCCACACCGCGAGCTCGGACGAGCTAGCCGCGATGGATACGAACGAAAAATGGGGCGACATCGTGGGTTCGGGCCCTGGACGCAACTGGGCGCACGTAAATAGCGTGGATTATGATCCAAGCGACGATAGCATCATCATCTCCAGCCGCCACCAAGACGCCGTCATCAAGATCGGCCGCGACAAAAAAGTCAAATGGATAATGGGCGCGCACAAAGGCTGGAAGGATCAGTTTAAAGGCTACTTGCTCCAGCCCGTAGATAAAGACGGCAAAAAGATCGTCTGCGAGGACGAGTACTCAAAATGCCCTGGCTACGAGAGCGAGAAGGGCGGATTTGACTGGCAGTGGACGCAGCATACGGCTTTCCGAATCGACAGCAAGTCTAAAAAAGGGCTCGTCTATCTAACCGTATTTGATAACGGCGACACACGCGGCATGGAGCAGCCTGCGATGGCGGGTATGAAATACTCCCGCGCGGTCGTCTATAAAATCGACGAAAAAGCTAAAACCGTCGAGCAGGTCTGGGAGTACGGCAAACAGCGCGGCAGCGAGTGGTACAGCTCGGTTACTTCGCTAGCGCAGTATCAAGACGACCTTGATAGCGTGATGGTTTACTCGGCGGTCGCCGGCATGCAGTTTGACATCGCCAAGGGCCGCCCGGTTGGCGTGCCTAGCCCGCATATCAACGAGTTTGAATGGGGCGCAAAAGAGCCGTCAATCGAAATCAAAATGACCAACGCGATGGGCTATCAGGCATTTCCGTTTAGCGTAGAAAAGGCGTTTGAGAGGTAAATTTGGTTTTAAATTTTCTTAAAATGCAAAAAAGTGCTTATGAATTTATAAAATATTTTATTAATATTTTATAAATTTAAAGCTTATTTTAAGATCGTTTAAATAAATTTTGCTAAAATTATGCAATTATTAATAAGGAATTTGTATGAAGAGAGGAATTTTACTTACTATGTTGCCGTTTGTGGCTCTTGCAAAATTTCAAACAGTTGATGTTACCCCAGAAGTTATAGAAAAATACGAACAAATCGTTGATATTAGGACAGAAGAAGAGTGGATACAAACAGGCATAATCCCAAATGCAAAAACCGTAACGTTTAATTACGATGAGAAATTTTTAGATGATCTTAGCAAGCAAGTTGATCTAAAAAAGCCAGTTGCACTTATATGCCGAACCGGTAATAGAAGCGCGGTTGCAGCGCAAATGATTGACTTTAAAGATGCAAATATTATAAATTTAGACGGTGGAATGATGCGTCTAATTAGGCAAGGATACAAAACTACACCTTATAAAAAATAGCTTGTTAATAAATTATTGGATTTGTATTAATCTAATAATTTATCTACGCTTTAAAAAATAGCTCTGGTTTTAACCTTAACAAATTTGAAAATGCGTATAACACGCTTTGTTCCCTTATATATTTTCTATTTCCGCTTAAATTTAATCTCTCTACTATACTTTTGCCATTTTTTGCTAAAGCCCCAACAAAGACCGTGCCAACAGGCTTTTGCTCACTTGCGCCATCGGGTCCGGCTATACCGCTAATAGCCAATGCAAAATCAGCCTGCGATGCGTTTATTGCCCCACTCATCATTGCCCTAACGCACTCTTCACTTACAGCCCCATAACTTTGCAAAAGTGCTTCATCAACGCCTAACCAGTCGCGCTTAATGTCGTTTGCGTAAGTTACTAATGAGCCATCAAAAGCGGCTGAAATTCCACCAAATGCACTAAATTTTGCTGCCGCTAATCCTGCCGTACAAGATTCGGCAAAGGTGATTTTTAGCCTGTTTTCTGTCAAAATTTTGGCAACAAATTTGATAATATCATCGCACAAAATTATCTTTTGCGAGAACAAATTTTTTGCCCCTTGCAAAAAGCCGTCTATTTTGCCAAATTTGTTCTCCTCAGCTCGCAAAAGAACCAAATTTTCGATTATATTTGTTGTCTGAATTCTTACATCGTATGTTTTTGCAAGCGGATCAAGTAAAATTTGCGAACTCTCTTCGTCTAGATCAAGAAGGTGAAAATACTCGAAATTTTTCTTATTTTTGACGCTGATTTGCGGTAGTTTTCGCGTTGGTTGGCTTACGAGCAAATTTATCTCACAGTCGTTTATTGTTATCAAAAAGCTATTGTTTGTGAAAATCTCAACCCTGCTTGGTGCGAGTATTTGGCTTGATTTAAGCTCTAACGTATCTTCGCTTAAAGTTGCTAAAATTTTCGCCGCAATCGCATAGTTTTTATCCGAAGCGTAAATGCAAAGAGATTGAAATTTGGTAGATAAATTTTCTATAACAAACGGAAGTTCTTTGTCGTTTTTGCTTACAAATCTAAACTCGCCAAGCTCGCCAAAATGCTCTTTGTATGAATTTAAAATATAGTCCAAAAATTGCGCATTAATGCTGATGTCTTCGCCTATTATTAAAAGAGCGTTTTTCATATTTTTTCCTTGCTTTGTTTAAAATTATCTTACAAAATTTTAGCTTAAAGTTGCGTTTTTCAGTGGTATTTAAAGCGCCCTTTGATAAAATCGAAAAATTTTTACACAAGGCGACTTTTATGGATTATAAAGACACATTACTGCTTCCAAACACCGATTTTCCAATGCGCGGCAACTTACCTGAGAACGAACCAAAACGTTTAAACAGCTGGTTTGACGAGAGAAAAATTTATGAGAAAATGAAGACTAAACGTCAAAAATCAGCGAAAAATTTTAATCTTCATGATGGACCGCCTTACGCTAACGGTAATATCCACATCGGACACGCTTTGAATAAAACGCTAAAAGATATTATCGTAAAAACTCACTATTTTCACGGCGAAAATATCAGATATGTTCCAGGCTGGGATTGCCACGGATTGCCAATCGAGCAACAAGTCGAAGTTAAACTTGGCGATAAGAAAAAGCATCTTAGCAAAGGCATAATAAGAGAGCATTGCAGGGAGCACGCGAAAGAATTTATTCAAATACAAAAGCAAAGTTTTAAAGATCTTGGTATCATTGCTGACTGGGAAAATCCGTATCTGACGATGAAATTTAAATTCGAAGCCGAAATTTATAGGGCGCTTTGCAAGATCGCAAAACGCGGACTTTTGATCGAAAGAAGCAAGCCAGTGTATTGGAGCTGGGCGGCTAGATCGGCGCTCGCAGAAGCTGAAGTTGAATATGAAAATAAAGAAGATTATAGCATTTATGTCGCGTTTAAACTTAGCGATCAGGCTTTGGAAAAACTTGGCGCAAAACAAGCTAGTGCGGTTATTTGGACGACAACGCCTTGGACGCTTCCGGCAAATCAAGCCATAAGCTTAAATCCTGATGAAATTTACGTTTTAACCTCTGAAAATTTGATATTTGCAAAACCGCTTTTGCAAAGTCTAAGCGAGCAAGGACTAACCAAAGGCGAGATTGTTAAAGAATTTAAAGCTCAAGAAATACAAGGCTTAAACGCGATAAATCCGCTAAATGATCGTTTGTCAAAATTTATTCTTGGCGATCACGTTACAATGGATGGGGGCTCTGGGTTAGTTCATACCGCTCCAGGACACGGTGAGGACGATTATTTTGTAAGCTTAAAAAATGATATAACCGACGTTATAATGCCAGTTGATGAGAGCGGACTTTATGATGAAACCTTAAAGACAAAAAAGCTTTTCAGAGATGATGTCGTAGATGAATTTGTAGGAGTTCATATCTTTAAAGCCAATGAGAAAATTTTGGAGCTACTTGGCGAAAGTTTGCTAAAATGCACCAAATTTACGCACTCGTATCCATTTTGTTGGAGAACGCATAAGCCTGTTATTTATAGAGCAACAAAGCAATGGTTTATAGCAATGGACGAGCCTAAAATAGATGGCAAAACGCTAAGAGAAGTGGCTTTAAAAGAGCTTGAAAATGTGAAATTTTATCCGTCAAGTGGCGTAAAAAGAATTGGCACGATGATACAAAATCGTCCAGACTGGTGTATTTCTCGCCAGCGAGATTGGGGCGTTCCGATAGCATTTTTCCGTGATAAAACAACAAAAGAGCCTATATTTGATGATGAAATTTTAGCTCATATTGCCGATATTTTTGAGAAAAACGGTGCCGATGCGTGGTGGGAATTTGATACCGCTGATTTACTACCGAAAAACACCAAATTTAAGCCCGAGAATTTAGAAAAAGTTATGGATATACTTGACGTTTGGTTTGATAGCGGATCTACTTGGTCGGCTGTTTTAAATAGCGGTGATTACGATGCTGGTAGCTATCCGACCGATATGTACTTAGAAGGCTCGGATCAGCATCGCGGGTGGTTTCAAAGCTCGCTCTTGCTAAGCTGTGCCATTAACGCGAAAGCTCCGTATAAAAGCGTTTTAACTCACGGATTTACCGTTGATGAAAAGGGCGAAAAAATGAGCAAAAGCAAAGGAAACGTCGTTTCTCCAAGCGATGTTGCCAAAAGCTACGGTGTGGAAATTTTGCGCCTTTGGGTCGCGCTTTGCGATTATTCAAGCGATTTAAAAATTAGCGAAAATATTTTAAAACAAGTAAGCGAACAATACAGAAAAATACGCAATACTATAAGATTTTTGCTTGCCAATGTTGATGATTTGCAAGATTTAGAAACGTCAAATTTTAACATTCTTGACAAATGGATTTTATCGCGTGCCAAAAGCGCGTTTGACGAAGTCGAAATCGCGTTTAAAAATTACGAATTTTCAAAAGGCTTTAGCGTTTTGATGAATTTTTTAAGTTCCGATTTGAGCGGAATTTATCTTGATATTTGCAAAGACCGTTTGTATTGTGATAGCAAAGATGGAAATTCGCGCCGTTCGGCTCAAAGTGCGATGGCGATAATCGCAAGGGCGCTTTTACCGCTTATCGCGCCTGTTTTAACATACACGGTTGATGAAGTGATGGATTTTGCTCCGCAAATTATTAAATGTAGCGCAACTGATGCTTTTGATTTGCAATATAAACCAATAGAATTTGAATTTAGCGTTGATGACGCGCTTTTAATCTCAAGCAGAGAGAAATTTTTCGAAATTATCGACACGCTAAAGAAAGATAAAATCATAAAATCAACTCTTGAACTTAGTTTGCAAATTGGCTCAAATCTCATACTTTGTGAAAATTTAGAACAAATAAGTGATTGGTATATGGTTAGTGAAATTCAAGACTTGGACGATAAGCCGTGCGTGGCTGAATTTCAGATAGAAAATAATAAATTTCGCCTTGTTATGTCTAGCAAATACAAATGCCCAAGATGTTGGAAATTCAACGCTAAACACGATGGTGAGCTATGTCCGAGATGTGAAAAGGTTTTAAAAAATGTCTGAATCTATTTCAGCGACATTTATAATCGTTACCATTGCCGTAATACTCGTTTTGATTGGCATTGGTGTTTTTTTGGTAAATAAATTTAAGGATAAAAAATGATAACATTAAAACAGGCTTTAAAACTGTCGGCAAGTGAAATTTTAGACTTACGAAATGAGCTAGAAAAGAAAATTTTCGCCGATAAACAGCTTGGAGCTTACGTCGAACAGCTTGCAGATTTGCCACTTTCAAAGCTTGGCGATGGCATTCCAGTTGCGATAAAAGATAATATTCAGGTCAAAAATTGGGCTGTAACGTCGGCTTCTAAAATTTTACAAGGCTATATCGCGCCATATAACGCAACCGTCATAGAAAAGATGTTAGGCTCAAATTTATCGCCATTTGGTCGCACAAATATGGACGAATTTGCGATGGGAAGTACAACAGAAAATAGCTTTTACGGCAAGACACTAAATCCGTTAAATCGCGATCACGTCCCTGGCGGAAGTAGCGGTGGCTCGGCAGCGGCTGTGGCGGCTGGGCTAGCTGTAGCCGCCCTTGGATCAGATACGGGCGGATCTATCAGACAACCAGCTGCATTTTGCGGTTGTGTCGGACTTAAACCAACTTATGGCAGGGTTAGTAGATACGGACTTGGAGCTTATTCAAGTAGCTTAGATCAAATCGGACCCATCACACAAAACGTCGAAGATGCGGCGATTTTATACGATATTATCGCAGGATACGACGAAAAAGACAGCACATCAGCAAAGGTAGAATTTAAAAAAACTTCCGAAAATCTCGACCCAAATAAAAAACTAACAATCTGCGTTATACAAAATTACCTTGACGACGCGCACGAAGATACAAAAAAAGCGCTTAAAAAAGCTATTGAAATTTTACAAAGCGCTGGACATAAGATTATTTATAAAAATTTAGACCACGGCAAATGTGATATTGCGACTTACTATATCATCGCAACTGCCGAAGCCAGCGCAAATCTTAGTCGATATGACGGCATTAGATATGGAAGAAGAGCTAGCGGAAAAAATTTAAAAGATTTGTATGTAAATTCTCGCAGCGAAGGTTTCGGAGAAGAGGTAAAGAGAAGAATTTTGCTTGGAACGTTTGTTTTAAGTAGCGGATATTACGATGCTTATTATATCAAAGCGCAAAAAGCAAGAGCCTATACGAAGGCTAGATATGAAGCTATTTTAAACGAATGTGATATGATTTTGATGCCAGTTGCACCACGCACAGCATATAAATTTGGCGATCTTAAAGATCCGCTAGAAGCTTATTTATCAGATATTTACACGATTAGCGTGAATTTAGCTGGACTTCCAGCTATTTCCGTGCCAGTTGGCAAGGATAATAACGGACTTAACGTTTCAGCTCAGCTTATAGCTAAAGCTTGGGACGAGCAAACATTACTAGACGGGGCTTTAAGTTTGGAGCGTATGATACGACAATGATAACAGCGCAAGAGATCTATACGCAAGCCAGAGAAATTTATAAATTAAACGATTTGGCAGATAGGTTAAGTTTGCACGCAGGAACGCTTAAACGCTGGGAAAGCCAACGCAAAGTTCCTAACGAATATATTTACGATTTGAATTTTTTGCTTGGAAATAAATATGACATTAAAAAGGAAAATTTCAGAAGTCATAATGAATTTTTTACAAAAAAAGATGTAGCGAAATTTTGTTACGATATATTTAGAAATTTCTTAAAAAAGCAAAAAATAAACGCGGACGATTATGTTTTTATCGAGCCAAGTTGCGGGGATATGAGCTTTTATGAGCTAATGCCAAAAAACAAAATAGGCATTGATTTAGAATATAAAAACAGCGAAATTTTACAACAAAATTATCTAACGTTTAGCCCAAAAAAAGGTGCTAAATTTATCGTTTTAGGCAATCCGCCTTTTGGACTTAGAGGCAATCTCGCGCTTAGATTTTTAAATCATAGTGCCGAATTTGCCGACTTTGTCGCGTTTATTTTGCCGCCATTATTTAATAGTGACGGCAAAGGCGCGCCAAAAAAGCGTGTTAAAAATTTAAACTTGGTTTTTAGCCAAAATTTACCGCTTGAGAGTTTTATTTATCCAAATGGTAAAAGTGTTGAAGTTGCGACCGTTTTTCAAATTTGGGCTAACAAAGAAGTAGCAAAATCGCTTAATTTGGATGAAATTTCTCAAAAAACCTGCAAAAATTACATAAAAGTATATTCATTAAGCGATGGCGGAACACCAAGTTCTACGCGAAATAAAAAAATGCTTTATTCTTGCGATTTATATCTGCCAAGCACTTGTTTTAACTCAAAAAACAATCCGCAAATGAAACTGTATAAAAATTTTGAAAGTTTGCCACATAGGCGCGGTTATGGTATCGTTTTACTAAAAGAAAAAGAGGCTTTGAAAAAAGAATTTGAGCTTATAGATTGGGAAAAGGAGAGTTTTTTAGGCACAAATTCTAGCTTAAATTTGCGAACCTCTATCATTGAAAATGCCATTATAAAACGCGGATTTTACGATAAAGGATTGTTGTAATGGACATTTATGAAATAGCTAAAAGTGTCTTTTACGAGATAGAAGCGGAAGTAAATGAAACCACGAAATGGAAGAGTAACTCTAAATATATAAAGATAAGAAATTTGCAAATCGATAAACGTGGCAGTTTTGGCGAGAGACTTTTAAGAGATGTATTTTCAAAAGAGAGAAATATCACTTTAAGTTATGCAGATGGCGATCAAGGCGAATGGGATATTGCTATAAATGGTATAAAAATCGAGGTTAAAACCGCAAGCTTAGATGTAAATAACAAATTTCAAAATGAGCATATCCAAAATACAACCGAGTGCGATTATATCTGTTTTATCGGAGTTGCACCTGATAGCATTTTTATGAGAGTTGAAAAAATTAGCGATATTGATTTTTCAAATTTACACAACAGGGGCGAGCGCGGAACAGGAGCTGGATATAAGTGGGATTTAAAACCAGAACAAATGAGTGAAATTTATACAAGAGAAGATGTGGTAAGGTTGTTTTATGATAAGTTAAATTTAAATAAAAATAAAATTAAGAAAAATATAAAGGATAAATTATGAAAATAGTAAAAAGGGCTTTGACGTTTGAAGATGTGCTTTTAGTGCCTCAATACTCTGAAATTTTGCCAAAAAATGTCGATGTAACGACCATTTTTAGCAAAAATGTATCGCTAAATATTCCAATTGTTTCGGCTGCGATGGATACAGTAACTGAGCATAGAGCTGCTATTATGATGGCTAGGCTTGGCGGTATCGGCGTTATACATAAAAATATGGATATAGCATCACAAGTGCGCGAAGTCAGACGCGTGAAAAAGAGCGAAAGTGGGGTTA
The DNA here is from genome assembly GCA_052170535.1 of Campylobacter sp. Taxonomy (GTDB): domain Bacteria; phylum Campylobacterota; class Campylobacteria; order Campylobacterales; family Campylobacteraceae; genus Campylobacter_A. The sequence goes on along the minus strand of JBQNAH010000017.1, from coordinate 23,027 downwards.
TTTTTGATCCAATTTCCATTAGTCCAGACGCTAGTGTCGCAGAAGCACTTGATTTAATGTCGGAACTTAGAATTTCAGGCGTGCCAGTAGTTGATAAAGACAGATTTTTGATTGGAATTTTGACAAATCGCGATTTGCGTTTTGAAAACGATAAAAGTGTTTTAGTAAAAGACAGAATGACAAAAAGTCCGCTTATCACAGCTCCAAAAGGTTGCACGCTTGATGAGGCGGAGAAAATTTTTCACTCAAACAGGGTTGAAAAGCTTCCTATTATCGATAAAGACGGTAGATTAGAAGGTTTGATAACGATTAAGGATCTGAAAAAACGCAAAGAGTATCCAAACGCAAACAAGGATAAATTTGGTAGATTGCGCGTGGCGGCGGCTATTGGAGTGGGACACTACGATAGAGCGAGCGAGCTAGTTCAGGCCGGAGTTGATGTTTTAGTTATTGATTCGGCTCACGGACATTCAAAAGGTATTATTGATACGCTAAAATGGGTGAAGGCGAATTTAAAAGTCGATGTCGTCGTGGGCAATATCGCAAATCCAGCTGCGGTTAAAGATTTGGCTCAAGCTGGGGCTGATGGCATAAAAGTAGGCATAGGTCCTGGTTCGATTTGTACGACGCGCATAGTAGCAGGTGTGGGAGTTCCTCAAATCTCAGCCATTGACGATTGCGCGAATGAGGCTAAAAAATACGGTATCCCAATCATTGCTGACGGCGGTATAAAGTATTCTGGGGATTTAGCCAAAGCTCTAGCCGCTGGGGCTAGTTGTATAATGGTCGGAAGTTTGCTGGCAGGTTGTGATGAAAGTCCAGGCGAGCTTATAACATTTCAGGGACGCCAATACAAAACTTACCGTGGTATGGGATCGATTGGAGCTATGACGAAAGGCAGTTCTGATAGGTATTTTCAAGAAGGCACAGCACAGGATAAATTAGTCCCAGAGGGTATAGAAGGGCGCGTTCCGTATGTTGGTTCGATTAAAGATGTAATACATCAAATGGTAGGCGGGCTTAGAAGTTCAATGGGATATGTCGGCGCAAAAGATATAGTAAATTTCCAAGAAAGAGCTGAATTTGTCGAAATTACGAGCGCTGGATTAAAAGAAAGTCACGTTCATGACGTTGTTATCACACAAGAAGCGCCAAATTATAAAGTCAATTAGTGTTAAATTTAAAAACCTATAAGCAAAGTTTTGATGAGCCCCTTTATTTAGAAAGCGGTCGTATATTATCAAATTTCGAGCTAGTTTATGAAACTTACGGCGAGCTTAACGCGCAAAAAAGCAATGTAATAGTAATTTGCCATGCATTAACAGGCTCACATCACGCCGCTGGCAGATACGAAAACGACAGCAAACCTGGCTGGTGGGACGGATTTATAGGCGATGGCAAAGGCGTGGATACGACTAAATTTTTTGTCATCTGCGTTAATATTTTAGGTTCAAATTTCGGCTCAACAAATCCGTTAAGCATAGAAAAAAGCACTGCAAAAGAGTATCGGTTGAGATTTCCGGTTTTAACCGTAAGTGATGTCGTAAAAGCGCAAATGAAGCTTTTCTCAATGCTTGGCATAACACACGCTCACGCGGTAATCGGCGGAAGTTTAGGTGGAATGCAAGCGCTTTGCTTTGCGATAGAATTTCCAAATTTCGCAAAAAACGTAATCATAATGGCGAGCACTTATCAGAGCAAGCCTTGGGCGATAGCGTTTAATAAAATCGCGATCGAAGGCATTTTAAATGATCCAAATTTTAAAGATGGATTTTACGACAAAAAAGAAATAGCCAAAAATGGGCTTGTCGGTATGGCTCTTGGCAGAATGGCAGGGCACATCAGTTTTTTATCGCCAAATTCTATGGATAAGAAATTTGGACGAAATTTTGTCCAAACAGACGGACTTTACGAGCTTAAAGGGCGTTTTGAAGTCGATAGATATATGGAATATAACGGTTATGGTTTTCCAAAGCGTTTTGATCCGCTAAGTTATTTATATATCGTTAAAATGATGAATATTTTTGATTGCACGCGTCATTATGATAGTTTATCTGATGCATTAGCGCCAATTTGCGCCAAAATTTCGCTCATCGCCTTTAGCGGAGATTTGCTATTTCCGCCAAGTTGTATGCGTGAAATTTCTGATGAGCTTGATAAACTTGGCAAAAAATGCAAGTATATTGAAATTCAAAGCGATTACGGGCACGACGCGTTTTTGGTTGAAATACCTAAATTTGATGAAGTTGTGAAAGGAATTTTAAATGAGTGAAAATTTAGACGGTAATTTTGAAGAAAAACTTATAAAAGCGAATGAAATTTTAAATGCTTTAAATGATGAAAATTTAAGCTTGGATCAAAGCTTAAAACTGCATAACGAAGGCAAAAAACTGCTTAAAGAGGCTGAAAATATCTTACAAAATGCAAAATTAGTTATCCAAGAGGTCAGTCAAGATGATTAATATTTGCGCGTTGCAACTGCCAACCCAGCCTATGAGCGAGGCTAGGCTGGATTATTATTTTAGGCTTTGTTGCGAAGAAAATTCCAAACTTATCGTCCTTGGAGAATACGTCTTAAACAGCTTTTTTAAAGAGCTTGAAATCATGCCAAAAAGCCTTATTAAAGAGCAAAGTGAGCGCAAAAAAGAGGCTCTTACACAGATGGCTAAAAAATACGAGCTTGAAATTTTAGCTCCGATCATCTTGTCAAAAGGCGATAAATTCCTAAAAATGATAGCGAAATTTTCGCCTACACAAAACAAATTTTTAGAACAGCAAATTTTGATGCCATACTCGCACTGGAATGAAGCCAAATACTTTGCAAATTCCAGCGATAAGCTAAATTTTATGGTTTTTACTTACGAAAAGCTTAAAATCGGCGTAATGTTTGGTTTTGAAGCGCATTTTGACGTGGCTTGGGCTTATATGAGTAGCAAAAAAGTCGATTTGGTCGTAGTTCCGACGGCGTGCACGTTTTTTAGCGAAGCTCGTTGGGCGGAGCTTTTAAAAACTAGAGCCTTTACAAATGGCGTCTATGTTTTACGTGTAAATCGCGTTGGAAATTACGCAAACGACGAACAGCAGTGGAATTTTTATGGCGATAGTATGCTTATTAACCCATTTGGCGAAGTTGTGTCAAATTTAGGCAAAAATGAAGAAATGCTTGTAGCCAAAATCGATAAAAAAGAGCTAGCAGAGGCTAGAAATGTTTGGGGTTTTACTCAAATTTTAAGCAAAAAAGGATTTTGAAATTCTAAAACGGGTTATCGTTTTAGATAAATTCTGATAATGAAAGGTTTTAATGCGTTGCCCTTGGTGCGAAAAAGACGAGCTTTATAAAAACTATCACGATAATGAATGGGGCAAAATCGTATCCGATGATAGAAAATTTTTTGAATTTATAATGCTTGAAGCCTTTCAAGCTGGACTTTCGTGGCACGGAATTTTAAAAAAGCGAGCGGCTATGAAAGTGGCTTTTGATGATTTTGATCCTGTTAAAATTCAGCATTACGGCGAAGCTGAAATTGGCAAATTTATGCAGGATAAAAATCTGATAAGAAATCTCTTGAAGCTAAATTCTCTAGCTGTAAATGCAAAGGCGTTTTTGCGCGTGGTTGAAGAATTTGACGGTTTTTACAACTACATTTGGGGTTTTGTAAATGGTAAGCAAATAGTAAATGAATGGGACGACGTGAAGCAGATTCCAGCTAAAAGCGAGCTTTCTGATATTGTTTCAAAAGATATGAAAAAGCGTGGATTTAAATTCTTAGGAAGCGTTAGCGTTTATTCGTTTTTGCAAGCCATCGGAGTGATAAATGATCATTTAATAAGCTGTGATTTCAGATGAGAAACGAAGTCATAAATTTCATATCCGATCACTACGAGATAGAGCCTGAGAAAATTTTTGAAAAATATCCGCAAATTAGCGTGTTTCGTCATAAAATCAGTGCAAAATGGTTTGGCGTTTTAATAAGTGTTGATGGCGAAAAAATCGGCTTAAAAAACGGAGTGAAATTTTGGGTGTTAAATTTAAAATGTCGGCCTGATTTGGCAATGATTTTAATAGATAATAAACATATATTAAATGCTTATCATATGAATAAAAAACATTGGATAAGCGTAAATTTAGACAGTGGTATCGAATTTCAAAAAGTTTGCGATTTGATTGATGAAAGTTTTAAATTGACAAAACAAGGAAAAAGAAGTGGAAAATTCTAAAAAAGTGCATTTTATAGGAATTGGCGGCATAGGTATTTCAGCCATCGCTAGATTTTTAAACGAAAAGGGGTTTAAGATAAGCGGAAGCGATATAAAAGAAAGTCCGACCACAAAAGAGCTCGCAGCTCAAGGCATAAGTGTGATAACACCGCATTGCAAAGAGGCGATAAGTGATCAAAATTTTGTCATTTATTCAGCCGCAATAAAGCCTGATAATGTCGAGCTTGTTGAAGCGAAGCAAAAGGGCATAACTTGCCTATCCAGAAAGGAAGCCTTGCCTATGGTTTTAGAAGGCAAGCGCGTATTTGCAGTTGCTGGCGCTCACGGCAAAAGTACCACCTCGGCTATGCTTTCAAGCTTGGTTAATGGCTCGGTTATAATAGGAGCCATATCAAAGCAATTTGGCTCAAATATGAAATACGAAGCCAGCGAAAATGTGATTTTTGAAGCTGATGAAAGCGATTCGAGCTTTTTAAATTCAAACCCTTATTTGGCCGTGGTAACAAACGCCGAGCCTGAACATATGGAGCATTATGATTATGATTTGCAAAAATTTCACGCGGCGTATCGTGGCTTTTTAGAGCGCGCAAAGGTGCGCGTCATAAATGCAGAAGACGAATTTTTGGGCACTTTAAAGCTTGACGCGATTCGCCTTTTCCCAAGTGTTGATATAACCGAAATTAGTATGATCGTTAGAGATTATGTCCCTTATATCGCGTTTAATCTAAAAAATTTAGGCAAATTTGAAGTCGTAGGAATGGGAGAGCATATCGCAATAGACGCGTCTTTGGCTATTTTGGCGGCATTAAATGAAGCTCCACTGACAAAAATAAGAGAAAATTTAGCCACGTATAAAGGCATAAAAAAGCGCTTTGATATTTTAACGGCGAGTAGAAAATTTGTATTAATTGACGATTACGCCCATCATCCAACCGAGATAAAAGCCACTTTAAAATCAGTATTTGAATACGCAAAATTACTTGGGTTCTCAAAAGTTACGGCTATTTTTCAGCCACATCGCTATACGAGATTAAGCTCGAATTTACAGGCTTTTAAAGAGTGTTTTAAGGGCGTTGATGAGCTTGTTATCTTGCCTGTTTATGCCGCTGGAGAAACAAAAATTGATATAAATTTAAAAGAAGAATTTAAAGCTTATAATCCAGTTATGACGCAAAAAGTTGAGCGAAATGGCGATAGTATCAGCTTTATAGACGAATTTGGGGTAAGAAATTTGTTAGATGATGGACTTGTTGTTGGCTTTGGCGCAGGCGACATAACGTATCAGTTAAGGGGCGTAGAGTGAGAATTTTATTTGCATTATTGGTTGTTTTATTGGCGTTTTTGCTATTTAGCATAAGTGATGAAAAAATCAGCAAAAAAAACAAATTTTTACTGATTTTTGGTATGGTTATTTTTGTTGCTTTTGCGTATATTTACGAAGAAAATTTGTCAAAATCGCAAGATAGAAATTTAGAAATTTTAACCGCATTTAATCAGGGCAAAATTTTAATTTGTGGCGACATAAATGTAACAAATGATAAATTTAATTACGAATTTGGCACAGCTAGCTTTGTCGCAAAGCGCGAATTTAAGGAGCTTAGTAGCATAAAAGCGCAAGCAAAAGAGTGCGAGATAAAAAGTGATGAACGAGATAATTAACAAATTAGATTTAGCGCAATATTTTGAAAAATTTAACTCATTTTTAGCTCGTCAAAAGCCGATATTTTTACAAGGCGACACAAATTTGCATTTCGAACGCATTAATGAGCTTGCCAAATTCGAGATAAATCCGCCAAGCGATATGCAAAATTTAGATGATGCTTTGATTAGGCTTAGCAAACAAGCGGTTTTACATATTACTCAGATTAATGAATTTGCAAAAATTATAAGTTATTTTAATTATTTAAAGGGAATAAATTTTGAAAACAAGCTTGGTCAATGGCTTGAAAAAATACAAATTCCCATCGCCATAAACGATATAGCACGCAGTTTTGATAAAAACGGGGAGCTAAAAGATGACATTGACGAAAGGCTTGTCGAGATAAGTTCGGCTTTGATCGCTAAAAAAGCTCAAATTCAAAGCGAATTAAAACGTCTCATTTACACAAAATCAATCAGTCCGTATTTAGTCGATACGCAAGTACATTACATCAGCTCCGCAGAAGCCTTGCTCGTTCGTGGCGGCTTTAACCACGTTTTAAAAGGCACGGTCGTAGGGCGCAGTAGTGGCGGATATTTTTACGTTATGCCCGAAATCATCGAGCGATTAAAAAAAGAGCAAGCCACTTTGCTAGATAAAAAAGAAGAGATAATTTACGAGCACTCAAAAAAAATGAGTGCGATAATGAGTAAAAATTTGGCGTTTTTAAAATTTATAAACAGCGCTTTTGATATTTTCGATGCGTATCAAGCGCGCGTAATGATGGCTAGAAATGGCGATTTGGAGTTTGTTAAAACGCACAGCGATAGTAAAATTTTGTTACAAAATTTCGCTCATCCAGCGATTAAAAATCCAAAAAGCGTGAGCGTGGATTTTAGTAAGAAAATTTTACTCATCACGGGCGTAAATGCTGGCGGAAAATCGATGCTTTTAAAATCGATTTTATCGGCTGCTTTTTTGGCTAAATACCTTTTGCCGATGCGCATAAACTCAGCAAATTCTCACATCGGTAGCTTTAAGGAATTTGAGGCCATCATAGAAGATCCGCAAAACGTAACAAACGATATTTCGACATTTGCTGGCAGAATGGTCGCTTTTTCCAAGCTTTTTACAAAGCGAAATTTACTCATCGGAGTTGATGAAATCGAGATCGGAACCGATTTTGAAGAAGCGGCTAGTTTATATAGCGTAATAATTGAAAAATTAATTTTCAGCGATGTAAAAATGATTATTACAACTCATCACAAACGCCTGGCTATGTTGCTTGCCAAAAATATCGAAGTCGAGCTTATCGCCGCGCTTTACGACGAAGCTAATTCGCGTCCGAAATTTGAGTTTTTAAAAGGCACGATAGGAAAATCATACGCATTTGAAACGGCGTTGCGATACGGAATATCGTCAAATTTAGTCGCAGATGCAAAAAAAATGTATGGCGAAGATAAGGAAAATTTAAACGAAATTATAACAAAAACTCTAAATTTGGAAGTCGAGCTAAAAGAAAGCTTAAATAAAGTAAAGGCAAAAGAGTCTAAGCTAGATAATCTGATACAAAATTTAAAAGAACAAAAAGAGCTAAACGAAGCCAATCAGCACGCTGTTATAGCTCGTTTAGAAAGAGAGTTTTATCAAGCTATAAATGAAGCAAAAAGAGTTGTCAAACTTGAAAATGTAAAAGATCAGCAACGTGCGATAAACAAAGCCAATGAAGTTAAAAAAGCGATAATTAAGCCTGAAATTTTAACCCCTCCACAATTAAAAGTTGGCGATTGCGTAAAATACGGCAAGATAAAGGGCGTTGTGCTAAATTTATCAAAAGATAGTGCAACGATACAAACTGATAGCATAAATTTGCGCGTCGCAATATCGCAACTCAAAAAAAGCGAGCAACCCGTAAAAACGCAAAATAACGGCATTAGCTTAAAGGTGCAAAAGCCAGCCAGCGCGGCTTTGGTGCTTGATTTGCACGGTTTAAGAGCCGATGAAGCGATAGAAAAATTAGACAAATTTATCTCAGATAGCCTTGTTATGGGCTTTGATGAGGTTCAGGTTTTTCACGGAATTGGCACTGGCAAACTAGCCTATGCAGTTAAAAATTTCTTACGCGAGCACCCAAGTGTTAAGGAATTTTTCGACGCTCCGCCAAATCAAGGTGGATTTGGCGCAAAAATAATTAGACTTTAAATTTAAGGAAACAAATGTTTGCACTTTTACAAGGCTTTGCGCTTGGATTTTCGGCCGCCGTTCCGCTTGGACCAATAAACATAATGATAATGACGGTTGCTTTAAATTCGTTTTCATTAGCCTTTGCCATCGGATTTGGCATGATGAGTGCTGACGTGCTTTATCTTGTATTTTTAGCCTTTGGAGTGCTTGAATATTTACAAGGTGAAATCATATCTAAAATGATAGTTTGTTTGGAATCATCTATCTTCTATATATTTCGTTTTTGATTTATAAAGGTGCAAAAATCCCATAAAAACGGACAATAATCTAAATTTAAGCAAAACTGGTTTTGTAAAAAATTTTGTAAAAGGCTTTTTTGCGACACTGTCTAATCCTTATACGGTTGGATTTTGGCTTAGCGGGGCGAGTTTTGCCAAAAGCTTTGAAAATCCGCTTAATCTCGTATTGGGATTAATCATCACGATTGTTATTTGGATTAGCGTGATCCTTTATGTCGTCAAAAAAAGCTCTAAATTTATTTCGCAAAGCTTAGCTGAAAAGATAAATTATATATGTGCAGCTATTTTGGTTGTTTTTGCATTTGTGCTTGCTTATAGATTGCTTAATATCGATTTTATATAAAAAATGATAAAATCGCTCACCTTACAAGGACGGTAATATGAAAGAACACAAGAAAAGCAAAGTAGCAACTGGGTTTTTATTGATCCCCCTTATCGTTGTTTTATCTATCGCCACAAGCGTTGTAACCTATGTTTCTTACGATAAATTCGTAACTTCTAACACAAATTTATTAGGACTTACTTACAAAAGTTCATTTTTTGAAAATATGCAAACACTTGAAGAAATTTTTGACAACACAGATCACGATATTGCTAAATTTAAAAATAGGATTTTGCGAATTGACGATCTCTCAGCTTGGGTTTTGCGCCCTGTTGATAACGAATTACTTGTGATTGCAAGCTCGAAATATCCGGAGTTAATCGGCAAAAATTTCCCAAATTACATTTGCCAAATGAACGAAAGTTTAAACACTCTAACCGAGTTTGACAGATTTAGTAACGTCAAATTTCAAGACGGCAGTATGGTAAAAATTTGCGATTTTAAAATGGTAAATAGTACTATTATTGGTTATGATAGTGTTCAAAATTATAGAATTTTAGGCTTTGATGATCCAAATTTTTTCAAATGGTATTGGGGAAATATGGGCTTAGTGATTTATATCACACTCATTGCGCTTAGCGTTTATGTTGCGATATACTGCTTTCTTTATTACAAAATAGCTGACATTCAAAACACACTTGAAAATGCGAATTTTAAGCTTACTGAAAATACAAAAAAAATGACAATGAGTTATTATTTTAACTCTCTTACGAAAATCCCAAATTGTAACTCGCTTTTAAAAGACATCGAGCAGATGACAAATCCGGTTGTGATTATAATAGATATTGATAATTTTAGCAGTATGAATAACTATTTTGGCACGAGGGTTTGCGATCAAATTTTGATATATTTGGCAAAATTTAACACAAAACTTGCTGAAAAAAATGGACTTAAACTCTATCATATAGATGCTGACGCTTTTGCGTTTGTAGAAAATAGCGAGCATTTTATTGACAGATATGAAGAACTTGTTGTTGAACTTATGAGTACCTTAAAAGGACTTGTTGTAGATGTGCCTAGACTTGAAGGCGAGAAAGAAGATCTAATAGAAATTCATTGCACAATAGGATTTGCATTAGAGCCTGAAAATACGCTTAAAAAGGCAATGTTAGCACTTCAATACGCAAAGAAAAATAAAAGAGATTATTTTGGGTATTTAAGAAACATAGATGACACGGTCGCTTACGCCGAGCAGATAAAACGCTCCAATCTCATACGAGATGCGATCATAAATGACAACATTACGCCATATTATCAGCCAATTTTTGATGTTAATAAAGCTGTCGTCAAATACGAAACCCTAATGCGTATCCAAGATAGTAACACAATCGTTTCTCCGGGCGATTTTTTAGAAATTTCAAAGCGTATTAAGCGTTATGTCGAGATGGAAAAAATGGTTATCGAAAAAAGTTTTAAGCTTGTTTCTGAAACCAAAGATTGCGTCATTAGCATAAATGTATCTACCAGGGATATGACCGATGGCGATGTGAGCGTATTTATAATGGATCGGCTACACAAATACCAAATCGCTGATAGGGTGATTTTTGAAGTTTTAGAAGATGAAGATATAGATAATGTCGATCGGGTTATGAAATTTATAGAGCGTGTTAGACGAATGGGCTCGAAAGTGGCGATTGATGATTTTGGCTCGGGTTACAGCAACTTCTCAAATATCTTAAAATTAAAGCCAGATTTTATAAAAATAGACGGCTCCATCATAAAAAACGTCGTTAGTGATTTAAATTCGCGCTACATTGCAACTGCGATTGTCGCATTTTGCAAGAAACTAAACATCAAAGTTGTCGCCGAATATGTCGAAAATCAAGAAATTTTTGATACATGTGTTGAACTTGGCGTAGATGAATTTCAAGGCTTTTATCTTGGTAAGCCAGCGGCGGCTTTTGTAGAAAATAACGGGTTTAAAAATGAACGTTATTGATATTTTTTATCAAATTTTAAAATTCCGCACCATTACTTATGAGCAAAATGGCGAAGATGAGAAATGTTTAAAATTTATAGCTGAAATTTGTAACGATTTTGACGCAATTCGTATTGATAAGGCTTATCCGCAAAATCCAAACAAAATCGTAAAAAATTTAATTCTTATGAAAAAATTTGGCAACGGTGAGCATATTTGTTTTGCCGGACACATCGATGTTGTCCCGCCTGGAAATGGTTGGCAAAGCGATCCCTTTAGGCCGGTTTTAGATAGCGGTTGCGTAAGGGCGCGTGGCACACAAGATATGAAAAGTGGCGTAGCAGCGTTTGTAGCCGCTTGTGCTGATTTTGCAAAGCGCGTAGGGCAGGGGCTAGAAAATTTTAACGGAACGCTTTCGATTTTGCTGACAAGCGACGAAGAAGGCGATGGGATTTACGGCTCTTTAGAAGCGTTGAAATTTATGAAAGAGCACGACATCTTGCCAAATTTTGCCATCGTAGCCGAACCAACGTGCGACAAAAAATTCGGCGATACTATCAAAGTTGGCAGGCGCGGTTCGGTAAATGGAAATTTAATTATAAAAGGCAAGCAAGGACACGCCGCATATCCTGAAAAATGCCTTAATCCAGTCCATCTTTTGGCAAGTAAATTTGCAAAATTTGCAGGTTTTGACCTAGACGACGGGGGCGAATTTTTTGATCCGAGCAAAATCGTCGTAACCGATATCAGAGGCGGCTTGGAAGCGACAAATGTAACGCCAAACGACGTTAGGGTGATGTTTAACGTGCGAAATTCGACCAAAACGAGCGTGCAAGATATACAAAACTATGTGCAAGAGCTTTTTGGCGAATTTGATTTTAAGCTTGATTTAAAACAAGGCTCAAAACCATTTTTGACAGATTCTGACAACAAAATCGTAAATCAAATTAAAAAAAGCGTCGAAAAGATAACCGGTGTAAAACCGAGCCTAAACACAAAAGGCGGAACGAGCGATGCTAGATATTTGGCTGAATTTGGCATCCAAGTCGTCGAATTTGGTGTTACAAACGATACGATTCACGCCGTAAATGAGCGTACAAGTATTGATGAAGTGCAAAAATTATACGAAATTTTTATCGATTTGTTAAAAAATTTTAAATCTTAACCAAAACTTATTTACTAAATTTCTTTTTTGCTATCTTTTTGCTAGAAAATTTTTGTGGCGATTTTTTGTGATTTTTGGACTTTATCTCCTAAAATTCCTATTTTCGAGCTTTTTACGGATAAAATTTGACATATTTGTGATTTTATTACATCTGTTTAGAAAATATTTTATTTAAAATTTGCCATTTTCTCCTAAAATTTCGCAAATTAAAGCCAAAATGCACTTTATTATATTAAATATTTATGTATAGTTCATTTAGTAATTTTTAATATTACATAAACCTTTACTTTGCTCATAGATGGATATTATGAAAAATTCACATTCTTATCATTAAAAAAGGAGCAAAAATAAGGCTTTCAAAAATTGCAAGCTTTTTAATCTTAGGTGCTAGTTTGGCTACTAGCTCATTTGCTGCCGATTCGGCACAGCGTACTGCTTATAAAAATGCCGTTATGTTGCAAAAATAAAAGGCTGACGCATACAAAGCTTTTGAAAATTTAGTTACCAACTACGACAAGATACGCTACTATAACGGTAACTAAGTCAAAGATGGCGATAAAAAGAGCATTTATGATGCTTTTAAGACGATATTTGGCAGCATAAAAGCTACTGATACGATGATAATAGCCGATAGTAAAGGCAACTCTCTTACTATTAATCAACAAGCTTGAACAGCGCACGTAAGTATCAAAGCCGGACAAGAACAAAATATAACCTTTAGCTTAAACGAGCTTAAAAATGGCTGTGCAAGCCACGATAAAATCAAAGAAATTTTTGCCGAAAACAACAAAGATGTTTGGCAAGGCTTTTTGCAAAATTTAAAAATAGAACACGAATAAAAAACAAAAAAGTGCGAAGATGAAGTAGCCAAAACATCAGCTAAAACTCTAAGTGCTAAACTAGCCACAGAATTTAGAGTTTATGACGATAATGGCGATTACTTTTACATTACTCCTGGCATCGAGCGCGAACTAAGCAAGAGCGTAGATGATATGAATATTAGATTTGCAAATGCAAACAAAGATATAAAATTTGATGCAGATAAGAAAAAATATACTTATTTTGCATTCAAAACAGGCGCAGAGTTTAAAGTAACAAACAACCTTAGCACAAACATTAACTTTGGTGTAAAAGCAAGATCTAAAAATCAATTCTACAACGGAACATTAGGATTATCTTACAAATTCTAATAAAACAGCTTTAATCCCCCCTAAAAAGGGGGATTAAAATCTCTAACTTGATACGTTAAATTTTATTTCTTGTATTTGTTTTTTGAAAATTTATGTTGATTTGGTGCAATTTTGATATAAATTAATGTCATTTGGTAAAAATAAAATTTGTGGAAAGGCTACCACTCCTTTCCACATTTTGAGAGAAAAATGAATCTAACTAATGCAAAGACGAAATTCATTTTGCGACTTAAATGTTAGCCGAAATTTTCTTAAAATATATTTAATTATATAAATAAAAGTCGCTTTTATATAATATTTATAGAAATTAATATAATTATTTATATTTATAAGCTTGCATAAAAATTTTAAAGTTTAAGTTTAGCTTAAATTGTATTTGGATAAAATCCAAAACTGTTCTTTTAGTGTAGAAAAGACAATTTAGTAAAAGGAAATTCAAATGAGCGATATTATCGCATATAAAATCGGCGAAGAAATAGTCGATACGCAAAGCATAGCTGGACGCGAAACAAGCGCAATTCCCATATATTTTGACAATTCTGCCGACGCATTAAATGTCATAAGGCACTCCTGTGCACATCTAATGGCGCAAGCTATCAAATCGCTATATCCGCATGCTAAATTTTTCGTCGGACCAAACGTAGAAGACGGATTTTATTATGATTTTAAAGTCGATGATGAAAACACCAAGCTAACAGAAGACGATCTCGTGGCGATTGAAGCTAAGATGAAAGAGTTTGCCGAGGCGAAACTTGACATCATTAAAACTTGCTCAACAAAAGCGTCAATGAGCGAAAAATTTAAACACGACGAGCTAAAACAAGAGGTTTTAAAACGTATTCCAGATGGCGAGGTTAGCAGTTATGCGCAAGGAAGTTTCGAGGATCTTTGCCGTGGCCCACACCTTCCAAACACTAAATTTTTAAGATTTTTTAAGCTTACTCGTGTAGCCGGAGCATATTTGGCTGGCGATGAAAATCGAGAGATGATAAACAGAATTTACGGCACAGCTTTTGCCGATAAAGAAACCTTAAAAGAGCATATTCAAATCCTTGAAGAGGCTAAAAAACGAGATCACCGCAAACTTGGCGTGGAAATGAAACTATTTTCATTTGATGAAGATGTCGGTGGTGGGCTTGCTATCTGGTTGCCACAAGGCGGACGTTTGCGATCAAAACTAGAACAGCTTCTTTACAAAGCACATCGCGAGCGTGGCTATGAGCCTGTGCGCGGTCCAGAACTACTAAAAGCCGACGTTTGGCGAACAAGCGGACATTACGCAAATTACAAAGATAATATGTATTTTACGACCATAGACGATCAAGAATACGGCATTAAGCCAATGAATTGCGTTGGGCATTTAAAAGTTTATCAAACAGAAATACGTTCGTACCGCGATCTTCCGCTTAAATTTTTTGAATACGGTGTCGTTCATCGCCACGAAAAAAGCGGGGCACTGCACGGACTTTTCCGCGTTAGAGAATTCGCACAAGATGATTCACATATATTTTGTATGCCAAGCCAAATCAAGCAAAACATATTAGAAATTTTAAGTTTTGCTGGAAAAATTATGCAGAGTTTTGGCTTTGAATATGAAATGGAAATTTCAACCAAACCAGCAAAAGCTATCGGAAGTGATGAAATTTGGGAAACAGCAACAAAAGCCTTGAAAGAAGCACTTGATGAAAATGGCTTTAAATACGGTATTGACGAAGGTGGTGGCGCATTTTACGGACCAAAGATAGATATAAAAATTACCGATGCACTCAAACGCAAATGGCAATGTGGCACGATTCAAGTTGATTTTAACTTGCCAGAACGCTTTGATTTGGGCTATATTGACAGCAACAACGAGCGCCAACGTCCAGTAATGTTACACAGAGCACTTCTTGGTAGTTTTGAGAGATTTATAGGAATTTTGCTCGAGCATACAGCTGGCGAGTTGCCGTTTTTCATAGCTCCTACGCAAGTTGTTATCGTGCCGATATCTAACGTGCATTTAGAATATGCAAAAGAGATATTTAAAGAGCTTATGAGAGTTGGCGTAGATGCTGAAATTTCAAGCAAAAATGAAAGCTTGAACAAAAGAATAAGGACAGCTGAAAAGCAAAGAGTGCCGATGATAATAGTGATTGGCGATAACGAAGTGGCAAACAAAACTGTTGCGCTTAGAGATAGACGAGCTAGAGCTCAAAGCGATATGAATATGAGCGAATTTGTTGCATTTACCAAATCAAAACTTACAGAGGTTAGCTTTTGAGATCAGCAAAAAACATAAATTTTAAACTGGGTCTAGCTATATGCTAGGCTTGGTTTTTCAAAAACAACTGCAAAAAACTTACAATAAAATAAAATTTTACAAAATTGACAACAAAAATATAACAAATTTTAGATATAATAAACAAAATCTTAATTTAAAGGAAAAAATTAATTGAGTAAAGAAAACGAAGTGTTGCTAAACGAGGACATAAGGGCTAGCGAGGTTAGATGTGTTGGCGATGATGGCGTGGCTTATGGCGTCATTTCAAGAGATGAGGCGCTGAAATTAGCCGATAAAATGGGGCTTGACTTGGTGCTTATCGCGCCTGATGCAAAACCGCCGGTTTGCAAAATAATGGATTATGGCAAATTTCGCTACCAGCAAGAAAAAAAGCAAAAAGAGGCAAAAAAGAAGCAAAAAGTTATAGAGATAAAAGAGATAAAATTATCTGTCAAAATCGCTCAAAATGATATAAATTTTAAGGTCAAACACGCGCTAGAATTTTTAGAAGAAGGCAAACACGTAAAATTTCGCGTGTTTTTAAAAGGTAGAGAAATGAGCCAACCAGAAGCTGGCGTGGCTATATTGGAGAAAGTTTGGGATATGATTAAAACTTATGCCGAACGCGACAAAGAACCAAATATAGAAGGTCGTTACGTAAATATGCTTGTCATACCTAAGAAGGCTTAATTGGGGATACCCCCCCCCCCCCCAAAAAAAACTACTTTTTAATTTTTAGGATTAATCGCATTTATTAGTAAATTTATGAAAGTGACGATTGTACAGAATATTAAGAAATGCAAAGTTTAAGGTATTGCAATATAATTTTTGTCTCCATCAATCTCTGATTTTGGTAATTAAACTTTAAAAAGTTATAAGCATTATGATATTGATGTTTTGCTAATAAAAATATTTTTAAATTTAGCGTTTTGTCTTTATTTTTCTTTGGTTTTTATGTTTTTTAGTTTTCTTTAAAGTGCGAGTTGCCTAAAAATGTTTTAAAATTTGCATTCCATTTATATAAAGGTTGGCTTTAAGCATCTTGCAATAATAACCAAACAGCAAGTGTCTGGTATTTTTACTGGGTTTAGAACCATGTTGTACATTTTAATTTGGTAAAGATTGCAAAATCATCGTTTGATTTTGCGCGTATTTAAAAAGGCTCAAGATAAATCAACCTGATTCTCTTCTGTCATCTTTACTAAAATATGATAGAAGTGAAATATGATAGAAGGTTTTTGTATATTTACTGTTGTTATATCTAAATTCGCATTCCTTTAGATGAAACAAGAAATTCTCTTTTTTAATGCCTTTAAATTTAGATAATCTATTTTTAGCATAACCCCAAAAGTTTTCTTTGCCATCTCTTTTAAGCATATCAAACACCGGATTTTTATTTGATGTGCCTCTTGCTTTTTACTTCTTAATTTGCAAACTTCTATGCAAATTTACAAGCTGAAAATTTCGCTCGAAAATTTACTTATTTTTTCACACTCACTAGCCATTAAAATTCTGATATTTTTTAGAATTTTGTTTATGGAAATTTAAAAAATCCCGGTTAAATTTGCTATTTTAGTAGCCTCTATATCCTGTGTAAAATACTTGAGAATTTCTCTAAATTTCTTCTATGAAATTCGGCAACAGAATATATACTTATTTTTCATTGACAAGATCATAATTCTTGTGCTTGCACTCTCTTTGAGAAAAACTTCTTTGAAGGTTTTTAACTGATTTTGAGCTAAAAAATAAACGTGCCATTTTTTAGTGACGAGTATCTATTTCCGCAAGCGTTTTTAGAGCTTTTGAATTTGAGATTAATTTACTTTAATGAATAAATTTGTTTTAATTGATTTTGCGTTTCCAAAAGAGATTTAAAAATTTACAAAAAATACCTTGAGTAAATCACATGTCCTCAATCCAATATATAAATTTTTGCAAAACGTTCAATTTAGGGCTATCGTGAGATTATTTTTTATGATTAGCGCAGCTCGTTTGTTATGCCACTTTGCGTGAAAAATTTATCGTTTTCCAAATCAAAATACAAAATTTCAAGCCACATGTTATTTTCGTATTTAAAATTCATAGGCTCTTGCTTTGCGCCGTCTATCTTTGGATATATTAGATAAAGCTTGCCGCACTCATGCTTTTTGCCGTAAGCATAGAGTTGATATAGGTCGGCTTGTGAGATTTTATACTTTTTCTCGCTTTCGTTAATATCTTGACTGATGATTTTCCATTTTGTGTCGGCTATAAATTTGCCTTCTAAAAATATATCAGGCCTTAGTTTAAAGCCTTTTGGATTTTCAATAAGATATTTTTCTGAGTGTTGCAATGCAGTGTCTGGAAACTTTTTCTTTATAAAATTTCCAACATAGCTTTCAAAGAGTTTATTCATATCAAATAGCAAGGCAAAGGCTAGATCATCGCCCTTGTGCGGTGTAAAAGAGTTGCCAAGCAAAAAGATCTTGCACCATAAAAGAGTTTGCTCATAGTGTTTTACTTGTCGGTTTATGATGAGCTTGTCAAAGAAATTTTTATAATCATCGCACGTAGAAACTTCGTCAAATATAAACAAAAGCTCGCGTATTTTTTGCTGATTTTTGTTGAAATTTGACTTTTTGTATAGAAATTTAAGCGTCGTTTTTATGATCCTATTTGTGAGGGGGGGTATAGAAAATGAGAGTGAGAAATTTTAGCCCGAGATTTTTGAAAGCACGTAAAATAAGCACTTTAAAAAGCTTCACTCTCATTTGTAACGCAAGAATTCAGCTAAAAGAAAAATTCCTATAATCCCAAATCGTCCGTTTTGTCCCGAAAAAGCGGAAAAATTTAACGCCGCAAACACTATAAAAGCCCAAATAATCGCTCTTTAAACGCCATTTAAGCACCCCAAAATTCATCCCAATTTTTATCTATCACAGCCGTATGTCGCTTAAGCTTTGCTACCAAAATAATGGTATTTTTTTAAAAATATAGGCATTAATCATCACTGTAAAAACACAATAAAAAATCGTTTTAATCTTAAATATTATTTAAAAATAGCTTAAACGATTAATCATTATTTTAAGCTTACTTTAAATAATACATTTAATCACTTTACCGACTATATGACAAGATCCATAAGTATCTTCGTCAAGCTCAAAGCTTTCATAGTCTTTGTTCGTGCTTTTGATATATAAATTCCGCGCGGCATTTTTTGTAGAATTTTTACCATAAGATTATCGTTATATATGATTACATACACTACTTTAGAAAAAGCCCTAAAAGCTAGGGAGCGAGAAAAGAGCGAAAAGCTAGAGCTAGACGAAGCCAAGACGGACGAGATGCTAAAAACTATAAGCAAACTAAAACCCGCAGACAAAGTAAAGATAACCTATCACGACGCAGAGGGTTACGTAAGCATAGATGGCCTTGTATCAAACGTGAATCAGATGGATAGGAGTATAACGGTAGTGAAGCATAAGATAGGGTTTGGAGATATTTGCGAGGTTAAAGTCGTTTTATGGAATTATTTTTGTAAAATGCCTCAAAGCATACCACTTTTTGCTAAAAGTATTCCATAGTTTAAGAAAAAATTCAAAGAAACAGAAACTGCAAAAGAGGCGGTTGAAATACCGATAAATATGGCTTTATGGTGTCAAAGGGGAGACTTGAACTCCCGACCTCCGGCTTATGAGACCAGCGCTCTAACCAGCTGAGCTACTTTGACATAGTAAAACGCTGATTTTATAAAAAATATGCTTATATAAATATAAAAATCTACAAATTCAGAACAATCTTTTTAATAAAATTAAACAAAAACTAGCTTATTTTTTCTACTTCTTTTTACAATTTCGCGGTTAAGCATAGGTAAATTAAAAGTGAATATTTACTTTTGAAATTTTATTATACGCTGAACTATTTTTTGCAAAGCAAATAAACGGCTTAAAAACACCAAACAATGATAGATTTGTTTAAAAAACGAACTAAGATTTATCTTGTATCTGATGCAATCTTAGAAATTCCGCTAAAATATTGGGGTCAGATGAGATAAAGACCGTACGCAGTGGTTTATTTATGATGATTTTGATATGAGCAGTCTAAGTTTTTTGGAAAATAAAAACTTAGAATACGACGACTTTGTTTTAGGTTTTTTAATTAAAATTAAAACAGGCTGTATCTATTGTTGATGAGCTATTGCTTTATGGAAAATTACACAAAGTAATGGTAGAAAGTGATATTGATTCTAAAAAAGTGGTGCTTATGTTTTTTATACGTGCTTGCCCACAAATACATTTTAATTTATTTAATATTGTAGCACACGAATTTCAGCTTGTAAATGACTGAAAAACGGCATAATTTCAAAAAAATAAAGAAGGATAATTTTGAATCAAATATGCATTTTTTTAAATTTTATTGGATCAATATTTGTATATAATAAATGAGATTCTTTTTCTATTTTTATCCTTCACCATCTTATTTTCAAGCCAAATAGATCAAAGAGAGTTTAAAAACGAACAAGAGCGTATAAGAGACTTACAAAATAATCTATCAACATCTGATATAAATTTGCAAACCAAAAAACATAAAATACTCTAAAATCATATTAGATGAAATGCTGTGCTTCAAGATAGATGAAGTTGTGTTTAACGATAAATACAATCCTAAATTTCAAACTCATCTAAACAATGTCTTAGATAAGGTCGGTTTGTTTTAAAGGCGGGAATTGTCTTGGAGAAAAAAGTATAAATATAATATTAGTAGCCATAAATAATTAGATTATCTCAAATGGCTATATCACAAGTTTTATTGATATTAAACTACTTAATCTAAAATCAGGTAAGATAGAACTAAATTTAAATCTTGACAAAATAGATAAAATTTCAATCAATAACTAAAATAGCTTTAGAAATAGAGCTTCATTATTTACGGTACTTGGCGAGATCGAACACAACAAAATACTAAGCATAAGGAATATCGAACAATCATTGGAAAATATTTCAAATGCCACATTAGGAGAAGTTGATATATCTTTAAGTCCGTCAAAGAATTTTGGATCAACTGACGTAAAGATCACTAGACAAAACGAAATTTTACAGGTAGCTTTAAATTTAATTTAGATAACCATGGGAGCAAACCTACCAGAAAACAACAAAGCTCGTTTGCTTTAAGTATATTTAATCCGATGGGTTTTAACGAAAGTTATACCGCAAGTATCGGCAAAGATATGTTTAATAAAGAAAAACAAGACTAAACAATGACATTAAAAAGGGAAATTCGCGCAATTATTATTTAAATTTTACAGTTCCGTTTGGCTACTTTAACCTAAACTACACGAATTCTCGTTACTCATATAGTCAAATTATCGCCGTCGCAAACGAACTATACAAATATGGCGGCATATCACAAAGCCAAATTTTAGGACTTAACTATCTATTTTATAGAGATCAAAGCGCAAAATTAACAGCTTTTCTTAACTTTTTTAAACGAGATAGCAAAAATTATATAGAAGAATTTGAGCTTAAAAATCAAAAAAGAGTTAGTGCTATGCTTCCTTTAAATTTAGTATCCTTGCCGCTTAGGTCAAATTCATACGAACTTTAACTAGCTTTTATATTTAGGTCGTTTTTTGCATTTATATTTATGTTTCGTCCGCTTTTAAATTTGCTACACTTATTAAAATATCGTTTGAATTTATGTTTATATCGTTTTTAGCTATGATAAGCGAGCTTTTGTTTGTAGATGTATAATTTTTCTTCAAAGACAGGGTTTGATTTAACAAAGCATTTGCGTGTTCATAAATGGTGTTAAATTTATTTAGCATAAAAGCCATATTTGAACCACTTGTATCGTATAAGAAACCGGTGTTAATAGGGTTAAATTTTACATAAGATAAGACTAGCGTAAAAGTTGTTATTTGCCCCAAAAAGTGCTGGATAACCATTCTCTTTGTAATGGTAGTTTTTGTAAGAGCTATCTCCGCCTTTGGTTACCCACTTTTTCTGGTCAGTAAATTTACCCATTTTTCTCCACTCCTGTTGCTTCCACTCGTATTTTATATGACTGCTTACACTTCTATCCAAATCTTTGCCTATATTATTTACTATATCAGCTTTTAAATTTATGTCATTATTAGCATAAATTTGGCTTTTGTCATTTGTTATATATTCTTTACTGATGTTATAGTAGATATTTCTTGTTTTTTCGTGATCTTTAACGTTAATAGTGGTTACGCAGAATTTGAACTCTCATCAAGCTCAATTTTACTAAACGGATGTGAGCTTGTGCCGTGAAGATAACTATTAATATGCAAATTTAAAGCATAAGCCGTGGCAACTTGAAGAACTGCTCTTTTATAAATCTCCTCACTCAAATCGTCGTTTGAGTATCTTTTAGAACTCAAATTTCGCTCATTTATAATCTCGTCTTTTATTTTTCTTAAATTTATACCCAAATTAAATGAATTTACCCCACAACAACCAAGATTAATTGTACCGTCAAAATTGCTAAATTGTGTTTTAAGTTCATTTAAAGAGTAGTTTTTAAGTTATCAGCTTTTGCATAAATTTTACCAGCCAAGATATTTGATGAGCCGTTGTTTATAGTGTTCGCGCTTAAACTTAGGTTGCTTACGCAAATTATTTGAGTTTATACTTATCTCGTTTGCAGCCATAACACCTGCGTTATTTACCCCAACCCCATCTTTATTAGCTATTATATTTGTTTTTCCTGCATACATACCGACAAGTGCCGTGCTATCTATGGATACGTGCAGAGCATTTTGAGGTAGATCGCAATTTGGATTATTTTATTAAATAGTCTATTGTCCTCGCTTATTATCTTGTCGTTAGATGAAATTAAATTTAATTCGTTTGCATGGATATTGGAAGCTATTTTTAGAGTATTTGCTATGATGTTTGTATAATCTGAGTTTTTATCATTTAGACCATTGTCTTCAATACTTATAACTGATAAGCTAAGATTTAGCGTTGCTACTAGATTAACAGGTGCTAAATCGCCGCTGTTATTTAAATTTAGCTTAGCAGTAACAAACGTAGATGAGCTAGCATTTATGATATTTAGCCTATTTATGTGTTTATGCCACTTGGATTAGCTATCAATAAATCCGCTCTTTTGTAAGCTATCTTTAAACTTCCTTTTAGTAGGGACGGGTCATTTGAATTTGCTTGATTAACTATAAGTTTAGCCTATCCGCCGTTTAAAAATGGATTACCCTCTAAAGCCGGCTATTTGGATATTAGCTCCGTTTATGGAGTCATTTAGCACCGCTCCCGTAGTTGCAGTGTCAAATTTACAATATTCGTTAAAAGATACGCTTTATTATTTGGAGTTACAATATTGGTTATCAAAGCATCGTTTGAGGAATTTAAAATTACTGGTTGGTGTGATTTTGGAGCAGATGGATTGGAGATTATGTTGGCACCATAAGTAAAAGATATAAAAACAATACTACTAATGCAAATTTTTGGCTTTTTACAGATGTTAGCATAATGCTCCAGTATTGGTTTTTAATACAATGACTGCGTAAATTGCTGGTTATTTTAACTACACGCTATTAACAACAAGCTTAAAAACCCAAATAGAAAATTAAGAATCATTGATTTGAAATTAGCCATTAGGTTTTTTAAAATAAGTTGATTTTATGATTACTAATGCTGTTTGTCTTTAAAGACTAATAGTGGTGTTGATTTGGACTCTTTCTATTTTGTTTGTAAAATCAAACAAAAATCAAAACAAGTGGCGAAATAGTTTTACCAGTTCGCCAAAAATGT
>JBQNAH010000016.1:0-33587 GCA_052170535.1 Campylobacter sp. | reverse complement strand
AATGAGCTTTGCAAGAAAAATCCGAATTTTCAAGAATTTCTAAAAACAATAAAAGACTACGATAGCAAAAATAAAAGACGTTTTGACGGCGAATTTGACCGCGTTTTGAGCGATTTGGAAATGCAAAAATATATGAAAGATAAAAAGATCATATAAATTTTACCAAATAAACCGACCTTGCGCTAGAAAGCTGAATTTGTAGTATCTATTAGCAAGAATTCTTGCATTACAATTTAGAGTGGAGCTTTTAAAGTGCATATTTTTAGCACTTTCAAAAATCTTGTGCTAAATTTTTCCACTCTAATTTTCTATACCCCGTCACAATATGGAAAACGATATTTTTAAATAGATAGAAAGCGATCTGCAAAGATGCAAAGATGAGTTAAGTAAGAGTATCTATGACAATACTGATGCTAGTCAAGAAATGATAACCTGTGATGTGTATGATAACTGAGAGGATAACCTTGTTGAGGTGGCACAGTAAAAGCAAAAGCGATACTAATGTCTTTTATGAAGCTAAGCTCCCGAACGTTAGTGTTAGGCGAGAAAAATATAATCCACAGAAAAGATCCAGATTTTAGATCTTCGCAGCAATTTTATTATAAATAAAAAAGTAAGTTTAAGCGGAATTATCGTTGGATAGGTTTAATGCTACTTGGCTTCCCTGTGGTCACCTACCACTATATTTGAGAGCAAATGCTAACAAAGAAATTTAAACTTTATAACCTAGCAAATTTATATGTTCAACAAGAGAATGATCGTATGCTTGCAAGAAATAAATTTAGTTATAGCTAGATTAGAATCCTCGTCAAACCATTTACCATTTTCATCCATTGCAAAAAATTACGACAAAGCCCATAAAATAAGAGCTTTAAAGCTCTTTTATATTTTCATAAGTTTTCATTTATGATTATACGTTTTTAAGTATGCAAAAATAACCCTTATTTTCAACAAAATACTATAAATACAGGGTGCTAAATAAAATACAAGAGCCTTGTGTTTAACCTAAATTTCAGCACCTGCTTATTGCGAAAGGTATCAAGATCTATAAAAAATATACCAACAGAAGTAATTTTATCATCGTCTGTAATAGTAACACTTCTATAAATTGCCGTACCATCTTGTCCCAAAACTTTGGCTCCAAAATTTTTTAACTTCATCATTAAACCTAGTTTTATTTAGCCCAGATGGCATAAACTGGCAAATTTCAGAATAAGACATCTCAATAAAATTTCTACTATCAGAATAACCCATCTGCTTGGCATACCAGCAAATTGTAAAGAAAATATCATAATCTCTAGCCGTAAAATTTACTGGAAACAACACAGAATTCATTTTATTACGAAAAACAAGCGTACCATTGCTTTCGGCACGCGCAACCCTAGTAGCTTTTAACACAAAATTACATTATTTTATACTCCTGGGTTTAAAATTTTTAAACTAGATAGCAAGATACTTTTAATGTGTTGAAGCTTAATTAATCAAATTTGTAATCACTCAAAATTATTTTAAATTATACAAATTCTACCAAGATAGCCGTTGGGGACAAATTCACAGTGGCGGGTAAAGTGGGATTTGAACCCACGAAAGCTATTAACTTTACACGCGTTCCAGGCGTGCTCCTTCAACCGCTCGGACATCTACCCGTTGAAAAGCTGTATTATACAAAAAAATATCTTTTTTTCAAAACCTTTATTAATCAAACTTAACTTTTCCATATTTTGTTTGTTTTTTAATAAGTTTTAAATCTATGTAATAACCCAAAAAACATAACACAAACGATCGGCATAACTTATTATCAAATATAAAATTGTCGCCTTGTCAAAATCCACAAAAATTATATATATTTATAAATATTTTTTATATTATCTTCGCTTTTGCGCTAATAGAAATTATATCTAATCTATAAATTTTCGTTCTTTTTAGACTTTGTTTGATCGCTGCATCAAATGCACTCATATAGTTTGGCGTATATTTTTGGCTAAGAATTTTCAAAGCATAAATTTGTAAATTTTCATCATCTACTTCGTAAGCTTTCGTTTTGGCTATCGCGCTTTTGTATTCGGTCGTAAATACGCTCGATGCATTACCGCTACTAATAGCTGAGTGAAATTTCTCACTGCTAAATTCTGGCACTTTGGCATAAGATACACAAACTAGCTCCACATTTTTGCCATCTTTTAGTAATTTTGCCTTGCTTCCGCTCATCGCTCCGTGGATAAAAACGTCCGTGTTATGCCTGACGATTGATATAGGAATGCTGAAAATTTCGCCATTATCGATACAACTTATCACCCCATATTGGCAATTATCAATTATCTCGTAAGCCTCTTTTTCGTTTAATTGTCTATCTTTTCTACGCATTTTTAGCCTTTAAGCATTATTTAAATCCCAATCAATCGGCGTTTTTCCGTGGCTTTGCAAGTAAGAATTTGCCTTAGAAAAGTGCTTACAACCAAAAAAAGCCCCTCGCGCAAGTGGACTTGGATGGGCTGCGGTTAAAATCAAATGTTTTGAGCTGTCTATAAGCGGAATTTTAGACTTTGCTAGATTGCCCCAAAGCATAAAAGCAACGTTTGATACATTATTTGAAACCGTCCTTATAACACCGTCAGTAAAACCCTGCCAGCCAAAATCACAATGAGAATTTGGCTGACCGGCTGCAACGCTAAGGGTTGAGTTTAGTAGCAAAACGCCTTGCTTTGCCCAATACGTCAAATCACCCAAATTTGGCTCTCTCACGCCAATATCGTCAAAAATTTCCTTATAAATATTTTGCAAACTAGGTGGAACTCTCACGCCTTTGGGAACAGAAAAGCTAAGTCCCATCGCCTGATTTTCGCCGTGATATGGATCTTGCCCTAGTATCACCGCTTTGACGCGATCTAGTGGCGTTAGATTAAACGCATTAAAGATCAGATCGTTTGGCGGATAAACTTTGCCACGAGCCTTTGCGGCTATAAAATTTTTCTTAATTCGCAAAAAATTTTCGCTCAAAAACTCATCTTTTAAGGCATCTTTCCAGCTGGGCTCAATCTTAATGTTTTCTAAAATTACCTGCATTTCTTAACCTTTACTTAAAGCTATCGATTTTGATTGCTCGTGAGAATTTCTACGATAGTTTGGGGCAAAATTTCGTGCTCTAAGGCGTGAATTTTACGCTCAAAATCAGCCAAACTCATACCTTTTTCTTTCTCAAATGCCTTTTGGGCTATGATTTTACCACCATCTAACTCGGCACTGACCCAATGAACACTGACGCCGCCAACCTTCATATCGCTTTGAAAACTATCTTTTATAGCATTAGCGCCCTTAAAAAGTGGCAAAAGCGAAGGGTGTAAATTTATGGCTTTAATTTTGTTTGTAAAAACCGTTGTTAAAATTCTCATAAAACCCGCCAAAACGACTAAATCAATATCGTATTTTTCGATTTCTTCGACCAAAGCCGCATCAAATTCCTCTCGTGAGTTAAATTTAGTATGCTCCAAAACCACGCTTTTTAGCCCAAATCTCGCTGCTTTTTCGATGCCGCCGCACCCAGCTTTGTTTGTAAGGGTTAAAGCAATTTCGATTTTTATACCGTTAAAAATTTTGCCGTGCAATTTATCTAAAATTGCCTCTAAATTTGAGCCGTTTCCGCTAAATAAAATCGCTATTTTTTTAACCATTTCAAGCCTTTTATAATATCTTTTGCGTTAATGGCGTAGTTATTTTTCTTGCTGCTTTTAATCGCCAAAGCGTGAGCTAATGCGCCATTTATAGCTGCGTCAAGTGCGCTGTAGCCTTGCGCTAAAAGTCCGATTATTACCCCACTTAGCACATCTCCGCTGCCACCTTTTGCCAAAGACGCGCTGCCATAAGGCATAACGTAAATTTTACCTTTTTTTGCTATCAGCGTGTTTGCGCCTTTTAATACCAAGACATTTAAAAATTTCTCGCTCCAGATTTTTGCCAAATCAAAGCGATTTTTTTGCACGTATTCTACGTCAAATTCTCCCAAACCAGCAAGCTTTAAAAGCGAAGCAAATTCCTTAGGATGTGGCGTAATTACGATATTTTCATTGCTTTTTAAAAGCTCAATCGTTAAAGGCTCGTAACACAAATCAGCGTCCAAAACAAGCCCTTTTTTGCTTTTTAAAATTTCAAATAAATCCACTTTTTGCGA
The DNA here is from genome assembly GCA_052170535.1 of Campylobacter sp. GTDB lineage: Bacteria > Campylobacterota > Campylobacteria > Campylobacterales > Campylobacteraceae > Campylobacter_A. The sequence goes on along the minus strand of JBQNAH010000016.1, from coordinate 29,422 downwards.
ATTTTCAAGTTCTCCTAAACCCATTCCAACCGCACCAAATTTCATTTTTTGGCTTATTTTTGAGCTTTTTATCAAAACTGGCTCTAAATATAAATTATCGCCCACCACGCTAACTAATCCAGCGCCTATATTAAGTGCCGCCATCGCGCACAAATTCGCTGCTCCGCTCATTTTTCCGCTCAGAACAAAAACATGACCAAAATCACCCTTGTTTATGTTTTGTTTAATCCTAAAAGGTAGTTTTAAATCGCTTTTACAAAGCTTAAAAATTTCACTTTCCTGCTCGTAAAATTTGCAATTCATTCCAAGGTTGCCGATTTTGATTTTGCCGACAAAATCCTTAGCAAAATCCGAATATAGCGATACTTTTGCCACGCCCATCGTAACACAAAAATCGGCTTTAAAAACAGCCCCTTGCCCAACTCCATACCTATCAAGTCCGCTCGGAACGTCGCAAGCGATTTTTAAACAGTTTAGATTGTTTAAGAAATTTATAAGCTCTATCGTTTCATTATCAAGCGCTCTATTTAATCCAATCCCAAAAATTCCGTCTATAACGCATTTTGCGTTATTAAATTGACTAAAATCATCTAAAATTTTCACACCGCATTTTTGAGCCAAAGCGATTTGTTTCAAAAGGATAGAATTTTGCTTTTTACTGGCTAAAAACATCGCACATTTATAATCGCCACTTAAAATTCTAAGCGCACAAACCACGTCTGCGCCGTTATTTCCACTGCCACAAACGCCGATTACGCATTTGCCTTTTTTTATCTTTTTTCTAACCAAATTTGCAATGGATCTAGCTGCATTTTCTATCAAAATTTCTTCATCAAAACCAAGCCCGTTCTTTGCACGCAAATCAAGCTCTTTTGTATCCCAAAATAACTTTTTCATATCGGCTCTTGCTTTATTCTAAAGCTCAAAGCTTCTAAAATATGAGCCTTTTTGATAATCTCGCTTTGCTCCAAATCAGCTATACTTCTAGCCACTTTAAGTGTTTTGTTTATCCCACGCTGAGTGAGAGAAAAACGCGCAACAGACATATCTAAAATCTCTTTTGCTTCGCCATCTGTGCGGCAAAATTTTACTATTTCTTCATCGCTTAATTTGCCGTTTAGCTCACTTTGTCCGCGCCCAATTTGCAAACAAAATGCCTTTAAAACCAGCTCGCTCATTTGCGTTGATGAAATATCACTTTTATCGTCAAAATTTACCTCATCCATTAAAACGTGCAAATCAATCCTGTCTAAAATCGGCGCTGAAATTTTTGCGCGATACCTTCTTATTTCGGATTCTAGGCATTTGCAAGTCAAATTTGACGATAGTGCATTGCCACAAGGACACGGATTTAGCGCACCTATAAACATAAATTTCGTCTGATAAGTTACTTTGGAATTTACGCGCGAAATGTTGATTTTATAGTCTTCCAAAGGCTCACGCAAACTCTCTAAAATTTGCTTAGAGAAATGTGGCAACTCATCAAAAAACAAAATTCCACCATTTGCCAAAGCCACTTCGCCGACCTTGGCATTTGTCGAACCACCGCCAAAAATTGAACTTTTTGTCGATGTGTGATGCGGACTGCGAAATGGTCTAAATGCGGAAAAATCGCTCTCGTTGGAATTTAACGATGCGTAAGCGCAACTTAGCAAAATTTCATCTAAACTTTGAGGTGGCAAAATGTATCGCAATCTTTTTGCGCTCATACTTTTGCCACAACCTGGGCTACCTTCAAAAATGATATTATGCATACCAGTTGCGGCGATTAGACAAGCTCTTTTTGCCCTGCTTTGCCCCTTAATATCGGCAAAATCAAGCTCGTAATTTTCATTTGCAACGTAAGATTTATCGCCTATTTTGATTAAATTTTTAAAAAGTTGATTAGTCTGTTTGACGGCGCATTTTTTGGCAAATTCATCATCTATAAAAAATCTAATCGCTTGGCTTAAATCATTTACGGCAAAGATGTTTAAATTTGGTATCATACAAGCCTTATGGGCTATATCAGCTGGCACTAAAACGTCGGAATTTGGGGCTTTTGAGCTTAAAAAAAGCAAAATCGAAAAAAGCGTGGCTGTGCTTTTTACTGCTCCATCTAAACCAAGCTCGCCAAAAACAAATATCGGTTTAAAATTTTTCTCTTTTTGTAATGCTATTAAAAGCGCTATGGCTAAATCAAAATGACTTCCGTTTTTTGGCATATCAGATGGGGATAAATTTATCACAATTTTTTGCGCTGGAAAGGAGAAATTTAGCGCCAAAAGAGCCGATTTAACGCGCTCGCTACTCTCTTTAATTGAAACACTAGCTAGTCCGACTATATTTAAAGCTGGAAGCCCACGGTTAAATGAAGATTCGACATTGACTATCTTTAAATCATCGTTGTAAGTGGCGCATTTAAGAGATTTCATACATTCTTTTGCTTTTTGTACTCTTTGTTAAATTTTTTGCGTTTGTTGTATCCGATACGCTCTATAAAAAGATGTCCGTCTAGGTGATCGATTTCGTGCTGGATAGCCACCGCAAGTAAGCCCTCAGCCTCAATTTGAAAGAATTTCCCAAAACGGTCTTGATAAGATAAAAGTATAAATTCAGCGCGTTTTACCTCCTCATAGTATCCAGGCACGCTCAAACAACCCTCTTGATATACTATTTCGCCATCTTTTTTTATTATTTTTGGATTTATAATCTCAATCAAATCCTCTTTTTTTTGCTCTTTGCTCTCTTGGTCTGGTAAATTTATGATAAGTATCCTACTAGCTACGCCAACTTGTATTGCCGCTAGTCCAATACCGTTTTTATCAATCATCGTATCGTACATATCATCTAAAAATTTGCCAAGTTCGTCATCAAATTTGGTAACTTCTTTTGAAACACGATGAAGCGATTTGTTAGGATAAGTTACAACGTCTAGGATCATTTTGCATCTTCTTTGGCTATAACGTATCTATTACCGTCTTTGCTGCTGTTTGGCAAAGAATCAAGCATCGATGTAAGCATGGTTTCTATGACTTTTGTCTGAGCTAGATCACTAACACAAATTTCCATATCCATATCAAGTTCGCTATCACCTATAACAAAAGTAGCAGAGTAAAACATATCTGCTATCCTTTCACAAGCTTTCTTAGCACCCTCGATATCGGTATGCTTCATCAACATCGCAAAAACTCCATCACCGTAATGGGCGAGCATATCACTTCGGCGTGAAGTTTTAAGTAAAAATTTAGATATATTTTTTTGTATGGTTTGTTTGTCTTTTACACTAAGATTTTCTAGTATGCTTTCTTTTGCACGAATCATCATAAATGTTGAATGGTAGCCGTATTTTTGGACATAAACTAGCTCATTTTCAAGTGTCTTTAAGAGATGTTTTTTGTTAAACAAGTCATATTTTACATCGTAAATCGACTGTTCTTCTATGACCTTAAAAATTCGACTAATATCTTCGTAGCTACTTTTTATAACCTCAACGTGCTTTGTCATAAGAGAATTTAGCTTATCAAGGTCTTCATTAAAGGCGCTAAATACATTTTGGACAGTGAGTAAATTTACATTTGAATCAAGGCTGTCTATACGTTTTTTAATAATAGTTTTCATAATGCCTAAATTTTTATAGACAAGAGAAACGGCTTGGAGCATACTTTTTATCTGCCCAAAACTCTGCTTTATTTCACGCTCAATGTATATTTTCCTATCATCTTCAAGCTTTTCATTATCGTCTTCCATATTCATAATTTCGCCCATTTTTTTCCTAAATGCATCGGATTCTAGTTCTAGCATTTTTTCAAAAAATATGGAGTAATTTTTAGGTATAGAAGGAAGGCTTTCTGCCGAAAGCTCTTTTATAACAGACTCTGAAAAGTCATAGATATTAAATTCGTCCTTATCATTTTTAACTACGATTGTATCGCTATGACTAGATTTTTTATCTTCAACCTTAACCAAAATTTAACCTTTACTTAAAGCTTTTTTCCAAAACCTTATCTATTAAGCCGTATTCTTTGGCATCAACTGCACTCATAAAAAAGTCGCGTTCTGTATCTTTTTGAATTTTAGCCAACTTTTGACCAGTATTTTTAGCCAAAATTCCGTTTAAAATATCTTTCAAACGTAAAATTTCCTTAGCTTGAATTTCTATATCAGTAGCTTGTCCGCGCGCGCCACCAAGTGGCTGATGGATCATTATTCTAGAATTTGGCAATGCGTATCGTTTGCCACTGGTTCCGCAACTTAATAAAAAAGCCCCCATAGAAGCCGCCTGCCCTATACAAATGGTGCAAACGTCTGGTTTAATATAATTCATAGTATCATAAATGCTAAATCCGCTCGTTATAACTCCACCTGGAGAATTTATATATAGGTATATATCTTTATCTGGATCTTCTGCCTCCAAAAATAGCATTTGCGCGACAATGGAACTTGCCATACCGTCTTCAATCTCACCACTAAGCATAACTATGCGATCCTTTAAAAGGCGAGAGTAAATGTCGTAACTTCGCTCGCCCTTGCTGGTTCTTTCTATGACGTATGGAACATAATAGCTCATTACTCAGCCTTTTTCTCTTTTGGTTTTTTTTCATCAGATTTTAGTGCAAACATTTCATTAAACATCTTTTCTTCGATCATTTGCATCTTAATAGCAGGCAAAATTCCTTGTTTTTTGTAATTTTCAAGGTGAGCTTTTGGATCTATTCCTGAGCGATAAGCTTCAAAATAAACAGCCTGAACAAGCTCTTGATCGCTAACTTTTACATCGCGTTTTCTAGCTAATTCATCTATTATAAATGTCAATTTAACGCTTTTTTGCGCATCTTCTCTAAAAGTTTCTCTTTGTTTTACAAGAGCGTCTTTGTCTTCTCTAAATTTTGCCATCTCTTCTGGCGTAAATTTGCTCCAAGCCGCACGGAACTGCATATCGATTTCTTGTTCGACAATATTTTTTGGTATATCAAAGCTAAATTCTTTGACTATCGCTTCGGCAAATTTTGGCTTTAGCTCATCGTTTATATTTTTAAAATGCTTATCCGCTCTTATTTGTTCTTTAAGTCTTTCTTCAAATTTCTCAACAGTAACGTCCTTTTCGTTTGGCATAATCTGCTTTAAAATTTCTTCACTGATCTCCTTAGCTATCTTTTTGCCTTGTATTTCGTGAAGTTTGACTTTAAAAACAGCATCTTTTCCAGCCAAATGAGCCGCATTATAATCGGCTGGAAATTTAACACAAATATCTTTACTTTCGCCAACTTTCAAACCTATCATACCGTCTTCAAAGCCCGGTATAAACTGACCCGAGCCAATCTCTAAAAGATAATTTTCAGCCTTACCGCCATCAAAAGCAACACCGTCAATAAAACCTTCAAAGTCAAATTTCGCAAAATCACCATTTTCAAGTGCCTTTTTTTCAACCTTTTCAAGCGGAGCAAACATTGATAAAATTTTAGATTTTTCCTCATCTATCTCTTTTTTTGTTACCTTTGGAGTGCTAAATTCAGGTATTAATTTCTCGTATCCATCGAGATTTACCACTGGCTTAAAAGAAAGCTCCATCGCGACTTCTATTTCATTTTCGCTTCTGTCGAATTTAGTTACAATTGGTTCACCAATAACCTCGTCTATTTTTTTATTTAGCTCTTTTACGCAAGTATCAATGAGATCTTTTAAAGCATCTTGTTCTGCATCTGCTGTTAGCTCTTTTTCATATCTTTTCAAAACGACATTTACGGGCACTTTTCCGGCTCTAAAACCATCGATTTTCATATTTTTTGCAGCTTTTTTAGCCAATCCTTCAAGCTTGGCTTTGATGTTAGAATCTGGTATTTTAGCTTGTATAGAAGCATTTGCCTTATCTATAAATTTTGTTTGAATTTGCATTGATTTCCTTTTCTGAAAATAAAATTTCTTTTAGTTTATCTAAATTTTCCTTAATCGGTAGTATAAATTTATTAAATTTAAAGATAAAATTACGGCAAATTTACTTGAAACAATGCTAGTTAAAGTAAAAAATATCCAAATTAACGATTATAAAACACACAAAAAGGCGGATTTTATAACATTTTTAAGCGATTTTTTGTAAAATCGGCTGAAATTTAACTAGGAAATTGCATGAGCCAAAGTGTGAAATTTGAAAAATGCGTTACGGATATGTTAGAAATCATTGGCGAAAATCCAAACCGCGAAGGGCTTGTAAAAACGCCACAACGAGTATTTAAAGCGTATGAATTTTTAACGAGCGGATACGCTTTAGATCCTAAAACGGTGCTAAATGACGCACTTTTTGAGAGCTCAAATAACGAAATGGTTTTGGTAAGAGATATAGAATTTTACAGCCTTTGTGAGCACCATTTGTTGCCGTTTTTCGGGCGCGTTCACGTAGCTTACATACCAAATAAAAAAGTCGTTGGTTTAAGTAAAATTCCGCGTATGGTCGATATATTCGCCCGTCGTTTGCAAATCCAAGAGCAACTAACAGAGCAAATAGCAGAAGCAATTAGCGATGTGATAAGTCCAAAAGGCGTTGGCGTGGTAATCGAGGCTAGGCATATGTGCGTTGAAATGCGAGGCGTGCAAAAAATAAATTCTACAACCACGACATCGGCGTTAAGGGGCGCTTTTCTTAAAAATGCTGAAACGAGAAAGGAATTTTTTTCGCTGATAAATTCTCACAAAGAGGTAAGATTTTAGTGGTTTTAAATCGTCTAAAATCGAAATTAAACTCAAATTTATCACTCTCGAACGTATTTGGCGTTATTGAAAGAATTTCAGCCACAACGATGGAAATTTCAGGTCTTCGTCCAAGTATCGGAGATATAGTTCAAATCGTGGCGCGCGATAAAAGCAAAAGCGGACTTGCGATGGTTACGGAAGTTAAAAAAACGACATCTTTTATATCGCCGTTTGGTTTTGTAGAAGGTTATAAAATAGGCGATTTTGTATATTTAAGCGATCAGGGTATGAAAATTCCAGTGGGCGAAGAGTTGCTCGGACGAGTTGTAGATCCGTTTATGAATCCAAAAGACGGCAAAGGAGCGGTTTTTACGACCGATTATGCTCCTATTATGCAACCGCCAATCGATGCGATGAAGCGCGGACTTATAAATGAAGTTTTTAGTGTCGGAGTAAAATCCATCGACGGTTTGCTAACTTGCGGAAAAGGTCAGAAGCTGGGAATTTTTGCTGGTTCTGGCGTTGGAAAATCAACGCTTATGGGCATGATTGTGCGAAATTCTACCGCACCTATAAAAGTCGTAGCGCTAATCGGAGAGAGAGGGCGTGAAGTGCCTGAATTTGTTGAGAAAAATTTACACGGCGATTTAAGCGGCACGGTTTTAATTGTGGCGACAAGCGACGATAGTCCTTTAATGCGAAAATATGGTGCATTTTGCGCAATGAGCGTGGCGGAATACTTTAAATCCAAAGGGCACGACGTGCTATTTATAATGGATAGTGTTACGCGTTTTGCAATGGCGCAGCGCGAAATCGGACTTGCGATGGGAGAGCCACCGACTTCAAAAGGCTATCCACCGTCTGTTTTAACGCTTTTGCCCCAGCTTATGGAAAGAGCTGGAAAAGAAGAAGGCAAAGGCTCGATAACGGCTTTTTTTACCGTACTTGTTGATGGCGATGATATGAGCGATCCAATCGCTGATCAAAGTCGTTCGATTTTGGACGGACACATTGTTTTAAGCCGAGATATGACAGATTTTGGAATTTATCCGCCGATAAATATTTTAAATTCTGCTTCGCGTGTGATGGGCGATGTCGTAACAAAAGAACATAAGGCAAACGCTTCTAAGATGAAGCGACTTTATTCTTTACTTAAAGAAAATGAAGTTTTAATGCGTATCGGCGCTTATCAACGCGGTAATGATAAAGAGCTTGATTTTGCGGTTTCTAAAAAAGAATATATAGAAAATTTTCTCAAACAAGATGCGGACGAGGGCTTTACTTATGAGCAAACTCAAGAGCTTTTAAACGGAATCAATCAGTAAAATTCTACAAATATAAGTATAAGTAATAATTTTATTCATAATTATTCATTAAATTTTTACATTTTGCAATTGATAAAATTTGCATTATTTTGATTTATAAAATTTTTCTACAAAGCGCTAAATTTCTGTATTTGATAAAGATTTTCAATATATAAATTTTATCAAAAATGTATCAAAATTGAAAAAATATCACTAAATTTTAACCTAAAATTTATAAATTTTGTTATATCATCACACGAAAAATAAAAGGATAAAAAATATCCTAATTAAAAGGTCGAATTTGAGAGTATATTTAGACAATAACGCAACCACGATGATGGATCCAGAGGCTTTTGAGCTGATGAAGCCGTTTTTTTGCGAAAAATACGGCAATCCAAATTCTCTTCATAAATTCGGTAGCGAAACACATCCAGCTTTAAGAGAAGCGATGGATCGGCTCTATGCGGCTATAAACGCAAAAGATGCCGATGACATAATCGTTACGAGTTGCGCAACAGAAAGCAATAACTGGGTCGCAAAAGGTGTATTTTTCGATAAAATTTTAAACGGAGATAAAAAACATGTCATAGTAAGCAGTGTCGAACATCCCGCCATAGCAATGAGTTTTGAATTTCTAAAACAATACGGCGTTGAATTAAGCTATATACCGGTTAATAGCGACGGTACACTTGATGCAAATAAGCTTAAAAAGTTGATAAATGACAAAACTGCGCTTGTTAGCGTAATGTGGGCAAACAACGAAACTGGCACGATTTTTCCGATTAAAGAGTGCTGCCAAATCGCACACGAATATGGCGCACTTTTTCATACAGATGCGGTTCAAGCAATGGGAAAAATAAAAATAAACGTCCAAGATATAAAGATGGATTTTATGAGCTTTTCGGCACACAAATTTCACGGTCCAAAGGGAGTTGGCGGGCTATACATAAAAGACAGCCAAAAGCTTTCAAGTTTGCTTCACGGCGGTGAGCATATGGGCGGTAGAAGAAGTGGAACGCTTGATGTAGCTGGCATAGTTGGTATGGCAAAAGCCCTTGAAAATAGCAACAAACTCATGGAATTTGAAAATTTGCACGTCAAAAGACTACGCGATAAGCTTGAAGATGCACTGCTTGAAATTCCTGACGTATATGTTGTCGGAAACAGACAAAATCGCCTTCCAAACACGATTTTAGCCGCGATTAAGGGTGTAGAGGGCGAAGCTATGCTATGGGATTTAAACAAGGCTGGAATTGCTGCTTCAACTGGTTCAGCTTGCGCCTCGGAAGCTCTTGAAAGTAATCCGATAATGGAGGCCATAGGCGCGGATAGTGAGTTAGCGCACACAGCGCTTAGGCTTTCGCTATCTCGATTTAATACCGAAGAAGAGATTGATTATGCGATCGTGCATATAAAAAAGGCGATTGAGCGTTTGAGAGGAATTTCAAGCACATTCGCATACGCACCAAGTTGGCACAAAAGCGGATTATAAGGAGAAAATATGGCAAAGGCAAATTTAATAAGCGGTTCAATATGGGATGAGTATTCGCAAAACGTTCAAGACCGTATGAATAACCCGAAATTTATGGGTGAGATAACAGAAGAGCAAGCAAAAGAACGCAATGCAAAACTGATAATTGCTGATTTTGGCGCGGAGAGCTGTGGCGACGCCGTTAGGCTTTATTGGCTGGTTGATGAAAGCACCGATAGGATAATAGATGCTAAATTTAAAAGCTTTGGTTGTGGCACGGCTGTGGCTAGCTCGGATACGATGGCTGAGCTTTGCATAGGAAAAACGGTTGATGAAGCGGTAAAAATTACAAATTTAGACGTGGAAAAGGCCATGCGCGATTCTCCTGAAATTCCAGCCGTTCCGCCACAAAAAATGCACTGTTCGGTTATGGCGTATGATGTTATAAAAGCAGCAGCAGCAAGTTATAAAGGCGTAGATCCTTCTCATTTTGAAGATGAAATAATCGTTTGCGAATGCGCTCGTGTTAGCCTTGGAACGATAAAAGAAGTCATTCGCCTAAACGATCTTCATACTGTCGATGAAATCACGCAATACACGAAAGCTGGAGCATTTTGCAAGTCGTGCGTTAAACCTGGCGGACACGAGCAAAGAGAGTATTATTTGGTCGATATTTTGGCTCAAACAAGAGCCGAAATGGAAAAAGAGAGATTGCAAAATACGATGAATGCGCAAATGAGCGGAAATTTTAGCGATGTTGATTTTGAAGCGATGACTGTCGTCGGACAGCTAAAAGCGATAGAAAGCGTCATAGACGAACAAATTCGCCCTATGTTGATGATGGACGGCGGAAATATGGAAATTTTGGATTTGCAAAAAAGTCAAGAAGGGTATTTCGACGTGTATATACGTTATCTCGGGGCTTGCAGTGGATGTGCGAGTGGTTCAACTGGTACACTTTACGCCATAGAAAATGTCTTGCAAGAACAACTTAATCCGAAAATTCGCATAATGCCGCTTTAAATTTTAAGTTTTTACGGTCAAATTTATAACTGTAAAAACTAAACTTATAATATTATTTTGCTTTATATATGTGTTAAAAGCCCAAAATTTAGGGCTTTTATTTATATAGTATAAAATTAGATAATATTTAAATTTTATACATATTGTTTTTAAGTTTTGCCTAATAAAAAGCTGTTATCATTTCAGCGCAAATCAATTCAAAGGATAAAAAATGATAAGTGCAAGAAACCAAATTTTAGTTGAAATTTCAGAGGTAAGAACAGGTGCGGTTAATTCTTTAATCGTTGGCAAAATGGCTGGTGGCGAATTTTTAAAAGCTACGGTTACAACCGATAGTGAGACAAATTTAGGACTAAAAGCCGGCAAAAAGGCTGTGTTTTTGTTTAAAGCTTCAAGTATAATCATCGCAAAAGGCGACGATGAACTAAAACTAAGTGCGACAAATCAAATCAAAGGAAAGATAGCTAGCATACAAGAAGGCGCGGTAAATTCTGAAGTTGATATAGAAGTTGCTGGCGATAAACTAACAGCCATTATCACAAACGAATCTGTTAAAAATTTAGCTCTAAAAGTTGGTGATAATGTAACAGCGATCATAAAAGCAACGCAAGTTATCGTAGGTGTAAAAAAATAATTTAAAGTAGCCTTTTGGCTACTTTAAATTCAAAATTAAAACAATTTAAAATTTACTGTTTGTATCTAACGTTTATATCCGCGCCACCATTTAAATTTAGTATCCCGTAGCCCTTTTTAAAATGAACACTCGTGCCTTTTTCGTCAGCCATTTTTATACCATCTGCGCTAACAACGCTTTTAAGAATGCGTTTTTTACCATTGCTATCAAACATAACGGCTGTTTGAAAATTATCATCTGATGCTAGGCTAAATTTGTAACTTTTGTCCTCACTTGTAAAATCAACAACAGATTTTGTCGAAGCACAACCGCTTAATATGGCCAAAATAGTCAAATTTGCAAATAAAAATTTTCTCATTTTCTATCCTTTTTTTGAAATTTAGCTGTAATTGTATCATAAAATTTTAATGATTTGGTGCAAAAAATGCACCAAATTTATGCGAACTAATCTAGCCGCGAACATACTTGCAAATGTAGTATTTTACAGAATTCATGCCCTCTTTTTGCGCCCACTCAAAGCTTTGGCTGACAAATTCCCAGTTGATATTTTCAAAAAATTTCTCCAAATATGCCGCGCGAGCATTTTTGTGATCGATATAGTAAGCGTGCTCCCAAACATCAACAACAAGAAGCGGTATGAGATTATCTGTTATCGGAGTTTGGGCATTTGAAGTTTGTTTTATTTCGAGCTTTTTTGAAGCAGGATTATAAACCAGCCACGTCCAGCCAGAGCCAAAAAGCGTAGTAGCAGCTTTTATAAATTCATCTTTAAAATTTGCAAAATCATCATCTAGGCGCGCCTTAAATTCCGCACTCATTTGGCTTTTTTTCGCGATACAATCCCAGTAAAAATCGTGATTATAGACCTGAGCGGCGTTGTTAAAAATTCCACCACTACTTTTTGTTACGATCTCGAACAAATCGGCATTCTCAAAATGCGTACCTTTAATCAAATTGTTTAGATTATTCACGTAAGTTTGATGGTGTTTGCCGTGATGATAGTTACAGGTTTCTTCGCTTACGATTGCATTTGATTTAGGATCAAATGGAAGTTTTCTAAGTTCAAACATAATTTTTCCTTTATAATAAAATTTATTATGTGATTATACATATTTTTTGTAATTATTTGATTAATAAAGACAACTATATTCTTTTAAAAAGGAAAAATTTAATTTTAAAGTGTAGATATTTGTAACATATTAGGTTATTATTATAGATATTACATTTAATATTAAAATTATAAAAAACGAACAAACCATATAAACGTTACGATACTATACATAATTTAATAAATTTATTTGATCTTGTAAGTTTTTTACACAATTAATAAAATTTATGTCTTATAATACAGCCGAGCTAAAAAATAGCCAAATTTTCCAAAGGAGATAAAATGAAAATTAAACTTTTTTCTACGCTTTTTCTAGCGTGCGCAATCGCTGGTAGCGCATTTGGCGCAGATAAGACATATACGATCAAATTCGCTCATGTTGTTGCAGCTAGCACGCCAAAAGGCAAGGCCGCGGATTTTTTTGCCAAGAGAGTTGAAGAGTTAAGCGGTGGCAAAATAAAAGTTCAGGTTTTTCCTTCGGCACAACTTGTTGATGATGACCGAGTATTTGGCGCGTTAAAACTTGGTAACGTGCAAATGGCCGCTCCAAGTTTTTCAAAATTTACGCCGATCGTGCCTGAATTTCAGCTTTTTGACCTACCATTCATTTTCCAAAATGACGAGCATTTACACAAAGTTCAAGACGGCGAAGTGGGACAAATTTTAAAAGACAAAATAGCTGCAAAAGGCTTTGTAGCACTTGATTATTGGGACGCTGGATTTAAGCATTTTAGTTCTAGCAAAAAGAATATTGTAAATCCAGATGACGCAAAAGGTCAAAAATTCCGCATACAAAGCTCGAAAGTTTTAGAAGAGCAGATAAAAGCCGTTGGCGGAAATCCGCAAGTATTGCCATTTTCGGAGGTTTATTCAGCACTTCAACAAGGCGTTGTTGATGCGACAGAAAATCCACTTTCAAATTTTTACAACTCAAAATTTCACGAAGTTCAAAGCTCACTTACACTCTCATCTCACGGATATTTGGGCTATTTAGTTGTTATTAGTGAAAAATTTTGGAAAAATTTACCTGATGAGCTAAAAAAGATTGTAAGCCAAGCTGTGAGTGAAGCCACAAAATACGAACGTCAAGAGACTGCCAAAGAGGACGCAAGGGTTATTGAGGAGCTAAATAAATACATCGCAAGCGGTAAAAAACTTGAAGTTAGCAACATCACAGACGCACAAAGAGCGACTTGGCAAGATGCGATGAAAGCGGTTTATCCGAAATTTTACGATGTAATCGGTAAAGATCTGATAGAAAAAACCATAAACGTGAAGTAGGCTTTTATGAGATTTTTTGATGATTTAGATAAAAATCTAGCAAATTTCAATATAAAAAAAATCTTTGAAATTTTAGATATATGTATCTCGTCCGTTAATAAAACCATAGCCGTTATAGGCATAGTAGCTGGGACACTACTTGCGTTTGCAAATGTAATAATGCGCTATATATTTGACAGCGGTTGGACGTGGGCTGGTGAAATGACAAACTACCTTTTCATTTGGTCGGCGTTTTTCGCCGCCGCTTACGGATTTAATAAAGGCATACACGTTAGTGTTACGATTTTGGTTGAAAAATTTCCACCGATTTTAGCAAAAATTTGTCTCGTTTTTTCGTATTTATTAACGACTGTATTTTTGATATTTATAGCTGTTTATGCGATTGAGTATTTGCAAATTTTGCATGAACTTGAACAAATGATAATAGATCTTGGAATTTTGCAGTGGATTCCTATGGTAGTGCTTCCTGTCGCGTTTCTTACCGCAAGTTACAGAGCTGCTGAAAAAGCTCTCAAAGTCGCACTCACGCCAGCAAACGAAGTTGCTACAAACGAAGAAAAAGAGCTCGCACTTGGCAGCGTGGTAAAAAAATAAGGATAAAAAATGACGATAGCTTTTTTATTTATTTTACTTTTCGCACTAATGCTAATAGGCGTTCCAGTAGCCATTTCGCTGGGAGCTAGCACAGTTTTGACGATGATATTTTTTACCGATCTTGACATAACAGCAATCCCGCAACTAATCTTTGATGGCATTAACAAATTTTCGCTTATGGCAATACCGATGTTTATTTTGGCTGGAAATTTACTCAGCAAAGGCGGCTCGGCAAAGAGAATTATAGATTTTGCAAAATCAATGGTCGGGCATTTGCCTGGCGGACTTCCGATGAGTGCAATATTTGCGTGTATCATCTTTGCTGCAGTTTCAGGTAGCTCGCCAGCAACCGTTGTGGCTATTGGCTCAATAATGTTTGCGGCGATTAAAGATGCTGGATACCCAAAAGAATACGCCGTTGGTGGCATAACCACCGCTGGATCGCTTGGAATTTTAATCCCACCTTCCGTTGTAATGATAGTTTATGGCGTAACGGCCGAGGTTAGTATCGGCAAGCTTTTTATGGCTGGTGTATTGCCTGGTCTTATGTTAGGTCTAATGATGCTTATTCAAACGTATATTGGTGCTAAAAGGCTAGGCTTTAAAACCCAAACTCCTGAACCAATTAAAGCTAGAATTCAAAAATTTGGTAAGGCATTTTGGGCTTTGCTTATCATAGTTGTGGTTATTGGCGGAATTTATGGCGGAATTTTTACGCCAACAGAAGCAGCTGCGGCAAGTGCGGTATATGCGCTTTTTATATCTGTCGTGATTTATAAAGACATTAAAATTAAGGATTTATGGGGAATTTGTCTTGATTCAGCACTAACAACTTCGATGATATTTTTCATCATCACAAATGCGGTTGTGTTTGCGTATTTGCTAACAAGCGAGCAAATTCCACAAGTCATCGCAAATGCGATGTTAGAAGCTGATATTGGCAAAATCGCGTTTTTGATTTTAGTAAATATTTTGCTATTTATAATGGGTCAGTTTATGGAGCCTTCATCGGTGGTGATGATAATGGTTCCGTTACTTTTGCCAATAGCCTTACAGCTTGGTATCGATCCTATCCACTTTGGCATAGTCATAATTGTAAATATGGAAATTGGTATGATTACACCGCCAGTTGGGCTAAATTTGTTCGTAGCCAGCGGTCTTACAGGTATGAAACTAAAAGATGTGATCGTTTCTTGCTCGCCTTGGACGATAATGCTATTTGTTGGGCTTATGCTAATTACCTATATACCTCAAATTTCACTTTGGTTGCCAAATTTAATGTATGGAAAATAATTTTAAAGGGGATTTTCTCCTCTAAAATTATTGGAAATTTTAGCAATCAGCCATCAATCGACAAAATTTGGTTAAATTTGCCAAAAATAGCTTCAATCAATACTCGCTATCGTAGCTATCTTCTTCCGCACCATCGTCATATTCGTAATCGTTTTCGTCATAATTGTAACTATAAACGTTGGAATTTTCATCTAAATACTCGTCATATTCGCCATCTTCATTTACTTCTTCGTCGAATTCTTCGTCAAAATCCCTACCCATTTTCACTCCTTAAATTTTCATATCTTTTAAATTTTCTATATACAAACTTTGACTTGGATAAGCAAAATTTAATCCATTATCCTGGACTATTTTAACTATTTTTAATATCACATCTTGCTTTACGGCTAAAAAATCTCCCCAAACTATCGTTTTTGAAAAGCAATATACCAAAATATTAACTGAGCTCTCGCCAAGTTCGTCAATCACGACAAATAAATTCGACTTATATCCCGCCAAATCATCGATAGAAACTATATTTTGCCTGTATTGAGATATTTTTTTCGAGCCCATATCGCTACTTGTTGCTATTTCAGGGTGAGTTGCCAGCATATTTTTTATATCATCTACGCATTTTTTCAGCTGCTCTATTTTGGAGCCATACTCAACGCCGATTACCATTCTTATGCGCCTGCCAAGCCTACGCCTGCTCCAATTCCTTATCGGATCGCTTGCTAATTTAGAATTTGGCACGAAAATCAATGCATTATCAAACGTCCTAATAGTCGTTTTCCTAAGCCCTATTTCAACAACCGTACCTTCTATATCGCCACAAACTATCCAATCGCCTTGCGAGAATGAATTATCAAAAAGCAACATAACAGAAGCGAAGAAATTCGCCAAAATATCTTTTGTCGCCAAAGCTATGGCAAGACCGCCTATACCAAGAGATGCGATAATGGCGCTAACATTAAACCCAAGATGACTAAGCACAATTAAAAGCGTAATCGTAATAATAATAAAATAAACGATTTTTAAGATTAAATTTATAACCTCTTTACGTCCGCTTTTTCTAGTTAGCTCGCTTATCAAAACCATTCCATAACCATCTAGCATTCCTAAAATAAGCCACGCAAAAGCTATCACAAATAAGATAGAAAATATATTTGAAACGTTTATTGGCATAGGCACTGGATAGTATGCAACCAAAACGCAAATCTCGATCGCATAAACGCTCAAAATCGATAGCATCGGTCTGCTAATAATCCGCACAACCTTGCCTTTGGTATGCGTATCTTGGCTATGTTTTACAAAAAATTTTACCAAAATCATATAAATGGTCTTGCTTAAAATAGTCGTAAATGAGATGAAAAACAAAAATATGGCTAAAATTATTAATATTTTTCCAAAATTTATACCGCTATTTGACGGAATTTTGCTATTTATTATGTCGATTGCAGTGCTTAAATTTAGCTCTGAAAGGACAAAATTTGAGTTTAACAAATTCGCGTTATTTCTAAGATAGTTTAAAACCTCTTCTAAGCTGTCTTTATACAAATCAAGCCTAGCAAATTCATCTTTAAAATGCGCAAAAAGCTCTGGACTTATGGAGTCTTTTAGATTTTTGTTATCTGAGTAAATTTGCGTTTGTAAGCCAAGTAATGTCTCTTCTACGCTAGTTTTTATCTGTTTCGTTTTCCCACCGTCTTTGAAAATTTGAGCCAAATTCATTATCGATGTGAAAAAGAGCTCATCTAGCTCAAATTTTTCCAGTTTGACCGCATTTTTTACATATTCTTGTTTGTTGGAATTTTTTAAATTCGCAACAAGCTTTTGCAAATTAGCCCTTTGGCTTTTGATATTGTCTATTTGCATATCTGTTATTTTAATCTGCATTATCATATAAGGCACTTGCTCTAAAAGTTTGTTTTTCTTTGCTAAAACAGATTCGTAAAGCGCGTTATCAAGCGTTGTATTATCATCAACAGCTTTTGATTTCATAATCAAAATTTGTGTGTTTATATCATTTATGTTTGAAAGAATTGTCTCAAAAGTCAAATTATCATCGCTATTTTTATGAAAATCATCACAAAAACAAGCAATACAAAGCGCAAACAAAACGACAAATTTTCTCATTTTTCAACTCCAATTAATTTAAACGTCATTAAATCCATATCGTAGTTGAAAATTTCACCCGTTTCTATTATGTAATGCCAGCCGTAAATTTTCAAATTTCCACGCTCAAAACGCTCTTTTACGTCCGGATAAGTCAGTAAATTTGACAAAGAATTAATGATATTTAAGCGTTCAGTTAGCCACTCTCTTTTCGCAATGCTATTTGCGCAAGCGACATGAACTTCTGACTTGACAGATTGTAAAAGATCAAGCCAACGTTTGACATTTGGCGTTTTTTTAAATTTACTCTCATCTTGCCAAAGAGCCAAGCAACCACCACAATTACTATGCCCACAAATAATAACATTTCTGACGTTTAGCGTCTGCAGGGAATATTCAATCGCCGAAGTCGTTGCTAAAAATTCCTCGCTCGTTCTATAAGGTGGCACGATATTTGCAATATTTCGCACGACAACCAAATCGCCTGGCATAGTATTTGTAATGAGATTTGGCACAACGCGAGAATCGATACAGCCCACAAAAAGCGTATGCGGAGCTTGCCCTGTTCCTAAGGCTTCAAAAAGCTCTTTATGCTCCAAAAAATCCTCTTCCATAAATTTCATCGCACCGCTTAAAAGTTCGTTCATAATTATGCTCCAAAAATTTGTCGCGATTATAGCAAAAAAATGTAAAAACAAAATGTTTTAAGCTATTTTTTAGTTGTCATTTACCAAATTTTGGCTAAATTTGCGTCAAAAATTAAATAAGGAGAAAAAATGAGTTTATATAATAGAAATTACGCAAACTCACAAGAATATGTTAGTCAAAGCTATGCTCAAACTGATTTAAGCTTGTTTATCAAACAAACATATCAGCTTTTTGCAGCTTCACTTTTGGCCGCATCGGTTGGAGCTTATGTCGGTATCGGTATTGTGGCTTTATTTACTATGCCTGTTTTTATCGGTTTAGTTATAGCCGAATTTGCGCTTCTTTTTGGCTTGATGGGAGCTAAAAGAAAAGCTGGTTTAAATTTAGTTTTGCTGTTTGCATTTACTTTTGTTAGCGGTCTTACATTAACTCCGCTCTTGGCACGATTTTTATCTATGCCGGGTGGCGCAAACATCGTAGCACAGGCTTTTACGCTTACTACTGTCGCATTTGGCGGACTTAGTTTGTTTGCGATGAATACGAAAAAAGATTTTACGACTATGGGCAAAATGCTTTTTATTGCCTTAATCGTAATCGTCGTTGCAAGTTTGATAAATTTGTTCTTTCACAGTCCGATTTTACAACTTGCCATAGCAAGTATAGGCGCGGTTTTGTTTAGCGCATACATACTATATGATACGCAAAATATCATTCAAGGCAACTACGAAACACCGATTGAAGGCGCGGTTGCACTTTATTTGGACTTTGTAAATTTATTTACTTCGCTTTTGCAAATTTTAGGAATTTTTAATAAAGATGAGTGAAAAAGAGCGAATTTATCGTATCATTGATGCGAATTTAAATCGCTTAAAAGAGGGGCTTAGAGTAGTCGAGGACATCAGACGCTACGGCTTTGATGATAACGCTCTTGCCCCTAAAATAAAAATTCTAAGACACAAAATAAAAATCCCACAAAATGAAATTTTAAAATTCCGCAACACAAGTGGCGATGTTTTAAAAAAAAGCACACAATCTGAAATGAAACGTGAGAATTTGTATGATTTGCAAATAGCAAATTTAAAACGATCGCAAGAAAGCGCAAGGGTTTTAGAAGAGTGCTTTAAGCTTGTAAATATTGAAAATTCCGAGCTTTTTAAATCCGTTCGATATGAACTTTACGATATAGAACAAGAAATTTAACCCAAATTCAAAACTTTTTTAGTATAATCGCACAAATTTTAAGTTTTAAAGGATTTCTTGTGGATTCAATATTTTTAGTTTTACAATTCATTTTAGCAGTCGTTTTGACTATCGCGATTTTATTACAAAAAAGCTCAAGTATCGGTCTTGGCGCATACAGCGGTAGCAATGAGAGCCTTTTTGGGGCAAAGGGTCCAGCAGGATTTTTGGCTAAATTTACATTTATCGTAGGCGTTATTTTCATATTGAATACGCTAATGTTAGGCTACACTTATAACACTCAAACACAAAATTCGTTGCTTGACAGTATTGATACAAATTCTATCGTTCCAAATGCAGCAGGGGGCAATGACACGACACCAGTTGCACCAAGTGCGCCGATGGCACCAGAGAGCAAACAATAACTTTTAGATAAAATTTTAACAAAGGAATACTATGCTAAACGATATTTATAAAAAGCAAAAAGATAGTAGCGACAAATGCATAGAAGGCTTGAAAAGGGACTTCTCGACACTTCGCACTGGCAAGGTGAATATCAATATCATTGACAATATTTATGTGGATTACTACGGATCGGCAACTCCGATAAACCAAGTAGCGACAGTTCTTGCAACAGATGCTTCGACTATTACGATCACACCTTGGGAAAAAAGTATGATAAAAGTCATATCTGGCGCTATTCAAGCTGCAAATATAGGAATTAATCCAAATAGCGACGGCGAAGCAGTAAAGTTATTTTTCCCACCAATGACACTTGACCAGCGCCAAGAAAATGCCAAACACGCAAAAGCTTTTGGCGAAAAAGCAAAAGTAAGCATAAGAAACATCAGAAAAGACTCTAATGACGAGATTAAAAAATTGGAAAAAGACAAAGCCGTAACGGAAGACGAAAGCAAAAAAGGTCAAGACGAAGTCCAAAAAATAACCGATAACTATACCGCAAAGATCGATCAGCTCGTAAAAGACAAAGAAGCCGAACTTCTTAAAATATAATTTATCAAAATTTTGCCTAAAATCGGGCAAAATTTTCAGTTTTTAAGCGCTATTTCTTATTTAATCCACCAAATTTAGTATAAAATTTACACCGACATTTTGCTAACAAAAAATTAAGTGCGTTTTGGTTAAAATGGCGAAAAATAAGGAGAAAAAATGAATTTAGAAAAAATTTATCAAGATGCTGGCGCGTATTTACAAGGACATTTTTTACTTTCAAGTGGCAATCATTCGCAATTTTATCTACAAAGCGCAAAAGTCTTAGAAGATCCGTCTTTGGCAGGAAATTTAGCCAGCGAGTTGGCAAAGATAATATCTGATTTCGGCATTGAATTTGATAGCGTTTGTAGCCCAGCACTTGGCGGAATTTTAGCCGGATATGAGCTCGCTCGTGCTGCCAAAAAGAGATTTATTTTTACAGAAAGAGTTGAGAAAATTATGAGTCTAAGACGCGGATTTGAGGTGAGAGAAGGCGAGCGATTTATCATCTGCGAGGATATTATAACCACTGGCGGTTCTGCACTTGAAGCCGCACAAGTGATAGAAAATTTAGGCGGCATTGTGGTTGGTTTTGCCGCTCTTGCTAATAGAGGATTTTGCAGGGTTGAAAATTTAAACAACAAAGCCAAAGCAAGTGCAAAACTACCAAGCAACAAACCACTTTTTGCGCTTGGAAATTTTGAATTTGATATTTATGAGCCAGATGATTGCCCATTATGTAAAGATGGTAGTATGGCAATCAAGCCTGGTAGTCGTGGCAATTAATGGCGAAACAAAAAGCTAGATTAGCCGGTGTCGCGGTAAGGATAAAAGCCTTTATTGTGGATTTATTTTTTATTGGAATGCCGGTTTTTTACTTCACGACATACGTTTTGCTAAATGGTAAAAATGAATTTTTACATAATTCATTGGCTATTTTTGGTGCAAATTTTACTATTGGACTGATACTTTGCCTGTTTTTTGCGATCAAAGCTCAAAGCCCTGGATACCGCTCACAAGACATATATCTGATAAATTTAAAAACGGGACGAAAACTAAGCTTTATACACGTTTTAATTCGTTATATTTGCTTTTTGATAGCCGGTTTTAGTATGATAGGGCTGTGTCTTTGCTTTTTTCGTAAAGACAAATTAAATTTACACGATATAATCACAGTAAGCGCAGCAGTAAGCAAGAAAGCCGATTTGAATTAAGATTGTTATAAATTTAATTAAGCAATACTTAATATTTCAGCAATTCCACCTACAACAGCGATACAATGCTCATAATGGCTAGTTCTTAGCCCGTCTTTGCTTGTAACTTTCCATTTATCGCTTCCGATAACTGGAGTGCCATCTTTTTGACAAATCATTGGTTCAATGCAAAAAACCATACCATTTTTTATTTTTGGACCGGCTTTTGGATTGCTTCCTTCCAGATAATTTAAAATTTGCGGATCTTCGTGCGGATTTCTGCCTATTCCATGACCGCAAAATCCAGTCAGTGGGACATATCCGCGAGAAAGTATGAATTTTTCTATTTCATAGCTTAACTCTTTAAAGTGCATTCCAACTTTTATCGTATCGATAGCGAAATTTAGCGCATCTTTAGCGCAAGCTATGAGCCGTTCGTCGTTTTTAGAAATTTTACCAACACCCCAAGTCCGAGCAGAATCTCCAAAATACCCACCCAAATTCGAGCCAAGATCAACGCTCACAATATCACCATCTTGAAGCTTGTATTTATTTGGAATTCCGTGTATGACCACTTCATTTACGCTTATGCAAGCTGCATTTGGAAAACCATAGAGCCCTTTAAATGCAGGCTTAGCCCCAGCTGCCCGTATCATATCTTCGCAAATTTTATCTATTTCAAGGAGTGAAATTCCAGGCTCGATGATAGTTTGGACATAATCCAAAACTTGGGCGACGATTTTATTTGCCGCCCTCATTTTTTCGATCTCGGAAGGCTGTTTAATACTAATAGACATTATAAGCCAACCGCACTTAGGGTTTTGTATTTACTCATATAGTTTTGAGCCTCTATCCTTCTCATTGTATCAAGTGCAACCGAAACAACGATCAAAACAGATGTTCCACCAAAATAAAATGGCACTCCCATAAATTTAACAAGAACCCAAGGGAGCGTAGATATAAGACCAAGATAAATAGCACCACTAAAAGTTAAACGAGAAGCTACTTCGTTCATATATTCAGCCGTCCCTTCGCCTGGACGAATGCCAGGTATAAATCCGCCTTGTCTTTTTAAATTTTCACTAATATCTTTTGCATTAAACGCTATCGAAGCGTAAAAATATGCAAAAAATACAACCAATAAAAAGGTCAAAAAGTTAAAAAGATAGCTGTTTGGATTTAAAAAATCATTTATCTTTTGCAAGATTGGATTTGTGCTAGCTTGTAAAATAGTGCTAGGAAACATCAAAATAGCGCTAGCGAAAATCGGTGGAATAACACCGCTTAAATTTACTTTAATAGGAATATAATTCATTATGCGTTTGTTTTGATTT
This sequence comes from Campylobacter sp., assembly GCA_052170535.1. Classification (GTDB taxonomy): domain Bacteria; phylum Campylobacterota; class Campylobacteria; order Campylobacterales; family Campylobacteraceae; genus Campylobacter_A. Next base: position 6,607 of record JBQNAH010000016.1, on the reverse strand, counting down.
TCCATTACGACTTTACGCGAATAGCTAACAGGCACGCGTCTTTCGCCCATTTCAACATATATGACAATTCCGACGGTTGCTAAGATAACTATCAAAATTCCAATAACTACAAGGAAATTCATCTCGCCAGTATTTACCAAATTTATAGTTCCGCCAATAGCAGACGGGATACCGCTAACAATACCAGCAAAAATAATCAAGCTAATTCCGTTTCCAATCCCGCGCTGGGTTATTTGCTCGCCTATCCACATTAAAAGCATTGTTCCAGTTAGCATAGAAAATGCCGAAACCGCGATAAACAAATTTAAATCTATCATTATAGCACTCGCACCAGCTCTGCCGTGAAGGCTTTGAAGTCCGATGCTAACGCCAATTGATTGAATAAGTGTTATAACAATTGTTGCGTAACGAATAATCTGCATATATTTTTGCATACCATCACGTTCTTTTTTCATCTTGCCTAAATTTGGAAAAGTCGCAGCCAAAAGCTCCATTATAATAGATGCCGTAATATAAGGCATAATACCAAGAGAGATAATACTTAGACGTTCGGCGGCCTTACCGCTAAACATATTAAACAAACCCAAAGCATTTGCTGAGTTTGAATCGAAAAATTCTTTAATAACATCGACATTGACGCCAGGAACTGGCACATACGCCAGTATCCTGTAAGCAAATAAAAATGCCAACGTGATTAAAATCTTGTTGGTCAATGTTTTATTCATTACGCACGTCCGCTAACGATAACATTCTCGTCTTTGATTTTTGAAGCCAAATTTTTAGCACTTGCTCCGATCAATTTGATCTTTTTGACACTGCTTGAAATTTTATGAATTTCAGCAATGGTTTCGATAGTAATCTCATTAAGATCTTTTACGGCTATGATTTTTTCAACGTTAATTACATAAGGTTTTACAAATTTAGAAGCAAATCCAACCTTTGGCAAACGCCTTTGAAGCGGTTGCTGACCGCCCTCAAATCCACGCTTCTCGTTATAGCCCTTTCTTGCTCTTTGACCTTTATTTCCCTTGCCTGCTGTTTTGCCTTGACCACTTCCTTGACCGCGACCTAGTCTTTTTATGTTTCTAGTTGAACCCACAGCAGGAGTTAAATTTTCTAATCCCATATTCTCTCCTTAGCTTTTTAGCATACTTAGTGCTTTTAAAGTAGCACGAACGACATTTGCCGAGTTATTTGAACCAAGTGATTTAGTCAAAATATCCTTGATGCCGGCAAGTTCTATAACAGGACGTGCGCTACCGCCAGCGATCACACCAGTACCTTCGCTGGCTGGGCGAAGCAAAACGCGACTTGCGTTGTATTTGACTTCCACATCGTGAGGGATTGTTGTTCCTTTTAGCTTAACGTTGATAATATTTTTAAACGCATCATCAACGGCTTTTCTCATAGCATCAGGCACTTCTTTGGCCTTACCAAAACCAAATCCAACAAGACCTTTTCTGTTACCAACCACTACAAGTGCCGTAAATCTAAATCTACGACCACCTTTAACAACCTTTGTAACGCGACCGATATCAACGATTACTTCTTCAAATTCTTCTCTATTGTATTTTTCCATAAAATTTTCCTTATAGCTTGATACCGTTTTCACGCAATCCATCGGCAAAAGCCGCGATTACACCGTGATACAAATAGCCGTTTCTGTCAAACAAAGCTACCTCTATTTTTTTGCTTTTTAAAGTTTTAGCAAATTCGACCGCCAAAGCCTTAGCACCATCTTTACTTGCTTTTACACCCAATTTTCTACCATCAGCAGATGCCAAAGTAACCCCCTTAACATCATCTATAGCCTGAACGTAAAGCGTTCTGTTAGACTTAAAGATAGAAATTCTTGGCAATGCTTCAGTGCCAGAAATTTTTGCTCTAATTCTTTTTTTTCTTTTAACTCTAAGAGCCAATTTTCTTTTTAATACATTTGCTGTCATTGCCTATCCTTACTTCTTAGATGTCTTACCAGCTTTGCGGATAATACGCTCTTCAACGTATTTCACGCCTTTGCCTTTATATGGCTCAGGTGGGCGATAAGCACGGACTTGAGCTGCTATTTGACCTACTACTTGTTTATCATCACCTTTGATTGTGATGATATTTTTCTCCACGCTTATTTCAACGCCTTTTGGAACTTCGTGATTGATAGGGTGAGAAAAACCGAGTGTTAATTCAAGAATTTGTCCTTTTACTGCGGCTTTGTAACCAACACCGTTAATTTCTAGTTGGCGAGTAAAACCAGTTGTCAGACCAGTTACAATGTTGTTCGCAAGTGCGCGATAAGTTCCCCAATAGGCTCTATCTTGTCTTTCATCGCTCTTTGAGGAGAACTGGATATGTCCGTTCTCAACCTTAACATCAACATGACCTTTTGTGTCAAGTTCTTTTACATTTGCGCCTTTTTTAAATTTTAAAACGCTTCCTTCTATGCTGACATCTAGCCCATTTGGGATAGCTATCGGCTGTTTTCCTATACGTGACATTTTTTTCCTTTTACTTGTCTAGGGTATTTCTACGTTATACGAATGGATACCGCAATACCATAAAATAGAAACTATTTAAATAAGTCTAAATTTAGACACCTATAAACAAAATCATTAAAAAACAAAAGATAAGCCAAAAAGCTTATCGATTATTTTAACGCTAATTTATCACCAAACAGTACAAAGAACTTCACCGCCAACACCAGCCTTATGAGCATCTTCATTACTCAAAACACCTTTACTCGTGCTAACTATGATAGTTCCATAACCGTTTTTAAATCTTTTGATCTCGTCTTTGCCTTTATAAACGCGGCGACCAGGACTTGAAACGCGTTTAAGTTCATTAATAACACTCTTGCCGTGCTCATCATATTTTAAAACTACATTTATAAATTTTTTTCTATCTTCTTCAACAACGTTATAGCTCTCAATATAACCCTTTGTTGCAAGGATAGATAAAGTAGCTTCAACAACGTTTGAGTGAAGTAACTTTGTAGTTTCAAGTCTTCTCATTGCAGCATTTCTGATGCGTGTTAGTCCGTCTGAAATTAAGTCATTTAACATTTTATTTCCTTACCAACTTGCTTTTTTTAGACCTGGGATAAGTCCCTCGTTAGCCATTTTTCTTAGGCATACACGGCAAATTCCAAAATCTTTATAGACAGAGTGTGGGCGACCACAAATTTGACATCTTGTATAACCACGAACTGTAAATTTAGGCTTTCTAGCAGCCTTTGCTATCATTGATTTTTTTGCCATATTACTTTCCTTTTGCAAATGGCACGCCAAATAGCTCAAGCAATTTGAATGCCTCTTTATCGTTGTTTGTTGTCGTAACGATTACTATGTTCATGCCGTGAGTGCGTAAAATTTTATCGTATTCAACCTCAGGGAACATCAATTGCTCATCAAGACCAAAGTTATAGTTACCGCGTCCATCAAAACCATCTCTTGGCAAACCGCGGAAATCTTTAACCCTTGGCAATGCAACCGAAATTAGCTTATCTAAAAACGCAAACATATTCTCTTTTCTTAATGTAACCTTCACTCCAACAGGAAAGCCCTCGCGAACCTTAAAACCAGCCACTGATTTTTTAGCATCAGTAACTACGGCTTTTTGACCAGCTATAAGAGAAATAGTATCGGCTATATTTTGTAATTGTTTTTGATCTTTTGCCGATTCGCCAGCACCAACACTAATGACAATTTTCTCAATCGCAGGTATAAGCATCGGGTTTTTTATGTCAAATTCTTTAACCAAAGCAGCCTTAATGCTTTCGTTATATTTAGTTTTTAATCTATTCATTTTTAACCCTCAACTTTTGCAACATTTGAAATATCAATCGGCATCTCTTTATCTACAAAGCCACCGTTTTGATTTTTCTCGCTCGGTTTTACAGCCTTTTTAGCCAATCTGCAACCTTCAACTAAAACTTGACCTTTTTTAGGTAAAACAGCTAAAATTTTACCAGTTTTACCTTTGTCGTCGCCAGCGATAATTTTTACATTATCACCTTTTTTAATCTTAAATTTTACGCTTGCCATTACAACACCTCCGGAGCAAGTGAAACAATCTTCATAAAGTTAGCATATCTAACTTCACGACCAACTGGTCCAAAGATACGAGTTCCTATCGGTTCGCGCTTGTTATCAAGTATTACGGCTGCATTTTCGTCAAAGCGGATTAAAGAGCCATTATCTCTATGAACCTCTTTTTTGGTTCTGACAACCACAGCTTTTACAACTTGACCTTTTTTAATCTTTCCATTCGGAAGAGCTTTTTTAACCGAACAAATAATAACATCGCCAAGCGTAGCGTAACGTCTTTTGCTACCACCTAAAACCTTAATACACATTAGCTCTTTTGCACCGCTATTATCCGCAACTGCAAGTCTTGTAAAAGATTGTATCATTACTTAACTCCTGTTGACAAAATAGTTTTCAAGCGGAAAGATTTTCTTGCGCTTAGTGGTCTGCATTCAACAGCTACAACAGTATCTCCAGCTTTTGTTTCATTCTTTTCATCATGAATCATATATTTTTTGAAGCGTTTTACAAATTTATGGTATCTTGGGTGCATAACGCGCCTTTCTACCAAAATCGTAGCCGTCTTATCACCGGCTTTTTGCAAAACTACACCTTGAATTTCTCTTTTAAATGCCATTTCTCACCCCTTACTTTGAAGCGCTAATTGCAGTGTTGATTTGCGCTATTTCCTTTCGGACGGCGCGAATCTCGTTAGGGTTGCTTAACTGCATAGTTTTTAGCTTTTGTTTTAATGTAAATAAAAGCACCTTCTTCTCTTTCAATAACGCGTTTAACTCTGCTACGCTTTTGTCTTTAATCTCAGTATATTTCATTTTCGCTCTCTCGCGTTACAATTTTTAATTTAAACGGCAATTTGTGTAGAGCCAAAGTCAAAGCTTCTCTTGCCAATGCCTCATCTACACCAGCCATCTCAAATATTATGCGACCAGGTTTAATGTTCATAACCCACTCTTCAACTCCAGCCTTACCCTTACCCATACGAGTTTGTAGAGGTTTTTTAGTTAGAGGCTTGTCTGGGAAAACCCTGATCCAAATTTTAGCTTGTCTTTTAACATGGCGCGTAAGAGCTTGACGGGCGGCTTCAATTTGACGAGAATTTACGCGTCCTGCTTCAACCGCTTTTATACCAAATTCGCCCATAGCAAGATCAGCACCACGAGTGGCTTTGCCACGATTGCGACCTTTCATTTGCTTACGAAATTTCGTTCTTTTTGGCATCAACATAATTATTTACCCCTTCTTGCTCTGCGTGGCTTTTTTTCGGCTTTTTCTTCTTCGTTGCGCTCTGGCTGAACGCCTTTTTGAAGAACTTCGCCTTTAAATATCCACACCTTTATGCCTATGTTTCCATAAGTCGTATGCGCCTCCGCAAAACCATAATCAATTTTCGCTCTTAACGTATGAAGCGGAACGCGACCTTCCAAATACCACTCCGTTCTAGCCATTTCCGCTCCGCCAAGACGACCGGCAACTGAAATTTTAATACCTTTTGCGCCAGATTTTTGAGCGCCTTGTATCACTTTTTTCATAGCGCGTCTAAATGCAACACGTTTTTCAAGCTGCATAGCTACATTTTCCGCAGCTAGTTGAGCCGAAGCCTGAGCTTTTCTCTCTTCTTTTATATTTACATTCACATCTTTGTTGATTAGTTTTTGAATATCTTCTTTTAACTTCTCAACATCAGAGCCTTTTTTGCCAATGATAATACCAGGGCGAGCGGCCACAACCGTTACGCGAATTTTCTTAGCGGTTCTTTCGATCAAAATTTGAGAAACACCCGCATAGTAAAGTTTCTTTTTCAAGAAAGCTCGAATTTTATAATCTTCGCCGATATTTTCTACCAAATTTCCCTTAGCAGGAAACCATCTTGACTCCCAGTTGCGATTTATTCCTAATCTCAAACCTATCGGATTTACTTTCTGACCCATATTATGCTTCCTTCTTTTCAGGTTTAGATACTTCTACTAAGATATGAGAAGTTGGTTTGCGAATTCTACTCGCACTTCCTCTTGCTCTTGGTCTAAATCTTTTTAGAACAGGACCTGCATCAACACGGCAACTTTTTACTACTACTTCCTCTGGCTCAAATCCACCGTTAGCAACAGCCGAACTAATAGCCGTAGCGATAAATTTAGCACCACGATTTGGCATAAAACTAAGGCTTGCAAGCGCAAGTTCAGCATTCATACCCTGAACCTCTTTGGCGATTAGTCTAGTTTTAGTTGGAGATAATCTTACAAATTTGATAATAGATTTACTCATCTTATCCCCTTACTTGCCGATTTTTTTCTGCACTGAGCCTTTATGACCCTTAAATGTGCGTGTTGGAGCAAATTCACCAAGTTTATATCCGATATGATTTTCGGTTACATACACTGGAATAAAGCTCTTGCCATTATGGACGTTAAATGTTAATCCAATCATTTCAGGTACAATCGTGCTACGTCTTGACCAAGTTTTGATTGGTTTATTGTCATTACTAGCTTTTGCAGCAACAACTTTTTTCATTACATGATCATCTACGAAAGGACCTTTTTTGAGTGATCTTGCCATCTCTATTTTCCTTT
>JBQNAH010000015.1:0-35931 GCA_052170535.1 Campylobacter sp. | reverse complement strand
TTTGAGCCTTTTGTTGAAGAATTTCTGCTTGGTCTAAATTTGTTTGAAGCATTTTAGCTATTTCATTTCCTAGCAAATCCATACCAGCTGCAACTAAACCACTATCATTTGTTCTGGCACTAAAATCTTGATTTTTCAGCCTTTCTATCGTTTGAAATATGACAGCACTATTTTTTGCTATGCCATCTTGCAAACTTTTAGAAAGCAAACCAAACGCATCTTTTAGATAATTTAACGCCGGATTTGTGGTCTTAGCATCCATACAGGCTGTATAGTTGCCACTTTGTATCTCACCTACAAAAACATTTGCCGCATTTATAAAGTCGTTTTGTTCGTTTAAATTTGCCTCAACTTTCCTGATATTTTCATTTATGAGTGTCGCCATTTGACAAAGCTCATCTTTGCCTTTTAGTTCAAGCAAATTTGCTTTTGATGTTTTGTTGTTTAAAAAATCAAAAAATCCAGTCAGACCGTCTTTGGTGGCTTCAATGTTTGTTATCAAATTTCTTACAATAAATCCCGATGAGAAAAGCAAAAGAAGTGTAGCAACGGTAACTAAAACCACCATATAAATTAACTTTTCATTTGCAAAAGTATAAATTTTAGCTGACTCATTTTGCATATCGTTTATCAAAAATAGCTCGAAATTCCTAAACTCATCGATTAAATTTGTAGCAGTTGAAAACCACTGCTTGGCTTCATATTTTAAAACCGCACTCTCATCATCTTGTATGATATCTGAAACGATGTCTCCAACCTCTTCATAGTATTTTGTTTTTGCAACAATAGTATCGAATTTTTGCGTGTATTGATCTTGCGCAAAATTGTAAAAATCGCTTGTAAATTTGTTAATAATACCATTTAGCGCAACAACTGTATTAAACTGAGAATTTGAAAATTCTTTTTTGTTTAGTGCGGCATTTACGGTAGCTCTTAGCAAGCCGTAGCTCTCCTTTATCTCGGTTATTTTTAGCAATCTCTCTAAATCATCAACCAAATCTGCGCCAAACCCAGAGCCATATTTTTTAATCAAAACAATATTATCTTTTATAATTTGCGTAAATTTTGAAAGTAAGGCAATGCCTTCTTTGGAATCAACTCTTTTTCTAAGATCAGATATTATGGGTAAAATTTCAGATTTGTTTTCTAGCTTTAATATCGTCTCATCAACGGCTTTACGCTGATTGTCTAAATTTTCTCTGTTGGCATTTCCGCCCAAAAATCCAGCACTATAACCACGCTCCTTTTGAAATTCGTGGATAAATGCATTTTGGTTAATTATCTTAATCGCGATTTGCATATCATTTTTTGCGTCCCCGCGAGTGTGCAAAAAGCCCAAAATAATATATGTGCTAGCAACTAAAATACACAAAAGGCTAGCAACTACAATGACTAAAATTTTAAATTTTATTTTGATATTGTTCATCAAAAACACTCCACGGAATTTAATTTAGTATTTTTTATCGTATCGCAATTTTTATTATATTAGACCAATTATAAAAATATACTTAAAAAATTATTAATTATTTATTGTAAAAATGTTTTATCAAAGAAGGTAACAAAACAAGTGCGCCAAGTAGCATCATAATCATAACAAGAATTGTCAAAAGCCCAAAATATATAGTCGGGATAAAATTACTAGTTGTCATTATGCTAAAACCCAAAATAATCGCAAAAGATGTGTAATACATCGCGTAACCAATACTAGCGTGCGACGCAACTATCGCTTCGCTTACGCTTTTGCTTCTAAGCTCTATTTTGAAACGATGAATATAATGGATAATATCATCAACCCCAATACCAATGCTAATAGCAGCAATCGTTATACTCATAATATCAAGCGGGATTTCAAGCAAGCCCATAACGCCAAAAACTACACAAAGCGGGATCAAATTTGAAATAATGGCTATAATGGCTAATTTGACGCTTTTAAAAATAAAACAAAATACAACAAAAAGAGTCAAAATCACAAAACCAAACGAATCTATTTGCGAATTTATGAGACTTTGAAGCAAATTATTATAAAGTACCATAGCTCCACTTATGTAAATTTCGACATTATCGCCTTGTGTTAATTTTGCAATCTCATCTTTTAGCTCTTTTAAAAATTTATCCCTATGCAAACCACTTTGGCTATCAAGCGTCCTAGCCGAAAATCTAAGCTCGTTATCGCTTATATTGACATACGGACTTAGCACGATGGCTTTATATTGTGGCGGAATTTTATCGTATAAAATCGACAACATAAGCCCGTCAATAGGCTTTTTTGTTATATTTTCAACAACTCTTGTAATCGTAGAAAGACTTGAAGCATAGCCGATAAATTGCTTATTATCAAGGTAGTTTTGAATTTTATTTGCCACATCGATTTTGTGTTGCGAAAACCAATATTTATCGTCCTTGACCTGTGAAAACTCATCGTCAAATTCGTCCGTTTGCTCATTTTTTGAGCTTTGCGAAGCGCGAAATTTGACTATAACATCAACGGGGATAGTCCCGCCAAGCTTTGTATCAATAACTTGCATGCCTTTGTAAATTTCAGTCGTTTCCTTAAAATAATCAATAAAGCTATTTTCAACTTTAAGCTTACTCATTCCATAAATTCCAAAAACAAGAACAAAAAAAGCGATGACAAAAACAGCAAATTTGTGATTTATGGCAAAATTACCACAATGTTTGGTAAAAGCAAAGCTGTTTTCAAAACTACGCACAGGCTGTAATTTTGGCATAAGCGACATTGCTGAGCCAAAAAGCAAAAATGCCAAAACTAGCGAAATCGCAATGGACGCACTCATCATTATTCCGAGCATAATTATTGGTTTAATATCGCAAAGTGCTAAGGATAAAAAGCCTATAACTGTTGTAAAGATAGCAAAAAACGACGGGTTAGCCTTGTCCCTTAAAGTTAGATAAACTAGCTGATGGCTGTTTAAATGCGGCTTTAAAATGCAAAATTCTCTATAACTAACGATTAAATGAATAACAACTGATATTGTTATAATGAGCTGTAAGGCAACGAAATTTGAGCTAATTACCGTAATTTCCCAACCAAAAAATCCAAACAATCCACTGGCATAAATTACACTTACGATGCAAATTAAAATCGGCATAATAACGTAACGAAATTGTCTAAAAAAGAGCCACAAACAAAAAGCTAAAAGAAGCGTAACACTGATACCATAAGTTGATAAATCGGACTTGACAAAGCCAACCATATCATCAGCTATCATATTTGCTCCACCCAAAAATAAGCTTTCATCATCATTAAATTTGGTGATAACAGCCCTGATGTCCTCTATGGATTTATGCTCTTTAACGCGCATTTGGTCGCGGTAAATTTTAAATTTTTTATTTATAAGGCCTAAATTTTGCTTTTGCTCATTTGTTATTGTGCCGTTTAGCTCGTAATTTAGCAACAAATTTCGCTCGTTTAAAATTTTTGAATACTCTTCGTCATCTTTTAAATTTAAAACGATAGCTGTTGTTTTTAAATCCTTGCTAATTAAGTTGTTAGAATACAAAGGACTGCTTGAAAACTCGCTCTTTGCAAGCTCTTTATCAACTCCGCTTTGGCTTAAATTTGGTATATTTTTAACAAGCTCACCAAGATCGGTCGATCCACTTTGCAAAAGCGGAACGTTAAGGATCGAAAGCACGCTCGAAACAATTTGGTTTTTAGCCAATTCTTTGCTTAAAATTTCAATTTTTTTAAGCGTTTTATCAGAAAACATATCATCTTTTGGCGTATATGCTACAACCAAATAATTTTGCGCTTTGTATCTAGCCAAAACGTCTCGAAAAACCGCCAAATCTTTATCGTGCTCCAAAAGTAGCGTTTGGGTCGAAGCATCAACTTCAAGCTTGGTTGAGTAATAAGCGAAAAAAATCGTAGTGCTTAAAACAAAAGCCAAAATGCTCTTTGGAAAAAAAACGATAAATTTAAAAATTCGTTTCATAAATTTCAATTATTATGCAACGGTTTTGCCAAATTTAACTTCTCAATTAGCCCATCAAAGCTCTCATTGTCCATTAAGCTCTCAAACTGAGAACGGTAAGTTTGTAAAATGCTAACACCCAAAATTTCGATGTCGTAGATCAACCAGCCACGCTCTTTGGCATCATAAAGCTTATATACAAAGCCGTAAATTTCGCTACCATTTATGAGTTCGCCACTTAACCAATTTCTATCCGGTTTTGGCTTAAAACTATCTTTAAAAACGACTTTTTGATCGGTATATCCTAAAAGTTTATCAACATAACTAGCCTTTAATCTATCTTCAAAAGCCTTATTAAATTTCATTTTTTGCTCGTCGTTTAATGTTTTATAACGTTTGCTTAAAGCTATTTTAGCCATTTGCTCGTAGTCAAAATATGGATCAAAAATCGCATAAATTTTGTTTGCTTTGCTACTATCATCAAGCGTTTTGTCTCTTAAAATTTCTATTGCCTGAGCTGTCGCGGTCTGCAAATTTGGCTTTATTTCTTGCTCGCTCATCGCAAACAAAGATGTCGATAAAAATAAGACCAAAATAGGTTTTAAAAATTTCATATCATTCCTTTATTAAAAATTCTCTATGCTGTTCGTAACTATCGCGCAAAAACGGATATAAATCAATAGCATCTTTTGTTAAATTTTCATATTTGTCAGGATCAAGCGAAATGTTATTTAGACGGTTAAAACTCGTTAAACCAAGCGATAAAATAGATGGATTGACATAGCTTACTGGATTAGTAAAATAATCGCCACCAAACCCAACAATATCACGCAAATTTGACGGACCAAGGATTGGTAAAACAACGTGAAATCCAGCCCCAACGCCCCAATATCCAAGCGTTTGACCAAAATCCTCATCGTGACGCTGTAACTCATAATACTTTGCTCCATCGGTTAATCCAACAAAGCCAACTATTGTATTGGCTAAAAAACGTAAAGTTTCCTCACTAGCGGCTTTAAATTTCAGCTGCAAGAGATTATTTACAAAACGAATTGGAAACATTAGGTTATCAAAAAAGTTATCCATCATCGTTCTAGCTGGAGCTGGAACGACATAACCATACCCCGTTGCGATAGGATCAAAGATATTTACATACAAAAAATCATTAAATTTAGTCATAACTTTGTTATATCCAGAAAGCGGATCGACAATATGGCTTTGTTGTTTGTATTCTTCGGCAAAATCATCAACTTCGCCAGCAAAAATAAGCCCAAAAAACACTACAAAGGGCAATAAAAATTTCATAAATGTCCTAAAAACAAAATTTTTTGATTTTACACTACTATTTCTTTTAAAGCGATAAAATTGCTAAAATTTTGTTTAAGTTAGTTTTCATATATATTTAAATATACTTCATCAATATCATTTTTTATATTTCATGGAATTTTTGGAGGTTTGTATGAAAGCCGATGTTAGTTTGGAACTTTTTTTAGATGGCGGAGCATCTGTACTTGCGAAACACATTGAGCTTTTAAAGGCTGTCGCGCAGACCAAAAGCATAACAAAGGCCGCCGAAAGTGTTGGAATTTCATACAAAAATGCTTGGGACAGCCTAGATGCGCTAAATAACAGATCGGATAAGCCACTCATAGCAAGAGCTGATGGAAATAAGAAAAATAGTGGTTCAGAGCTTACCGAATATGGACAGAAGATGATTGAGATTTATGATGCTATGCTACAAAGCCAAAAGATGTTTTTGCAAAAGGTTTGCACGAGTATAAACGTTCAAACTAGCGAAATTTTAAATTTGCAACGAATGAGTATGAGTTTGAGCGCTAGAAATCAACTAAGCTGTGAAATAACAGGGATAAAAACGGGTGCTGTTAATTCTCAAATAGACGCCAAACTAGCAAATGGAGAAAATTTAAGGGCTATGATAACAACCGAATCTGAGAAAAATTTAAATCTCAAAGTCGGTAAAAAAGTCGTCTATATTTTTAAAGCACCAAGCGTGCTTTTGTCGAAACAAGAAGATATGAAAATTTCAGCTACAAATTTGCTAAAAGGCAAGGTCATAGAAGCTAAAATTGGTGCTGTAAATGCCGAAATCGTCTTAGAAATAAATGATCATCAGACAATTACGTCAATTATAACAAAAGACTCGGCAATGCAAATGCAAATAGGCGTTGGTGATGAGCTAACAGCCATAATTAAAGCAAGTCAAATCATAATAGGAGTGTAAAATGAAAAAGACATTTTTTTCGATTTTAGTTGCGGCTTTTGCTGCTTTTTCGCTAAATGCAGGCGAAATAAACATCTTTGCGGCGGCAAATGTAACTTACGCATTTGATGAGCTAAAAGCCGAATTTGCCAAAACAAATCCGGATACTAAAGTAAATGTAAATCTTGGCGCAAGCGGAGCTTTATCAACTCAGATAAAAAACGGTGCAAACGCTGACATTTTTATGGCAGCAAATATGAAATTCGTTCAAGATTTGTATGATACAAAATTTGCTGTAACAGAACCGATAGTATATGCACAAGGCGCATTAGCTCTTTTTAGTGTAAGAGATATTGATTTTACAAAGGGCATTAAAGCCGTTGAGGGACTAAAAGCTGTAGCTATCGCGCTTCCAGATGCTGCACCTTACGGAAAAGCCAGCATTGAAGCGCTTAAAAATGATGGAATTTATGAAAAAGTCGAGAAAAATATAATATTTACAAAATCAATAGGAGAAGCTCTAAGCTCGGCTATGGCAGCAGCAGATGCTGGATTTATAGCAGCTTCAGCTATGTATGATCCAAAAATGGCGGAGTATAAAGAAGGTAAAAATTTTATCTTAATAGATCAAAAGCTTTATAAACCAATCGATCAAGGAATGGTTATCTTGAAAAAAGGCGAAAACAACGCTGAAGTACAAGCTTTTTATGATTTTATAAAAAGTGATAGAGCCAAGATGATTTTTAGAAAATTTGGTTACAACATCTGATGATAAAAGCTAAAATTTCAAGTATAAAAAACAACAAAAACGTTAGTTTGATCGAATTTAAAATTGACCAACTTAGCCTTTTTATGCTTGAACTTGGCGATTTTGATAACTTAAAGGTCGGTTGCGATGTTGAACTTTGTATCAAAAGCTCTGATGTCGTCATAGCAACCGCACCACTTCAAAACTGCTCGCTAACAAACAAGATTAAAGTTAAGATCAGATACATTCAAGAAGGCGAGTTGATGTGTATTTTGGGGCTTGACGCTAGCAATTTTAGCTTTGAAAGCATTATTTTAAAAGATTCGTTTTGTAGGCTAGGTCTTAATTTAAACGATGAAATTTATGCCTACATAAAAGCGACATCAGTGCATATAAGCGAAATTTTATGATAAATTTGCACTGCAAAAAAACACTTCTTGGCTCAAATGGAAATTTTATTTTAGACGCAAATTTTGAGATTTCAAAGGGCGAATTTGTCGCACTTTATGGCAAAAGTGGAAGCGGCAAAACGACGCTTTTAAGACTAATTGCTGGATTTGAAACGCCAGATAGTGGAAGCATAAAAGTTGGCGAAAAAATATTCTTTGCAAATAAATTTTCACTACCTCCGCAAAAGAGAAATATTGGTTTTTTGTTCCAAGATTACGCGCTATTTAACAATATGAACGTGATAAAAAATTTACTTTTTGCAAATAAGGATTTAGATTTAGCTAATCATTTGCTTGATTTAGTTGATATGTTTTCGCTTAAGAATGCTAGAATTTCGACACTTTCTGGCGGTCAAAAACAGCGCATAGCACTAGCTAGGGCACTGATGAGAAGGCCTGAAATTTTACTACTTGACGAGCCATTATCAGCGTTAGACAACACTATGAGAGAGCGGTTGCAAGAGTATTTGTTAAAAATTCATAGCGAATTTAAAATGACAACGATTTTAGTAAGCCACGATGTCGCCGAAATTTACAAACTTGCGTCAAAAATTTTTGTCTTACAAAACGGCGAAATAGTAAAAAGCGGCACACCAAGCGAGATTTTTTTACAACAAGACAGATCTCACAATCTAAGTTTTAGAGCTAAAATTTTAGACATCTCAAAGCAAGACACAATCCAAGTCGCAACGGTTTTAGTGGGTCAGCAAATTTGCCAAATAGCACTCTCAAACGATGAAGCAAATGCAATGAAAATCGGTTGCGACGCTGTTTTAAGCACAAAGGCTTTTGCTACAAATTTAAAGCCTATCACATCAAGCGGGCAAATTTTGGAGACAAAATGAATATCGATTTTGTGCCGTTTTTTGTTTCATTAAAATTAGCCGCTATTTCAACAGCAATTCTTTTCGTATTTGCCGTGCCAATTTCGTTTTTCATATCACGCTCGAACTCAAAATTTAAGCCTTTTGTAGAGTCCATCATATCCTTGCCGTTAGTTTTACCACCATCTGTGCTTGGATTTTATCTGTTATTTTTTCTATCTCCTTACAATTTTTTTGGTAAATTTATGGAGCAAAATTTCGACATTAGGCTAGTTTTTAACTTCTCTGGGCTTGTTATAGCAAGCTGCATTTACTCTTTGCCATTTATGTTTCAGCCGCTGATTGCAGGATTTTCGAGCCTTTCAAAAAGCCTATTTGAAGCAAGCTCATCTCTTGGCAAAAGCAATTTAGTAACGCTTATAAGAGTTGCGATGCCAAACATTAAACCATCGATTTTAACCGCGATAATCGTCAGTTTTGCGCACACTCTTGGCGAATTTGGTGTCGTGCTTATGATAGGTGGAAGTGTTGGCGGAGAAACAAAAGTTGCAAGTATCGCTATTTACGAAGCCGTTGAGCTGATGGATTATACGAAAGCGCATATTTATTCAGCGATAATGCTTGTGATAAGCTTTTTGGTATTATTTTTAGTCTATTTTTTTAATCACAAACTAAACAAAAATGGTTAAAATTTCACTAAAAAACAAATTTTAAACTATTTTTATATATAATCACGCAAAAACGGTGTATAAGTGAGCATTTTCTCGGTAGAATTTGGCGTATTTTTTTCCATATTTTGGTTGATTTATTTTGCCCTTAATTTCAATCAAACTTTGCAAAAAATCCTAATCTTGTCTTTTTCTTACATATTTTTATATTTATCTAACATTGACTATTTGTTCATTAATGTCATTTTTAGCATCACAATTTATCTGCTTTCGATACTTATTTTTCACCTAAATTCAAAAACTATTTTTATAAGCTCTGTTTCGTTTGTCGTTGGTTTTTTGGCATTTTTTAAAAATATCGGCTTCTTGGATTTTTATCTTGAAAATTTTGGTTTAAATTTCTTTGAAAACAACTTGCTTCCACTTGGTCTTTCATTTTACTCGTTTATGAGTATTTGTTATCTACACGCGGTTTTTAAACGCCAAATAAAGCCAAAATTTATCGATACGCTAGTATTTTTAAGCTTTTTTGCAGTCATAGTTTCAGGACCGATTTTAAACCCTAAAAGATTTTTAAGAAGTTTAAACAAAAAGAAAATATTTTGTAAAAGCAATGAAATTTACACGCTTTTATGCCTTGCAATTTTTAAAAAATTAATAGTCGCAAACTATCTTTTTGAGCTAGTTATACCAATTTTCAACGCCCAAAGCGAGCCAGCTTATATTTTATTAGCCGCTTGTTTTGGCTATACAGCGATGATTTATGCTGATTTTAGTGGTTATATTGATTTTGTTTTAGCACTTGGTTTAATGTGTGGATTTAAGCTACCTCGCAACTTTAACCGACCATTTTTGGCGGCAAATTTGATAGAATTTTGGCGCAGATGGCACATTACTTTAATGGCTTTTTTTAAAAATTTCATCTATATCCCACTTGGCGGAAGCAAAAAAGGCAGATTAAGAAACTATTTTGCGATAATGGTCGTTTTTTTAGTGTCCGGATTTTGGCACGGAAGCGGACTTGGATTTATCACTTGGGGGTTTTGCCACGGCGTTGGTGTTATTTTTTTGCGCCTAAGCCAAAATTTACAAATCAATTGCCATATTGTTTTTAAAAGATACGCAACTATTGTTTTTGTAAGCCTTATATGGGTCTTTTTTGTGCTTGATTTTGATTTGGCAATCGATTATTTTAAGCTTATTTTAAGTGGCTTTGAAAGAGAGTATTTACAAATTTTAAGCGTTTTACTTACAGCATTTTTTGTCCTTACAATTTACAATTTTTTCGACTTTTATGCTATCATACGTCTTTTATTTCGTGCGTCAAATGCCTTTTTATCGGCGATTTTTTTGATATTTTTTGCTTTGATAATTTATATTTTGATGCCTGAAAGTATGCCAAATTTTATATATCAAGGGTTTTAATGAGAGCTTTTGTTGTTATTTTTACAGCTTTTTACGTAATCTTAACAATACTTTTTGAGCCGTTTTTAAACTATTACGAAGCAAAATATATGCGCGAATTTGCGTTTAGACCAAGTCAAATTTTGTCATTTAGTCAAAATTTGACAAGCTACATCAACGGTTTTTTATGTCCAAATTTGACCCAAACAGTAAGCAAAATAGAGCAATCTCAAAAGCCGGTTTCAAGCTTCAAACCACAAGACGAAATGCTTTTGGCATTATCAAAAATCGAGCAACCAAGAATAAATAAAAGCGATTTTTTAAAAACTAATGAAAAAGTGGCGCAAAAAGCCACCGATGAAGACAAAAATGAAACAAAATTTCACCAAAAAGTTGCAGATATGGCAAATAAAACAGTCGAGCAAAAATCTCAAAAACCAAAAACGCACAGCGATACAGTTGTGTTTCTCATAGGCGATTCAATCGCTCAGGGCATTGGTTGGGGTATGCAAAAAAGATTTGGCGACAGATTAAACAATATAGCAAAAGTCAGCACCGGACTTGTAAATAAGAAATTTTTTAACTGGCAAAACGAGCTTGAAAATGCGTTGGCAAACACCAAAAACACCGGCAAAATGCTTTTTGTGGTCGCTTTGTTTGGTGCAAATGACGCTTATGGCTTTGGAAAGTTTAAATTTGACACAAAGGCTTGGGACGATGAGTATTTAAGCAGGATAAATGAGCTTTATAAAATTTCAGCAAAATACGGCGCAAAACTCGTGTGGTTAGGCGTTCCTTGTATGAAAAATAACGAGCTAAATAGTAAAATGGTTAAGCTAAATTTTATATTCAAAAAAGCTAGTGCGCAAAACAACTCTTTGTTCGTAGATCTTGCCGAACCACTTTGCGATAACGGATCGTTTATAAAACACAAAACAACAAACAACAAAAACCAAACAATACGCGCAAATGACGGCATACACTTATCTCCGCAAGGTGCTAAAATAGCGACTGATTATATCTTAGAAAAGATGAATATGTAAAGGATAAAAAATGGAAATTCCAAAAAATTGTGTGATTTTTTCATATCCAAAAATGGGCGAAAGTGGCAAATTTTTACCTGAAAATTTGCAAAATTTATCTGGTTTAACGGGTTGTACAAATCAATGCAAAGCATACGAAAGTGAAGCTAAATTTATACAAAATTTAGGCTTTGAACTAATCGCCGTAAGCTCTCAAAATGCAGCCAAAATGGACGAATTTAGATCAGGTATAGGAGCAAATTACAAATTTATAAGCGATGAAAATTTTAATCTAGAAAAGCAGATTGGCTTAGAAACTTTTATAACGCTTGATGGGAAGAAATTTTACCATCGTCAAACGTTAATTTTCAAAGATGCAAAATTAATAAAAAGATTTGAGCGAGTGTCTGATCCGCAAAATGACGCTAAAAATGTTGTTGAGATATTAAAAACGATAGTTTAATGAAATTTTGCGTTTTGAGTGCACTTTTATATTAATTATAATTAAACATTTATATTGGACTATAATGCAAATTTAGCTTAGATTAGTATCTAAGCTAAAAAGCTAAAAATCACAAAGTAGAAACAAATGGCAAACCAATCAGGAATAGTCAAAGACCTATGGAGGCGCGACAGCTCTTGATAGTCTAAAAGGAGAGAGACTCTTAATATATGTGATATAGTTTATCAAAACGAAAAAATATTCATAGGTGAAACCACGGAGATTATTATCACTCAAAATGATGGTAAAGATATAATTCTAACTAGTAAAAATACTTTAACATTAGACCAAAGCTCCGCTATAAACGAGAGTTTTAGTAACGAGACTGTATCTAATCTTTCAACATTACAACAAGCTATCTTAAACGAAACAGACCTTAACTCGCTAGAAGATACCGCCGCAGGAGCAGGAGCTGGAACTGCTACAACACAAGATGGGATAAGTTTATCTTCGGTAGGTTTTATAAAAGGAGGTCATATCTCTAATGTAAATGCAGATATACAAAATCTAAATTCTATCAAATCATCTGACACTAACAGCGTGAATTTGGATGTAGGTAAATATAATACAATAATCAGCGATAATAATACTTCAACACCGTCAGAACCAACTGGTAAAACTGTCAAAATTCCTCTATCGGCTTATAATGACGAACAAGTCCCAAATAGTTTTGACGCAAACAACATAAATCTTCTTAACCCATTTTATGACAATATAAAAGATATACTTGATAAATATACCATAACAAGATTTCCTGACGGTAGAGATTACCTATTGCTAAACAAAGGAGCTAACGAATTTGACTACAAGAACAGTTGGTATATTAAAAAAGGCGGTAACTTAATGATGGGTGAAGATAACGCCAAAGATCTAGTTGTAACTAACGAAGATAAATCTTCAAATTACGCAGATGATGGATCGGTTAAAGTAGTTAATCCAAATAAAGAGCTTAATATATTTGGTTCAGATACAGCCAACAAGATAACAGTAGATGGGGCTCACATAAATGAAATATATGCTGGGGTTGGAGAAGATAATATAACTGTTAATAATGGCGCAGAGATTACTCACGATTTAAATACAGGTAGCGGAAACGATAATGTGCTAGTAACTGGCAAAGAAAGCAAAGTAGATCGCATCCACCTTAGAGATGGGGAAGACAAAATAGAAGTAAGCGATGAAGCATATTGGAGATATTAAAGCCGGCAAAGGAAATGACATCGCAAATGTTGATAATTTAGAAGTAAATAATATAAACGGCAATGACGGTGATGATATAGCATTGGATAACAAATCAAAATCTGGTGTCGTATAGAGAAGCTGGCAATGGCACAATAACAATAAAAATAGCAACGTGAGCAAACATGTTGATGGCAATGATTATAATAGTGGATAGCAAATAAAACGTTGACAATATATTTGCAGGCAACGTAGATAATGTAATCAAAGTAAGTGGAGAAGGAACTAGAATAGGTGATGTTTATGGTTATAGCACTTTTGAAAATTCTGGTCATACAAAATCAACTCTTGATATAACAGTAGAATGCGGAGCTAGTGCTGATACAATATATGGTAGCGGTAAAAACGACACGATAAAGATAACAGGAGAAAATACTTACGTAAATAAAATCCAAAGCAATGGAGGTGATGATACTATCACCGTTGAAAAAGGTGCAACAGCAAGCAACATAAATACTGGAAGTGGAAACGATATCATAACTGTAACCAGAGAAGGAACGAAGGTGGATAAATACACGCTGGACACGGAGATAATGACATACTAATAGGCGATAAAGCAGATAGCAACAACAAATAAATTAGATCCTTATTGTATAAGAAGCTGGCTTTGGAAATGACAATGTGGTTGTTAGTAGTGGAGCAAAAGTTGGAAGAGTTCATACTAGCGCAGGAGACACGATACTTTTACGGTAACAGGAGATGGAAGCAGGGCAGTTAAAATTCACCATCCTGCTGGTAAACAAGAAAAGGCGTTCATCATACCACAACTAGTACAACAACCGAAGATGGTGGGATAATAGATGGTAGTAGTTTAATAGCTCTTGATTTTAGCATTAATGGTCTTGGTGATGAATACCGTAAAGGGATTGAATACATAGATATGATTGGACCAGAAAAAGATATATCTTAAAATTATCATTAAAAGATATATTTTACAACAATGATCTTTTAATAACTGGAGATAAGCTCGATCTTGGGGTGGGGTACTGGTCTTAGCAAGGGAGAATCACAAGATGGATATACGACTTATAGCGGCAAGTATGTAGATGAATTTGGTGTTACAACCGATGTGGGTCTAAGGATCAAAGACGAGGTACATGTGGATTTATAATCTTAGTTAGCTTGGTTTTAAAATCAAGAATTTGATAGATTTTTGATTTTACCTCAAAAACAACGCAAATTTGCCAACTAAAAACTTGGTAAATTTGCGTTATAAAAGGCAGATATAAAACTTAACCATTGCTTAAAATTTAGATAATTTTATAATTAATACTAAAATAAATGAGTATATTTATAATATTATATTATAAAAGCGAGAGAAAAACTCTCGCTAAATTTTCATATTTGTGGTCTTTTTAGTTCAACCACAACAACTTTGCCGTCTTTGTGAGTTAGTGCAAAAATGCTATCATTTTTGATTGCAAATGCCGAAATTTCACCCATTTGGGGCATAGTGTATGCATCAATTATTTTAGCCGTTGATATGTCGATTAATACAAGCGTGTTATAATTTTTAGAATACGCGTAAAATACGCCATCTTTTATGTCGCCAGCTGTGAAATAATAATCCTTTATATCTCGCTTTTCTTTTAGATCAATCGCTGAATTTACAACAGTTTCTGCACTTAGTAACCTATCTGAATTTGCAACTTTTATCAAAATACTGCCTTTTACGTGATCATTTGGCACGGTTAGCATATACATATAATCTTTTGTCGAACTTAAAGTTAAAACATATTGCTTTTTAGAACGTATCGTTAAAAGTGCTGGACGATCCCTATACCAAGGCATTTCAAGCCCACCCGAAGTTTCTCTAAAACTATTCCACTCTTTATAGGCGTCGATTTTTTCTTTGGCGACAGGCGAAACGGCAAATATAGTTTTGTTAAAACCAGTCGTTACCAACATATCGCCTATAAATGTTGATGCTACGGCTTTTTGTATGTTTCTGCCGTTTGGCTTATCAATGATCGCATAAGCTGTTTTTGTAAAATTCGCATCAGTAAAATACACACCGCCTTGGGTATTTGAAATAGCAAAAGTATCGTTTTGCGGATTGTAAGCAAATCCACTAGCCACTCCTTGATCCATAAATCCCTTGATTGGGAAATTTATAACTGTTTGGCTTTTAATCTCGGGAGCGTCTTTAAGATTTACAAAAGCGCCATCTTGCGGATTTTGACTAAATTTCAGGCTAATTTGGTTGTTTTCTCCAGCGATAAATGGCTTTTCAACCACATTTGACCCAACAAAAGAAAGCGGTTTAGAAAGCCTATCCCAAACGCCAGCCGTCCAAGTGTTATTTAGGCTTATTCGCTCTGGACTGCCCTTGCCACTATATGGTGGAATTCCAGCCGAAACAACGGCTTGAAACGCATTTGATAAAACAACGATTAAACTTAAAAAAATGACAAATTTTGAGTAAGAATTTAGCGATTTTACTCTGCTTTGAGTTCTAAAAAGCCCTTCTGCGACATCTTTGTCCTTAGCAAAAAGCATCATCAAAGCCATTGCTATAACAACAACCCAATAAACCAAAACTCCCCAAGTGTAAGTATGCGCTCCAAAAATATCACCACCAAAGCCCATACCAACATCTCTATAAACGCTAAAACTAGAATGTCTAAGCGTCATCCATAAACCATAAGCCGCACCCACAAGTATAAACGCGACATAACGCGCTCTAAGTCCGTATCTAAGAATTAAAATTCCGCCAACGCCAATTACTACCATGCCGATTCGCTCCCACCAGCAAAGCGTGCAAGGTCCTTCGCCAACGACATAACCAAGGTAAAAATTTGCAATGCCAACAGGGATAGCAAGCACTAAAAGCACAGCCGTAGTCATTATAAAATCAAAATTCTTTTCATTTAAAAATTTCATCTAAAATCCTTTAATACGAAGCGTATGGCAATAGTGAAGTCCAACTGGCGATAAAAAACATCACAAAACAAATCACCGTACCAATGGCGAAAGAGCCAAAAGCTATACACTCTTTTTGCGGTTTAAAAAGCACAATCGCAAGCGAAAGCGCAAAAAACATAAGAGATAAAAACTCCATAACTTTTCCTTTAAGATCAATTTTCGAACGTAATTTTAAAATAAGTATTGATAAAAATAGCTTAAATAAATGAATTTATATATCAAAATCATAAGCTAAAAATAAAAATCAGTAAATTTAAAGAAAAATAATATTGTCTTTATCTTTTTGTATCGCTTGTCCAACGATAGCGCAACTCTCATAACCAGCGTTTTTTAGGCGATTTAAAGCTTTTTGAGCATCGCTTTCGCAAATAGCTAGGAGCAATCCGCCTGAAGTTTGGGCATCATAAAATACAATATCGACATCGCTTTTATTTACAAATTTCTTAGCAAATTCGCGATTTTTATAGCTTCCCTCAGGTATTATCCCCATATCGGCAAATTGCTTGGCGCTACGCAAAATCGATATATTTTTTTCATAAATTTCAAAGCTGATAGATTGATTTAGCATTTCTGTTAAATGGCCCAAAAAGCCAAAGCCAGTTACGTCTGTTGCGGCATTTACGCGTATTTCTTCAAGGGCTTTTATAGCGTAAAAATTTAACTGCCTCATAACCTCAACCGCTTCTTTTATTTGGGCAAAATTTAGCAAATCAGCCTTTATTGCCGTGCTTAAAATCCCCGTTCCAAGCGGTTTGGTAAGTATTAGCACGTCGCCTATTTTAGCTGTATTATTAGACCAAAATTTATCAGGCGACACCGTGCCTGTAACGCTTAATCCATAATACATTTGCTGCGTTTCTATCGTGTGTCCGCCAACTAAAATTCCGCCACATTCTTTTACTTTATCAGCCCCGCCTCGCAAAATTTCAGGCAAAATTTCACTCTCGAGATTGCAACTATCAAAGCCAACGATATTTAGCGCATTTAGCACGTTTGCACCCATCGCAAATACATCGCTTAGGCTATTTGCCGCCGCTATTTGACCGTATATAAATGGATCATCAACGACTGGTGTTATAAAATCAACCGTTTGAACAATAGCGATTTTATCATCTATGCGAAAAACACTTGCATCTTCGTTAGTTCCGATATTTGAAAGCAAATTTTCGTGTGCGAAATTTAGCGAACTAAGGCTTTTGTTTAGACCCACCGGGTCAAGCTTAGCAGCTCAACCTGCGGCTTTTACGAATTTTGTCAGACGCTTGTTGTTATAAATCATAACGTTATTTGCTCGTGCGTGCTTAAAATTTCAATAATCTCGTAAGCGTTACTCATCTCGCCGATACTTAAATCGCTGACTAATTTATAAGCTTCCAAGCAACTTCCGCAGCTTAAAATTTTAACTCCGGCATTTTCAAGTTGTTTTAACGCGCCGTAACTTACGTGCGCTCTATTTGTAGTCATTCTAACGGCGTTATTTACGCATATTACATATTCTGGTTTGTTTTGGATTTGTAAAATCGCGCCGATAAATTTTGACATCAAAGCCATTCCGACTTCGCCACTTCCAGCTTTTTCGTCGTTTAGATAAAGTACTTTTTGGCTTTTTGGCGCTACATCGCAAACAAATTCATCAAAATTTGAAATCTCTAAAGCACCGTCGCCTTTAACCGTAGTAATCGTCGTTTCGTTACCGTTTTGCACCATACTAAAATCCAAATTTTGACTTTTTAAAAATCGGCTGATATTTTCCTTTGGCGCAACCGAATTTACCAAAATTTCTAAATTTTCACCTTTTTTTAGACCATCTAACGCTTTTTTTGTCCTAATTACAGGCTCAGGACAAGCCAAATTCCTACAATCTATTTGCATAATCTACCTTTGTTTTTAATGCTTTGAACCAAAGCCTAGCAAGTGGTATGAATAAAGCCCTTTTGTTACAAGGGCTTTTAGCTTAATTTAGGATAAGTATTTTCATATTGAGAAACTGGAATTTTGTTTTTGGCTATTAACTCTTGATACCAGTAATGATGAAGTACATAAACTTCTTCTTCTTCTTTATAGCCAGTTATCATCGACCAAATAGCACCGTGTATCGCGATGGCTGCCATATAAATATGAACTAGAAAAAATACAGCGCAGACTATTCCAAGTATGTTGTGAACGATAGCTGAAAGTCTTAAAACTTCGATTTGTGAAATGCCAAACATACTAGCTACATCAACAGCTCTAAAATCCAAGAAATACATAGCTGCACCAGTTAATATCATCAAAATTCCACCAGGAATCGCAACCCAATACCACGCCTTTTGTCCAGCATTGAATTTACCAGCAGGAACTGGTCGCTTTTTCTTTGACAAATAACCGCCAATAATAAGCATCCAGCGAATATCATAAATGGCAGGAAGCATTCTTTTAGTCCAAGCAAAAAGCATAGGAAGCACAGAAATAGCAAATATAATCGTAGCTATTCCATGAATGTTTTTACAAAAACGAACAAATACTCCTCCGCCAAATTCAGCTCCCCACATCATAATAATGCCCGTTGGAACAAGAATAACCCAAGAAATAGCAGCTAATCCGTGAGAAATTCTCTCAACCATATTAAACGCATAAACTTTATTTCCAGAGTGGCTAAAATGCTTTGGTCCAATGATTAAAAAGTGCAACGTAAAAGCACCTATAACGCCCAAAATAAGCGATAATGCACCAATCGCAAAGTAGTCATTGCCCTGAATGAACGTAAAAATTGGTCCAAACCCGTGCTCGTAAGGTTTGATATTTTCAACCCTCTGAGCCGCCCAAATAGTGCTTTCAAACTGGTTAGTTCCAGCTGGTCCTTCTGCAGCGATTGCGGCAGTGATTAAAGCAAAAAACAGTGTTACAAATTTGTTCATATCCTATCCTTTACATGAGGTTAATGGCAAATTATAGCAAAAAATATCTTTATTTAAAATTTATTAATTTCTATTTCTATACTCTTCGTAACCAAATTCTCTTATTTTTTCTATCTCGCCGTTTTCCTTTAACAACAGTAAATCTGGTAGTTTAATCCCGTTAAAAGTCGTATTTTTCACTATTGTGTAGTGAATTTGATCTTCAAAAATAACCCTATCGCCGATTTTTAACGGTTTATCAAATTTATAATCCGCATCCGCAGCTTCAAGCCCGACTATATCGCCAGCTAGGCAGGTATTTCCACCAAACCGGTATGAAAATCTGCCATCTTCGCTCTCGCCCCTGATGGCTGGTCTGTAAGGCATTAGCACCGTATCTGGCATATGAGCCTCAGCAGAAGCGTCAATGATCGCAGTCGTTTTACCATTATCAACCAAATCTAGCACACTAGAGATTAAAAATCCAGTTTGCCAACCAACAGCTTCGCCTGGTTCAAGATAGACCTCAACTTCATATTTTTGACGAAATTTTCTTACAAGATCAATCAGCAAATCAACGTTGTAATCGCTCCTTGTGATATGATGACCGCCGCCAAAATTTATCCATTTCATCTTTGGGATAAACTCGCCAAATTTTTGCTCAAACACCTCCAAAACACTTTGCAAACTCTCACTACTCTCCTCGCAAAGTGCGTGAAAATGCAGTCCTTCGATGCCATCAAGTAGTTTTGGCTCAAAATTTGACCTAGTTATGCCAAGACGGCTAAATTTCGCGCACGGATTATACATATCATTTGGTGAAGCTGACAATTCAGGATTAATACGCAAACCACAGCTAACTGAGCTTTTTAATGCTTTTTGCTTATAAATTTGCCACTGTGAAAATGAATTAAAAACTATATGCTTGGATATGCTTAAAATTTCGTCTATTTCATCATTTTTAAACGCCGGCGAATAAGTATGAATTTCGCCCCTTACGAACTCTTTGGCGAATTTTGCTTCGTGTAAGCCCGAGCAAGTCGCTCCGTCAAGATACTCGCTTACCATATTCATCGCGCCGCTGAATGCAAAACCCTTAAGCGCAACTAAAATTTTAGCTCCGCTTTCGTCTTTAACACGTTTTAAAAGCTCTAAATTAGCTCTCAATTTAGCCTCTTCGCACACATAAGCTGGCGTTTTAATGTTAAGTAAATTTTGATCCATTTTATCTCTCTAAATTTATTTTTAAGATTGTATCTAAAATTTACCTTAATTTTGCTAAAATAACCCAAATTTTAAAGTAAGGAAAAATATGGTAGAAATTGAATTTCTTGGTCCAATAAAGTGCGATAAAGTAACACTTGAAGCGACAAATTTGACTGAAATTAAAGAGTTTTTATCCAAATTTGACAAAATAGACAAAAAATGGCTTGAAATTTGTGCTGTTGCCATTAATGACGAGATTGTAACGGATTTAAAAACGACATTAAAAAATGGTGATAAAATTTCAATTTTGCCACCAGTTTGTGGAGGTTAAAATGCAAATTTACAACGGTGCTTTGGACACAAATGCCATAACAAACGCTTGGTATGACGAATTTAAAGAGAAAAATTGCGGTGCAATGATAACTTTTATCGGTATTGTGCGGGAAGAAAATGGAATTTGTGCGCTTAGTTTTGATATTTACGAACCAATACTTAAAAAATGGCTTCAAGGTTGGGAGCAAAAGGTCGCTAAATTTGGTGCTTTTGTCAAATTTGCTCACTCACGTGGCGATGTTGGCATTCATCAAACATCGTATGTAGCAGCGGTGATTAGCAAACAACGCAAGGTTGCTTTAAGTTTGATTGATGAATTTGTAGAAGATTTTAAAGCAAACGCTCCGATTTGGAAATACGATGTCGTAAATGGCGAAAGAATTTACGCAAAGGATCGCGCACAAATAATAAACGGCGCAGGAATTTTGGCTTAAAAGGAATAAAATGGAATTTATAAGTTATGAAAAAAGCTTAGAAATTTTACACCAAAGTATTAATGCTTGGGATAAAATAGAAAAGGTTGCCATAACCGATGTTCTTGATCGAAACATCGCTTACGACGTAGTTGCGAATGATAATTACCCGTCAAGAGAAATGGCGGCAATGGACGGTTATGCTTACAAATGGCAAGAAAATTTAAGCGAACTTGAAGTTATAGACGATCTACCAGCAGGAAGCGATAAGCAGTTGCAAATTCTGGCTTCAAAATGCGTCAAAACATTCACTGGCTCAGTGATGAGTGATGGAGCCGATACGCTAATACCGATCGAAAATGTCGAAATTATAGGCAATAAAGCCGTGATTAAAAAGCCAGTTGCAAAAGGATTTGCTGTGCGAAAAATCGGCGAAAGCTATCAAAAAGGTGAAATTTTGATAAAAAAAGGCACACGTCTAACATACGCTGAAATAGCACTTTTGGCTGAACTTGGAGCTTTTCACATAAGTGTTTTTGTCAAACCAAGAGTTGCCATACTTTCAACTGGAAGTGAGATAAAAGACCTTGGCGATCCGCTAGAAAATTCAGCTCAAATTCACAGCTCAAACCACGTTGCAATCGCAGCTATGGTGCATAAAATGGGCGCAGAGCCAATCATTTGTCCAATTGTTTGCGACACGAAGCAAGTGATTGAAAAATCCATAATAAATGCTATCAAATTTGCTGATATTTTGATAACAACTGGCGGTGTTAGCGTTGGGGATTATGACTTCGTAAAAGGTGTTTTAAATGAGAAATTTAAGGTTATAATCAACGGGGTGGCGATCAAGCCCGGCAGGCATGTAAAGGTAGCAACAAGTGGCGATAAATACATATTTGCACTACCTGGATTTGCTTATTCGGCGATGGTTACGTGTGCGCTATATGTAAGAATTTTACTAAACTCTTGGCTAGGATACTCTGATGCGAAAATCACAGCAGTAATTGATGAAGATTATCAAAAACGTTCAAATTTCTTGGAATTTACGGCAGTAAATTTAGTTAATAAAAACGGACAAATGCACGTAAATTTAAACGGCAAGAAGCTTGGAAGTTCGGCGATCACAAATAATCTAACAAACAATGGGGCACTTTTAGTGATCCCAAAAGAGAGAGAATTTCTAAAAAAAGGTGAGATTGTTGAAGTTATTAAAATGGTTTAATTATTTTTTAATATTAATTAAAGGCAAATAAACCAGTGTGATTTAAAGGTATAAAACGATAGTGTTGATTTATAATTTGCGAATTTCTAAGAGTATTGCTTTGCATGCATTACTAATGATTTATAATTATTAAATTAAGCTTTTTTAGGTGCAAGAGTTAAATTTAACAAAATAAACTTTTAAGTCAAACTTCACAAATAAGTGTTTGCAACATTGATATTAGCTTTGGCGTGGTTTTAAGTCAATTTCAAGATATGTTTTGTCTGACATTTGCAAATATTTTTGCTGTAAATAGCCTAAATAAGTGTTGAGCTTTAATTTAAAATTTGCTTAAAATGGTTACAAAATTTCCACGCCTTCGCCATCAACAACTTCGCCGATTACGTAACCGTCGCTGTTTGAAAGCACGTAATCAACATTTTGCCTTGATATGACCAAAACCATACCAACGCCCATATTAAACGTTCTGTAAAGCTCGTTTTCGGCGACAATATCTTGAAAAATTTCATATATTTTTGGTATTTTTATGGCATTTTTTGAAATTTTTGCACCAAGTCCTTTTGGAAAAATGCGTGGCAAATTTTCTACCAAGCCACCACCCGTAATATGCGCGAGTGCGTTAATTTTATCCTTTAAAGCGATGAAATTTTCAACATAAATTCTAGTGGGTTTTAAAAGAAGGTCTATTAACTTTTCATCGCCTATCATATCGTCAAATTTCAAGCCTTTTTCGTTTATTACTTTGCGCGCCAACGAATAACCGTTCGAGTGAAGCCCGTTTGATGGAAAAGCTACTAGAATATCGCCCTTTTTTACGAATTTTGTCCTATCTATTTCGTCGATTTCAGCTATGCCTACGGCAAATCCAGCCAAGTCAAAATCGCCATCTTTATACATTGATGGCATTTCAGCTGTTTCGCCACCGATTAACGCACACTGAGCCATTTTGCATCCATCGGCTATGCTTTTTACAACGATTTGAGCGCTTTTGACATCAAGCTTTGCGGTTGCATAATAATCCAAAAAAAACAGTGGCTTTGCGAAGTTGCATATTAGGTCGTTTACGCACATTGCAACTAAGTCTTGACCAATATTTTGTAGCTTATTTGTATCAATTGCCAAGCGAAGCTTTGTGCCAACGCCATCGGTTGCGCCCAAAATGGCTGGATTTTTATACCCGCTAGGTAAAGCCATAGCGCCAGAAAACGAGCCAATTCCGCCTAAAACTAACGGATTAAATGTTGATTTAACGTGTGGTTTAATCGAATTTACAAACTCGTTTCCAGTATCAATGTCAACGCCAGCGTCTTTGTAAGTTATCATTTTTTGCCTTTGATAAATTTTCGGCGATTTTAACTAAAATTTGCTAAAATAGCAGTAAAACAAGGGGTTAAAAATGTCTAAATTTCAAAACGCTTACGTCGTTACTGGAAGCATTGGTAGCGGTAAAAGCACGTTTGTAACGCTTTTATGCAAATATGGATATGACGTTATTGACGCTGATTTGATAGCGCACAAACAACTTGAACTGTCTAAAAGTGAAGTTGTGGCGAAATTTGGCAGTGAAATTTTAGATGAAAACGGCAAAATAGATCGTAAAAAACTCGGCAATATCGTTTTTTCAAACGGTGAGAAATTAAAAATTCTAGAAAGCGTTTTGCATACAAAAATCGCTCAAGATATAATGAAAAATTGTGAAATTTTAGAAGCGAAAAAAAAGCCATATTTTGTGGATATTCCGCTGTATTTCGAGCGACTTGGCGAGTATAAATTTAAAAATGTCGTGGTTGTTTATGCGCCTAAAAATTTGCTAATTTCGAGGATTATTAAACGAAATTCCCTTGCTTACGACGAAGCGTTAAGGCGCGTTGAGCTACAAATCGACATTGAAGAAAAAGCTAAAATGGCTGATTTTGTCATCGACAATAGTCAAAATTTAGAGAATTTACAGCATCAAATTCGTCAATTTTTAGGTAAAATTTCACAAATTTGAAAGCAAAAAGGGAGATTATGTTGGTTTCAAAATATAATGCAAGCGGTAATGATTTTGTGATATTTCATACATTTGAAAATGCCGACCGTAGTGAACTTGCACGCAAAATTTGCCACCGCATAAACGGAGTTGGCGCAGACGGTTTGATCGTGCTTTTGCCAAATGGCAAAAATAGCGTGAAATGGGAATTTTACAACAGCGACGGAAGCTACGCAGCGATGTGCGGAAATGGCGCGCGCGCAGCATTTTTCTATGCTTATGAAAATTCTCTCATTGGCAAATCTGCCACACTTTTAACGGGCGCTGGCTTAATAAACGGAAATATCGATAAAAACGGAATTGAAGTTGAATTAACAAGTCCGAAAATTTTATCAGACGGCTTTAAAGAGTGCGATTTGCAGTGGTATTTTTACGATACTGGAGTGCCTCATTTAGTAACTTTTGTCAATGATTTGGCAAAATTTGATCTTGGTTTAGCAAAAAAAATGCGCGAAAAATATAATGCAAATGTAAATTTTGCATTAATAAAAGATAAATCGATTTATGTCAGAACGTATGAACGCGGAGTTGAAGACGAAACGTTGGCTTGCGGAACAGGAATGTCGGCTTGTTTTTATGGTGCCGTTTTAAATTTTAACCATTTAACACAGACAAAAGTTTATCCTAAAAGTGGCGAAGAGCTTGGGCTGAGATTGGGAAATGGTAAAATTTTATTTAGCGGAGATGTTACGCATACGTTTGATGCTAATTTTTATGGGTAAATTTACCATATTTTAAAATAAAATATAGCTTATTTTAAATTTAGATTAAGCGATTTGAAATATTAAATTTTGTATAATCGTGAGTTTTTTAAATTTTTATGGAAAGGAGAAATGTGTCAAAAGATGACATTATAGAGATAGATGGCAATGTTATAGAAGCTTTGCCAAACGCAACTTTCAAAGTTGAGCTTGACAATAAGCACGTGATTTTATGCCATATAGCTGGCAAAATGAGAATGCATTATATAAAAATAATGCCGGGTGACCGCGTTAAGGTTGAACTTACGCCTTATAGCTTGGATAAGGGCAGGATAATTTATAGGCATAAGTAAAATAAAAGCTAATTTTAGATAATATCAGCCCTTTGCAACCAATGCTGTGTGAAGAATTGTTTTCAAAGCTTACCACTTGTTTTGAAAATAGTTGGTTTAAGTATCTCCTTAAACCTGATGCAGCCTAAAAAGTGGAATAAAATTTTAGGAGACTGGAATGAAAGTTCGTCCTTCTGTTAAGAAGATGTGTGACAAATGTAAAGTTGTCAAACGCCAAGGTGTTGTTCGTATAATATGCGAAAATCCAAAACATAAACAAAGACAAGGATAAGGTATGGCTCGTATTGCAGGTGTAGATTTACCAAAAAAGAAGAGAGTGGAATATGGCTTGACCTATATCTATGGTATTGGTCTATTCAAATCAAGACAAATTCTTGATGCTACTAAAATTTCTTACGACAAAAGAGTTAGCGATTTAACCGAAGATGAAGCTGCGGCAATCCGAAAAGAAATTCAAGAGCACCATATTGTAGAGGGTGATCTTAGAAAAAGTATAGCTATGGATATCAAAGCGCTTATGGATTTGGGAAGCTATCGCGGTTTGCGTCATAGAAAAGGTCTTCCAGTACGTGGTCAAAAAACTAAGACAAACGCTAGAACCAGAAAAGGTAAGCGCAAAACTGTCGGTGCTGCGACAAAATAAGGATAGATAATGGCAAAAAGAAAAGTAGTAAAGAAAAAAGCAGTTAGAAAAAGTATAGCTAAAGGTATTGTTTATATAAGTGCGACTTTTAATAATACTATGGTTACGGTAACCGATGAAATGGGCAATGCTATTGCGTGGAGTAGTGCTGGTGGCTTAGGCTTTAAAGGAAGTAAAAAATCAACTCCTTATGCTGCTCAACAAGCCGTTGAAGATGCTTTAGCAAAAGCAAAAGAGCACGGCATAAAAGAAGTCGGCATAAAAGTGCAAGGTCCAGGAAGTGGTCGTGAGACCGCTGTTAAGAGCGTAGGTGGAGTAGAAGGCATAAAAGTAACATTTTTAAAAGATATTACTCCTCTAGCTCACAATGGTTGCAGACCACCAAAACGCCGTCGCGTATAATGAAAATTTAGGAGAATTATTATGGCTAGATATAGAGGACCTGTTGAAAAAATAGAAAGACGTCTTGGTGTTAGTTTGGCGATGAAGGGCGAAAGACGCTTGGCTGGTAAGTCAGCTCTTGATAAACGCCCTTTTGCGCCAGGTCAGCATGGACAAAGAAGAGCGAAAATTAGTGAATATGGTTTGCAACTTAGAGAAAAACAAAAAGCTAAATTTATGTATGGAATTTCTGAGAAACAATTTTCTCGTCTTTTCCAGGAAGCTGCGAGAAAAGATGGCAATACTGGTGCGTTGCTTATTCAGTTTTTAGAGCAAAGATTAGATAATGTCGTTTATAGAATGGGATTTGCAACAACTCGTCGTTTTGCTCGCCAACTCGTAACTCACGGGCATATTCTTGTTAACGGAAGAAGGGTTGATATTCCATCTTTTAGAGTTTTTGTCGGCGCGAAAATCGAAATTGCTGAAAAGTCTAAAAATAATCCGCAAATAGTTCGTGCGATAGATCTAACCGCTCAAACTGGTATAGTTGCTTGGGTTGATGTTGAAAAAGATAAAAAATTTGGAATTTTTACAAGAACACCAGAGAGAGACGAAGTTGTTATTCCTGTTGAGGAAAGATTTATAGTAGAGCTTTATTCTAAATAATAAGGGGTGTAATTATGAGAAAAATTACTACATCAGCTTATATGCCTACTGAAATTTCGGTTCAAAGCATAAGCGAAAATGTCGCTAAGATAACAGCATATCCGTTTGAAACCGGTTACGCTGTAACGTTAGCACACCCTTTAAGACGTTTATTGTACAGTAGCACGGTTGGATTTGCTCCAACTGGTGTGAAGATAGAAGGTGTTTCTCACGAATTTGATTCGATGAGAGGAATGCTTGAAGATGTCGCACAGTTTATTATAAATTTAAAAAATATTCGTTTTAAGTTAAATAATGAATCTGAACGCGAAATCGTTGAGTATAGTTTTAAAGGTCCAAAAGAAATCAAGGCTTCGGATTTGTGCAATGATATTGTTGATATAGTAAATCCTAATGCCTATCTTGCGACTATAAACGAAGATGCAGAACTTAAATTTTCTGTTATCGTTCAAAAAGGTATAGGTTATGTGCCAAGCGAAGAAATTCGCGACGATATGGACGAAAATTATATCGCTCTTGATGCTTTTTTTACACCTGTTAAAAAGGCGGTTTATGAGATCGTAAATGTTTTGGTTGAAGATAATCCAGACTATGAAAAGATAGTTTTTACGGTAACAACAGATGGTCAAGTTGGTGCTATTGAAGCCTTTAAACACGCCATTGAAGCTATGTATCAGCAAATGTCGGTTTTTAAAAGTGTGCTAAACATAGATATAGCAGCTGGGCTAAACAATCAAGTTATAGGTAGCGAACACTCAAAGCTTTTCCAAAGTGTAGAAGATCTGAATTTATCAGCTAGAAGTTTCAACTGCTTGGATAAAGCCGAGATTAAGTTTATCGGAGAACTTGCTTTGATGGATGAGAATGAACTTAAAGATCTTAAAAATTTAGGCAAAAAGTCTTTGGACGAGATAAAATCCATAATGCAAGAGATTGGCTACCCGATTGGTGGTGATATTGGCGGTAGCAAAGAACAGCTTAAAAAGAAAATTAATGAGCTTAAATCGCAAATGAGCGCAAAAGAGTAAAAGGAAGATAAATGAGACATGGTCACGGATATAGAAAATTAGGCAGAACGTCATCTCATCGTGCCGCGTTGCTTAAAAATTTAGCAATCGCAATTATAAAAAGTGAGAAGATAGAAACGACTTTGCCAAAAGCCAAAGAGCTTAGAGGTTATGTCGAGAAATTGATAACAAGAGCAAGAAAAGGCGACAGTAACGCTCATAGAGCTGTTTTTGCAAGTCTTCAAGATAAAGAAACTACAAACAAACTTGTTACAGAAGTAGCCCCAAAATTTGCTAATCGCAATGGCGGATATACACGCATAATAAAAACTCGCGTTAGAAAAGGCGATGCAGCCGAAATGGCTTATATAGAGCTAGTTAGCGAGTAAATTTTAGAGAGCTTAGGCTCTCTTGCTTCAAATTCTATTTTTACAAATGTTTAAATTTTGCCACATTTTTGATTTTACCAAATTCTTTGCTTTGTTATTTTGATAATTAAATACAAAAATATAATTTCATTCTTACAAATTTTGTGTATAATAACATCAAATTTAAAGGAGGAACAGTGGTTTTATTTACAGATGAAGAGTTGTTAAGACCGGTGCAAAATAGCCTAGATAAAATTCGCCCGATGCTTCAAAATGATGGAGGTGATTTGGAGTTGCTTGGTATAAAAAATGGCAAAATTTATGTCCAGCTTGTGGGGCATTGTCATGGATGTGCAGCTAGTGCAACTACCCTTAAATACGGAATTGAACGCCAACTTCGTATGGATATTCATCCAGAACTTGAAGTTGTTAATATCCCAATTGGTGAAGAGATAAAATTTGATTGATTACAAAAAAGCCGGAATAAAGGCATTTTGCGCCGATCGTTTTGATGAAGCTATGAGTTTGTTTTCTTTGGCTTACGAACTAAAAGCCGACAAAAAACTACTTTTTTTGATTATGCTTTGCTCGCTTGCTAAAAATCGCAAAGATGAGGCGATCATGCTGTTTGAAATTTTTAAAACCAAGGATAAATTTGGCATAAAAACAAACGAACTGGACGAAATTTTAGAGGTTTTAGAATCCAAATTAGAAGAAGTTGACGAAGAATTCGAATCTCAAAATGCGATTAGCTACGAGGATTTTATGAAAGCTGTTAGTAATGGCAACGGTTTTAAAAAGACGTTTGAAGACATTATGTTTTCAACTCGGGTTATGATTAATACACGCGAGGATTTTTTGGACTTTGTTGAAAATCTCATAAAACACGATTTTTTGGAAATGGGACTAACGTATCTTGAAAGCGCGGCTTTGCTGTTTAAGGGCGATGAGCGTATAAATGCTTTAATGTGCGAGATAAGGCAAAAAAGTGAAAATTTACATTGATGATAACTATGTAACTGATAATTCAAGTGAGTGCGAAGCGAATTGCTACTTTGTTCAAACTTCGTCAAATGCGAAATTTACCCAAGTTGCGGTTGAAAAAGGGGCAAAGATTGTCAGCTTAGATGAATGCAAGAGATTGCTTAAAATCGATGAAAATATAAAAATCGTCGGGATAACAGGCACGAATGGCAAAACAACAACCGCTGCGGCGATTTATTCGATTTTGCTTGATCTTGGTTGCGGTTGCGGACTTTGTGGGACGCGCGGGGCATTTGTAAATGACGAAAGGATTGACGCAAAGGGGCTAACTACGAGCGAAATTTTACGCACACTTAGCTACTTAAAGGTTGCAAGCGAGAAAAAATGTCAATTTTTTATTATGGAAGTTAGTTCCCATTCTATCGCTCAAAAACGCATAGAAAGCCTAAATTTCGCTGTTAAAATTTTTACGAATTTAACCCAAGATCATCTTGATTATCACGGCACTTTTGAAGAATACGCCGCTGTAAAAAATAGCTTTTTAACAGACGAATGCGTAAAAATCATAAATACTGATGATAAAAACGTGAAATTTAACCCTAGAAATTCGATCTCATACTCCATTTACTCGCCAGCGATGATCTCGCCAAAGGTTTATAGCCTAAAATACGGAATAAACGCCATTTTAAACACTCCAAAAGGTGATTTTGAGCTAAATTCATCACTTCAAGGCGAATTTAACCTATACAACCTTATGGCAGCTGTTGGTTGTGTGATGAAATTAAGCGATAAGGATTTAAAGGAGATAAGTAAAGCGGTTGAAAATTTCGGTGGCGTAGCTGGCCGAATGGAGGTTGTTAGCACGCAGCCACTCGTGATTGTTGATTTTGCGCACACACCAGATGGGATAGAAAAGGTGCTAAATGCGCTCAAACATTATAAATTGGTCGTTGTTTTTGGCGCAGGTGGCGATAGAGACCGAACGAAACGCCCAAAAATGGGCAAAATCGCACAAAAATACGCAAGCAAATTAATCATCACAAGCGACAACCCGCGCTCAGAAAACCCAGATGAGATCATCGCTGAAATTTGTACTGGCGTAACGCCAAGCGAAAATGTCAAGTGTATTGGTGACAGACGTGAGGCTATAAAATTTGGCTTTGAAAATTTAGCCAAAGATGAAATTTTAGTCATACTTGGCAAGGGAGATGAGGATTATCAGGAGATTAAAGGCGTAAAATACCCGTTTAGCGACAAGGAAATTGTTGAAAATCTTTGTCGCAAATTTAAAATTTAACTAAATTTTTGTAGTATAATCGCGAAAAAATAAAGGAAAAATATGAAAATCGAAGTAATGTCAAATAAAATTCATCGCGCAACCGTAACTGATGCGAATTTAAATTATGTTGGCTCAATTACGATTGATGGCGAACTTATCGATGCTGCCGGACTTTGCGAGTGGCAAAAGGTTGAAATT
Organism: Campylobacter sp.; assembly: GCA_052170535.1. Classification (GTDB taxonomy): domain Bacteria; phylum Campylobacterota; class Campylobacteria; order Campylobacterales; family Campylobacteraceae; genus Campylobacter_A. Next base: position 5,326 of record JBQNAH010000015.1, on the reverse strand, counting down.
TTAAACGTAAATAATGGCGAGCGTTTTGCAACTTATGTCATAAGAGGTGAAAAAAAAGGCGAAATTTGCCTAAATGGTGCTGCTGCAAGGAGAGTTTGTATTGGCGATATCGTTATAATCGTAGCTTATGCGAGCATAAAAGCCAAAAAAGCGAAGAAATTTAAGCCACAAATCGTTCAAGTTGATGCTAAAAATAAAATTGTAAAGCATTAAAATTTTAGTTTAATTTTGATAAAATACGCCAAAAAATAAAGGAATATTATGCTTGGAGGACTCGACTTTTCTAAAATGGGACAGATGCTTGAAGAGGTGCAAAAAAAGGCGCGAGAGATAGAAAACGAAAGCGAGTCCAAAGAATTTGGAGTAAAAGCTGGTGGCGGGCTCATTTGTGTTAAAGCTAACGGCAAAGGCGAGGTTATCGACATTAGCATTGATGATAGCTTGCTTGAAGACAAAGAAAGTTTGCAAATTTTACTCATTTCAGCGGTCAATGACGTTATCAAAATGGTCGAAAATGAAAAGAAAAACATCGCTGGCAGAATGCTTGGCGGTTTGAATTTTGGCAATTTGGGTGTAAAATGAAGAAAATTTTAAGCTTATTTACCATTTTTGGTTTGATTGGTTGTTTAAATTCCGCCCCCCGTCCGACACAAGATGATTTTAATGCGTGTTATCAAAAAAGTCTTAAAAGTATGGTTGATGTTGGCAGTAGCTGGGGTGTGGCTTTGACTGCAAATTTGATCGCCGTGCCAAAGCAAAACGATATGCCAATTAATAATTATGTCAAATTTGATCCATTTTTGGGGCTTTATTTGGTATCGTCTGATAAAAAATTAGATCCGATTAAAATGAGCGATGAAAACACAACCAAAAAAAGCGATTGGGTGAGCGTAACTTCGGATATAAATTCGACAAAATATGGGCACGTTAAGGAGCTTGGCGAGAGATTAGGCGACCTTGATACGTTAAATTTTGATGTAAATTCAACCGGACTTTTGTTAAGCCCTTGTTGTAATTTGCGCGGAATAGTTGTCGGAAGCGATAAATTTGTTCCGAATAGATATTTAAGGCATTTTTTAAGCTATCCTGATGTTTATTACGGCGATATTGGTGCTGTTTTTCATAGCCTTAAAGGTAAATATTTTGTAAAGAGCGTTGATCAGCTTGGGCGTGGCAAAGCGTTGATGACGGGTGATGAAATAGTAACGATAAATGATGAAACTTTTGCTGATTTGCGCTCGTTAAATGAAAGAATTTTGTTTGCTAAAAAGGGCGAAATTCTAACTTTTGGCGTGATTAGAAATGGCATTTTAGAAGAGATAAAAATCGCCGTTTCTGATGAGCAAGACGACAAAAATATTACAAAATCCGACTCAAATTCCACAAATTCAAAAGATATGGCGATGAATTTAAACTTAACGAACACAACCGTTGATCTTTTTAGAGCTCGCGGTATGAGCTTTGATGATAAACTTGTCATTAAAGCTGTCGATGAGGACTCTGATGCGGCAAAATTTGGCATAAAAGCTGGCGATAAACTTATGCAAATCGATCAAAAGATGGTAAAAAGCCACAAAGATGTTTTGGATTTGATAAAAGATGATGAGCGCGAGTATCAGCTGCTTTTTAGGCGTGATAATTTCGATTTTTTCTACAAAGTTAAGTGATGAACGAGGATTTATTAGAAAATTTTAAGCAATTTTTGTTACAAAATTTACCCCAAGTAGATAGTTTTCACCCGCATTTTAACGATGCTTTGGCACGTATGTTAAGGGCTGGGGGAAAGCATTTTCGAGCGATGTTAATACTTGGCGTCGTTCAAAATTTATCTCCACAGAATTTGCAATCAGCAATGAGAGTTGCCTTGGCTTACGAACTTATGCATACATATTCTCTTATCCACGATGATTTGCCGGTTATGGATAATGCACCACTTCGTCGCGGACAGCCGACTTTGCACGTAGTTTATGACGAAGTTACGGCTGTTTTGGTTGGAGATGCTTTAAACACACATGCTTTTTTCGAGATTGCCAATGCTAGACTTGAACCTGAAATTGCCATAAAATGCGTTGAAATTTTATCTAAAAATGCTGGAATTTATGGAATGGTTCTTGGTCAAGCACTTGATTGTCATTTTGAGAAACAAAAGCTAAATCTTGAAAATTTAAAATTTTTACACATTCACAAAACAGCTAAATTAATCGCTGCCGCACTTCAAACTGGTTGTGTTGTATCAGGACTGAATGCTAATCAAAGCGATGAAATTTACCAGATTGGGTTAAAATTAGGACTTGCTTTTCAAATACAAGATGATATTATCGATGCGACAGCTGATGAGAAAGAGGTTGGTAAGCCTACGCACAATGATGGTGTTAAAAATTCATTTACAAATTTGCTAGGCAACGAAGGTGCGATTGCGTCTAAAAATAAACTTATAGAAGAGATAAAAGCAAACTTAAACAGCGTAGATAACGGCGTAAGTGATATAGTTTTAAATCTCATAAACAAACATCTAAAATAAGGAACAAAAATGCTAAAAAAACAAGCAGATACGATAAGATTTTTATGCGCTGATATGGTCCAAAAGGCAAACAGCGGACACCCGGGCGCACCGATGGGACTAGCTGATATCATTACCGTTTTATCTAAAAAGCTAAATCACAATCCTAAAAATCCAAACTGGCTAAACCGCGATAGGCTCGTGTTTTCAGGCGGACACGCGAGTAGTTTGGTTTATAGCTTTTTGTATTTAAGCGGATACGATTTAAGTCTTGAAGATTTAAAAAATTTCCGACAGCTTGGCTCAAAAACGCCAGGACATCCTGAAATTTCAACGTGTGGAGTTGAGGTTGCAACTGGTCCTTTGGGTCAAGGTGTGGCAAACGCTGTTGGCTTTGCGATGGCGGCAAAATACGCGGCAAATTTGCTAAATACTCCGGCAAATGAGATCATAAATCACAAAATTTATTGCCTTTGTGGTGATGGCGATTTAGAGGAGGGCATCAGTTACGAAGCGTGTAGCGTCGCAGGAAATTTGCACCTTAATAATTTAATTTTGATTTACGATTCAAACAGTATCACGATTGAAGGCGATACTAGGCTAGCTTGGAGCGAAGATGTAAAATCACGCTTTGAAGCGCAGGGCTGGGAAGTTGCGCGCATTGATGGTCACAATTATGACGAGATAGAATTTGCGCTGGATGAAGCCACAAACAAAGAAAAGCCATATCTTATCATTGCAAACACGCGCATAGCAAAGGGTGCTGGTGAGTTAGAAGGTAGTCATCACAGCCACGGTGCGCCACTTGGCGAAGATGTCATAAGGGCGGCTAAAATTTCAGCTGGTTTTGATCCAGAAGTAAAATTTTGCATTGATGAGGATGTGCTTATTCGCTTTCGAGCAGCTGTTGAAAAGGGCGATTTGACTGAGGCTTTGTGGAAAAAGCAGTTTGAAAATTTAAGCCAAGAGAGCAAAGAACTTTTGTCAAATTTGCAAAATCCTGATTTTAAAAAGATAAATTTTCCGGACTTTACAGGCAAAAAAGTAGCTACCAGAGATAGCAATGGCGCGATCATAAACGAAATCGCAAAAGCTTTGCCAGGTTTCATTGGTGGTAGTGCCGATCTTGCGCCTTCAAACAAAACTGAGCTAAAAAATATGGGCGACTTCCCAAATGGTCGAAATATCCACTACGGTATCCGCGAACACGCGATGGGCGCGATCACAAACGCATTTGCCAGATACGGTTTGTTTTTACCATTTTGCTCGACTTTTTTTATTTTTAGCGATTATTTAAAGCCAAGCGCAAGGATTGCCGCGCTTATGGGAGTTAAGAATTTCTTTATCTTCACGCATGATAGTATCGGCGTTGGCGAAGATGGACCAACTCACCAGCCAATCGAGCAGTTAAGCGCATTTAGAGCTATGCCAAATTTCTACACCTTCCGCCCAGCTGATGGAAACGAAAACGTCTGTTGTTGGAAAGTGGCTTTAAATTTAAACGCTCCTAGTGCTTTCGTGCTAAGTCGTCAGGGTTTAGAACCGCTTAAACATTCGGAATTTGGCGATGTCAAAAATGGTGCGTATCTATTAAGCAGGGCGCAAAACCCTAAATTTACGCTTATTGCAAGCGGTAGCGAAGTTTCGGTTTGTGTCAAGGCAGCTGGAATTTTAGCTCAAAATGGTATCGGAGTAAATGTCGTATCCGCACCGTGTTTTGATCTTTTGTGTGAGCAAACGAGCGATTATTTAGATGAAATTTTAGATAAAAATACAAAAATTATAGCCGTTGAAGCTGCAAGTGGGCTTGAATGGTATAAATTCGCCGATGAAATTTACTCGATGAAAAGCTTTGGCGAGAGTGGCAAGGCTGACGCGCTTTTTGATCATTTTGGTTTTACGGGCGAAAAATTAGCGAATTTTTTAATGCAAACTAAGGCATAAATGGAAATTTCTCACATCATCATTTTAGCGCTAGTTCAGGGCATTAGCGAATTTTTGCCGATTTCTAGCTCGGCTCATTTGGTACTTGTGCCAAAGCTTCTTGGCTGGGACGATCAGGGGTTAGCCTTTGACGTAGCCGTTCATGTCGGCACTTTGTTAGCGATTTTATTTTATTTTAAAGATAGCTTAGCTAAGTTGTTAGGCGATTTTTTCGCTTCCATAGTCAAACGCCAAACTGTCGGTGAGAGCACGCTTGTATGGTCGGTTGGCTTTGCAACTATTCCGGTTGGCATTATTGGACTACTTTTAAGCGATTATATCGAGCAATACACTAGAAATGGGCTCGTTATCGCCACAACGACTATTATTTTTGCTATCGCACTTTATTTTGCTGATAAAAGCCCTGGCGCGAGAAATTCCGCCGATATTACGATCAAATTTGCTATTTTGATCGGTTGCGCGCAAGCTTTTGCGCTAATTCCTGGCGTTTCTCGTTCTGGTATCACGATTACAGCGGCTTTATTTTTGGGTTTTGATCGTAAATTTAGTGCAAATTTTTCCTTTTTGATGTCAATTCCAGTCATTATACTAGCTGGCGGTCTAGAAGGGCTTAAACTCTTTAAAATGGTCGATACGGTTAATTGGGACGATATGGCTTTGGCGGTCGCCATTAGTGGTATCAGCGCGTATATTTGCGTGCGATTGTTTATGGCATTTATCGCACGGGCAAGTATGTTGCCATTTGTGATTTACCGATTGATTTTGGGAATTTTTTTATTTGCGATGTTTGTTTAACAAATTTCATCGCATTTTTTCATGTATTTGCACCCAACCCATCTCCATTTAGAGCAAATTAAAAAATTTCCCCCAAATTTTTTAATT
>JBQNAH010000014.1:0-40152 GCA_052170535.1 Campylobacter sp. | reverse complement strand
AACACAAATTTACCCATCGTTTTAGCTATAAACCTCTTATTTTTTGATAAAATTAAGTAATCAAATATTAAACAACACCCAAAAAGTGAAGCTTTTCAATATGCAAATTTCATATTCTGATTGATCGCAGAATTTAGCCAACGTGCCTCTTTGGAATCAATAATTAATTCTTCAGGATTTGACGTTTCGTACATTTTAACATCGCCGTTTGTGATAGTTTCTGCAACAAGAGCTAAACAAAAAGCAAATAAAAATAAGAAGATTTTCATAAATTTGACGGCTTAGAAAACTAAACCGTATAAAGAGAAACAAACCGTTTTTTGTTAATTGGTGAAAACTGCGTCATATATTCAAACGCCTCTTCGTAATCACCCTCGGTGTATTTAGCTACAACCTCAACGAGCTCAAAAAGCTCCTCATCGTCCATTGACTCGAAATTGCCGCGATTTTCTAAAACTTCAAGCAGCATAGCCTCTAATTCTAGTTCGTCATACGTCATATCTCACCTTGAAAATTAAAATTTTTTGCCGAATTATGCCAAAATAAGCTTTATAAATGCTTAGTGAGAAAATTTTATATATAAATTAGTTTTTTTACGTATAATCAAGCATAAATTTTATTGATTAGCAAAGTAACCAAAAATGGACAGTTTTGAGAAATTTTATATGAAATTTATCGGCTTTTTACGAGATTTTGGACTTAAAAATTCCAAACAAAAAGAGCAAATTTTAAAAGTCTTGTTTCAAAATGACGAGCACCTTAGTGCAAATGAAATCCAATCAAAATTAAACAAGAAAATCAGCCTTACAGCAATTTACCAATTTTTAAATTTTTTATGTGAAAACAGCCTTGTGGTGAGCTTTGACGAGAATGGGACTAAGAAATTTGAACTAAATTTAAAATCACATCACGATCATTTAATATGCACAAAATGCGGCAAAATACAGAGTTTTTGCGACGAAAAAATCGAGCAAAGACAAGATGAAATTTGCTCAACATACAAATTTTTAACACAAGGACACATTATGATTTTGTATGGAATTTGTCAAAAATGCCAAAACAAATAGCGTTTTATAGGCTATCGTATCAAAAAGTATTTGATAACGATACGCAAAAAACTTTAAGCTAAAATTTAGTTACAACTTATGATAATGCGCCAAACAAAAAGAAAGGTAAAAATTGGATAATTTAGTAGCTTCTGATTTAATAATTCGCCTAACTTCGTATTTTACGCCCATTGCCCACACGCCAGGAAGGCTAAGAGTGCGCGTTAGCAGTGAGATCAAAAAAGAGTCGTCAAATTTCGATGTGAAAAAAATCAACGAAATAATCAAGCAAATTGACGGCATAAAAAATGTTAAGTTTAATTTAATAATAGGCTCAGTTACTATTGAATATGATAAGGAAATTTTTCCAAAAGAACTTTGGGACGATCTTTTAGCCGGCAGAAATATCAACGCTATAACGCAAAAAATAAACGAGTTGGCAAGGAAAATAGTATGAATGAAATTTTAAATTTAGCTTATACATTTGAGCTTCAAGGCATCGAGTTATATAAAAAATTTAGCAACAAAGATGATGTATTTTCTCAAATTTTGCTTATTAGAAAAAATGGAGTTGAGCTTTTAGAAAATTATGCAAAAAGCCAAAATTTAGAACTCTCGACAAATATTTTAGGCGTAATTATGCCACAAAATTTAGATGATTGTTTGATAAAAGCTATCAATTATGAACTCGAACTAAACGCCTTTTACGAGAGCGCAACTGATAATGTTGATGACGAAACGCTAAGAGATCTGTTTTTTAGACTTTGGGCGACATCAAATAACGAATATATAGCAGCTCTAAAAGCCAAACTTTATGCTCAAAATTTGCCACAAAAAACGCAAGATGAGCCAAAAACTATCAAAGATATTTTTGACGCTGATACGTTTAATAAAATGTCGGCAACTATCGAGAAATTCGCTTCTGGGAAAGCTACAAACGAAGATTTAAATGCGCTTATAAAAAGTCCAAATTTCTCATTTTTTGGCGGGCTTGCGCTTGGCGGGCTTGCAGCTATGATGATAAATAAAAACGAAAATTCAAACTAAGGAGTAAAAAATGGCACTTCCATTTCTAGCAGGTGTTGCATTAGGCGGTTTGGCAGTTGTTGCCTTCAACAATAAAGACAAGATAAAATCATCTTTTAACGACAAATTTAAAGAAGGTCTAAGCAAAGGCAAGGCATTAGCTGGCGACGTCAGGGGTTTTGCAAAAGATAAATTTAACAAAACAAAAGATGAAAACAGCGAACACGAAATCAAGGCAAAAACGCAAAATAACGAACAAGTCACTTCAAAAGAAGTTAAGAAAACAAGAAAACCAAGAACTACAAAACAAATTTAAGGCTAAAAAATGAACGCAGTTTTATCTACTACAAGGCTTCCACTAGATCATGTCATCAGTGGTGCGCTGTTTGCGGCGATTACGCTTGGTAGCAAGGATTACGTAGCTCATAAAAATAAAGAAATTTCAACAGCTACACTTACAAAAAGCTTAACCAAATCAGCAATTCAAGGCGGAATAGCAGCTGGAACGGCAATAGCAGCTTCAAACAAAATCGTTATGAGAAACTACATAGGCGCAACTATATACGTTGCTTTTGGTGTCGCAACAGTGATGCTGGCGGAAAAATTTTTAGGCGGTAAAAAATGAAAAATCCATATATCAACCAAACTCAAATAGTAAATCAAAAAAATGAAGACGGTAGCACGACAACGACAACAACAACAGTTAAAACAACAGGTGCTCCAAGTGCTTTTGACATGAGCATAAACAATGCGTTTAAGGATTTTGTTCCAGAAAATTTTAACTCTGCTGGATTTTTAAAAGGTGCATTAATTGGTGGCTTGTCAGCGTATTTACTAACCAATCCAAAGGCACAAGAGATGATTTTCTCAGCTATCGTAAAAGGTGCAAATTTGCTTCAAGCAGGTTTTGAAGAGCTAAAAGAACGTTTTGAAGATGTGAAGGCGCAAGTTGAATCCGAAGAATAACCTAAAAATCGCCCACAAAACCAAAAATCGTGTGCGATTTATACTAGATAATATCAATCTTGACTGCGACGAAAGCCACTTAGAGGCTCAAATTTCAGAACATAAGCTAGTAAAAAGCGTTCGAGTAAATAAAAGAGCCAAAAGCATTATCATAGAATTTTACTCAAATTTAGAAGAGATTACTCAATATCTAGAAAATATCGATTTAAAAACCCTGAGTAAAAAAAAAGAAGAGCCTAGCAAGGCTGAAATTTACAAAGCTGCAACTGCTATGGGTATTGCGATGCTAAACGACAAGCCAGTAGCCTTAGCTTCTAGTTTATATGCGACATATCCTTTGCTTCGTTCTGGTCTTGATGAGCTTATAAACGAAGGCTTGACATCAAAAGTACTTGAAGCCATGGCCGTAGGAGTTAGCTTGGCTAGGAGTGATTACACGGCAGCAAATGGCACAAATTTAATGCTAACTATTGGCGAGTATATGGAAGAAAGTGCCGTGCATAAAAGCGATGATTTGATTAAAGAGTTAGCTCGTCCAAATATAGAAGAAGTTTGGGTAGAAAAAACCATAAACGGCAAAAAACACTTAGAGAAAATTCCAACCTCTAACGTGCAAGTAGGCGACATTGTTGTTGTAGGTGCTGGGGAGAGTATTGGGATTGATGGCTATATCGTGCAAGGATCCGCAAGCGTCAATCAAGTCAGCATGACAGGTGAGGCCGAACCAGTCAAAAAAGAGCGTGGCGACCGCGTGATGAGCGGTACGGTAGTTGAAGATGGGCGGATTAAAATTTGGGCTGAAAGCATAGCCGCCGAAAGTGCGACTGCAAGAATAAAATCCTATATCCAAAGCTCACTGAATGAAAAATCAGCCGTTGGTCTAAAAGCGACCAAACTAGCCAACAAATTAGTCCCAGTAACACTTGGACTTGCCGGATTTAGCTATTTGCTAGGACGCGATATGAACCGCGTAGCTTCGGTGCTTCAAGCTGATTACTCGTGTGCGCTAAAACTAGCTACACCAGTCGCATTTAAATCAAGCATATCAAAGGCTGGTAGAAACGGCGTGCTGATAAAAGGTGCAAAAGCCATCGAGGCTCTTGCTAGCGTTGATACATTCGTGTTTGACAAAACCGGAACGCTAACTTATGGAAGTTTAAGCGTGGAGGAAATTTTCTCTTTTAAACCAAATATCAGCAAAAACGAGTTGCTAAATTTAACTGCAAGCGCAGAAGAACACTATTTTCACCCTGTCGCAGAAGCAATACTCAAAGCTGCTCGCAAAATCGGATTTCACCACGTTCATCACGAAGAGGTCGAATTTATAGTCGCTCACGGACTTAAAACGCACGTTAGTGGCAAAGAGGTCGTAATAGGATCTAGGCATTTTTTAGAAGAAGATGAGAAAATTTCATTTTTAGAGCACGAAAAAACTATTCAAGAAGCCATTAATAGCGGTCTAACCTTACTATATGTTGGATACGATAAAGAGCTTTTAGGAATCATAGCTATGAGAGATACGATGCGAGAAAATGCAAAAGAAGCCCTTAATGCACTTAAAAATCTTGGTGTAAAAGAGCTTGTTATGCTAACTGGCGATGTAGAAACAAAAGCAAATCAAGTAGCAAAAGAGCTTGGTATGGATAGGGTTTTTGCTAACTGCCTACCAACAGATAAGGCTAGTGTGATAGAGCGTTTAAAAAGTGAAGGCAAGAAAGTAGCATTTGTGGGAGATGGCATAAACGACGCACCAAGTTTGATAAAAGCCGATGTTGGTATCAGTATGCAAAAAGGTGCAGACATAGCCAAGGCAACAGCTGATATAAGCTTACTAAAAGACAATCTTTATGCGGTCGTAACCTCAAAAGAGATAGCAAACAAGACAATGAGGCTTATAAATGTAAATTTCAATGCAACAGTTGGCATAAATTCGCTCATTCTAGCTGGGGCTACGTTTGGTCTGTTTAGTCCAATAGTAACAGCCATGCTTCATAATGGAACTACGATTGGGTTACTTGCAAATTCGATGAAAGGTGTGAAATTTGATAAAAGCAAAGCCTTAGCAAATCGCAAAAATACAAAGACAAACAAAGGATAAAAATGCTAAATGGAGATCTTTTAAATCTACAAACGCACAGAAAAGTCGCAAAAATAGGTATGAGCGCAACACTTGCTTGCGTTTGTTTGACATCTTTTTTTACCAAAAGAAATAGAACAATTAAAAATATACATACCTTTTCAGGCTGGACATTTGTGGCATTTTCACTATATCACGCTGGTCTTTACGACAATGGAATTTTCAAAAATATGATAGTTAAAAAGCAAAAAGAAGTAAATTTACAAAAAAGCAAGAGCAAAAAGGCATAAATCTACAACAAATTTAAGAAATAATAAACTTTTAATCAAGATAAGCAATAAATTAACCAAGCGTAAATTTACGCTTGGTTGGCAGATTACATCATTCCGCCCATTCCACCCATACCGCTCATATCTGGCATAGCTGGTGCTGCAGGTTTATCCTCTTTTAATTCGCTTATAGTAGCTTCTGTTGTTAACAGCAAACTAGCCACGCTAACAGCATTTTGTAAAGCGACACGCTCAACTTTAACAGGGTCAATTATACCAGCTTCAAACATATTTACGTATTCGCCAGTAGCTGCGTTAAAGCCGTAGTTATCGTCTTTATTTGTACTAACAGCATTTGCTACAACACCAGCATCAAATCCAGCATTTTCTGAAATTTGGCGCAAAGGAGCGGTTAATGCGCGTCTAACTATCGCAGCACCGATAGCCTCGTCGCCACTTAAATTTAAGGCAACTTTTGAACCAGCTTTAATTAAAGCAGCACCGCCACCGATTACAATCCCCTCTTCAACAGCGGCTTTTGTTGCGCTCAAAGCATCATCAACGCGGTCTTTTTTCTCTTTCATTTCAGTTTCAGTTGCAGCACCAACTTTTATAACCGCAACACCTCCACTTAATTTAGCTAAACGCTCTTGAAGTTTCTCTTTATCATAATCGCTCGTAGTTTCGGCGATTTGAGCTTTGATTTGAGAAATTCTGGCATCAATTGCAGCTTTGTTGCCTGAACCATTTACGATAGTTGTGTTGTCTTTATCAATAACAACCGTTGAAGCTTGTCCAAGATCACTTATGCTTGCACTTTCTAGTGTTCTTCCAAGCTCTTCACTAACAACTTCACCACCAGTTAAAATAGCTATGTCTTCAAGCATAGCTTTGCGTCTATCGCCAAAGCCAGGAGCTTTAACCGCTGAGATATTTAACACACCACGAAGTTTATTTACAACCAAAGTCGCAAGTGCTTCACCTTCGATATCTTCGGCTATTATCAAAAGAGGTCTGCCACTTTTTTGAATTTGCTCCAAAATAGGTAACAAATCTTTTAAATTTGTAATTTTCTTATCAAAAAGCAAAATATATGGATTGCTTAGTTCAACTTGCATTTTCTCGGCATTTGTAATAAAATATGGACTTAAATATCCACGGTCAAATTGCATACCTTCAACGACACTTAGTTCATCATTGATTGATTTTGCCTCTTCTACTGTTATAACACCGTCTTTACCGACCTTTTCCATCGCCTCAGCAATCAATTCACCAATAGCTGAGTCTGAATTTGCAGAAATAGTTGCAACTTGGGCAATCTCTTTTTTGCCATTTACTTTACGTGATAATTTTTTAAGCTCATCGATTATCGCAGCAGCTTCTTTATCCATACCACGTTTTACTTCTACTGGATTTGCACCAGCTGTTATATTTCTTAAACCTTCTTTAAATATAGCATTTGCCAAAACAGTAGCAGTTGTTGTACCATCTCCAGCTTCATCAGCTGTTTTGCTAGCCACTTCACGAACTAAGCTTGCGCCCATATTTTCAAGTGCATCTTTTAGCTCAACCTCTTTTGCAACACTAACACCGTCTTTTGTGATAGTCGGAGCACCGAAACTTTTTTGGATCAGCACATTTCTGCCACGTGGTCCCATTGTTACTTTAACAGCATCGTTTAATTTTCTAACGCCCTCATACAACCTATTTCTAGCTTCGTCTGAAAAAAATATCTCTTTTGCCATTTTTACTTTCCTTTAAAAATTATTTTATTACGCCTAAAACATCGTCTAAATTTAAAACCAAATACACCTTACCATCGAGATTAATCTCTGTGCCACCGTATTTTGCAAACACAACTTGATCGCCTACCTTTACGCCATCAACCTCGGCTGAAACAGCAAGAGCTTTACCGATTAAAGGTTTTTCTTTTGCATTATCAGGTATAATAATGCCACTAGCGGTAGTTTTAACGTCTTCAAGGCGTTCAACTAAGATACGCTTTCCTAATGGTTGAAAATTCATAATTCATCCTTTATGGTTAATTTATTTTTTAGCACTCTTTTGTTTTGAGTGATGAAATTATAGTAAATTTTTTTAAATTTGTCAATAATTTAGCCGATTTTTTTAAAAAACCTTAGTCTAATTGGCTCAATTTTTCTAAAATAATTAAATTTTTAAGGATATAAAATGAAAAAAATTATAATTTTTCTGTTTGTTTTTTTGTTTTTAGCACTAATTAGTGCTTATTCGCTAGCTTTTACAAGCTTTGGGAACAGCCTTTTAGAGCCATACGCACAAAGCATAATCAAAAACAAAACAGGATTTGACATAAAATTTGTTAAATTTCAGATCCGTCCGACAAATATCGATATTGAAGCGATTGCAAACAGCGAAATAAATGCAAAAATTCGCGGCACACTTTCTATTTTTTCAAAAAAACTTGATATTAATTATGATGTTGAGATAGAAAATTTGCTATCTATGGGTGTAAATTTAAAAGAAAAAATGTCGTTTGCTGGGCTTTTTAAAGGAAATTTTCAGGATTTTAATGCAACCGGAGTTGGAATTTTGCTAGGCTCAAACGTAAAATTTAACGCAAAAATCAAAGATAAAAATCTGCTTGCGTTAATTTTAGACGCTCAAAATTTAGAGCTTGACAAAGCCTTGGCTCTTACAAATCAACCACCTTATGCAAATGGCAAAATTTCACTTACTGCAAATATAGCACCACAAAACGACAAACCAAACGGATTTGCGACAATAGAATTAAATAAAATACAAATGAATAATAAACTAATACAACAAAATTTTGGTGTCCAATTTCCAACAAATTTTAATGCTGATGCAAAGATCAATGCAGAAATAAAAGATAATATAATAAATGCTAAAAGTGCTTTAATAAGCACATTATTTACACTTGGAAGCCAAAAAACTATCTATGATATAAACTCAAAAACTCTAAGCAGTGATCTTAAAATTATAATTGATGATTTAAACAATCTTGAACCAATTATAAATAAAAAGTTAAAAGGATCGCTCAAAGCCGAAAGTAATATTATTGTAAATAAAAATGAAATTAAAAATTTTGATACACTAATCACCGCTTTTGGCGGAAACATAAAAGCTGCCTTAAACGCCAACAAGCTAATCGCAAAAATAGAAGATATTAAAATCGAGAAAATTTTAAAGTCACTCGAACTACAAGAAATCGCTCAAGGAGCTTTAAATGGCGATATTAGACTTGATAATTTAGACCCTAAAAATCTAAGTGGAGTAGCAAAATTTACAACTTCAAACGGGGTAATTAATCAAGAACAAATGAGTAAATTTAGTGGCAAAAATGTTCCCAATGGTTTAAAATTTGGCTTAAATAGTCAAACTGAAATAAAAAATAACGTCGCAAATTTTAGTATTTTAGCTGATATTTTAAGTGCAAATGGTAAAAATTTACTAAACGCAAAAGACATAAATGGTATGTTTGACATAAACACAAACAAGCTAAAAAGCGACTTTGCGATCGATATAAACGATCTTAAATCGCTTAGTTTTCTAACCGGACAAAATTTCAACGGCGAGCTAAAAATCATAGGCGATCTCAACAAAGACGAGCAAAATTTAAACATAAACGCAAACGCAAAGTTATTTAATGGAAATTTAACAGCCGAGTTAAAAAACGACGATTTAAATATTGATTTAAACGCTTTTACAGCAAAAGGATTGAGCGATTTTTTAGGATTTTCACACGTATATGACGGCGTTGGGGATATGAAAATGAGCTACAATTTGGCAAAACAAAGCGGTAAATTTGGCATCACAATCAATCAAGGTCAGCTAGTAAAAACGCAATTTAGTCAAATGGTAGCAAATTTTACAGGCAAAGACTTAACGCAAGAAATTTATAAAAATGGGGAAATAAATGGCGTGATAAATCAAAATTTAATCAACTTTAATGCCAATATGAAAGCAGATAAAAGCAATATAAATATAACAAATGGTAAATTTAATACAAATACAAAAGATATAAATATACCAATTAAATTAAACTACGAAAAAACAGACATCGATCTAACAATGACTGGAACGAGCGAAAATCCAAAATACAGCATTAGCTCAGAATACTTAAAAAACAAAGTTGCAAAAGAAGTTGATAAATTTTTAGGCAAAAAACTTGGCACGGATAATAACTCAAAAAAAGACGCCATAAAGGGGCTTTTAAAAAATTTATTTTGAAATTTATTTAATTTTCATCTGCACAAATAAGATTAAACTATTTGTGCAGTGTTTTTCGACTATTTTTGATTTTTCTATCAAAATTTGCCTAATGAAAATCTATAAAATTTAATCACAAATCAGTGCATTGCTTTGTGATTAAAAGCGGATATTGACCAAAACAAATAAATTTTGCTTTTGAAAAAAAAATACTAAATTTTATCACATTTACTTCATTTGCTAAGATAAATCTTCTCACAACCACAAAAGGCAAATATTAGCTTAAAATTAACTTTTTTAATTCATATTCTGTCTTAATTTGTTTTTCAAAAAAAAGTGTTTTAAAGGCTCTTTGACAAATCGTTAAATTTGTAATTTTTACAAATTTTAATCCAAAAATAATCCTTAACGAGTGATTACACCTGTTATTTCATGTAAATTTAGTAAATGCTTATAAACTTTTAGTTTCCTTAATCACAATTTAAATATTTGATTGCGTTGATTTGATGAGTAAATTTATTTTTTGTTGCACCATTAAATTTT
This sequence comes from Campylobacter sp., assembly GCA_052170535.1. Classification (GTDB taxonomy): domain Bacteria; phylum Campylobacterota; class Campylobacteria; order Campylobacterales; family Campylobacteraceae; genus Campylobacter_A. The sequence goes on along the minus strand of JBQNAH010000014.1, from coordinate 30,013 downwards.
GAGTGATTGTGGTGTGCTTTTGGGCATAAATTATTATGCTAGAATTTGACAAGAAGATCGGTTTGGTGGGCAAAAATAGCTAAATTAAAGCTAAATTTCAACCAAATTTTATATAATTCATCAAAAAATATCAAGAAAGCAAAATGTATAATCTAGCAACCAAGCTTTTTCCGATTTGTCGCTCGATCACCGGTCATGGGTTTAGAGATAGCCTTGACATTCTCAACGCCGAGCTGGGCGGGATTATGCAAATTCACGAGGTCGCAAGCGGTAGCAAGGCGTTTGATTGGGTCGTGCCGGACGAATGGAATATAAACGACGCTTATATTATTACGCCAAATGGCGATAAAATTTGCGATTTTAAGCAAAATAATCTCCATGTCGTGGGCTACTCGCAAGCCGTTAGCGAAGAAATCGGGCTTGACGAGCTAAACGAGCACTTGTATTCGCTGCCGAATTTACCGGATGCGGTGCCTTACGTAACGAGCTATTACAAAAAACGCTGGGGATTTTGCATAAGCGAAAACGAGCGCAAAGCCCTAAAACAAGGCGTTTATAAGGTTTTTATAGACTCAAAGCACAATTCAAACGGCGTGCTAAATTACGCCGATTTCGTGATCCGCGCGCGCGAAAAAACGGACGACGAAGTCCTAATATCGACCTATTTATGCCACCCGTCCATGGCAAACAACGAGCTGAGCGGCCCCGTCGTCGCGACACATCTGGCAAAATGGCTCATAGGGGGGGGGGGGTAGCGGGCTGAATTTAAAACACAACTATCGCTTTGTTTTTATCCCCGAAACCATCGGCTCGATCGTCTATCTGTCGCGAAATTTAGCTCACTTGCAAAATCACGTCAAAGCCGGCTTTAATCTATCTTGTTTGGGCGACGATTTAGCCTACTCGCTCATTCACACGCCAAATTCAGACACAATCGCCGATAAAATCGCGCTTCACGTCCTAAAAGACAAGCCAAATTTCACCGCCTACGACTTCCTAGCCAGCGGCAGCGACGAAAGACAATACTGCTCGCCACTTGTAAATTTGCCCGTTTGCGGGGTTTGTCGAAGTAAATACGGCGAATTTGACGTCTATCACACGTCGCTTGATGATTTGAGTTTCATCTCGCAAAAAGGGCTCGAAGGCGGATTAGAAGCTATAAAACAGATCATAACGACGCTTGAATTAAACGCAAAATACGTTTCGGCGGTCTTTTGCGAGCCAAATTTAGGCAAACGCGGGCTGTATCCGACGATCAGCCAAGCCACGCACGATAAAAGCGTGTATTATTATAGGAAATTTCTTGCGCTTTGCGACGGGAGGCACGATGCAATCGACATCGCCGAGCGACTGGGTGTGAAGGCTTACGAGCTAGGCGGCGTCGTAAAAGCCTTAATTGAAAATAAATTAATAAAGCAAAGTAATGTTTAGTCAAATTTACCTAATCGGCACGGGCAGGGTTGCGAAGCGGTGCGCGCAAATAGCGAGAGAATTTTTCGCTCAGGACGTTAAAACGGCTGAATTTGACGATACGAGCGCGGCTGACTCGTTTTTTGGATCGCTTAAAAATTGCTTAATTATTAGCGCGAATAATTTTTACATTTTCAAACCGGCCGCGGTGCAAAACAACACGATTATAAATTATCACAACGCCTTATTGCCGCGCCACAAAGGCGCAAACGCGCACGTCTGGGCGATATTTGAGCGCGATAAACAAAGCGGCATAACGTGGCATTTGATCGACTGCGGGATCGATACGGGCAAGGTAATTTTTCAGCAAAGTATCGAAATTTCGCCGTCGATGAGCGCGAAAGAGCTACTTATAAAACAGCAAAATTTAGCCGTGCAAAGCTTCAAAACAGCCCTTGAAAATCTCGTTTTGGGCGAATTCAGCCCGCAAAAACAAACGGGCGAAAAAGCGCGTAAAAAATCCGAGCTGCCAAACGGCGGGCTGATAAATCTCTCGCTTGAAAAGGAGCGAATTTGCGCCATTTTGCGCGCGATGGACGTCGGGATTTTTAGGGACATCTCGTATCCTAAAATCGAGCTTTTTGGCGAATTCATCGAGATAAGATTTTATCAAATCGAGCCAAATTTGATAAAACTCGTGCTGCAAAACGAAAAAGAAATTTTAATAAAAGGATAAAAATGAGTAAAGTTAAGGAATTTTTTGTCGAAATCGACAGGGACGAAATTAGTGCGGATATGACGAATTTAGTCGCAGATGGACATATTGATTCGCTCGATATTATAGCACTTGTGGCGCAGATTGAGAAATATTATCAAAAGCCGCTTGATGCTAAATTCATAGACGCGAGCAATTTTGAGAGTTTTGCGGCGATTGAGAATATGCTAAATTTGGCGTATAAATGAAAAATTTGTTTAAATTTGAGCACAAAATTATAAGCGATTTTGATATTATTTGCGCGCTAGAACGCGCCGGTTTGCAAGCTGGCGATGATGTTTGCGTGCATAGCGAGCTTATCAAAATCGGCACCCCGCTCGTGGCGCGAGATGAACTTTTGCGCGCTTTGACGCAGTGTTTCTTAGACGTCGTTGGCGAGCGCGGAACGCTGATTATGCCGACTTTCACGTATAGTTTTTGCAAAAATTTAGACTACGATAAGAAAAACTCAAAAAGCACGACCGGGATTTTGAGCGAGTATTTTAGACATTTGCGCGGCAGTTTGCGCACAAACGATCCGATTTTTTCTTTCGCGGCGATCGGGAGTGGCGCAAAAGACTACGCAAATGAGACCAAAAGCTGTTTTGGCAATGGTTGCGCGTATGATGTTTTGCTTCAAAAAGGCGGTAAAATCGTGCATTTTGGCAACGAATCACAAGGCTTTACGTTTAGCCATTTTGCCGAAGAAAAAATCGGCGTCAAATACAGATATTTTAAAGAATTTAGCGGAAATATCATCTACGAAAACGGCGTAAATTCGCGCAAAAGTATTGATTATTACGTTAGAAATTTAAACGCTCGCTCGACGCTTGATGTCGCAAAAAATATAACTATACAAAATAATTCTAACAACTTTCATAAGGTAAATTTAGGCGGCGGAAACGTGGCTTTGATGCGCTGCGACAGGTATTTTGAAGCGGTGAATTCAGCCCTTTTGCGCGATGAGCTTGCGTTAATTAAATAAAAGGCGACAAAATGATAACTAGCGTTTGTGATTTTTTGGATAAATCGGCTTTGAAATTTGGCTCAAAAACTGCCTTCGTCGAGGGCGAAAAAAGCGTAACTTACGCTGAATTTGACGAATTTAGCGACATGCTCGCGAGCGAAATTTTGCGAATTTTGCCAAATTTTAGCATTTGCAAGCCCGTGCTGATACTTTTGCCAAAGGGGATTGATTGCTTAATTAGCTTTTTTGGCGTCGCAAAAAGCGGGAATTTCTACACTTTGCTCGACGAAAAAACGCCGCGCGAAAGGCTACTTAAAGTGGTCGAAATTTTAAAACCGCAACTTCTCATCACAAGCGATAAATTCGACCTTGGCTATCTGAATTTGCCGACTTTATTTAGCGAAAATTTCGCCGAATTCACGCCTGATAAAACCGCGCTGTATCATGCAAAAAATAGGCACATCGATACGAATTTGCTCTACGTATTTTTCACATCAGGCTCAACCGGAACGCCAAAAGGCGTGAGTATAACGCACAAAAGCGTGATAGATTATACGTTTTGGGTGTGCGAGACCTTTGACATGAGCGAGCGCGAAATTTTGGCAAATCAAGCACCTTTTTATTTTGATAATTCAATTCTTGATATTTTTAGCTCCGTCAAGGTCGGCGCGACGCTTCACATCTTGCAAACGCTTGAATTTGCCTTTCCGCTAAGGGTCATAAATTACCTAAAAACGCACAAAATTTCGATGATTTTTTGGGTGCCGTCTGTGTTAATATACTTTGCAAATTCAAACGCGCTTGAAAACGCCGAGCTGGGCGAGCTCAAAAAAGTGCTATTTTGCGGCGAAATTATGCCAAATAAACAGCTAAATATTTGGCGCAGGCGGGTAAATTGGGCTAAATTTGCAAATTTATACGGACCGACCGAAATTACCGATGTTTGCGGCTATTACGTTTGCGAGCGTGAATTTGGCGATGATGAGACGCTGCCGATTGGCAAAGCATGCAAAAACACGCAGCTGATGATTTTTGATGAGAATTTACGCCTCATCACGCCTGATATGCCAAACGTAAAAGGCGAGCTTTGCGTGCGCGGGACAGGGCTTAGCGCGGGATACTACGGCGATAAAGCAAAAACGGCAAAAGCCTTTATCCAAAACCCGCTGCACGATGACTACGACGACAAAATTTACCGCACGGGTGATATAGCTTGCTACAATGAATTTGGCGAAATTTTGTGCTTTGGCAGGCTTGATAATCAGGTCAAAATTTTAGGGCACAGAGTGGAGCTTGGCGAGATAGAAACGGCGGTAAATTCGCACGCGGAGATACTAAACTGCGCTTGCGTGTTTAACGGTGAAATAACGTGCTTTTATGAAGCAAAATGTGAGATAAATTTGGTGCGTTTTTTAAAAGATAAACTACCGCCGTACATGATTCCAAAAAGTTTTATTAAAATTGATAAATTTAAGCTAAATCAAAACGGCAAAATTGACCGTGTGGATTTAGCTAAAACGGCGCACGAGATGGGCTAGGCGATAAATTCGGACGTGATGGATATTATTTTGCGCGAGAGCGGGTGAATTTGCCGAATTTTAAATAAAGCTCTGGGAAAATTTGTAATACTTGTGGCTATGCAGATATTTTCACCATCTTATAGTGTATTTTTCGAATATTTTGTAAAAATTGGTATTTGGCGGGACCAAAATAAGGTCTGATTTTTAAAGTATAATTTTGGTGGCAATACTAAAAATTTAGAAATTTGTTGCAAAAGTGGATAAAATTTAAAAATAGTGCTAAAATTACGCCAAATTTCTGCAAGGACAAAAATATGGATAGAATTTTTTTAAGTCCGCCACATATGAGTGGACGCGAGCAAGAATACATAAATGAAGTTTTTAAAAGCAATTATATCGCTCCTCTTGGCGAATACGTAAATAAATTTGAAACAAGCATAAAAGATTACACAAATTCTTGCGGTGCTTTGGCCCTAAATAGCGGCACATCTGCACTTCATTTGGCTCTACGAGTGCTTGGCGTTGGTGTTGGGGATTATGTTTTGGCATCAAGTTTTACATTTATGGCGTCAGTTTCGCCCATACTTTATGAAAAAGCAATTCCTGTTTTTATAGATTGCGACGAGAGCTGGAATTTAAGCCCGAAATTGCTTAAAAAGGCTATTTTAAATTTACCAAAAAAACCAAAAGCTTTGGTTGTTACGCATCTTTACGGTCAGGCTGCAAAGATGAGAGAGATAGTTGAAATTTGTCAAAACGAAGGTATCGCACTAGTTGAAGATGCAGCTGAGGCGTTGGGTGGATTTTTTGAAGGCAAATCTCTTGGCACATTTGGGATTTTTGGCGCATTTAGCTTTAATGGCAACAAAATTATCACTACAAGTGGCGGTGGTATGCTTGTTGGAAATGACGCAGAATTTATCCAAAAGGCTAGATTTTACAGCACCCAAGCGCGTGAGCCGTTTTTGCATTATGAACATAATGAATACGGCTACAACTACCGTTTAAGCAACGTTCTTGGTGCTATTGGTGTGGCGCAAATGGAGGCGTTGGAGCAAAGAGTTGCAAAGAAAAGAGAAATTTTTGACAAATATAAATCTGAGTTTAAGAATTTAAGCTTTATGCCAGAAATTGAAAATTCTCGTGGCAACAGATGGCTTACAACAGCGGTTTTTGATATGCCTAAAAAACATCTTGAAGTAATCGAGGCATTGGCTAAAAATAACATAGAAAGCCGTCCGCTTTGGAAGCCGATGCACTTACAGCCGGTATTTAATGGCGCGTTAAGTTTTATAGACGGAACGAGCGAGAATCTTTTTAATCGCGGAATTTGCCTGCCTAGTGGAACGGCGATGAGCGATGATGATTTTGACAGAATTTGCTCCGTTATTAAGGAAGTTATTTGATGTTTCAGGCGACAAAGTTAAAAAGGCTGGTATTCTTTTTATGCTCGGATATTTTTATATTCATTCTTTCCGTGTATTTGGCGTATTTGTTGCGTTTTAGCGGTGTTGTGCCCGATTTTTTCGAGCGCGGTATGTATTTAAGCGGTGCTGTTTTTATAGCTTTAAAACTAACTTTTATGTGGATGTTTAAAATTTATTTGGTGCCGTGGAGATTTTTTGGACTAAACGAGGCTAGGAAAATTTTTCTAGTTCATCTTTGCACTGCGGTCGTTTTTTTGGCTCTTTTTGCGATTTTTGACGAAATTTTCAATCCATTTCCAAGAAGTGTTATATTTATTGACGCGGTAATATCGTGCCTGCTTGTTGGAAGTTTGAGAATTTCAAAGCGTATGTTTATTGATTTTTCAAACAAAAATAAAGCTAGTGAGCCTTGTATAATAATTGGTGCTACATCAAAAGCATTACATGTTTTAAGGGGTCTTAAACAAGGCTACATCGATCTTTACGCTGTTGGCGTGGTTGATGGCAGGAGCGATTTGGTTGGAACTTATTGCGATGGATTTTTGGTGCAGTCAAAGGACAAAATTTCAAATTTGATTAAAGAATACAATGTAAAAACCGCCATTATCGCACTTGCACTCGAACAAGACGAGCTTACGCAACTTTTTGATGAACTGACGGCGTATGGGATAAGAGATGTCAAAATTTTCTCTATGTTTGGCAAAGAGCGCATCAAAGACGTTTCTATAGAGGATTTACTGGCCAGAAAGCCAAAGGATCTTGATAGCACAGCTGTGGAGAAATTTATAGGCGATAAAGTTGTGCTTGTAACTGGAGCTGGCGGTAGTATAGGAAGTGAAATTTGCAAACAGTGCCTGAAATTTGGGGTCAGTAGGCTCATTATGGTCGATCATAGTGAATTTAACCTATATAAAATCACAGAGATAACAAGTAGCGACAAAACTGTTAGCAAAATGATAAACATAACCGATAAAGCCGAGCTAAGAAGCGTATTTGAGGAATTTCGACCACAAATCGTCATTCATGCCGCAGCTTATAAACATGTGCCGCTTTGCGAGGCAAATCCAAAATCAGCCGTGATAAACAACATAATCGGCACAAAAAATGCAGTCGATTTATCAATTGAGTTTGAAGTTGATAAATTTGTTATGATCTCATCTGATAAAGCCGTCCGTCCGACAAACGTAATGGGAGCAACAAAACGCGTTTGTGAGCTTTATGCGCTAAATCAAAAGAGCAAAACTGAAATGGTCGCTGTTCGTTTTGGAAACGTGCTTGGCTCGTCTGGGTCGGTTATACCAAAATTCAAAGAACAAATCGAAAAAAATCAGCCTCTAAGTGTTACGCATCCTGAGATTACGAGATATTTTATGCTAGTTAGTGAAGCGTGTCAGCTAGTGCTTCAAGCAGCTTCAATCGCCCACGGAGGCGAGCTTTTCGTGCTTGATATGGGTGAACCAGTTAAGATAGCCGATCTTGCTAGAAAAATGCTTATTTTGTCGAATAAAGATCATTTGGGGATAGAATTTGTCGGATTAAGACCGGGCGAAAAGTTATATGAAGAGCTTTTGATAAACACCGATGACGTTCAGACAAAATTTCAGTCCATTTTTGTAACAAACTCGGAACAATACGACTTAGATAAGCTAAATTTGCAAATTAATGAGCTCTTAAAAAGCCACGATGTTTGCGTAACGCTTAAACAAATTGTTCCAGATTTTAATCACACGCTAAATTTGAAAGGCTAAAATGGTTATAAAAGATATACAAAGATTTGCTGACATAAGGTATAAAGCTAGGGCTTACATTTGCTATTTATTTGGTCGAAATTTACCAAATAAACTCCCTGGTGTTAGCTTAGAAGCCATAAAAAGCGGTTTTGATGATATTGCGCACGAGATAGAGGAATTTGACGCATTTTATATTTTGGATCAAAATGGCGTACAGATAGAAGATTGTATCAGTCTTAATAGCGATTATCAAGTTGGTAAAGGTAAAAACCGCAGCAACAAGGCGTATTATTATAGAGCTGTTAGAGAGGGGCGTTGCGTTGTTACAGATCCGTATCCTTCGGTCTTAACAAATGATCTTTGCGTAACGGCTTCTACACCGATATACGATGAAAAAAACGTTTTGAAATTCGTAGCCTGCATAGATGTGTCTTTAAGCAGTATTTTAAATATTGTTTCGCCAGGCAATCTTGAGGGATATTTTGGCAAATTTTTAAAATTTGTCTATTCTGCTTTCGTTGTCGCGTTATTTATGGTTGCGACTATTCTTTTTACGCACGGTATTAAGGATTTTATTTCCAAAGGTTTTTTTGCTATCGATGTCGAGGAGATGTTTGAAAGCACGATTGTATTAACTCTTGCGCTCGCGATTTTTGATTTAGTAAAAACTATTTTTGAAGAAGAAGTTTTAGGCAAAGGTAGCCACGGCTATGATACTGGAATGTATAAAACCATGGTTAGATTTATTGGCTCAATCATCATTGCACTTGCCATTGAAGCACTTATGCTTGTGTTTAAATTTGCCATAACAGCACCAGAAAATATCATAAATGCCATTTATTTGATAGGTGGCGTGGCTATGCTAATGGTAGCACTTAGTGTTTATTTATTTGTTGTAAAAAACAGGAATGAAAAGTGCTAGGGGTCGTTGATTATGGGGCTGGCAATTTGCAAAGTGTTTTAAATGCTTTGCAAATTTTAAAAATTGACGCAAAACTTATTAGGGATTGTGATCAAATTAGAAAATTTGATAAGATTATTTTGCCTGGTGTTGGTGCTTTTGGCGAAGCGATGAAAAGGCTAAATGAGAGAAATTTTGGTCAAGCAATCAAGGATTTTGCGCAAAATAGCAAGCCAATTCTTGGAATTTGCCTTGGAATGCAACTGCTTTTTGATGAGAGTGATGAATTTGGACTCAACGCTGGACTTGGTCTTATTAGCGGACGAGTTTGCAAATTTGATACGAGCAAATTTCAAAAACAGCTTAAAATACCACACATTGGCTGGAATGCGTTAAATTTCACCAAAAAAACAGCTATAAATTTTGGGTTAAAACAAAGCGAGTATTTTTATTTTGTGCATAGCTATCACGTAATTTGCGATGATGAAGTGGTTTTAGGTAAAAGCGAGTATGGGTATGAGTTTATAAGTGCGGTTTGCAAAGAAAATATGTATGGCTTTCAGCCTCATCCTGAAAAAAGTGGCGAAATTGGGCTAAAAATTTTAGAAAATTTCGGGAGGTTGTAATGGATATTTTTCCTGCAATTGACTTAAAAGACGGTATGGCTGTGCGGCTAAACAAGGGCGAAATGCATACAGCCAAAATTTACTCAGACAGCCCTTGGGAGTTGGCTAAAAAATTTGAAGATTTTGGTGCAAAATGGCTTCACATAGTCGATTTAGATGGTGCTTTTGCTGGTGAGGCTATAAATTTAAAAATAGTCGAAAAAATAGCAAAATCAACAAATTTAAAGGTTCAAATCGGTGGTGGAATTAGAAATGAAGAGCGCATAAAAAGCTATCTAAATAGTGGCATAACTCGCGTAATACTTGGTTCAATCGCACTTAAAGATCCAAATTTTGTGAAAGATATGGCTGGTAAATACAAGATAGCCGTTGGTATAGACGCAAAAGATGGATTTGTTGCGGTGGAAGGTTGGGCGCAAATATCAAATATCAAGGCGACCGATTTGGCTAGTGAATTTGCTAAAAGTGGTGTTGAAGCAATTATTTGCACTGATATTAGCAAAGACGGAATGCTAAATGGCGTAAATGTTGAATTTACAACATCAATAGCTAATGCCGCAAATATTGATACGATAGCAAGTGGTGGCGTTAAGGACATTTTGGATATTAAGTCATTAGCATCGACTAAAAAAATCGCTGGCGTGATAGTTGGAAAGGCATATTACGAAAACAAAATAGATTTGAAACACGCTTTTCGCATAATTTCAGACCTTTAAAGAAAATTTAAATGATTTTTTTGCTAAAATGGTGAAGATTTTAATTTTAAGGATTAAATTGTGAAACTATTAGTGGTTGATGATAGCTCTACGATGAGAAGGATTATTAAAAATACGCTTCAAAGACTTGGGCACAAGGATATTTTAGAAGCCGAACACGGTGTTGAAGCTTGGGCGCTTATGACTCAGCATAGCGACATAGATGTTCTTATAACCGATTGGAATATGCCTGAAATGAACGGACTTGAACTTGTTAAGAAGGTTCGCGCCGAAGCTAAATACGTTGATATGCCTATTATAATGGTAACAACTGAAGGTGGCAAGGCTGAGGTTATAACCGCACTTAAAGCCGGAGTTAATAACTATATCGTTAAGCCTTTTACGCCACAAGTTTTAAAAGAAAAACTTGAAGACGTTTTGGGTTAATGAATATTAATTTAAAAGACAATTTTTACGAGCTCATTGTTTATTCCAGTGATTGTATTGAGCTTTTTCTTGATTTAGTTTTTTCTCTTGGCGTTGAGTGCGTTGAGGAGGGCGATAATTTTTTTATAATTCGCGACGAAGATGAGCTTGATAAGATAGAATTTGGTTTATTAGAATACGCCAAACATCTTAGTAGTTTTTTGAATAGAAATGTTGATTTGCGTATTGAAAAGGCAGTAAAAGAAAACAAAGATTGGCTTGATGAATACAAAAAAAACGTTAAACCAATTGAGTTGGGGAATTTTTATATCCATCCAAGCTGGGAAAAATCAAAAAATGGACTTACCAACATTGTCGTAGATCCAGCACTCGCTTTTGGCTCTGGACATCACGAGAGCACCAGTTCTTGCATTTTGCATTTGCAAAAATATGCCAGAAGCGGTATGGAGGCGATTGATATAGGTTGCGGAAGTGGAATTTTAAGTATTACGCTTGCTAAAATCGGTTGCATTGTTGATTCATGCGATACGGACGAACAGGCAATATGTAGCACTAAGCAAAATGTGGCTTTAAATGATGTTTGCCTTCGTCAAATTTGGACTGGATCGATTTCAAATTTAGATAAAAAATATGATTTTGTCGTTGCAAATATCATAGCTGACGTAATTTTAATGCTTAGAAGCGATTTGTTAAATTTATTAAAAGATGGTTCGTATTTGGTGCTAGCAGGAGTTTTAAATAGATATGAAGAACGAATTTTGCAGGCTTTTTCGTCGCTTAAACTGGTAGAAAATGTTATAAAAAACGATTGGAAGAGTTTTGTATTTCAGAAATAATTAAGGAATATAATGAATAAAAAAACTGATGATAAAAATTTAAACAATTCTAATAATTTCTTTAACAAAAATCCAATTTTTATTTTTGCGATTTTTGCAATTGTTATTATTGTGTTATTTAGGGGATTTGGTGGTAGTTTTGATACTGGTTTGATTAGTCAAAATTCAGGTAGTAAAAATATAGCTTATTCCGACTTAAAAGAAATGATAAAAAGTGGACAAGTTAGTCAAGTTGGCATTTCGGATTTAAACATCAAAGCTGTTGGCGTAACTGAGCCAAAGACCATATATGTCGCTAAAAGAGTTATTGATCCTACTTTGGTGCCACTACTTGAACAACAAAAAATACCTTACGGTGCGTATAATGAAGGTAATTGGTTTAGCGATTTGCTATTTTCTTGGGTTATTCCGGTGTTTATATTTTTTGGAATTTGGATGTTGCTAGCTAGTCGTATGCAAAGGAACATAGGTAGCGGAATACTCGGAATAGGTAGCTCAAAAAGGCTTGTGAATTCCGAAAAACCAAAGGTAAAATTTAGTGATGTTGCTGGCGTGGAAGAGGCCAAAGAAGAGATAAGAGAGATTGTTGATTTTCTTAAAAATCCAGACAGATATATAAATTTAGGTGCTAAAATCCCAAAAGGTTTGCTTTTAGTTGGACCTCCAGGAACTGGTAAAACACTTTTAGCAAAAGCCGTTGCTGGAGAGGCTGATGTTCCGTTTTTTTCAGTTGCTGGATCTGGCTTTATAGAGATGTTTGTTGGCGTTGGGGCAAGTCGCGTTAGGGATCTTTTTGAAACCGCCAAGAAAGAGGCTCCGGCGATTGTTTTTATAGACGAGATAGATGCGATAGGAAAAAGTCGTGCGGCTGGAGGTATGATAGGTGGAAATGATGAGCGAGAACAAACACTTAATCAGCTTTTAGCCGAGATGGATGGATTTGCCTCAGACGCCTCTCCGGTTATTGTTTTGGCTGCCACAAATCGTCCAGAAGTCCTTGATGCGGCTTTGCTTCGCCCAGGTCGTTTTGACAGGCAAGTACTTGTTGATAAACCAGATTTTAAGGGCAGAATTGAAATTTTACGTGTTCATATGAAAGATATTAGGCTTGATCACAGCGTAAATATAGAAGACATAGCTCGTATGACGGCTGGGCTTGCAGGTGCTGATTTGGCTAATATAATCAATGAAGCTGCACTTTTGGCAGGTAGAAAAGAAAAAGGCAAAGTTGAACAATCTGATTTACTAGAAGCAGTTGAACGTGCAATAGCTGGTCTTGAAAAGAAATCGCGCCGGATAAATCCGAAAGAAAAACGCATTGTTGCGTATCACGAGAGCGGGCATGCGCTTATTGCCGAAACGACAAAAGGTGCGAACAAGGTTACAAAGGTTTCGATTATCCCACGCGGACTTGCCGCGCTTGGTTATACTCTTCACACACCAGAAGAGAACAAATTTATGATGCAAAAACACGAGCTTATGGCTGAGATTGATGTGCTTTTGGCTGGTCGTGCAGCAGAAGAGGTATTTATTAAAGAAATTTCAACCGGTGCTGGAAACGACTTGGAAAGAGCTACTGATATATTAAAATCAATGGTTTGCATATATGGCATGAGTGATATTTCTGGACTTATGGTGCTTGAAAAACGCAGGAGTGCGTTTTTAAGTGGCGGACAGACTGATAAGGATTATAGCGATAAAACAGCTGAAAGAATTGATGAATTTATCAAAAATACGCTAGATGAGCGTTATAAACACGTCATTAATACTTTAACAATTTATAGCGATGCGATTGAAAAAATGGTCGCCGCCCTTTATGAAGAAGAAACTATTGAGGGTGCACGAGTTAGGGAAATAATAGGAAATTTTGAACAAGAAAAAGGTCTTCAAACTCGTTTGGTAAATTTAGACGATAAATCGGAGCAATAATGCAAGATACTGGCGTAGTAGTGAAATATGGATACAAAAGCGTATTTCTTTGCGCCATTTTGCTTTTGTTAGCCGTTATTTTTGATTTTTTTGTGCCGGTTTTTGTCGTCATTTTTTTGCTTTGTATTTTCTTGTTTAGAAATCCGGAGCGAGTGGCGACAAGCGATGATGATTATGCTGTATTTTCGCCCATAGATGGCAATATACAAAGCATACAAAAGGTTAGCTTTTTAGATGATGAATACGTTGCTATCACCATAAATAACAAAATTTTAAACACTGGAGTTCTTAGAGCGCCTTGCGATATTTGCTTAATAGACTTTAAGCAAAAGCACGGACTGTTTTTGAGTGATAAAAATTTGCTAAATGAGCGGGTATTGTTTGTTTGCAAAGGGAAAAATAACGCTAAAATTCTTATTCAAGTGATAGCTGGAATTTGTAGCAGATCTTTGAATTTTAGCCATTTTAAAACATTAAAAGCTGGTAGAAGATTTGGATTTATTATAGATGGGCTTGTTGTTTTAATGCTACCGACTTCAACAAGAATAAGCGTAAGCGTTGGAGATAAAGTTAAGGCGTTTGAGGTTTTGGGTTTTTTAGATTATGAGGTTAAAAATGATAAATAACAATCCGCACAGATTAAAATTAATGTATATTTTGCCGAATTTATTCACGGCAGCATCGGCATTTTTGGGCATTATAAGCGTGATAGCTTCGGCTAGCGGTCAGTATTTAAAAGCGATTATCTATATCGTTTTGTCATTGATACTTGATGGTATGGATGGGCGCGTGGCTAGGCTTACCAAAACAACGTCTAAATTTGGCGTCGAATTTGATAGTTTAGCTGATTTGGTAGCATTTGGCGTTGCTCCAGCTATGCTATTTTATTTTACGATCGGGCAAAATTTTGGACGATTAGGCTCTCTTGTTGCCGCGCTTTTTGTTGTTTTTGGAGCGATCAGATTGGCCCGCTTTAATGTTATGACTGGGACTTACGAACCATCTGTTTTTATTGGACTTCCGATACCAACAGCAGCGATAGTTTCGGCTTTTTGGGTGGGTTTTAGTTTAGAATACAACTTCGCTGGTTCGGCTGAGTGGTTTTTGCTTTTTATGCAAATTTTGCTATCAATTTTGATGGTTAGCAATATTCGCTATCCTAGTTTTAAAAAGTTAGATTTAAAAAAGGCTAATTTTTTAAGAATTTTAATCGGATTGGTTGTTGTTTTTTCGTTGCTGTATATATATCCTATCGAAGTGGCAACGGCTTTGATGAGTGGGTACGTATTTTATGGCATAATTCGTTATATTTATATGATATTTAAAAATAGAAAAATTCAAAAAGATGGTGAGTAAATTTTATAATCTCACTTTCCAAGGGGTCAATTTACACCATTTAAGGGAAAATTTTGCAAAAAATAATTTTAGTAGGCAAACCAAACGTAGGCAAAAGTTCGCTTTTTAATCGTCTAGCAAAGCGCAGGATAGCAATAACTTCTGACGTCAGTGGCACGACGCGAGATACAAACAAAACAATTGTAGAAATTTATGATAAAAGTTGTATTTTAGTCGATAGTGGCGGACTTGACGATAGTAGTGAGCTCTTTAAAAATGTCAAGATAAAAACCTTAGCTGAGGCTAAAAATTCTGATGCGATTATTTTTATGGTTGATGGAAAAATGATGCCAAGCGATGAGGATAAGGCTTTGTATTACGCACTTTTGAAGCTAAATTTACCAACTGCACTAGTTATAAACAAAATAGATAGTAAAAAAGACGAATTAAGAAGCTATGAATTTGCAAATTTTGGTGCGAAAACGAGCTTTGCGATTTCTGTTAGCCACAACGCAGGCATTGATGAGCTTGCGGATTGGATTTATAAGCAATTAAAAGAAGAAATTCGCCCAGATAATAGTGAAGATTTGGATGAATTTTTACAAAATTTTAGTGATGATGGCGAAGTGATAAAAGAGTTTAATTTTACTAGCGAAGATTATGAAAACAAAAATATAAACGTTGGCATTATAGGGAGGGTAAATGTTGGCAAGAGTTCGCTACTAAACGCTTTAGTAAAGGAATCTCGCGCTGTTGTTAGTGATGTCGCTGGCACTACGATAGATCCGGTTAATGAAACCTTTGTTTATGATGATAGAACTTTTGAATTTGTTGATACGGCAGGCATTAGAAAACGCGGTAAAATAGACGGAATAGAAAGATATGCTCTAAATAGGACAGAGAAAATTTTAGAGCAAACCGACATCGCGCTTTTGGTTTTAGATAGCTCCGAGCCGCTAACCGAACTTGATGAGCGTATAGCTGGACTTGCGGCTAAATTTGAGCTAGGTGTCATTATCGTTTTAAACAAATGGGATAAAAGCCAGGAGGATTTTGATAAATTTAGCCACGAAATCAGGGATAAATTTAAATTTCTCTCATACGCACCAATCATCAGCATAAGCGCACTTGGAGGAAAAAGAGTGCATAAAATTTATCCACTTATCCTTGAAGTTTATAAAAACTATACGCAAAAAATTCAAACCGCAAAACTAAACGAAGCGATCGAAGAAGCCGTCAGAGCCCACCCGATACCGCGAGAAAAGGGAAAAAGTGTGAAAATTTACTATGCCGTGCAGTTTGGATTTGCTCCACCAAAGGTCGCGCTTGTAATGAATCGCCCGCGTGCCTTGCATTTTAGCTACAAACGCTATCTTGTTAATAAAATGCGAGATAAATTTGCTCTTTGTGGTACTCCAATCGTGCTAATACCTAAAAACCGTGGCAATAATGAAGAAAACGAGGAAAAAAGTGAGTAAGAATTTAGTCTTTGTCGGCTTTATGGGTGTTGGCAAAGGCACAGTAGGAAGGCATATCGCAGCAAAGACAGGTAGGCTGTTTTTAGATACTGACGAGCTAATACAAAGCGAACAAAACGCTAAAGTAACGCAAATTTTCTCAGATAAAGGCGAAGGATATTTTAGAAAATGTGAAGCCACGCTGGCTAAAAATTTAGCCAAAAATGTAAAGTCATCGGTTATAGCCACTGGTGGCGGATTTGCAAAAATTAAAGGGCTTAAAAAAATCGGTAAAATTATCTATCTAAAATCAAGTTTTAAGGCTATTTTAAAGCGGATCGATGAAAGCGGTGAGGTGCAAATGCACTACGCAAAACGCCCATTATTGAGCGATTTAAACATGGCAAAAAAGCTTTTTAATGAAAGAAAAAAGATATACAAAAATGTTGCTGATATTACCATAAATGTCGAAGGCAAGGATTTACAAAGCGTTGCAAGTGAAATTTTAGAAAAAATTGGATTAAAAAATGGATAAAAATAGAATAATAATTTTTGATACGACATTAAGAGATGGTGAGCAAAGCCCTGGTGCATCTATGAATACAGAAGAGAAGTTGCGGATAGCATTACAGCTTGAAAAACTTGGTGTTGATGTTATGGAGGCTGGTTTTGCAGCTGCAAGCCCTGGTGATTTTGACGCTATAAATCAAATAGCCAGGCAAGCTTGCAATATAAGAGTTTGTTCGCTCGCTCGCGCCGTTGAAAAGGATATTAAAGCCGCGGCGCAGGCTATCGCACCGGCTAAATTTAACAGAATACATACCTTTATCGCGACAAGTCCGATACATATGCAATATAAGTTGAAAATGAAGCCAGATGAAGTTATTAAACGTGCCGTTGATGCCGTAAAATACGCTAAAACATTTTGCGAAGATGTGGAATTTAGTTGCGAAGACGCTGGGCGAACTGAGATAAATTTTATGAAAGAGATCGTTGATGCTGTTGTAACAGCTGGTGCTACGACTGTAAATTTGCCAGATACCGTCGGATATAGATTGCCAAGCGAACTAGCTACGATGGTTGGTGAGATTGTGAAATTTATAGGCGAGCGAGCCATTATTTCGGTGCATAATCATAATGACCTGGGTTTAGCAACAGCAAATTCATTAGCTGCGGTTATGGCAGGAGCTAGACAGGTTGAATGCACCATAAACGGGCTTGGCGAAAGAGCTGGAAATTCAGCTTTGGAAGAATTTGTAATGGCGATTAAGACACGTCAGGATATTTTTGCGCCGTTATACACAAATGTTATTTGCAAAGAAATTTATCCAAGTTCGAGAATGGTGGCAAACATCACGGGCATTGAACCTCAACCAAACAAAGCCATAGTCGGCAAAAATGCATTTGCTCACGAGAGCGGAATTCATCAAGATGGAATGCTAAAACACAAAGAAACTTACGAAATAATATCGGCTCAAAGCATAGGGCTAGAAAAAAATTCGCTCATTCTTGGCAAACACAGCGGTCGCCACGCTTTTAAGGACAGGTTGATTTCACTTGGTTTTGAACTTGAAGAAATGGCATTAAATAAAGCTTTTGAAGAATTTAAAATTTTGTGCGATAAGAAAAAAGAGGTTTTTGATGATGATATTAGAGCTCTTGTAACGAGTGAATTTATCAAAATCAAAGAAACTTATGAAATCGTTACTCTAACGCATGGAGGTTGCAACAAAGGGCTTACAAGTGCGTCTATAACGATAAAATATGATGAAAATTTAATCAGTGACGCCGCGCTTGGAAATGGAACGGTCGATGCGATATTTAAGGTTATTGACAGGATTAGCGGGATAAACGGCATCTTAAAAGATTATAAAGTAAATGCCGTTTCGCAAGGCAAAGACGCGCTAGCAAACGTCGTCGTAACGGTTGAATTTGATAATAAATCTGTTATCGGACACGGACTTGACATCGATACTATGATGGCAAGCGCAAAAGCTTATATTGGTGCGCTCAATAGTTTTTTGCGTATGAAATAAAACCGTAAAACAAGGAGATTTAATTCTCTTTGTTTTGTAATTTTTGATAATCTATAACAAAATCGAAAAATTCGCTCTTAAAGTTTTCTTGTTTGATTAGGTTGTATTGTATCAACGCAGCAGCTATATTTTCGACTTCTTGATACAAATGCCCAAGCGCAACTCTAGATTCTGATGAATTTGGATCAGTTAGCTTTGATAGCTCCAAAAGTGCGATCGCATTTTGTGGGTGATTTGAGCCGATGGCAGAAACTGCGGCTAAAAACAGCGTATTTGCATCTTTTAGCCCAAATTCATCTATCAAGCGGTTATGAACTTGATAACTCTCTTCAAAATTATTAGTAAAAATATCGATATACGCCAAAGTTTGGAGTAAATTTACATTACTTGGCGCACCAGAAATTTGCTTTTTTAGCTTATCGCGTTCATAATAAAGCAAGCCTGAAATTTGCAAAAGCTTGATGTATTGCTCTTTGATGATATTTGCACCGTGATAAAAAGCCGCGTCGTTTAGGTCTTTGTTATGAAAATAAATTTGAATTTGTTCGACATATTTTTTTATGTTTTCATTTTTAAATTTGGCAATGAAATTTAAAACATTTGCGACAACATCTTCTGGAAGTTGATTGCTTAGTTCTGCGGCTTTTTTTTGAAATTCGGCGTCATTATTTGACATTTTGGCTATTATTGCGTCAAAGGCTATATTAAGTGCGGTTTGATCTTTTGGGGTTTCAAGCCAGCGAATGAGTGCTGTTTGATTACCAAGTGTTAGCTCGATGATGGCTTTATATAAATTTATCTCATTTACGCTCGTGTCATGGCTTAAATTTTCATTTATCTCCTCTATTAATTTGGCATTGTTTTGATTATTTATATCATTTGCGATAACGCCAAGTGCGCCAGCTAGGTGATTTCTAGGATCTAAATGATAGCTAGTGATGAAATGCTTTGCAGCTAGGGAGAAATTTCCTAATTGAGCGTAGCTAAGTGCTAGGTTATAATGCAAAACAGAGTGCTCAGGGTAGGCTAAAATAAGCGATGAAAACTGAGCATTTGCCCCTTTTAGTTTGTAGTTTAGCGCATCAGCTATGGCTTTTGAAAGCTCTAAATTTACCTTTGAGATCACACCGCTTGTATTTAGATAACCACTTGCAGAATTTGCATCATCTAAGAAAAGACTGATGCCACCTTTTCTTATATATTGCGCCGTTTGTTCGGCGTTAAAAACCTTGTAAGGTGCAAAATAAAACAGCACTTCATAACGTCTTTTTTTATCAAAAAATAGCTCTTTTTGAAATCGTATTTGAGCCAAATTTACATCAAACAGCTCAGGGTTTAGAGTGGCTTTAATCGGAAAAGTGTTAGAAATAAAAAGCTTATCCCTGTCATAAACTGCCTTTATCGCCTCTGCACCGCTTTTGAAATTTCCTAATTTCAGATCAATTATCCCAAGCATTAGTTCGATTTTGTTGACATCAAGCGTATTTTTAAGCGCGATATTTAGCATTTTTTTAGCTTTGTCGTATTGTGCATTTTTTGCATAAAGCATTCCAAGTGTTAAACTAGCGTCAAATTCGCCTTGCTCTTCAAGCTTTTGTATAGCTTGATCATCCCAATCTAAATGACTTAGAATTTTTGCCGATAAGTATTCATATTCGTCATTATAATGCCCTTGCGGTGGCGGATATTGAAGTGCTTTTAGGGCTTCAATATAAAACCCTTTGTAATAATTTATCAACGCGTAGTAGTAATTGTAAAGTGGCGAATTTGCCTCTTCTGACAAAAACGAATTTGCAAGTTCGATGTAATAGTTAAAATTTTTAGTATTATTTAGCTCAAGCGAGCTAACGGCTGCATTTATCGCACTTACCGAAATATTTTCGTTATTGCTTATGGCGTTTTTAAAGCTCTCGATGGCTTCGGCGTAACGCTCTTGTTTCATTTGTGATACACCAAGGTTGTAATTTGATAAGCTTTGGTTATAAATTGCTACATTTTCATAAATTTTAAGCGCTTCAAATTTGTTGCCCTTTTCGTAAAGCAAATTCGCTTTTTGTATCATATCATCGATCTGCGAACTACCAAATTTTTGCGGCTCAAATTTCTGCTCTATCTCTTTTGCCATAGTTGTAACATCAACTTGCGGTTTATCTTTTTTTGTTAGTAAAAATATAATTAAAACAACAATTGCAATAAGCAAAATTCCACCAATTATGCCAATAATTATTAATTTTTTATTTATATTTTGTTTTGTATCCGTTGTATTTTGCTCGTTTGTTACCTCTTCTTGAAGGCTTTCAAGAGAAACTAAGCTTTCTTCAACATCGCTTTTATCAGGCTCGTTTTGCGCTACATCTTCATTTTTTGTCTGCTTTTCTTGCGAGTCCTCTTCTAAAATGACAATGTTTTCTTCCGCCACTACATATACCTTTTAAGAACGTCTGGAATTTCAATAGTCCCGTCGCTTTTTTGATAATTCTCCATTATAGCTATAAGCGTCCTGCCAACAGCTAGGCTAGATCCGTTTAGTGTATTTACGAGCATATTTTTTTTATCTTCTTTGTAGCGAATTTTAGCTCTTCTGGCCTGAAAATCTCTAGTGTTTGAAACCGAGCTTATTTCACGGTATTTACCTTGACCTGGCAACCAAACTTCAAGATCTATCGTTTTTGCCGCCGAAAAGCCAAGATCGCCACTGCAAAGTAGCATATGGCGGTGCGCCAACCCAAGCGAAGTAAGCAAGTCCGAAGCACAATTTACCATTTCTTGCAAAATTTCATCACTTTGCTCTGGCTTTGTAATGCTTACTAACTCGACTTTTTCAAACTGGTGCTGACGTATCATACCGCGCGTATCACGTCCTGCTGAACCAGCTTCTTGACGAAAACAAGCCGAATAGCAAGTCATTTTTATCGGCAATTTTTCAGATGCTATTATCTCATTGTTGTAGATATTCGTAACAGGAACTTCGCTGGTTGGTATCAAATATAAATCTTCATCACGAATTTTATACAAATCCTCTTCAAATTTAGGAAGCTGACCAGTTCCGTAAAGTGTATTTGAGCTTACCAAAAATGGGACATTTACAAGCTCAAATCCGCGCGAAGTATTAAAATCAATCATATAATTTACCAAAGCCCTGCTTAATCTAGCTCCATCGCCACGTAAAATCGTAAATCTCGAGCCTGAAATCTTAGCTCCTCGCTCGAAATCTAACCAGCCAAGAGTTTCGCCTAGCTCAAAATGCTCTTTTGGTTTGAAATCAAATTTTCTAGGTTCAAGAACGGTTTTAAGGCACACATTTTGGCTTTCGTCTACACCAAATGGCACATCGTCATCTATGATATTTGGCACGCTTGATGCGATGAGATCAAGCCTTTCTTCGTAATCCTTCACCGTTTGGGCTGCATTATTCATAGCTGATTTGTTTAAGCTTAATTCATCTTTTAGCTCATTTACATCTTTGCCACTTCTAGCTAAATTTCCAAGCTCTTTACTCTTTGCGTTTTGGATTGCTTGTAAATTTTCTAATTCCTGACGCTTTGTTTTTAAATCATTAAAAGTGCCTAAAAGTTCGCTTAAAACCTCGGTTTTGATATTTTTGCCTTTTAGTTTTTTTACAAATTCATCATAGTTGCTTTCAAGTAATTTTAAATTTATCATATTTGCTCCTTAAATTTATATTCCAACAGCTTCGCGCACACGCTTCATTGTCAAAACAGCTATTTCCCTAGCTTTTTGTGCACCTTGGGCTAAAATTTTATCTACTTCTTCTTTGTGGTTTATAAAGTAATCAAATTTCTCCCTTGCGTCAGCAAAATACTCCCAAACTAGCTCGTTTAAATACGCCTTAAAGTGTCCGTGCCCCTCACCACCTTGCTCATACCTAGCTTGAAGTGCCTTTTGCCCGTCATCATCTAAAAACAGTTTTGCGATGTTATAAACGTTACAATTTTGCCATTGTTTTGGTGCTTGAAGTGGCTCAGATGTCGTTACAATGCTTGAAATTTGCTTTTTTAGCTCTTTTGTGCCAGCAAAAATATCAATCGTATTGCCGTAACTTTTGCTCATTTTTGCGCCGTCTGTGCCTGGCACAGTAGCAACATTTTGATCGATTTGGTATTGTGGTAAAGTCAAAATTTCGCCGTGCTCGTTGTTAAATTTCATCGCTATATCGCGTGCGATTTCAACGTGCTGAATTTGATCTTTTCCCACAGGCACGATTTGTGCGCCATAAAGCAAAATATCAGCTGCCATTAAAACTGGATAGCTAAAAAGTCCGTGGTGCGAAGCAAGTCCTTTTGCAATTTTATCTTTGTAGCTGTGAGCGCGCTCTAAAAGCCCCATTGGAGTGTATTGGCTTAAAATCCAGTATAATTCTAGCACTTCTTTTACGTCGCTTTGAACCCAAAATACGCTCTTTTGCGGATTTATGCCAAGCGATAAAAACGCACTTGCAGCTTCGTAAGTGTCTTGTTTGAGTTTTTTTGCATCAACAACAGACGTCATTGCGTGGTAGTTGGCGATAAATATAAACATTTCGTTTTGTTCTTGGGTTTCAATCATTTGCTTAATCGCAGCAAAATAGTTGCCCAAATGTAATTTGCCACTTGGTTGCAAACCTGTTAATACTCTCAAATTTTAACCTTTTGTTACAAATTTTGGCAAATTATAGCTATTTTTGACTTAGAAATTAGAGAAAATTTTAAAAATTTAAGATATTTTGCTCGTAAGTTATGAAATTTGCCTAAAAACAAATTTAAGCCATTTTTGACTACAATTTAAAGCAAAATAATTTTCAAGGTGATTAAAATTTAATGTTACATAGCTTTTTAATGCGCAATCTTGGTGTTTATTATATGCTAGTTGCGTGTATGTTTTTTTCTATTACTGGTGCTTTTGCGAAGCTTTTAAGCGCAAATTTGCCATCAATCGAAATTGTTTTTTATAGAAATTTGATCGGTTTGATTATGATTTGTTACGCCATTTATAAATCGCCCGTAACGCAAAAAGGCGGTCATTTTTGGTTACTTGTTTTTCGTGGCGTGATAGGAACTTTGGCTCTTTTTGGCTTTTTTTACAACATCGCGCACATAAATTTGGGCGCGGCATTTACATTTTCAAAGACAAGTCCGATTTTTACGGCGATTTTGGCGGTTATTATTTTTAATGAAAAATTAAGCTCACGCGGTTGGTTTGCCGTTTTTCTGGGATTTGGCGGAATTTTGCTAATCGTTCAACCAAGCCTAGGTATACACAAAACCGACTGGCTTGGGATATGGAGCGGTTTTGGAGCTGCACTTGCTTACACTAGCGTAAAGGAGCTAAAACGTAGTTATGATACGAAAATTATCGTCTTTTCGTTTATGTTTTTTGGCACGTTTTTGCCATTAGTTTTTATGTGGTTAGCCGAATTTGTAAGTGTTAGCGAGCTTGATTTTTTGTTTTCAAAATTCAAAACACCAACTGGCTTGCAATGGCTTTTGATACTTTTAATGGGCGTAGCTGGGTTATATTTTCAAATTTTTATGACAAAGGCTTATGCAGCTTCTAGAAAAGCTAGCGTGATAGCTACCGTTGGCTATGCTGACGTGATTTTTACGATAATAATTGGCTCATTTATGGGCGATAAATTGCCAAATTTGTTTGCATTTTTGGGTATAATGCTCGTAGTTTTAAGCGGAATATTTATAGCAAGGGAGAGATGATGATACTAATAGCGGGGCCTTGCGTCATCGAGAGCGAGCAGCTTGTCTTTGAGGTGGCAAAAAGGCTAGTTAAATTTAACGAAGATAAGCGGATAGATTTTTATTTCAAATCAAGCTTTGACAAGGCAAATCGCACGAGTATAAGCTCGTTTCGCGGCCCCGGACTTGAAAAAGGGTGCGAAATTTTAGCCAAGGTAAAAAAGGAATTTAGCTTTAAAATTTTAACCGATATCCACGAGAGCTATCAGGCCACGCCAGTAGGCGAGGTGGCGGACGTGCTTCAAATTCCAGCATTTTTGTGCCGCCAGACCGATCTACTCGTCGCTGCGGCTAAGACAAAAGCGGTCGTAAATATCAAAAAAGGACAGTTTTTAGCAGCGTCCGCGATGAAGCATTCAGTCAAAAAAGTACTCGAAACTCGTGGCGTAAAAGGCGACGGATACGAGATCGCGAAGCAAAACGGCGTCTGGCTGACAGAACGGGGTAGCACGTTTGGATATGGAAATTTAGTCGTCGATATGCGAAATTTGGTGCTTATGCGCGAATTTGCGCCCGTGATTTTTGATGCAACGCACAGCGTGCAAATGCCAAGCGCGCTTGGCGAGAAAAGCGGCGGCGACGCGAAATTTGTGCCGTATTTGGCGCGTGCGGCGGCGGCGACGGGCGTAGATGGATTTTTTTACGAGACGCACGTAAATCCTTGCGAGGCGCTTTGTGATGGGCCAAATATGCTAAATCTTGACGAGCTTGAAAAGGTCGTTAACGAGACGCTAAAGATCGAGGAGATTTTAAAATTTTAAACTAAGGAGAGAAGGATAAAAGGATTTTCGCGCTACTTTTAGGAGTGCTGTTTTTAGTAGGATGTAGCTCATCTCAGCCAAAATTGCCACCGCTTGCTGGCAAGTATAAATTTGAGAGCATTGAGTACATTCACGTGCAGCGCCACGAGCCAAAGAAATTTAGCTATCAGAGCAAAGATGAGATTGAGAAAAAGTACAATGAGCAAATTTTAGAGGGGCTTAGGATGGCAAATTTGCTTGACCAAAACTCAAGCAATGTGATAAAGATAAAGATAACTCATCGCAGGGCATTTGTAGGCGAGGCGACCTTTGTTAAAACTGATAGAGTTGGCGGTATCTTTCTTGTATTCAGTATAGAAGTTTTAAAAAATGGCGAGGTTTTAAGAAGTTATCACACAGATGAGTTGATGTATGATCCAGGTTTTTTTGGAAATTTAAAGACGATAGCTGGGCAAAACACAAATGATAGTTTAGAAAATGATGCGATAAAAGCCATTGTGAGAAAAATTTTAGAGACAGTGAAAGGGTTTTAGGTAGTTTGTCAAACAGAGGTTTTTTGTGGATATTGCTCGGCGCAGTGGCTGAGTGTGGCTGGGCGTATGGGCTAAAGCACGCATCAAATTTAGGCGAGTTTTTACTAACAACTGCGCTTGTTAGCATAAGCTATCTCCTTTATGAAGGCCTTAAAATACATCCCAATAAGCATCTCTTACGCTGTATTTGTGGGCTTTGGCACGATATTTATAGTCATAGCTCGGATCATCAGCGACTACGTAGCAAACGGGGCTTTGCCAAATTTCATCAGGCTATTTTTTATAGCGACGCTAATTTTAGGCGTACTTGGGCTAAAAAGAGCGAAGCAATGATCCATTTTTATCACTTTTACTAGCTGGCTACTGTGAGGTAAGTGGTGTATTTTTTATAAATAAATTTGAAAAAAGTAGCGGAGTAACAAAATGGACAAATTTCATCCTTTTACTTGGAAATTTCTTGCTATCGCTAACGCTACTTAGCTACGCCATGCAAGTTATCGCTATGTCGGTGGCGTATGCGATCTGGACTGGCATAGGTGCTGTGGGAGCGGTGCTAGTTGGCGTGGTATTTAACAACGAAAAGGTAAATTTAGAAAAAGCCCTCTTTTTATCGCTAATCATTATTAGCGTGGTGATGTTAAAAATTGTATGAAAATTTAATGGATTTTTGATAAATTTTGCAAGTTCAAAATTAAAAACTCAAAGGACTAAAATGGAAAAAAATAAAAATGCAAATTTGCACAGAGCAAAAAGCGGTAAAAACGACGAATTTTATACGCAACTTAACGATATAGAAAATGAACTGAGGCACTACAAAGAGCATTTTAAGGGCAAAGTCGTGTTTTGTAACTGCGACGATCCAAAGCAGTCGAAATTTTTTGAATTTTTTGCTAATAATTTTTATAAATTAGGGCTCAAAAAACTCATAACCACCTGCTACAAAAACGCAAGTGGGGAAGAATTTTCAGCTCTAAAAAATCCAAGCTTAAACTTATATGACGGCGCAAAGCTTTCGAGAGAGAGAGAGAGAGAG
Organism: Campylobacter sp.; assembly: GCA_052170535.1. Lineage (GTDB taxonomy): Bacteria > Campylobacterota > Campylobacteria > Campylobacterales > Campylobacteraceae > Campylobacter_A. The sequence goes on along the minus strand of JBQNAH010000014.1, from coordinate 3,869 downwards.
ACGAGCGCTGCGCGCTTGAAAAATCAAGCTATTTTATCTATGAAGGCGTGAATGAAAAAGGTGAAATTTTAAACGAAGGCTCAAAAATAGATGAATTTATCGCTCGTTTAAAGCCAAATTTACTAAATCACGATGAAAATTTCCCAGCTGGAGATTTTCGCTCCGAAAAATGTATAGAACTTCTTAAACAATCAGACATCGTAGTAACAAATCCGCCATTTTCGCTATTTCGCGAATATGTCGCCCAGCTCGTCGAATACGATAAAAAATTTTTGATAATAGGTAGCGCAAATGCTATAACCTATAAAGAAATTTTTAAACTTATAAAAGATAATCAAATTTGGCTAGGATACGGTTTTAAAGGCGGAAATGCTTATTTTTCAACACCAAATCCACGTGAATTTGCAAGCGGGGTGTATGATGAAAAAAGCGGTTTGGTAAAATTTAGAAATGCCGTGTGGTTTACAAATTTGCCTCATAAAAAACGTAATGAAATTCTAGAAACTATCTACACTTTTGATCCGAAAAAATATCCAAAATACGATAACTACGATGCCATAAATGTAGATAAAACACTTGAAATTCCGATGGATTATGAAGGTGTTATGGGTGTGCCGATAACGTTTTTAGACAAATATAATCCAAATCAGTTTGAAATCGTTAAATTTAGAAAAGGCTATGATGAAAAAGATTTGGTAATAAATGGTAGAAGTCCATATTTTAGAATTTTAATCAAAAACAAAAATCCAAAGGAATAAAAATGAAAATCGAGCTAAAACAAATCACGATAAGGGATCTTGTAAATGGCTACATTAGAGACGAAGAAAACGGTCAGATAAAAGGCTACGGCGGCGCTTTAAATATCCGTCCAAAATACCAAAGAAAATTCGTCTATAAAGATAAGCAACGAGACGCGGTGATAAATACTTGCCTTTGGGGTTTTCCGCTAAATACAATGTATTGGGTAAAAAACGGCGAAAATGAATATGAAGTGCTTGACGGACAGCAACGAACGATAAGCATTTGCGACTTCGTAAATGGTGATTTTAGCCTCGATAAAATGGCGTTTAAAGCTGAGTGGGTGAGTAGTGTAACGGCTTTTCACACGATGCCGCAGGACAAAAGAGAGAAATTTTTAGATTACGAGCTAATGATTTACGTCTGCGAAGGAAGTGATAGCGAAAAGCTAGAATGGTTTAAAACTATAAACATAGCCGGCGAAAAACTAAGCGATCAGGAGCTTAGAAATGCGGTATTTACTAGTCAGTGGCTAAGCGATGCGAAGGTAAAATTTAGCAAAAGAAATTGTTTGGCTGCACAAAAAAGCAGTGGCTATTTAAAAGATGATCCGATAAGGCAAGAAATTCTAGAAAGAGCGATAACATGGAAAGTTGGCTCAAAAGCCGCTGAAGATATAGAAAAATATATGGCTCATCAAAAACAAAACGGAGTTAAAAATGCTGACGAGTTGTGGTTTTATTTTAATAATGTAATCGAATGGGTAAAGGCAAAATTTCCTAAATACCGCAAAGAAATGAAAGGACTTGAGTGGGGATTTCTTTACAATAAATTTAAAGACAAAACTCTTGATGCAAATGAGCTGGAAGAGAAAATTTCACTTCTAATGAAAGATAGTGAAGTTAATAATAAAAAAGGGATTTATGAATATCTCTTAAGCGGTGATGAGAAATTTTTAAATTTGCGCGCATTTGATGATGATATAAAGCGTGAAATTTACGAAAAGCAAGACGGAATTTGTCCGCATTGTGGGCAAAAATTCGAAATCGAAGAAATGGACGCCGATCATATAACGCCGTGGAGCAAAGGCGGTAAAACCGTGCGAGAAAACTGCCAAATGCTCTGCGCTGAATGCAACAGAAAGAAAGGCAATAGGTAAATTTATGAAACTTTCGCTAAAATCGCATTAAATTTTAACGAAGGAAAACCATGAAAATAATCGAAGGAAATTTAGCTTTAAAAGGCGATGAAAAGATAGCGATCATCAACGCAAGGTTTAACCACATCATCACAGATCGCTTGGTCGAGGGCGCAAAGGACGCGTTTTTGCGCCACGGCGGGAAAGAGGCGAATTTAAGCCTGATTTTGGTGCCGGGCGCCTTTGAGATACCGATGGCGCTAGAAAAAGCTCTAGCTAGTGGCAAATTTGACGGCGTTTGCTGCATAGGAGCGGTGATTAGAGGCTCTACGCCGCACTTTGACTACGTGAGCGCCGAAACGACTAAGGGCATCGCAAATGTTACGCTAAAATACGGGCTTCCAGTAACATTTGGCGTGCTAACGGTCGATAACATTGAGCAAGCCATTGAGCGAGCGGGCTCAAAGGCTGGAAACAAGGGCTTTGAAGCGATGACAGGCGTGATTGAAATGCTAAGTTTATATAAAAATTTGGAGGCGTAAAATGGCGACACGTCATCAGGTTAGACAAGCTGTAGTTTCGCTACTTTATGCTAGCGAGCTTGGTTCACAAGACGAATTTATAGATGAGTTTTTAGAAGAAAAAAAGATCCGAAACGAGCAAAGAAATTTTACAATCTCACTTTTAAACGGCGTGGTGCAAAATTTACAACTCCTTGACGATACGCTTAATAATTTTTTAAAAGAGTGGAAAATCAACGAAATCGGTGCGGTTGAGCGCGCCATTTTACGCCTTGGCGTCTATGAGATGAAATTTACCGATACAGATAAGGCGGTTGTTATAAACGAGGCGATCGAGCTTGGCAAAGAGCTTAGTAGCGACTCGGCGCCAAAGTTCATAAATGGCGTTTTAGACGCAATTAAAAGGGCTAAATAGTGAAACTTTGCGTTGCGCTTGACTTGGGCTCGAAAAAGGAGTGTTTGCTTTTGGCAAATGAGCTTGCTGATTTTGCGGATAAAATTTGGCTTAAAGTCGGTTTGAGAGCTTATTTGCGCGATGGTGCCGACTTTATAGAGGAGCTAAAAAAGCTTGGGAATTTTAAAATTTTTCTTGATCTAAAACTTTATGATATCCCAAATACTATGGCTGACGCGGCTGAGGTCGTTTCAAAAATAGGCGTCGATATGATAAATATCCACGCAAGTGCTGGAAAAACGGCGATAAAAACGGTCATGAATCGCCTAAACACTTTGCCAAATCGCCCGCTTGTTTTGGGCGTTTCGGCACTTACTAGCTTTAACGAAGATGAATTTAGCGAAATTTATAGACAAAATATCGATAGCGCGGTCGTAAATTTCTCAAAAATGGCGTTTGAATCGGGGCTTGACGGTATGGTTTGCTCGGCGCATGAGAGTCGCCTAATCAAGGGCGCTACGAGCGCAAATTTTATCACGCTTTGTCCTGGTGTGCGACCTTTTGGCGAAAGCTCAAACGATCAAAAACGCGTGGCAGATCTGACCCTTGCACGCGAGGCGGCGGCTGATTTTATCGTTGTTGGTCGTCCGATTTATAAAGTATCAAATCCTCGCGAAATTTGCGAGCGGATTTTAGAGAAAATTTAAAAAAAATATAAAACGATTTTAAACAAATTTTAAGTGCAAATAATACAGCTGCGATTATTTGCTCACTTTTGGCTTATAAAATCGCTTTTTTAAAAGACCACAAAATTCCCGCCAAATACGTGCGCCAAAGAACTTTCGTATGAAGCGATGGTGTATTTGTGATTTAATCACAATGGTTGAATTTGAAGATTTTGGGTCATTTTGAGCTATTAGTGCAAATTTGCCTTATAAAAGCAAAAAATAAAATTTAAGCGATATATCAGGAGCTTTTAAATATAATTGCTTTTCTTATTTTACGGACAGATGGGTGAGTGGTCGAAACCACACCCCTGCTAAGGGTGCAGCTTCTAACCGGGGCTCGAGGGTTCAAA
>JBQNAH010000013.1:0-45416 GCA_052170535.1 Campylobacter sp. | reverse complement strand
AGTGGTGAAGTTGTGAGGAATAATATTGGGGAATTGGATTAGGGGAAGTTGTAGGGATTGGATAAATTGGTTCGTGAATAAATTAAACTCACCTATTGTAATCTACTTTATAGAAAGTAGATTACAGTATTGCTGGAAGGATTGCTTTCATGCATTTAGCTTTACGGCTTAGCAGACCTAGGCATTCAATATAAAACAGCTTGTGTTTTATCTCATAAAATCAGAGAAAGTTTAATGATGAACGATAGCGGAATAGTCGAGATGGACGGAGTATATTTTGGAAACTACATAAAATCGACAAGATAGGATAAATAGACGCAAAGCTTTTAAGCCTAAGGAGTTATCATATCTTTGTGAGAGAAATTTCTCGGAAGCGGAGCTGGTAAAACTAAGATCTTTATTCTAAAAAGTAAAAAGAACAAACTCTTCACTTAGCATTACAAATATAATAATCAAAAAGCTAAGAATTATTGAATTTCAGAGGCTTTTTTAATGTCGTTTTGGCTGTTTAGCTCGCTTTTTATCTTGCTCCAACCCTGCCAGTTTGGGTGAGCTTTTTCGTAAATTCCCATCCATGTAAGTCCGCTTTCTGTTTTGTTTTTATGAAGTGCATTTAAAGCACCGCTAAATTCTAGTGATTTTAAGATGTTATAAGATACGTCAAATTGTGCCATTATGATTTTTTGGTATAATTGCAGTAGGGGTTAGCCAAGGGTCGACACCCCTTAGCTAAATTTTACCCCTGAAAGGGGGCGATTTTATGCTAGTTTCACGTCTAGTTGTCATAATTATACTACTTTGTATAATTGCTGTCAAGGCTTATTAAAAGCCACCCCTAGCAAAAGCTAGGGGGCTAGATTTAAACCGCGCCCTTGGCATTATTTCTCAGATTTTCTCCTTTCTTGTAAATTTATTTTTTATCTATAAACTTATCTATCTTGCTACCTAAAAACTGCTCAAATATAGCTATACTTCGCGCCCCCATGTGTGCCGAGATTGCCACACACCGCGCTTAAATACTCGTCCATTTGAGAGTATCTGCAAAAAAAGTAAGTAACCACGCCGATAAATCCGCTAATAACAATGTCGCCTATCCACTCTCTTAAACTAAAAAATTTTATCTCGCCTTTTCTTACCCTTCTTATCGTCTGCGCCGTTCCAGCCCAAATACTAAGGATTATGACGTAAGCTAGGGGTGAGTATTTTATCAGCTCATCAAAAAATTTATTCTCCATTTACGCACCCTTTTAATAATGCTTCACACGTCAAAAGATAGCTCATAAGCTCTTTTGCGCTCTTTGGTGTGCCGTCAAATATTGGACGCAGTGGCATTTGATTTACGCAAGAAATTGGGATAAAAACATCTTTATAAACCGTTTTTATCATTGGTTTTTGCGCGCAACCAACAAAGAAAAGGGCTAAAAACAGACTAAAAACTAGCTTCATTAAAAAGCTCCTTATAAAATTTCAAATTCTCTTCACACTCTTGATTTTTAGGCTCTTTTACCCTTTTAAACCTTTCATTTAGGGCTTTTTGACTGTTTTTTATCTTATCTTCATTTATTTGCAAGCTCTTAATTTTTGCGTTATTAAAAGCTATTTTTTCATCGCATATTTGCGCTTCTTGATTTAAAAGCTCGATTTGTAGTGCCATTTGAGCTATTTTTATCTTTTGCTCACTTAATCTGTTTTCTTGATTGTTTATCACGATTTGCTTATAGTAAAGCACGCCTAAAAATAGCGCGGTAAGGATTAAACAAAGGGGCTTTAGCTTAGAGAGTAAATTTAATAAACCTAACCACATTTTAGCCACCATATCTTAGCTTATGCCATGCTCTGCACGCATAATAAAAGCACTGAAATTTCCATCTTTTTACGCCAAGCTCGCCCATCATTTGCTTTAACACCGCGTCCGCGACAGCAAATAAATACCGCCCGTGCTTTTTATCGCTCTTAAATTTTAATTCCGCCTCATCGCATAAAAAATCATGCACTAAAACAGCTGAGAGATATTCGGGTGAATTTGGCGCAAATATGCACCAAAAAAGGCGTGGCACGTTCGCACCATTTGTTTTATAGCCTTTTGGGATTTTTATTTTTTTAGCGTTTAATCCTAAGTTAGCAGGGTCGATTTCATAATCTTGCATGAGCTCAAATTTATCCTTATCAAAGGGCTTTAAAAGCGGTCTTTTAACTGTGTTTTGCATTTTGTGTTTTAACTCCTATTAAGAATATTTTTTATAATATACCAAGATATAATGATATATAAAGGTATATTTATGAAAACATACGCATTAAAACTAGACGATGAACTATTTAGCCAGATGAGCCAAATAACAGCTGTTACAAAAGATAGCATTGCAAATTTTATCCGTTGTGCCATAGCGCAAAAAATAGCCACAGATAAGCAAAGTTTATCATACCGCCTAAACCAGCTTAACTTTGCAAGCGATGATGAAAGCGCGCAAATTTTAGCCCAGCTTAACGCTTTAAGCGATGATGATTTAAAGATAGCTAGTAGCGACACTGTCATCTTATGAAACTCACTTTTTTATACTCTAAGCGCGCTGATATCTTTTTTAAAAAACACCCTGAAATAAAAGAGAATTTTATAACCCGTATAAGTGCTTTTGCAAAAGGTGAAAACGCCGATATTAAGGTTATTGTCGGCTCAAACAACCCTAGGCTTTTTCGCATTAGATTAGGTAAATACCGCATTATATTTTTTATAAACGAAAACGGCGATTTAACCATTATCAACGTTGTTGATGCAAATTCACGTGGCGACATTTACTAACCTTATTCATTAAATTTAATCTCATCTAGCTCTTGTATGCTTTTAGCATTGTTTATCTTTGCTTCGCATCGCCATTTTTTAACATACTGCTCTTGCCCTTTTTTGCTATGATGGCTAACTCTATTTTTTTAATTGCTCCAAATTAACCTTTATGGTTGAATTATCATAAAGTCTAAAATCTATCTCTTTTTTAGCAGAGTTTTTGGCCACTTTTATTAAGCCTTGTATATTTATTAAATGCGCTCTCCCGCAATCAACAACCCCTACACCTTCTACGTTTAGCCCATTTTCTAAATCTTTTAAATTCTCTTCAAATTTAGCCCCTATCTCTATAGCAAGTCGCCTTGGCATAAAAAGCTAATTGATTTGGCGACGTTTGAAGATTTGATTAAAAATGCAAATTTTAAATATATTTTTTAAGCTACAACGAAGGCATTATGGGGATGCAAATTCTAGAAATTTTAAGTAGATATGGCAGATATGATTTGATTAATACAACATCAAAGGTTTCGTGCCGACAAAGAACAAAGCCGAAATCACAAGACAAATCAAGCATTTGAGTGTTTATACGTTTTAGAAAAATTATAGTATAATTTCTAAAATCAAAAAAGGTGTAAATTGAGAAAATTTTTAATATTAATTGCTCTAAATTTTAGTATTTTTGGTGCGGACGTTCCAGTTGATTGTGTTGCAGTGTTTGAAGCTAGAAAAGACGAGATCAGGCTTGAAGTGGATAAACTAGACGAGGCAAAACAAGCGCTTGAGGCTTTTAAAGCATCTACCCAATCTCTTTACGAAGAGCAAAATTCCAAAATAACTGCAAGAGAAGCGGAAGTAAATGCGACTTTATCAAAGGTTGAAAAAGAAAAAAAAGAGATACAAGACTTGGTTAAAAAAAATGAAGAAATTTTATCCCAATTAAAATCCATGACTATGGATAAGGTTGGCGAGGCTTACGGTAAAATGAAAGATCAAGCCGCCGCGGACGTGCTAAGTGCGATGGATAGAGTTGAAGCCGCAAGTATAATGTATGCCCTTTCACCAAAAAAAATTTCAGCAATTATTGGCAAAATGGCACCGCAAATCGCCTCTGAAATCACACTTTTGCTAAAAAAAGGACCGCCTTTTAATCAACTAAATTTGCCAAAATTAGACAAAATGCAAGATGGACCAGCAGGAAATCTCTTGAATTTATAAGTTTAACGCTATTTTTACCTTATTTTGGTTAAAATCAGACAAAAACTGAAAGGTAAAAATGCGTATCAAACTCCCACATTCACCATATATAGCCCATAAGATCGCCATAGACTTGTTAAAATCGGGCTTTGTAACACTAAGTAGTGGCGTTGAATCAGTTGCTGCTGTGGCAAATGATATAATTACTGCTGATTTGCAAAAAGAAAAAGCACTTGAAGAGCGAGTAAATGAGGTTTTAAACCAAAATGAAGACGAAATGGAGACGATGCAAATAGATCGAAAAAATATGTTTTGGCTTGTTAAAAAAAAGTTAGCCAAAGATTTTGGCGTGATTTTGGAGTATGAGGATCGTTTTAGCAATGTGGCGCATCAAGTACTTGAAACAGCTTGGAAAAGAGGACTTATAGATTACAACGTATCTGAAAATCGTATAAAAAATATCATTTATGGCTCGATAGAAAATTATCTAAAAATTTATGAAAAACTTCAAGAAGAGGTTATGGATAAAATCGATGGTTACAAACGCAAGCTAATACCTGGAACAGAAGAATATGAGATAGTTTTTGAGCGACTTTACGAAGATGAGTTGAAAAAAAGAGGAATGCTGTGAAAGCTTATATCTATCTTGAAAATGGCACTTTTTTAGAGGGCAAAGCTTTTGGCAAAGGCGGCACAAGATATGGCGAAATGGTATTTAATACCAGTTTAACAGGCTATCAGGAGATAATAACCGATCCGAGCTATGCTGGTCAATTTATCGTTTTTACAATGCCTGAAATCGGAATAGTCGGAACAAATGACAACGATAACGAGAGCGATAAAATTTTCGCCTGTGGAATTTTGGTGAGAAATTTTAATCAAAATCCGTCAAATTTTCGCTCACAAGAGAGTTTGGAAGAATTTTTTAAAAAAAATGACAAATTTGGCGTTTATGATATTGATACGAGATTTTTGACAAAAATGTTAAGAGATAACGGCGCATTAAATGCGGTCATATCGACTGAAATTTCAAGCAAAGATGAATTAAAAAAGATACTGGATTCTTCTCCTAAAATTTCAGATATAAATTATGTCGAAACTGTTAGCACAAAAGGAATTTATACGCATTCAAAATCAGCTTGGAAGCATAAAAACCGCGCTTATGGCGAACTGAGGTCAAATGGTAAAAAAATTGCCGTAATTGATTACGGTGTCAAAAAAAATATTTTAAACGAGCTTTGCGAGATTGGGCTTGGAGTTGAAGTCTATCCGCATAACGTTAAGGCGCAAATTTTGATAGATAAATTTAAAAAAGGTGAAATAAACGGCGTATTTTTATCAAATGGTCCAGGCGAGCCTAAAATGCTTAAAAACGAAATAGCGCAAATAAAAGAATTAATTGATAGTAAAATGCCTATTTTTGGGATTTGTCTTGGTCATCAGTTGCTTTCAAATGCTTTTGGATACGAAACATATAAGCTAAAATTCGGTCAGCACGGCTCAAATCACCCTGTTTTAAATTTATTTACTAAAAAAGTTGAAATAACGGCTCAAAATCACAATTACAACGTGCCTGAAAGTATTTGCGAAGTGGCTGATATTACGCATAGAAATTTGTTTGATAATACCATCGAAGGCGTAAAATATAAGCATTATCCGGTTTTTTCAGTGCAGCACCACCCAGAAGCTAGTGGTGGTCCAAACGAGAGTAAATACATATTTAAGCAGTTTTTAGAAATTTTATGATAGATTTTTCGACAGCTATTTTGGTGCTTAGTGTCGCTTTTTTTAGTTCCCTTGGACATTGTCTTGGTATGTGCGGTGGGTTTGTGGTTGCATTGTCGCATTTTGGGCGCAGTTTTGGTGTTTTGCTGGGTTATAATTTAGCTAGAATTTTTGCATATATTCTTCTTGGCGCCCTGTTTGGAGCTTTTGGCGGCATATTTAGCATTTCTATTAAATCTAGAGGATACTCGTTTTTTATACTTGGGATTTGTATGATTTTGCTTGGTGTTGCGCTTATTTGGCGTGGCAAAATTTTAAAATTCATTGAAAATAACGAACTCATTAATAATTTTTTAAACAGCAAAATAAGTTCGGTTTTACAAGCTAAAAGTGGTTTTGGCTTTTTGTTACTTGGTTTTTTAAACGGCTTTTTGCCCTGTGGAGTTGTTTATTATTTTCTTGCGCTTTGTGTCAGTAGCGGTTCTGTGCTAGGTGGCATTAGTGTGATGGCACTTTTTGGGGTCGTTAGCTTGGTTATGATGAGTGCTTATGGTATGATTTTTAAAATTTTAAGTCAAAATTTTAAGAAATTTATGCTTTTTACAAGCGCCGTACTTATAATAGGGCACGGAATTTATATCTCATTTATAGGTTTTATGGCGACAAATGGATAATATTGAAGCGAGATTCAAGCAATACCAAGATGCTATCGAAGCTAGTAATATAGTTTCAAAAACCGATATAAACGGCATTATCACGTTTGTAAATGATGAATTTTGTAAAATTTCAGGCTATACGCGCGAAGAGCTTATCGGTAAAAATCACAATATTGTAAGACACCCAGAAGTTGGCGTTCAGACTTTTGTAAATCTATGGGATACGATACTCTCAAAGCGCGTTCATAAGGGTATAATCAGAAATTTAAGTAAAGACGGCAAAAGTTTTTATCTAAATACAACTATAATTCCGATAATGAATTTAAGCGGTCAAATAGAGGAATTTTTAGCTATCAGGCACGATGTAACCGACGTTATAAATTTAAATAATGAGCTTGAAAATACTAGAAAAGAGCTTTTAAATTTAAATGAAAATTTAGAAAATAGAATTTTTGAGCAAACCGCTAGATTGAGAAATTTAAATGAAAACTTAGAAAATTTAGTTAAAGCTGAAATTAAAAAAAATGAAGAAAAAACAAAAATGCTTTTTTTGCAAAGTCGCTTGGCTTCGATGGGCGAAATGATGGCTAATATAGCACATCAATGGAGACAACCGCTAAATGAGCTTAGTCTTACTCTTTTTAAACTAAAAGACGGTAAAAATTTTGACTTAAATTACGAACACGCAAAGCGTTTGATAAAAGAAATGTCGCATACGATTGAAGATTTTATGGGATTTTTTGATACAAATCGTCAAAAAGAGATATTTTTGCCGTCATTAGCCGTTAAAAATGCATTAAAAATGCTTCACGGAACACTTAATAAAGATAATATTAATGTTTTGTTTAAAAACAATGGTGAAAGCGAAATTCTGGGGTTTAAATCGCAATTACTTCAAGTTTTAATTATACTTTTATCAAATGCAAAAGATGCGTTTTCGTCATCTGTGGCGGATAAAAAAGTGCAAATTTGCATAAGCAAAAAAGATGACTTTATGCTTGTGCAAATCAGTGATAATGCTGGTGGTATAAAAGATGAGATAATTGATAAGATTTTTGAGCCATATTTTACAACAAAACATCCTAGTAAAGGGACTGGAATAGGGCTTTATATGCTTAAAATGATAGTTGAAAAAATGGGCGGAAACGTAAGCGTTAAAAATCAAAAATTTGGCGCAAATTTCAAGATTAAATTACCAATTTATAAAGGGAAACAATGAGTGAAAATTTAAAACAAATTAATATACTTTTAGTTGAGGACGAAGCTGGGACTAGAAAGCAGCTGACTGATGTTTTTGAGGGTAAATTTGGCAAGGTTATAGTGGCCACAAACGGAGATGAGGGTTTAAAAAAATTTAAAAAATATACCCCAAACATTGTGGTAACTGACATTTTGATGCCGATAATAGACGGACTTGATATGGCAAGGCAGATTAAAGAAATTTCAAAGGATACGCCAATTATTGTTTTAAGTGCATTTAGTGAAAAAGAGCGACTTTTAAAGGCAATTGATGTTGGCATAGATAAGTATTTAATCAAACCAATTGATGTAGAGGAGCTTTTTGTTGTATTAAATGACATCGTTGATACGAAAATTTTAAAATCAGAAATGATAAGAATTTCAGATGAATATTTTTTTAACAACAGCAAGAAGGTGCTCGTTAAAAATGGCAATGAAATAGCGCTTACGAAAAAGGAGCTATCTTTTATCTCGCTTTTAGTTATGCGACTTGGGACACTTGTTTTAATCGAAGAAATTAAACGAGTTGTTTGGGTTGGAGAAAAGGTAAATGATACGGCTATAAGGACTTTTGTGAAGCGTGTTAGAGATAAAGTTGGGCAAGAATTTATAAAAAATTCACCCGGACTTGGTTATCAAATAGATATTAAATAAGATTTAAGAATTTAATAACACAAATTTAATCTTATTAAGAAAAAATATATGTAAATTATTTTAAAATAACATTTTAATAACAAAATCAACAAAGGAGGTTTTAATGCAACCAGCAAATGCATTAAGTTACGACTATACGGTCGCTAAATACTTTATGTTTGCCAGCATTTTGTTTGGTATTGTTGGTATGGCCATCGGTGTTTTGATAGCATTTCAAATGGCATACCCAGATCTAAACTATCTAGCAGGCGAATATGGCACGTTTAGCCGATTGCGTCCATTGCATACAGCGGGCGTTATTTTCGGTTTTATGCTCTCGGGTGTTTTTGCGACCTGGTATTACGTAGGCCAGAGGGTTTTGAAGGTTTCTATGGGCGAATCGCCGTTTTTGATGGTGGTTGGTAAATTGCACTTTTATATCTATATGTTAGTTATGACGGTTGCGGTTGTAAGCCTTTTTGCAGGTGTAAGTACTTCAAAAGAATATGCAGAACTAGAATGGCCGCTTGATATTGGCGTCGTTTTGCTTTGGGTTCTTTGGGGCGTTGGTATATTTGGACTTATCGGTATAAGACGCGAGAAAACTCTATATATATCTATTTGGTATTATATCGCGACTTTTCTTGGTATTGCTATGCTTTATACTTTTAACAATATGGAAGTTCCTACCAGTCTTGTTTCAGGTTATGGCAAATGGTGGCATTCGGTTTCAATGTATGCTGGCGCAAACGATGCGCTAGTTCAATGGTGGTATGGACACAATGCTGTTGCTTTCGTATTTACAGTGCCAATTATCGCTCAAATTTATTATTTCTTGCCAAAAGAGAGCGGTCAGCCGATATTTTCGTATAAGTTATCAATATTTTCATTTTGGAGTTTGATGTTCCTTTATCTTTGGGCGGGTGGACACCATTTGATTTACGCTTCTATTCCTGATTGGATGCAAACTATGGGTTCTGTTTTCTCTGTTGTTTTGATACTTCCTTCTTGGGGATCAGCTATTAATATACTTCTTACAATGCGTGGTGAATGGCAACAACTTCGCGACAATCCACTGATTAAATTTATGATTTTAGGATCGACTTTTTATATGTTCTCAACACTCGAAGGTCCGATTTTATCAATCAAATCCGTAAATGCCTTGGCTCACTTTACCGATTGGGTTCCAGGACACGTTCACGATGGCACACTTGGTTGGGTTGGCTTTATGACTATGGCTGCGCTTTATCATATGACTCCTCGCTTGTTTAAGCGTGAAATTTACTCGAAATCATTGATGGAAACTCAGTTTTGGATACAAACTATCGGTATCGTGCTTTATTTTGCGTCAATGTGGATAGCTGGTATCACGCAAGGTATGATGTGGAGAGCAACTGATGAATTTGGTAACTTGTCATATTCATTTATCGATACGGTTATAACCATCGTTCCTTATTATTGGATTAGGGCTGTTGGCGGTCTTTTATATCTAGTAGGATTTTTCATCTTTGTTTATAATATTTGTAAATCATTTGGCGCAAGAGAGCTTGACAAAGAGCCTTTGAATGCAAGTCCAGCAGGTTTGAAGGGGGTGGCTAATGTTTAGTTGGTTAGAAAAAAATCCATTCTTTTTTGCAGTTATGGTTTTTGTCGTGATCGCTTATGCTGGCATAGTTGAAATTTTGCCTGATTTTGCAAACAGAGCTAGACCACTTGAAGGAACAAAGCCTTTAACGGTGCTAGAATTGGCTGGCAAACACGTATATATGAAAGACAGCTGTAATGCTTGCCATACTCAGATGATTCGTCCGTTTAAGGCTGAAACAGACAGATATGGTATGTATTCATTAAGTGGTGAATACGCTTACGATCGTCCGCATATTTGGGGTTCAAAAAGAACTGGTCCTGATTTATGGCGTGTTGGTAATTATAGAACAACAGATTGGCACGAAAATCATATGAAGGATCCTATCTCTGTTGTGCCTGGCTCTATAATGCCTGCGTATAAGCATCAATTTAAAAATAATGTCGATTTAAATACCGCATACGGCGAAGCATTTACAGTTAAAAAGGTGTTTGGCGTTCCGTATGATACGGAGGGTATGCCTGCACTAGGCACATACGAAGAGGCTATGAAAGCGGCTAAAGAAGAAGCTGGCATAATAGTTGATGCAATGAAAGATCAAGATGTAAAAGATGCGTTTGCACGTGGCGAAATCCGTGAGATAGTCGCACTGATAGCGTATTTAAATAGCTTGAAATAAGGAAAATTTATGGATATGCAGACTATAAGAGAGATCCAAGGGTATGCCGCATTTTTGCTTTTAAGCATTTGCGCGTTCGCTCTTTATGGATACTATTATCATCTTTACAAGTCGGAAAAAACAGGCAGACGTAATTATGAAAATTACTCGAATTTGGCGCTAAAAGATGATCTAAATGCTGAAATTTTAGAGTCTGTGTCCATAGATGAAAATGCTAAAAAGGAAAAATAATGCAATGGTTAAATCTTGAAGATAATGTAAATTTACTTTCACTTATTGGCGCACTTGCTATTGTTTTGCTAACTTATTTTGTAGTAAATCGCTACGTAAGTCAAATGAAAAAAGCAAAACCAGAAGCCGAGTTGAGCGAACATAATTGGGACGGCATAGGTGAGTTTAAGAATTCTCTTCCGCTTGGTTGGGCTTTGACTTTTTTCTTGGTAATTATTTGGTCGATATGGTATATTTTGTTTGGCTATCCGCTAAATTCGTATTCTCAAATCGGCGAATACAACGAAGAAGTAGCCTTGGCAAATGCAAAATTTGAGAAGAAATATGATAATTTAGACGCCAAAACACTTCATTCAATGGGCGAGAGTGTGTTTTTGGTTCAATGTTCAGCTTGCCACGGAATTACTGGCGATGGGATCAACGGCAAAGCAGCTGATCTTACAAAGTGGTCTAGCGAAGAGAGCATAGTTGATATTATAAATAACGGCTCGAAGGGCTTAAATTATCCTATGGGCGAAATGCCTGGGGGTATGGTTGATCCTGATGGAGCAAAAGCTGTTGCGGCATACGTAGCCAAAGAGCTTTCTGGCATAAAATCAACAAAAAATGAAAATTTGGTCGAAACAGGCAAAGAGCTTTATGCTACTTGCGCGGCTTGCCACGGCGAGGACGGTAAGGGTATGGAAGGCAATGCCCCAGATCTTACAAAATATGGAACGCTTGAATTTGTAGTAGATGTTTTAAATCGTGGAAAAGCTGGAAATATCGGTGTTATGCCGAATTTTAACGATGGCAGATTAAATCCTACTCAACAAAAAGCTGTTAGCGAATATGTAAATTCGCTTTCAAAATAAGGAGTCAAAATGGAAAATACGAACAGAAATGTGTTTGCTCTAAACGGTGTAACCGGAATGTTGATAGCGACAGTCTTGCTACTAAGTATTTTGGGTATTTTGACATATTTTGCTATCAATATTCAACACGATGTCGCCATTAAACCGTATGCATTAGATGGCAAAGAGCTTAAGATGAGAAGCGTGGATAATGCTTCTCATAAGACCGTAAAGGAGTAATTATGTCAGAATTGCTTGAAAAATGTATAGTTATCGGATTGATCGCGATAGCCATAGTTACGGCTTGGGCTGTAATCACACCAAATCACCTTTTCGTAGGATGATGAAAATTTCATTAAAGGGCGTGATAAGCGCCCTTATTTTATTTACTCAGGTTTCATTTGCAAATATCGTCATAAACGATGATAAAATACTAAGCGATGGCGTGGTTGAGAAAATTTCCACTCTGGGAAACGAATTGAAAGCCAAAAGTGGCATTTATGTTGGACTTGGCGTTTATGAAAATTTAAACTCGAAAAATCTCAATGACTTTTTTAAAGAGCTTGATTTGCAACCACCTTACGCATTTTTGCTTCTTGCAAAGAGCGAACATAGGGTTGAAATTTTTGCCGATGAGGCGACAGCCAAACTTTTTAATAAAGATCAAATTTTAAGTCCATATCCATCAAGTGGCTCGATTTTGCCGATACTTACTTCAAAAAATAGCAAGGATATTTATAATGCTTCAATGTTAAATGGCTACGCCGATTTGGTTGAGCAAATCGCTAGTAGTAGAGGTATAAAACTCGAAAATGCAGTAGGAAGTCAGAATAAATTGGTCTTAGACTCTCTTAGAGTTATAATTTACGGAATGGTTGGACTTGCTGTTTTGGTTGTGATTAGTGCAAAATTTAGGGGAAAAAATGCGTAAAAATTATTGGCCACACGCTATCATTATATCTATAATTTTGATAATTATTTCTTGTATATCAACCATACTTGTAGCTGTTAATAATCCAGTGCAACTTGATACGTTTTATCTTGATAAGTATCAAAGCGTAGATGAAAAAATCAATGAAATACAGGCTAGTCAAAAGAGATTTTCACAGAATTTTGATATCAAATTTCTTGATTTTAATTCCACAACAGATAGAAAATTTAGCTTTGAAATAATACCCAAAAATGGCGCAGAGATTAAAAATCTAAGACCTACGTTGATGCTAACTAGACCAGATACGAACGAATTTAATCAAGATTTAAACGTTACTTTAAATGGGGTAAGTTTTGTAAGTCAAGATGTTAAATTTGCAAAACTTGGCAGATGGCAAATTTTGTTAAAAATCACTGATTTAAACGATACCGGATTTTATAAATACGACATTTTTATTGAGTGATTTTAAGCTTGTTTTGGCTATGATTTGGCTAAAAAAGTTATTTATATGCAAAATTTAAAACAACTTTATGTTTTTACCAACTCACGTAAAATTCGTCTGTTTAACTCAAAATTTGAAGACGAACTTATCCCAAAGTCGCTAAGTATAGCTGAATTTGAAAAAAAAGCCATATACGTTGTAGATCGATTTGAAGCTGATGCGAATTATCTTTTGGTGCTTATGCAAAGGGCAACTTCTAGTGTTAAAGAGGCTAGTGAGCGATTAAAAATTCCGACTGAATTTTTTGCATTTTTGAAAAACAACAACTACCTTTTTAGTTTTTTTAAAGAGTTGGCTATCCAAAAAAAAAGCATTGCTGATATAAAATTTAGCGATATTTATGCTGATTATGAAGAGCATTTAAGCATTTTGGAAGAAGTTTTGAAAAATTACAAAATTTTACTTGCTAACGAGGGTCTTTACGACGACATCACTTTGCCTGAAATTTATCTTATAAATGATAGTTTTATTAAAAATTTTGATGAAATAACCGTTGAAATTGATGGTTTTTTGAGTGAATTTGAATGGGATATATTGTTAAAAATTTCAGATCTTTCTCATCTAAAACTTATTTTTTCGGTTAGCAAATTTAACAAAAAAATGGTTGAAAAAATTTGCCAACTTTTTAAGATTGACGAGCCAAAATTATCATTAAAAACTAGATATGAGCTTGATAGCAAAGAGCGCAGTTTGACTAAAATAGCCGAGCTTGCAAAGCTAAATTTGGTTCAAAAAAAAGCGTTTAGTTTGCGTAGTTTGCAGGCTGGATATGTTATGGCGAAAGTGGCGGAATTTATGCGTGAGGGCATAAGTGCTGATAAAATTGCCGTGATTTTGCCAGATGAAAGTTTTAGTGAAATTTTAAAGCTTTACGATACAAAAAGAATGCTAAATTTTGCTATGGGTGAGAGTTTTAAACATACTAAATTTTTTCAAATATTAGATTTGATAGTTTGCACCATTAGTGAGAAAAAAAATGTGAATTTTCAACCAAAAACGGCTAGTTTTTATGATGAGATTAGTTTTAAATTTGGAGAATTTGGCATAAATCAAGAGCTATTTTTGCTTTTTAAAAATGCTTTTCAAACACAGTGTGAATTTAGCTATTTTGAGAAATTAATCAACGATATTTTGGCTCTTCAAAAAGATATTAGAGCCGAAAAAATAGTGCACGAAGCTATGTTTGATATGAAAAATTTGGCTCGCTATTTTACCTTTTCGTTAAGGCAAATTTGTGAGATATTTTTGATGAGATTGCAAGAGCAAAGTATTGATGATATTGGTGGCGGAGAGGTTAGTGTTATAGGTGTTTTAGAAAGTCGTGGAGTGAGTTTTGATGGTGTGATAATTGTCGATTTTAACGATGATTTGATACCAAAAAGAAGTGTAAATGAGATGTTTTTAAGCTCGAAAGTTCGAGAAAAAGCTGGTTTGATTAGCTATACTGATAGGGAAAATTTGCAACGATTTTACTATGAAAGCTTGATAAGCGATGCCAAAAAAGTTGCCATTTCTTACGTGCAAAACGAGGAGAAAATTCCATCAAGATTTTTAAACGAATTTAGTTGTGTTGCAGATGAAAAATATAGCGAGAAAAGTCTTTCAAATTTGCTTTTAAGTGGTGTAACTTCGCTTAGAAATCAAGCCGATAGTTTTGTGATTAAACACGATTTTTTCAGCAAACCTCTTTCGTTTTCAAGGCTTGATACATTTTTAAAATCGCCCAAAATTTATTATTACAAGTATATTTTAGGTATTAGCGAGCCAAAGGCTGTTGGCAAAATGGCTGATAATCAATACGGTAAAAATTTACACGAAGCACTTTTTGATTATTATCAAAAATTTGAAAAATTTGAAGTAAAAAAATTTGAGCCAATACTTAGGAATGGCGAATTTTCACCGCTTGAAGTTGAAATTTTGCTTTTGAAATTTTTAGAATTTGAAAAAAATGAACAAGTGCGATACGATGATGGTTGGAGAGTAAAGGAGTGTGAAAAAAAGATAGATTGTGTCAAATTTGATGGCGTTTTTATAACTGGGGTTATAGACAGGATTGATGAACGCAAAAATGAATTGATGATTATTGATTATAAAAGTGGCAGTTTTGACGTTAAATCACTGCAACTTCCATTTTATCAGGCTTTGATAGGGCGAGATTGTGCAAGCTGTTTTTATGATTTGAAAGAGAGTATGAATTTGCAAGCTGGCAAAAGTAGCCTAGAAACATTAAAAGAAGTTATAAGTGAGCTTAAAAAAATAAATAATACCTATATAGATTTTAGTGATAGTGGACAGTGCAGATCTAGTGCATTTTCGATTTTATGCAAAGGCGAGTTATGAAAAATTTTTTAGCTCTAAATGCAAGTGCTGGCAGCGGCAAGACCTTTGCGCTTTCAACGCGTTTCATCGCGCTTATTTTAAGCGGAGCTAGTATCGGTGAAATCACGGCCTTGACATTTACAAAAAAAGCCGCAAATGAGATGAAAGAGCGTATTATCAAGACTTTTTTAAATTTGCAAAGTGGTGAAAAAAGTAGCGAAAGAGAGATGTTGGCTAAAATTTTGAGCGTTAGCGGTAATGAAATAATAGCTTTAAGGGATAAATTTTTACACCAATTTTTGGAAGCGAATTTGAAAATTAGCACCTTTGATGCATTTTTTTGCGGTATTTTGCGCCAATTTAGCCTTCATTTGGGATTAAGCCCAGATTTTAGTATCAATAATCGTTTGCAGACTAAGCAGCGGTTAGAATTTGTTCGCAAAATTGAGCAAGACAGCCAACTATTAAAGGCGTTTGCAAGATTTATAGTCCAATCCCAGAGCGGTCAAGGGAGCTTTTTTGACGCCCTTGATATGCTTTATGAGAATTTTGACAGACTAAATGCGAAAAAAGCAAATTTTCCAGATGGCACGAAAGTTCTCGCAGCGATGGCTAAAATGCGCGAATTTGCTGAATTAAAAGGTGGTTCAAAAACAGCGATCGATTCATTTAGTAAATTAAATATAAACGAAATTATAAAAAGTAGCTTTTTAGAACACGAAAGTTTGAACTACAAGACTTACTCAAAAATTTATAGCCAAGAGCTAGATGAGCTATTTTTTGAGCTGAAAAATAGGCTTAAAGAGTATTTTGATGAACTTGAAGCTTACAAAATAAACGAACTTGATTGGTTTTTGCAAATTTATAAAAAGACTAAATTTGAGTTGAACAAAAAGTTAAATATGTTCAGTTTTAGCGATGTTAGCCGTAACGTTTATGAGTTACTTTGCGTTACAAATGTCCCGACAAATATGCTTTATTTTAAGCTTGATGGACGTATAAATCACCTTTTGATCGACGAATTTCAGGATACAAACGTTACTCAATACGAGATAATTAAGCCAATTATTGGTGAAATTGTGTCTGGTTTTGGTCAAAACGGACTTGGTAGCTTTTTTTATGTTGGCGATACAAAACAGAGTATTTACCGTTTTCGTGGCGGTAAAAAGGAGCTTTTTGATAAGTTAAGACTTGATTTTAGGCAAATTCAAAGCGATAATTTAAAATACAATTATCGCAGCCATAAGGCTTTGGTTAAATTTACAAATGCGATTTTTAATAACAAAATAACAAATTTTATCCCACAAATTCCTAAAAAAACAGATGATAATTTAAAATGGACTGTTAATGAAAAGTGCGATTATTTCGATGCTAAAAGCGATGATTTTGGTTATTTGTGCGTAACGAGTGGTGATGATGTAGCGCAAAAAGCAGTAGAGCAGGTTAAAAATTTGTTAAATAATGGCGTAAATGATAGCGATATTACGATACTTTGCTGGAAAAACGATGACATAAATACACTGGCTGATTTGCTCGAAAAAGACGGTATAAACAGCGTAAATGAGGGTAGTTTGGCGTTGATAAAAAGTCCGTTTGCAAGAGCTGTTGTGGAATATGCAAAATTTTGTCTATTTAAAGATGAAATTTATCGTTTAAATGTGATGAAAATTTTGGATATAAGCGAGCTTGAAGTTGTTGAGATCGAGCCAAATTTGAGTGCTAGTGTTGCACTTTATTATTTGGCTAATATCTTAAAAGTAGCACATAATGATGTTTTAATTTTGATTGAAGAGGCGCAGAAATTTAACACTCTTAGCGAATTTATCTTTAATCTTGATGATTTTGACGTCAGTGCTGGCGCAAATAGCAAAAAAGGCGTGAATATAATGACTGTGTTTAAGTCAAAAGGGCTTGAATTTAACCACGTAATTGTTTGCGACAAGATGGGTCGAGGCAACAATAACGGGTCGAATTTCTTAGTCGAATACGACGTAAAAAAAGGCTGGGAAATACGCCACAATGCTAAAAAAGAGATCTTTGATGATGAATTTAAAAGACTAAAATGTAAGATCAAAGATCTTGATAAAGAAGAGGATTTAAACAAAATTTATGTTGCTTTTACTCGCGCGATTTGCTCTTTGATAATCATTAAAAAGGCTAATCCAAACGGCTTAAATCCGAGCTTTTTTACCGCTTACGAACTATCAAATTCTAAGCAAGTTGAGTATTTGGATCTAAAAAATTTCACTTTTGGTAAAATCATACCAAGCAATCAAATCAATACCACGCAAAAAGTAGATGAAACACCGATTTTTCTGCCAAATGTGCCTCGTCAAAAGGTTGATTTTTTAGCAAATGAGCATAGTTTAAATTTTGATGCGATTTACTTTGGGCTAGCACTGCATTTTATGCTTGAAATGACTGAAAATTTTGACATAGTTTCGCTTCAAAGAGCCAATTTTGCTATGAGAAATAAATTTAACAAATTTTTATCATCAAATGCGTTAGATGACGTCGAAAGACGGGCGAAAGCTCTTATACAAAACGAGCGTTTTTTGCAGATTATATCTGGTAAAAGAATTTTAAAAGAACAGCCGTTGAGATTTAATGGTAGCTTAAAACAAGTTGATTTGCTTTGTGTAGGCAAAGATGAAATTTGCGTGATAGATTATAAAACTTCAAAAAGTGATATTGATGCTAATTTAGAGCAAATTAGCTGGTACAAGCAAGCTGTCGGCGAAATTTACGGTAAAAAAGATATAAACGCGTTTTTATTTTATGTTTTAAAAGATGAAATTTCTGTAATTAAAGTTTAAATAATGCTTAATTTAAGCTTCTTCTAATTATATTTTGAATAAAATCACAGCTCAAAATTAAATTGGCAAAGGTGAAAAAATGACAAAAATAACAAAGCCAAACGAAGTTAAGCGTGATTGGATATTGCTCGATGCGTCTGGCAAACGTTTTGGTAGATTGCTGACAGAAGTTGCAACACTTTTACGCGGCAAACATAAACCAAATTTTACTCCAAATGTTGATTGTGGTGATTATGTTATCATTATCAACGCTAGTAAGGCAGAATTTACAGGAAACAACAAAGCCGAGCAAAAGCTCTATCACACACACTCAGGTTATTTTGGTAGCACAAAAAGTGTAAAATTTGGCGAGCTTTTGGCGAATAAGCCAGAAAAACTCTTTAAACTTGCTGTTCGCGGAATGCTTCCAAAGACGAAACTAGGCAAAGAGATGATTAAAAAACTAAAAGTTTATGCAGGAAGCGAACATCCTCATACAGCTCAAATTGCTAAAAAAGGAAAATAATTATGGCGAAAATTTATGCAACAGGTAAAAGAAAAACAGCAGTTGCCAAGGTATGGATCAAACCTGGCAGTGGTAAAATTTTAGTAAATGGTATAGATTTAAATACTTGGCTTGGCGGACACGAGGCTATTAAATTAAAAGTTGTTCAGCCGCTCCTTGTTACAAAACAAGAGAATTCGCTAGATATTACAGCTTCTACTTTGGGTGGCGGATATTCCGCACAAGCTGAAGCGTTAAGACACGGTATATCAAGGGCGTTGGCAGCGATGGATATGGATTTTAGAGCAGCTCTTAAACCAAAAGGCTTATTAACTCGTGATTCTCGTGTTGTAGAACGTAAGAAATTTGGTAGAAGGAAAGCTAGAAGAAGCCCTCAATTCTCTAAACGTTAATGTAATTTTGGTGCTTTTTGGCATTTGGCAGAGGAAATTTTGTGAAGTTATCGACTTTTGTCGATACTTTTTACAATTTATTTTTTGGTTATTGAGTGGAGATAGATCCACTAATATTAAACACATTTATAAATTCAGAAAGGAAAAACTATGAAAAAGATTGCTATTGCATTGGTTGTCGCTACAGCTGTTTTTGGTGCAAACCAAGATTATAATTATGAGATAACACCAACTATTGGTGGCGTTCATCCAGAAGGAAATTTAGGAACAAATGAGCAAATCAGCGTTGGTTTAAGAGTTGCTAGAAATCTTGAAGATTTTTTAATTGATCAACTTGAAGTTGGCTTTAATCACACAAGTAACATTAAGGAATTTGGCGAAAAAGGCAAGGCTCAAAGATATTTTGTAAATGCCATCAAAGGTTTTGGTTTAACAGATGATTTGTCTGTTTATGGTTTAGTGGGTGCTGGTTTTGAAGATGTTTCTGCTAGATTTGTGGATAATGACGACGATGTTTTCGGTCAATATGGTTTAGGCTTAAAATATCAAGTTGCTGATAATTTCGCGTTACGTGCCGAGGCTACTGATTCTATAAAATTTGATCACGGTAATCATAATTTGCATTATACATTGGGTTTTGCTGTTGCGTTTGATAGCAAGAAAATGGCACCAGTTACACAACCAGCTCCTATGGTGGCGCCTGAAAAACCTGCTGTTGTAGTGGATTTAGATGACGATAAAGATGGCGTTTTAAACGATGCTGATAAATGCCCTAATACTCCAGCTGGCGTAGTTGTTGATGAAACTGGTTGCGAAAAGGTCATAATACTAAGAGATTTGGGAGTAAATTTTGCTTTTGATAGCTATCAAGTTTCTTCAAGTTATTTAGAAGAGATTAAAAAAGTTGCCGTATTTATGAATGAACACTCTGACTACCGCGTTGTTTTAGAGGGTCATACAGACAGTGTTGGTAATGACGCTTACAACCAAAAATTATCTGAAAAACGCGCTAATGCCGTTGCAAAAGCTCTTAAAGATCTTGGCGTAAGTGCTAGTAAAATCACGACAGTTGGTTATGGCGAAACTAAGCCAATCGCCGATAACAAAACAAAAGAGGGCCGTGCTGAGAACAGACGCGTTGAAGCTCGTTTCAATAAATAATTAAAATGAGTGGGCTAAATTTAGATTTTATTTTAGATATTGCCTACTCGTATAGTATAAAAATTATTGGCTCTATCGCTATTTTATTCATCGGAAGATGGTTAGGCGATAGGGTTGTTAAAGTCGTAACATACATTCTTCGTAAATCAAAGCTTGATTTAACACTTTCTAGGTTTATAGAAAATTTACTAAAAACGCTTATTTTAGCGTTTATTTTTATGGCGGCAATAGCAAATTTAGGCGTTGATACGTCAATGTTTGTCGCAGCTTTTGGTGCCGTTGCTTTGGCTATCGGAATGGCTTTTAAAGATACATTTTCAAACATTGGTGCTGGTATTTTAATAATCCTTTTTAGACCTTTTCAGATAGATCACACTGTCGAAATTTCAGGTATAGTTGGTGTTATAAGCGACATAAATATGTTTAGCACCATTTTAAAAACGCCAGATAATAAAATAGTTATAATTCCTAACGGCAAAATTTTAGCCGCCAATATTATAAATTATTCGAAGGAAAAAATACGTCGTGTGGAGCTTGCTTTCACGATTGGCTATAATGACGATTTAAGATTGGCGAAGAATTTGATTTTACAAATTGCCAATAGAAATGATAAAATTTTAAAAGACAAGCAAAATTTTGTCGGTGTTGGCAGTCTTGGAGATAACGGCGTAAATTTAATCGCTCGTTTTTGGTGCGCGAGTGATAATTTTGCGATTGTTTCATTTGAAATGCTAGAGGCTGTTAAATTGGCATTTGACGAAAATGGTATTTCTATTCCTTTTCCTCAGCTTGATATTCACTATTTGCAAAGAAATTTTAATGAATAAAACTATACTTTTTGATCTTGACGGCACGTTAATTGATTCCACTCCTGCTATTTTGTTTGGTTTTAAAGAAGCTTTTAAATTTTTTGGCAAAATTCCACCGCCTGATAGTCAAATAACAATACTGATCGGCCACACACTTTACGACATTTTTACAAGTCTTGGCGTTTATGAAAATGTAGATGAATATATAAAAATTTATAAAGAAAATTATAAACGCGTTTATTTAGACAAAACTTCACTTTTGCATAATGCTTTTGAGGCTTTGAGTGAAGCTAGCAAGATCGCCGATGTAGGCATAGTTACGACAAAGACTACGCAATATTCTATCGATATTTTGCATAATCTAGGCGTAATGAAATTTATAAAAACGGTTGTTGGCGCAGATGATGTTGGTAATCCCAAACCAAGTCCTGAGCCTGTGCTTTTGGCATTGAAAAGACTTAACAAGGGACACGAAAACGCTTTTATGGTTGGCGATACTAAGCTTGATTTGATAGCAGCTAAAAGTGCAAACGTCGTCGGAGTAGGTCTGCTTTGCGGTTACGGAAGTGCCAAAAGTCTAAAAGAACACTCTGAATTTGTATTTGATAACGCTTGCGAGGCTGTTAAATTTATCGCACAAAGTTGATTTTGTTTAAATTGTATTTTTACACATTTAGCCCATAAACTTAAAATTTTATCAAACTTTGAAGATTAAATTCGTATATTAATGTTATACTTCATAAATTTTTTCTATAATTAACAAAACTTTAATTTTAAAGGATAAATATGGGCAAAATTATGAAAACTATGGACGGAAACGAAGCCGCTGCTTATGCTGCTTATGCTTTTACCGAGGTTGCGGGGATTTATCCTATCACTCCAAGTTCCCCTATGGCTGATTATACAGACTCTTGGGCGGCTCAGGGTAAGAAAAATTTGTTTGGTATGCCTGTTAAGGTCGTCGAGATGCAAAGTGAAGGCGGTGCTGCTGGAACAGTGCACGGCTCTTTGCAAGTTGGTGCATTAACCACCACATATACCGCCTCTCAAGGTCTGCTTTTAAAAATTCCAAATATGTATAAGATTTCAGGACAGTTACTACCTGGTGTTATTCACGTTAGTGCGCGCTCACTTGCTGCTCAAGCGCTGTCTATTTTTGGCGATCATCAAGACGTTTATGCCTGTCGTCAGACTGGCTGGGCTATGCTTGCTAGCGGTTCGGTTCAAGAGGTGATGGATATCGCTGGTGTGGCGCATTTGTCGGCTATAAAAGGACGAGTACCGTTTTTGCATTTTTTTGACGGCTTTAGGACAAGTCATGAAATTCAAAAAGTCGAAGTTATGGATTATTCGCATTTTGATAGGCTTTTAGATAAAGATGCGGTTGATAAATTTAGAGATCAAGCACTTAATCCAGAAAGCCCAAAAACACGTGGAACGGCTCAAAATGATGATATTTACTTTCAAACAAGGGAGCTTTCAAATAGATTTTACGATGCGGTTCCTGATATTGTCGCGGATTATTTAAAAGAAATTTCACAAATTACTGGGCGGGAGTATAAGCCGTTTAATTATTATGGCGATCCGCAAGCTACGCGCGTTATAATCGCTATGGGTTCAGTTACTCAAACGCTTGAAGAAGTTGTAGATTTCTTGCGTTTAAAAGGCGAAAAAGTAGGGGTTGTCAAAGTGCATTTATATCGTCCTTTTAGCGTAAAATACCTAATGGATATTATGCCAAAAACGGTTGAGAAAATAGCCGTTTTAGACCGCACAAAAGAGCCAGGAAGTCTTGGAGAGCCTTTGTATCTTGACATAAAAGCGGCGTTTTATGGACATCTAAATCAGCCAAAAATAGTCGGCGGAAGATACGGTTTAAGCTCAAAAGATGTTGATCCAGCTCAAATGCTAGCCGTGTTTGAAAATTTAAATTTAGATGAGCCAAAAAACGGCTTTACTGTCGGAATAGTCGATGATGTAACATTTACCTCTTTAAACGTTACTGAGAAAATTTCACTTAGCGATGAAAGCGTGAAAGAGTGCTTATTTTATGGTCTTGGCGCAGATGGCACTGTTGGAGCGAATAAAAACTCAATCAAAATCATAGGCGATAAAACAGATCTTTACGCGCAGGCATATTTTGCTTACGACAGTAAAAAATCAGGCGGATACACTCGCTCGCATCTTCGTTTTGGCAAAAATCCTATTCGCTCGACTTATTTGGTTTCCAATCCGCATTTTGTAGCCTGTTCGGTGGCTGCTTATCTTGATATTTACGACGTTATAGACGGTATTCGTCAAAATGGTACGTTTTTACTAAATTCCATCTGGGATACTGACGAAACGGTTAAGCGCTTGCCAAATAAAGTTAAGAAAATTCTGGCGCAAAAAAATGTGAATTTTTACATTATAAATGCGACTAAATTAGCTCGCGAAATCGGATTGAAAAACCGCACAAACACGATAATGCAATCGGCTTTCTTTAAACTTGCCGATATTATTCCTTTTGAAAATGCGCAAGAATATATGAAAGAATATGCTAAAAAAACTTACGCCAAAAAAGGCGAGGCTATCGTGGAGATGAATTATAAAGCCATAGATGTTGGAGCTAGTGGTTTGGTTAAGGTCAAAATCGATGAAAGCTGGCTAAATTTAGATGATTTGCACCAAAGCAACGATAAATATATAGGCGATGATTTTATCGAAAATGTCGTAAAGCCGATAAATGCAGCCAAGGGTAACGATTTGCCCGTTTCGGCATTTTTAGGCTATGAAGATGGTCATTTTAAATCAGGCACAACGGCTTATGAAAAGCGCGGCGTGGGCGTTATGGTGCCAAAGTGGATAAAGGATAATTGTATTCAGTGCAATCAATGCGCTTTTGTTTGTCCGCACGCCGTTATTAGACCGTTTTTGCTCGATCAAACTGAGCTTGAAAATTCGCCTCAAGGCGTGCAAAATCACGTATTAGAAGCTAAGGGTAAAGAGTTAAAGGGGCTAAAATATAAAATTCAGGTTAGTATTTTGGATTGTACCGGCTGTGAGCTTTGCGCTCAAAATTGCCCTAGCAAGGAAAAATCTCTTGTTATGGTTCCTTTTGAAGAACAAAATGAACAAAACGAGCAGGAAAATGCTGATTATTTATTCAAAAAAGTTAGTTATAAAGATGATTTGATGAATAAAGATAGCGTAAAAGGATTAGGATTTGCTCAGCCATTGTTTGAATTTCACGGTGCGTGTCCTGGGTGCGGAGAAACACCTTATATAGGGCTTATCACAAGACTTTACGGCGATCATATGATAGTTGCGAATGCAACTGGTTGTAGCTCGATTTATGGTGGCTCTGCACCATCTACGCCATATACGACAAACAGTTTTGGTCAAGGCGTTGCGTGGGCGAATTCTTTGTTTGAAGACAATGCGGAATTTGGTATGGGTATGAAAGTGGCTACTGAAACGATACGCCACCGCATAGAAGATATTATGTTGCGAACAAAAGACACCGTTCCAAACGCTCTTGCTGCGCTTTATACGGATTGGATAAATTTAAAGCAAGATGCCTCAAGAAGCAAAGAGATTAAGGCACAAATTATGCCACTTTTGGAGCAAAATTTACAGCTTGATGGTGTTAAAGAAATTTTAAGCCTACAAAAATATTTGGTTAAAAAATCGCAGTGGATTATTGGCGGAGACGGCTGGGCTTATGATATAGGTTTTGGCGGACTGGATCACGTTTTAGCAAGTGGCGAAAATGTTAATGTTTTGGTGCTTGATACCGAAGTTTATTCAAATACCGGTGGTCAAAGCTCAAAATCAAGTCGCACCGGCTCGATAGCACAATTTACAGCAAGTGGCAAACCAATGCAAAAAAAAGATCTTGGCTATATTGCGATGACTTACGGTAATATTTTTGTTGCCCAAATTAACTCAAATGCAAATCAAGCCAATACGATAAAAGCGATAATAGCTGCCGAGGCTTACGATGGTCCAAGCCTTGTGATAGCGTATTCTCCGTGCATAGCTCACGGTATAAAAGGCGGAATGGCACACTCTGGAAATCAAGGCGAGTTGGCTACTAAGTGTGGTTATTGGCCGACATACACGTATGATCCGCGTTTAATTAGCGAGGGCAAAAATCCTTTGAAAATGACTTCAAAAGAGCCGGATTGGTCGCTTTATGAAGAATTTTTACTAAACGAGGTGCGTTACAATTCAATCAAAAAAACAAATCCAAATCACGCCGATGAGCTTTTGGCTAAAAATAAGGCGGACGCACAGCGTCGTTACCGCCAGCTAAAACGCTTATCAATCGCTGATTTTAGCGATGAGATAGCAAGCGAGTAGATTTTTGGCTAAGAAATTTTGGCGTTAAATTACGCTAAAATTTCTTTAAGTTTTGGTATTAGGAGTGATAAAATGAAAAAAATTGGCTTGATTGGCGGTATGAGTTATGAATCTACGATCACTTATTACGATAAAATTAATCGCAAAATCAACGCTCGTTTGGGTGGTTTAAATAGTGCAGAAATTTTGTTAAGCAGTGTAAATTTTGATGAGATCGAGCGATGTCAAAGACAAAATGAATGGGATAAAGCCGGTGAAATTTTGGCTAATCATGCTAAAATTTTAGAACGCGCAGGAGCTGATTGTATATTTTTATGCACAAATACCATGCATAAGTGTTATGATGTCATTAAAAAATCGTTAAATAACGTGCCTATCGTTCATATTGCAACAGCTACTCTTGAAGAACTTAGAAAATTTGGTATCCAAAAAGTAGGGCTTCTTGGCACGATTTATACTATGACACAAGATTTTTATAAGCAAATTTTGATTGAAAATGGCATAGATGTGATTTTGCCAAGTGAAAATGATATGAAAATTATCAATGAAGCTATTTTTGATGAGCTTTGTTTTGGTAAAATTTTGCCAAATTCAAAGCAAAATTTTCTAAATATTATCCAAAAAATGAGAATTAAAGGCGCACAAGGCGTGATACTTGGTTGCACTGAAATTGGACTTTTGCTTACTCAAAATGATACTGATATGCGCCTATTTGACACTACACAGATACATATTGATGCAGCTGTTGATTTTGCACTTAAATAACATTAAGTGATAATAGGTATCATAATTAAGCTGAATTTTAGCTGGTATATTTTATAATAATCACAATCAATAACAAAATAGGAGCTAAAATGTCGGTTTTAGTTATAGGAGCGGACGAGATAACGCCGATCAAAGCGGTTTTAAGAGATTTGGGAGCAGACGAAATAGAGCATTGGGACGCTAGGAATGAAAATCGCGTGAATCGTAAGCCCATACCGCAAGATACGCAGTGCGTGGTTATGCTAACAAGTTTTTTAAATCACAACACGATGAAAACGATAAAAACACAAGCTAAAAAACGCAATATACCTATCGTTTGCGCCAAAAGAAGCGTTAGTTGCGTGTTTAGCGAATACTGCAAGGTTTTTGGGCTTGATAAGGAATTTGGATGTTGCAGAGCAAAAGATTAATAGATGAAATTCGGATTTTTATCAGGTATTGGCGAAATAACTCCAAGTATCTTTTTAGGGATTAGCAACAGCGAACGAGCTAGAATTTTTTTAAATTTATATAATTGCTGTGTTTGCGACGGACTTAAGATTCCGCTTGAGTATGCAAATCTTGGTTTAAATATTGGTGAAATTTTTGCCAAGCGTATTGATGATTTGTTGCAGATTAAGCATTGCGGATTTAGTAAAATTGCAAATTTTTGCATTGGCTCGAATGTTATAATCAAATCTTACGCGAGTGGTGGTATAAATTCTGTCCCGTATTTTGCCACCGAACCAAAACATAATGCGGCTCGTTTGATTAATCTGCTAAAATCACAAAATGGCGTTTGTTTTGATGCTGATATAATGTTTTCTCAGTTTGTTTATGATAAAATACGAAAGAAGCATTTTGATAAAAGTGTTTATTTTCAAGATGGTATAATCTTCGCTGAAAGTAACGGCAAAAGGCTATTTGGCGTTATGCCTTGCTTTAAGGAGATTACGAAAAAGCGGTTTCATCTTGCTGGTTGCGAGATTGCAAAGGGTTTTAAAGCGCTTTGCAACGGAGATACGGACAAGATGTTTATAGTTGCACCTCGAAGTGAGAATTTCTCCCGATATATCGAGGTTAGAAATGACTTTATTGGTGGCTTGTCTTTACGACTTGTGCCATATACCATAAGTCATCATATTTTTTAAAGGAAACTTAAATGATAGGTATTATTTTTGGAAGCAGTATGGGAAATACTGAGAGTGCGGCAGGCTTTTTGGCTGAAAATTTGGGACTTGAAAACGAGCTATTAAATGTTGCAAACTGTGATGCGGGTAAGCTAAACGGATTTGATAAGCTGATTTTAGGTGTATCGACTTGGGGAACTGGCGATTTGCAAGATGATTGGGACGCTTTTGATTTTGGTGGCTTGGATCTTAATGGTAAAACTGTAGCTATTTTTGGTATGGGTGATAGCCAGAGCTATTCAGATAGCTATTGTGGAGCTATGGGTAAGCTTTATGATGAGGTTGTGAAAAAAGGCGCAAAAGTTGTCGGTGCAGTTAGTATAGATGATTACAAATTTGACGAATCTGATGCGGTCAGAGATGGAAAATTTGTCGGACTTGCGTTAGATGCAGATAATGAAAGCGAAAAAACCGAACCTAGAATAAAAGCTTGGATCGATCAGATAAAGCCTTTATTTGCTTAATTAATTTTTTGGTTTCGCTTAAATGAAACCAAAATTCACAAATCACTTTAGTGATTTGTGAAATCAAAGTTATTTTTTAGTGTGTGGGTTATTAACTCTGCCCGTTTCTACTATTTTAAATCCTTCAGTATCGTATGCAGCTCCGAAACCTTTTACGTATCTGCCTTTGATTGGAGTTAATTTAACTATATGAAAATCTTTCATGCCCTTAATAAACGCCAAGGCTGATTCGCCAGGATATGTGGTTTCAAATTTTTCCATATATTTATCTTTTATTTCACCATCTACAAATTCAGCTTTTGCAGTAAAGCTTACTCGAATTCTAGCAAACAAACTTTTAGCTTTTTTCTCATCTTCAATAAATAAAAGTGAAATTTTGTCTGGATTTTGTTTTATTGAATTATAATGCTCCGCAACGGCTGATATACAAATATAAAACGAATCAGCTTCTTTTACAAATGGTGCATAAGA
Organism: Campylobacter sp.; assembly: GCA_052170535.1. Classification (GTDB taxonomy): domain Bacteria; phylum Campylobacterota; class Campylobacteria; order Campylobacterales; family Campylobacteraceae; genus Campylobacter_A. Next base: position 17,214 of record JBQNAH010000013.1, on the reverse strand, counting down.
AGCTACTGTTTCGCCATTTTCTTTAACGCTAGAAATCACAACCGTTTTAAAATCGTTTAGAAATTTTATCATTCCGCTTTGAACCGAACTATTGTTTGTGTCGTCCATTATATTTGTGTAAAGTTCAATGATTGGATCGCGATAATTTCCATCTGTAACTTTGTTTAAAAATGGCACAAATGTTACATTTTGATCGCAAGTTATCTCCATACCATTTTCGTTAATATCTGTCATTTTCACATTTGTCGGATCATCTACTCCGCTAAATTTCTTGCAAAATTCAAACACTATTGCTGCGTGATTTTCATTCATATGCTCTATGGCTTGTTGTTTCATAAATACTCCTAAATAAAATTTTGGTCTTCATTATACTCAACAATAATTTAAAATTGATTAAAAATATCATTTTTATACAATTTTGTTTGCTTTATTTAAGCAATATTAAAATAATAATATTTAATCTCAATTTAATTTAACTTTTAATACAATCCTTAATTGCCATTACCATTAATAGTGGCTTAAATTTTATACTTGTTTATTGTATATTGATTTTTTTATTAATGGATAAGTATGTTTAGGAAAAATAAACTTATTTTTGTTTTTTTGGTTTTAACCTTTGTGTTGTGCTTTGTTTCGCTTTGTATTGGTGGAGCAAATGTTACGTTTAATGATGTTTTAAATTTAGTACTTGGCAACGAAATAGACGATATGAAATCGGCTATAATTTTGCAATTGCGTCTGCCGCGAGTTATAATGGCTTTACTTATCGGTATGCTGTTGGCAAGCTCAGGAACAGTTGCTCAAAGTGTGTTTTTAAATCCATTAGCCGATCCTTACATCATCGGTATCGCCGCATCAGCCACATTTGGAGCGGTTGTGGCGTATTTATTGAAATTACCTGATTTTTACTACGGAATTTTTGCATTTTTTAGCTCTACTATATTAATTTTTCTTATTTTTAAAATTTACAACAAAAACAAATCAATCGCCACGCTTTTAATCATCGGAATAGCTTTTTCATCGTTTCTTGGCGCATTTACGAGCTTTGCGACATATCTCATAGGCGAAGATAGTTTTAAAATAGTAGCTTGGATGATTGGATATTTGGGCTCTGCGAATTGGGAAAAAGTCTGTTATATTTTTCTTCCACTCGTGCTTTGTATGTTTTATTTTTATCTCAAACGCTTTGAGCTGACATTGATTTTAAGTGGCGACGAAGAGGCAAAAAGTATGGGTGTTGATGTGGAAAAAATCAAAAAAAGGCTACTTGTCGTTTCGTCATTGGCGGTTGCTTTTTGTGTCGCATTTACAGGCATGATTGGCTTTGTTGGACTTATTATCCCGCATACCTTGCGTATCATTTTAGGCACTTCAAATAACGCCGTTTTGCTTCCTCTTAGCGCGGTTGCTGGTGGATTATTTTTGCTAATATGCGATAGCATTGGCAAAAGTGTTTTAAATCCAGTCGAAATTCCTGTTGGAGTTGTAACGGCATTTTTTGGTGCGCCGTTTTTTATATTTTTAGCCGTTTTTTCAAAAAGAGGCGTTTGATGAGCATTTTGGTTGAAAATTTAAATTTTAACTACGCAAAGCGTGAAATTTTAAAAAATGTTAGTTTTTGCGCAAGTCAAGGTCAATTTGTAGGAATTTTGGGCGCAAATGGATCTGGAAAATCAACCTTGTTAAAAAATATTTTAAATTTAATAAAGCCTCAAAGCGGAAAAATAGAAATTTTAGGCAAAAGCCTGGAGTTTTACGATTCAAAGCAACTTGCTAAAATAGTTGGTTTTGTCCCGCAAAAATCGAATTTATCGATGCCACTTTTGGTTGAAGAGGTCGTTTTGATGGGTAGGTTTTGTCATTTAAAAAGTCAATTTAGCGGATATGATAAGAGCGATTTTAAAAAAGCTCACGAAACAATGGAGCTTCTTGGGATAAGCAAATTTGCAAAACGTATCGCAAATACGCTTAGTGGTGGAGAATTTAGCAGAGTTATTCTGGCGCGTGCGATAGTAAGCGAGCCAAAAATTTTGCTTCTTGATGAGCCTACGTCCGCGCTTGATTTAAATTATGCCGTTGAAATGATGAAAATTTGCGAAAATTTGACAAAAAGGCTAAATTTGCTAACTATTGCGGTTTTGCACGATTTAAATTTAGCCACTTTATTTTGCGATAAAATTTTTATGCTAAAAGATGGTGAAATTCGTTATGAAGGCGATTGTGCTACACTTTATAAAAACGAAATTTTAGCCGAGATTTATAATCTAAAATGTGATGTTGTATCTCATAAGCAATCGCTTTTCGTGTTACCTAAAAAATAAATTTCATAAAAAGGATAGATAATGAAAAAGATGTTTTTGGCATTTTTGTTTAGTTGTGTTTTTGCTGTGGCTGCCGAGCCTAAAAAGATAGTCGTGCTAGATCCAGCCGTTGTCGAGATAATGTATATGTTAAAGGCTGAAAACAACATAGCCGCCATAGCGACTTTGGAATTTGCAAAAATTTGGCCACAAGACAAGACCGTAAATTTAAAAAGTGTCGGCACTTATTCAAAGCCAAATTTAGAAAAAATAGTCGAATTAAAGCCTGATTTTACGATCACGAGCTTTCATTCTCAGGGCGTAAATGCCGACTTGCAAAAATTTGGCATAAAAACCTTGTCTTTTAAGGCTGACAGTGTAAATGACATTTATAGTAATATTAAAGCTATTGCTAATATTACAAATACAAATGATGAGGCGCAAAAAATAATCGAGCAAATCGAGCGAAAATTTGATACTTTTAAAGATTCAAAGCTTAAAGGAAAGAAAATTCTAGGCGTTTTTTCTTCTACGCCACTAACGGCATTTAATGGCAAAACCTTGCCAGGCGATATTTTTGAAAAGCTTGAAATGATAAATGTCGCAAAAGATTTGCAAGGCAGCACTCCTATTGCTTCAACCGAGTTTATTTTGGCGCAAAATCCTGATTTTATAGTTGTTGTCGGCAGGGGTGAAGATAAAGAAAATTTCTTAAAGCAAAATCCGATTTTAAAAACCACCAATGCGGCTAAAAACGATAAAATAATCGTTGTCCCTTCTTCTATGATATTGCGCGGTTCGCCTCGCATTGATGAATCAGTAGAGAGATTGTATGAAATGTTAATTAAGTAAATTTTATATTTATATAATAAAATATAAAATAATATGAATCAAGACCTGCATTTAAGCGGTCTTGAAATTTCTAAATTTAGGAGTGAAAATGTTTGACAAACGCATAAAGGGTCATCACAGACCATCGGCAAAAAAGATGCAAATCGCAAGCAGGACGGAATTTGAGGAATTCTTACAAACTTCGCCCAAAAATGAAATTGGTGTGATATATATTCACGTTCCGTTTTGCGATAATATCTGCTCGTTTTGCTCGATGAATCGCAGTAAACTTGAAGATGAGCTTGATGAATATACCCAGTTTTTGTTAGAGCAATTTGACAAATTTGGCAAAACTACTTATATGCAAGGTAAGAAAATCGACAGCGTTTATTTTGGCGGAGGCACACCTACAACGCTAAAAGAGCGACATTTAGAGCCGATTATAAACTCAATCCGCAAAAATTTCAACATCTTGCCAACCTGTGAATTTAGCCTTGAAAGCACATTGCATAATCTAAATTTAAGCAAATTAAGATTGCTAAATGATCTTGGCGTAAATAGGTTTAGCATAGGAATTCAGACATTTAGCCAAAACGGGCGAAAGTTGCTTAACCGCGTTCATGACACAAAAGGAGCGATAGAGCATTTGCAAATGATTCGTGAAAATTTTGACGGCATTATGTGTACTGATACGATTTTTAACTACCCAAATCAAACCTTAGACGAAGTGCTTGAAGATGCGAGATTGGTTCAAAAATTAGGCGTAGATAGCACAAGTTTTTACTCTTTACAGTTTCTTGAAGGCTCTGTTTTATCTCAAAGCGTTAGTGAAGATTATTATGATTTAAACCACGAAAAAAAGCTTCATCACGCCTTTGTAAATGCGCTTTTAGACACAAAAGAGTATGAAATTTTAGAATACACAAAGTTAAATAAAATAGGCAGGGACGAGTATAAATATATTCGTTTAAGTCATGCAGCAGCAGATATACTTCCTATCGGCAAGGGTGCGGGTGGACAAATCGGCAATTACGCGATTTACAATCCAAGCACGAGTTCAAATATGATAACTCGCTTAAGCGATATGGATATAGAATTTATCAAGCTTACAAGCCTTTTTCAGTATCCTAAAATCAGTCTTAATGAAGTGAGAAAATATTTAAGCGACGAGTGCTTTGAAAATTTATTTAAATTTTTCAAAAAATGTGAAGAGCAAGGTTATATGAATATAGAAAATGATAGTTTAAAATATACATTAGATGGTATTTTTTGGGGAAATTCGATAGCAAACGAAGTTACGAAAATGACAAGGGGAGAATTTTAATGAAAAGACTTGTGATATACACGACAAAAACAGGCAACACAGCTAAAGTTGGCAATGCAATAGCCGATGAATTAGGTTGTGGGGCTGTAAATTTTAGCGACGTTGAAAGCTTAAATTTAGATGAATTTGACTATATAGCGATCGGTTTTTATGTAGATAAAGGCGATGCTGAAACAAATTTTAAAAATTGGCTAAAATCAAACATCAAAAACAAAAAAGTCGGCGTTTTTATGACACTTGGTGCAGATCCTGATAATCCGCATTCGGTTGATTGTATAAACAAAGTTAAAGATGTTTTAAGGCAAAATGGCAATGAAATTTTAAACGAATATTTTTGTCAAGGTGCAGTTTCGCCCGAAATGATCGCTATAATGCGAAAAATGGGCGAAGCTATGCCAAATGATCCAAGATTTGCCATTACACCAGAGCGCGAAGAAAGATGGCTAAGGGCAGCAAGTCACCCTGATGAAAATGATTTGCAAAATGCAAAAAAAGCGTTTAAAATAAATTAACAAACTAATTTGAAAGGAAAAATATGGAAAATTTAGAACAAAAGGTAAATGAGCTTTTTGAGGATTCGAAAATGTCAGTTTATGAGGCTGCAAAACGTCTTGGCGTAAAGGAAATAGATGTATTAAAATTGCGCGGAAATGACGAATTTAAGCTTGTTGGAGGCGATAAATTTGACGAGGTTATAAGTGAGCTTTGCACTTGGGGTGATGTGCTGTTTATAAAAAATACGCCTGAGTTTATAATTGAGTTAAAATTACGCGTAAGCACTGGAAAAAGGGCGCAAGGTTTTTATAATTTTAGCGGCGAAAGTGCGGGTGTTTTGGGCGGACATTTAAGAGATGATTTGATAACTAATATCGGTTTTGTCAGCACAAAATTTATGGGACTTTTAGGACATAGTATTCATTTTTATGACGCGCAAGGAAATGTGATATTTAAAATTTTTGTAAATCGCGATAGCAAAATGATGTTAGACAAAGAACAAACGCAGAAATTTTTATCTCTTAAAGATAGGTTATAGTTAATTTTGTATAAAATCTATTTTTTTCATTTTACAATGTGTAAAATTTTAAAAGGAGCTTAAATGGCGCATCAGGAATGGTATTGGCAGGATTTTTACGAAAAGGCTTGGTCGGCTAGGGCTCAAATTTTGGATGAGCATTTGCAAAAAGGGTTTAATAGCTATCAAGCTATTAAGGCACTGGAAAAAAGAGAGCGGTTGTATGGTCTTTGTATGGATAATATAAAAGGCGATATTTTGTGGGAAAGAAATTCAAATGAACAAGGAAATCTTTTAAGTTTTGCCGAAATTCCAGTTCTAAGAACAACTGTGATGAACGATAAAGATATAATTGTGCCTTATTATTCTTCTTTTAATTTTTACGATTTGTTAATTGATATTTTTGACGAAACTGGTCCGTATGACAGCATAGTTGAGCTTGGTTGCGGATACGGTCGAAATTTGTTTGAAATTTTCTATCGGGGGGGGCTTGTGATGTTGCTTATTTTGGTGGAGAATTTACAAAAAGCGGAGTTGAAGTGGCTAGGAGATTGGCAAAAGCGACACCGAATATGAATGCGACATTTTTTCACTTTAACCATTTAGAGCCAAATTTGGACGGATTTGATTTTGGTAAGCGCGCATTTGTTTTTACCAGCCACTCGATTGAGCAGGTTCAATTTATATCCGACGATTGGTTTAAAGTCGTTGCAAATTGCGCTCCTTACGTTCGTTGTACCCATCTTGAACCGTTTGCATTTCAAGATGGAAGAAGCGACGGAGTAAGTTTAAGACAGAAGGAATTTTTTATAAAACAACGATGGAATTTAAATTTTGTTACGCTACTGCTTGAAGCGGTTAATCAAAAGGTGCTAACGCTTGATGATACTTTGATAAATATCGGACTTGCGCCAGATATGTCAAACCCTAGTTCGCTTGCCTTTTGGCATTCACAAAGGGATTAAAGGAAAAATATGCCGTTATTAGATAGTTTTTGTGTCGATCACGTAAAAATGCCAGCACCTGGAGTTCGCTTGGCAAAAACGATGAAAACGCCTAAAGGAGATGATATATCGGTTTTTGATTTGCGTTTTTGCAAGCCAAATGTTGATATGATTGCGGAAAAAGGAATTCATACTCTAGAGCACCTTTTTGCTGGTTTTATGAGGGATCATTTAAATGGGGAAAATATCGAAATTATTGATATTTCACCGATGGGCTGTCGGACTGGATTTTATATGAGCGTGATAGGAATTCCAAGCCAAGATGCAGTAATCAATGCGTGGCTAGAGTCGATGAGAGATATTTTAAATGTGAAAAGTCAAGATGAAATTCCAGAATTAAACATATATCAGTGTGGCACTTATAAAATGCATTCGCTTGATGAAGCTAAAGGTGTCGCTGAGAAAATTTTAAAAAGTGGTTTGGTTGTTATAAACAACGAAGATATAGCCTTAGATGTAGAAAAAATGGGACTTAAAAAGCACTAATAGATTAGCCTTTTGACTAATCTATAACACAAATTTCGCATTTTGAGATTGATTTTACCGTTAAAAATCCAACAAGTAAGATTAAGCTTACTAGTGCAACAAAGCTAAAAACTCCGGCAATTAGGTAAAATTTGCCAAGTCCAAGCTCAAATGCGCGTAAAAAAGCGATACTTGCCGCAGCTGTTGGAAAGGTAAAAGCCCACCACGAAAGGAAAAATTTAAGCCGCAAAAATCGCTTAAACATAAAGATGGCAAGACCAACGAAAAATAGTGTCAAATTTAGCATCATAATGCCAAAACTGTTAAGCTCGCCTGTGAGTTTTGCAAAATCCAAAAAGCCAATCGCAGGTGGGGCTATGATGATAAAAAGCGTTGGTATGAACTTTTGTGCGAGTTGTTCGTGAAAGATAATTCTATAAAAAACTATCACAAAAAGCACGATCCAAAAGAAAATTCCCACACTAAAATAATACCACGCAAAAAAGCTCGACATAGGTGCAGCAATAGGAACGATTAAGTTGCCAACAACTGGGATAAACCAAGCTGGATTGATTTGCAAAATGGCTAGGTTGTTATCTATCCAAAATTTTATCACGTAAAACGTAATAAGTGTTTGCATCAAAATTCCAGCGTAAAAAAGTGCGTCATAAGCAACAAAGCCCTTCCAAAGCGTGGCCAACAAAAGAAGCGAAATACAAAATGCCGCAAAGAAATTTATGCGAATCGGGTGGTTTAGCTCGGCTTTAAACTCATTTGGATATTTAAGAATTTTAAGTCCGTAAAGTATCGTAACAACAACAAAAATCACGCTTGTTGTAGCGCGTAAAAACTCAAATATAAAATTTGGTAGCCCAAATATAAAACTAAGTTTTTCATAAGCCAAACTCAGCCCACCAAGTCCCATAACGACGGCGAAAAACATTATGGGAAAGTTTGCTAAACGCCTTAAATTTTCATTTTTCATACCTTCTCCTTATCTTTTTTTATGCGAATAGTATCTATAATACGTCTAAATTTTAGTAACATTATTACAAAGGATTTTTATGCTAAATGAGAGTGATGAGAGAATTTTATATGAAAAATTTATCTCAAAATTTGAAATTTTAGATACTGATGTGCAAAATATACTAAAAAATAGCGTTGTAAAAAGTTTTAAAAAAGACGATTTGATATATCCTAAAGACAGCTGCTACGGTTTTATTATCGTTAAGACCGGATCTTTAAGGGCGTATATTAGCACGAGTAATTTTAAGGAAATTACGGTATTTAACTTAAACAAAGGCGATACTTGCATACTTTGTGGCTTTTGTTCTTTTGGCTCTATAAATGCCGAATTAAATTTACAAATTACTTGCGATTCTCAAGTAATTTTGATACCAAAACCAATTTATAAAAATTTAAAAGATAACTATACACAAATCGCAAATTTTACGTTAAATTTGGTTTCAAGCAGGTTTTCAAGCATCGTAAATGTTATGGAGCAGGCTTTGTTTTTGCCACTTACCAAGCGTATAGTAAATTTTCTAACCGATCAAGGCGGTATCGGCGTGAAGATAACTCACGAGCAGTTAGCAAATCATTTAGGAAGCGCAAGAGAGGCTATTTCAAGGATACTAAAAGAGATGCAAAAAGCTGGAATAGTAGAGCAAAAACGCGGCACTATAACGCTTTTGCAAAATTTGCATTGTAAAGCGAGTGATTAGAATTTCTTATTTTTAAGCGGTTTAATTTAATTATGATAAAATTAATTATCGTAATTTTAAGGAAAAAATATGAATGATTTTAAAAGATTAAATGAGCTTGTTAGTGCGTTTAAAAGCGAACTAAATGGTCTTTATAGCGTGATAGACGAGCCAAATTTTATCATATCGCAAGGCTTACAAATCGCTGGTCTTAGTGAAAATAAAAGCCATAAAATAGCCATTTTAAGGCGCATTGTCGATTTGAAAGTCGAGCCTTTGGAAAACGAGCTGAAAAAGCAAGGGCGCGATGAAAACGAGATAGAACGCGTAAAAATAGCGATGTTTGAGTTTGTTCGCACATTTTATGAGGCTCGTTTTCAGGGCTTACTTATGAAAATTTCCGAAGAGAAAATTTTGGATAGTTTTTACTTGGCGTTGCTTTATGGCGTCAATGGCGTTGGGCTTGCGATGAATGCTTGGCAGCCGATTTGGGAAAAGAAAATTTTACAAACCACAAACAAAGAATTTGAAGCTAAATTTGACTCAATGAGCGAAGCTATAAAATTTATAGACGAAAACAAACTCTATCAGCTTGACGGCGAAGCTAAGGCGGACAGGAGCTATGGAGCAGTCGTAAAAAACGGTGAAATTTTAAGCTTTGAGCCTTATGCTACGGCATTTAAAGACGAGGTTTCGTGCGTGGCGCAAAAATTTGATTTGCTAATAGATAAGTTAAAACAACTAGCCGTAAAAAACGAGCATTTTTTATATATAGAATATTTTCAAAAGCTAAAAGCTGCGTTTTGTAACACAAATAACGACATGACGATTTTGGCTTGGCAGGAAGCCGAAAGAGCGTGGATGGATATTCGCGAGCCCATCCAGATCGGACATCCGCTAGAATATTACGAAGATGCTTATACTCATGCCGTCGCACTTGAATGGGATGTGAGATTGAGCACTCAAAGTGGCTTTAATGAGATGGAATTTAAGGCTCAAATTTTGCAAAGTTTTAATCAAATTTGTGCCGATATTGGCTTAAAAAATGAAAATTTAAGCGATTTTGTAACAAAAAATATAAACAAAACCCAAACTTATATTTGCGTGCCGATGTTGTATTATGGCGCTGAATTAAACGGGCTTTTTTCAGCTCAGGTCGTGCCAAACGACGAAACGGTTAGCGCGCAATTTGGTAAGAAAATTTTCGCATTTGTTGATCACGTTTATGAAAATGCCAAATCGCGACCTTTTATGAGATTAAGCGGTGAAATTTTTACTCGAGAATTTTTAAATTACGGACGTGAAATTTTATTTTTTAAACCGCAAATGTGGAAAAAAGTTTATGAAATTTCGACCATAGGGCACGAATTTGGGCATATTTTATTTATTGATCGCGATACGGAAAGTGCGATGAATGGCGGCGGGGAATTTAAATTTATCGAAGAATACAAGGCTACGACTGGCGGACTTGTAAATTTCTTCTTGCACGAGCTAGATGAATATAAAATGCCTGTTTTTCACGAGTTGATTTTGCGCTCGGTTGGTCTTATAGCTTGGCGCGAAGTTGATGAGGTTAGGGCATATTATTGCGAAGGATTAATTCATTTAAGTTTGCTTTTCGCAAGCGGGGTTTTAAAATTTGACGGACAAAATTTGTCTGTAAAATTTGATAATGAAAGCTACGAGGCTTTTAAACGAATTTGTTTGCAAAATTATCGCGATTTGGCTAGTCACTATGCTAAAAAAGCTATTGCGGGCGAATTTTTGTCTAAATTTTGCGACAAAGATGCCAAAAGCTATCTGCCAAAAGATGCTCAAACAAGGTCGTTTGTGTTGTATTATCACAAACTTTACAAAGAAATCGGAAATGAAATAGATGAAAGCGGGGAATGGGAAAAATGGAAAAAATAGTAAAAATACAAGACATGGGGGAACCTAGGATTAAAGTCGTTGCGTTGCCAAAAGATACGAACTCATCAGGAAATATTTTTGGTGGCTGGATAATGAGCCAGATAGATTTAGCTGGAGCGCAAGCGGCTCGAGAAGTAGCGCCTGAGCGTGTCGTTACGATTTCAATGCAGGAGATAATTTTTAAACAGCCCGTATTTATCGGCGATGTCGTTAGTTGCTACGCTAAAATTTTAGAAGTTGGTAACACATCGGTTAAAACACAGATAGAAGTTACGGCGCTTAGACTTAACGCAAATGGATTTCGCGAGTGCATACACGTAACGTCAGCCGTTGGCACGTATGTTAGCGTAACAAAAGATGGTGTGAAAAAACCGATCGATTCGGAGTTAAAAAAACTGCACGGATTTTAAATTTAGCCGTAATTGACGGATAAATTTTATAAATACTTCTTTGGAGCGTTTTAAAAGCCAAAATTTACCATCAAATATGCTGAATTTTTACCTTGCTTTATGATATTTTTGCAACATTGATCGTTTTGGTAACGCTTTTGCTTTAAAATTTGTTTTAAGCTTGGTCTGATTATTTTAAATTTACTTAATTTTTAGCAAAGTTTTTATTGAGTAAATTTTGCTTATTTTTTATTTGAAATAGTAGATAAAATAATCTTTATTTTAAGAGAAATAATCAATTATTATTTTTTAATTTATCAGTACTTTGTTTGTTAAATTAAGTGTATTAGAAGTAATTTTATGGTATATTTCAGAATTTTAACTTATTTTTTATTTGATTGCCTTAAATTTTAATAAAGAGAGATAATTTTGATAAATATTATACTTTGCGGAGGAAGCGGTACGAGATTGTGGTCTATTAGTCGCACTCTTATGCCAAAACAATTCGTAAAATTATTCTCTAATCGCTTTTTCAACTCGCTGTCGAGGAAGAATATTTGAGATATTTAAATAATATAGAAGAATTTTTAAATAGCCAAAAAGCATGTAAATTTAGCAGTGAGTTTTTTGTTAAAACAATAACAGGTATTATCTTTGATAAATAAAGAGCTTCTAGTTTTAATTATTGGCAGAATACTACAAATTATAATTTCTCTATTAAGTGTTAAGATGGCAACAAAATATATGGCTCCTGCAGAAATGGGAAATTATTATTTGATAATAAGTATGGTTGGGTTTTATGGATTTTTTTTAGTAAATCCGGTAGGACAATATATAAATAGATATACTCACAAATGGTATGATAGAAAAAAAATACTAAACATTTTTTTTCTATTCAATTTTTATATTCTTTTAGTCTCCTTTGTGGCTTTTATTACAACATATATTTTTTACAAATTTGGCATAGGTAATGATATTAAAATATTTTATTTTATGATATGCATATCTTTATATGTATATTTTTACAATTGGAATCAAACAATTATCTACATGATAAATTTATTAGAAAAACGTGTAGCTTTTGTTTTATTTGCAGTTTTTACTCAGATATCTGGACTTTTACTTTCTATATATTTTATAAGTTATTATAAAAATGAAAGTATATTTTGGATATTTGGTCAGATTATTAGTTTTGGCGTGGGTGCTATTCTTTCGCTGTTTTATTTTATAAAAAAAATTCAAAATAATTTTAATACTTCAAACTCCCTAAAAATGATATCACATACCAACCTAAAAAGCATTTTTAAATTTACCGCTCCTTTATCTTTAGGAGTTGTTTTTTTATGGATGCAAAGTCAGTCATATAGCATAATCATTGAAAGATATATTAATGCAGATTTTTTGGGATATTTTGGAACAGGTGTATCTATAGCATTTGCTATCTTTGCGGCATTTGAAGCAATAGTTATACAGTATTTATATCCAATCATTTATAAAAGTATGCAAAATGATAATAAATTTAAAAACGTTATAAATAATATGCTAAATTTAATTATTCCTATATATTTTTTATTAGCCCTTTTTGCTTCATTTTTATCTTTTTACTTTGTAAAAATTTTAGTTAATTACAAATATTACGATGTTTATATATACACTATTTTTGGCGTTTGGGCTTATTTTTTTAGGACTTCTGGAAATGTTATAGCAAATATTGCAAATGCCAAACTAGATACTAAAAAATTAGTTGTTCCTTATGCTGTTGGTGGGATATTGTCTGCGGTTTGCATTTTAATAGCTACTAAATTTGAAAATTATGAAATTTTAATACCAGTAGCATTAGTATTTGCAAGTTTTATGGGATTTTTAGCTATGTATTTTCAAATGAATAAGCTAGTTAAAATAAACTTAGAAATTAAAACGCTCTTAATGGCACTTTTATATTCTCTGCCTTTGCTGATATCAATTTATTTTTATAAATACTCGTATGAGTTAAAATGCTCATTTATAATAACAGCCATCTATGGGATTTATTTTTTATTTGTCATGTATATAATAATTAAAAAAAGAGGAGTAAAAATTTGATAATAGTAAAAATCATAGGCGGATTAGGAAATCAAATGTTTCAATATGCTTATGCAAAAGCTTTACAACAAAAAAATTATGAAGTAAAGATTGATATATCTGCTTTTGAAAGATATAAAATTCACGGCGGCTATCAATTGGATAAATATGATATCAGATAGTATAAGAACAAAATCAAATAAAATATCATTGGTTCATTTAAAAAGTTATTTTGATAAAATTTTAATAGCAAGCAAAAGCAAAAAAATAGCTGATATAAAAACTTTAAAACAAATACTAGGTAGAAGGTGGCTATATAATTTTATATGTCATAAAGATATAAGAGCCATATTTAGTAAATATTTTTGGATTGGTGTAGCCAGTACAATGAAGAGTAAAACATGAAAAAATATGACGTATCAATAATAGTTCCAATTTATAATGTCGAAAAATATATAGAAAGGTGCGCAACTACACTTTTTGAGCAAGACTATGACAATATAGAGTATATTTTTGTAAATGATTGCACTCCTGATAGATCTATGAATTTTTTGCAAGATGCAATAGAAAAATACCCAAATAGAAAAAATCATGTAAAAATCATTAATAATTTTATAAACATTGGTTCAAGCATGACCAGAAAGAATGGATTGGATGCCTCAAGTGGTAAATATATTTTATTTGTAGATAGCGATGATTGGATCGAGCTTGATATGATAAGCTCTTTGGTTTGCGAAGCCAAAAAGAGCAACGCTGATATAGTCTGTTGTGATATGATTTTGCATTATAAAAACAGACAAATTTATAAAAAAGATCAGCATAAAGATATAAACAACGAATATAAGCTAAAAGCTTTAATAGGTGGTTATGTTTTACCATCTATGCCAAATAAACTCATAAGACGAGAAATCTTTTCTAACATAATTTTCCCTAAATTTCAGTTTGGTGAAGATGTTTATATAATGATTCAAGCGTTTTACTATTCTAAAAATATAAAATATATCAAAAAACCGTTTTTCCATTATAATAAGCTTAATGAAAGCAGCTTATCCACAAACATTAACGAAAAAACTATAATTGATATAAAAAATATGTATTTTTCAATATGTGATTTTTTAAAAGACAAAAATATTTATGATGAACTTATTGATTTTCATAGAACCAGACTTATTAGTGTGGTTTTTTATAACCTAAATGATTCATTTATAAAAAACCTAAAGGCTATTGATAAAAAATCGGCTAGGGTATGGCTTATTTTACAAAATAATAAATTTTCATTATTGCAAAAAATCATTTGCTTGTTACCTTTTATTGGACTTGATAAACTATTTATATTTATTAGAGAATTTTACAAGAAAAGAACAATAATGTGATGATTAATAAACTAATCTTGGAATATTAATATGAAAATTTTTATAATCGGCAATATCGCCTCCATGATGGTAAATTTCAGAAAAGAATTTATCGAAATGCTTGTATCAAGTGGGCATGAAGTTTATTGTTTGGTTAGTGACTACGATGAAAAAAGTAGAGAAAAGATAAGCTCTTTTGGCGCAAAACCGCTTGACTATAGTTTAAATGCAAAGGGTTTAAATCCGTTTAAAGATGCTATTGCTACATTTGATTTGATTAGGCTTTTTAGGCAGCATAGGCCAGATGTAGTTTTTTCTTTTTTTGTTAAGCCAGTTATTTTTGCAACTATAGCTGCAAAAATAGCAAGAGTGCCACGAATAGTTGGTATGATAGAGGGACTTGGCGGGGCTTTTACTGTTCGCAAAAATGGACAAACGAAAAAGGCAAAAATTATCAAGACTATACAAATTTTTCTATATAAGATTTCATTGCCTCTTCTTGATGAACTTATCTTTTTGAATAATGACGATAAAAAAGACCTGATTGATAGATATAATGTAAGAGCAAAAAGTATTAATGTGCTAGGCGGTATAGGAGTTGATTTAAAAACGTTCTCATACACTAAGCCACCTACCAATCAGATAAGTTTCATATTTGTTGCTAGGCTTCTTGCCGAAAAAGGCGTGTTTGAATATCTAAATGCCGCAAGGATAGTTAAAAATATCTATAAAGATACAAAATTCTATATATTTGGAAGTTTTGATGAGCATAATCCATTTGGCTTAAAAAAGAAAGAGCTAAAACAGTATTTAGATCAAGATATCGTTATATATCCGGGCTTTGTAAATAATATAAATGAATGGATAGCAAATAGTTCAGTATTTGTTTTACCATCATATTATAGAGAGGGTGTTCCAAGAAGTACACAAGAAGCCATGGCAGTAGGAAGAGCTGTTATAACAACAGATGTTGTTGGTTGCAGGGAAACAGTTATAGATGGCGTAAATGGATTTTTAATACCTCCATACGATAGTGAGATTTTGGCAAAAAAGATGATTTATTTTATACAAAATCCTGAAGAAATAATCAAAATGGGTATAGAAAGTAGAAGAATCGCAGAAGAGAAATTTGACGTATATAAGCAAAACGAGAAGCTTATAAATTTTATAGTAAACATTGCTAAATATTAAAATTAAAAATACTATTTTTGATTTATTTTTATATTTTTTTGTTAATTTTAGCTACTTTTAATAAAAATTTATGGAGTAGCGAGTATAATGGCATCTATTTTATTAATTAAATCCAAAAATATAAATAAGGAATTAAAATGAAAATTTCAAAAATTGCTTGTGTTGCTATTTTAGGCATTTCGCTTTCGACTACATCGCTTTTTGCTAAAATTTCAAATGAAAATGAGGCTTTTACAAAAGCTTTTACAAATCAGCACGATAGAGATAAGGAGTATAAGGCTGTAAGTGAAGCCTTAACGGAGTTAAAGAAAATTGGTTATGACAAATTAGCCACTTGGGATGATACTAAAAAAGCCGACGAGTCTGCGGATAATGGTATTCATAAAAAAATATTTGACACACTTAAAAAGATTGGCGAACAAATTAAAGATAAGAAAACCGAATTACCTAAGATAACCGCAAAAGATGGTAATAAGGAAATTTCAATAGAAGTAAAGCAAACTGATAATGATGCTGTGCTACGCTTGACAGTTAAAAATATAGCTAACGTCGATGGCTATGATGATACAAATGTTGATTTAGATAATAGTTTTAAACTAAAGAAGAATGAATTTAGCAACCTGTTTTCTGCTGCTAATAAAACACTTTGGAAAAACTTAATAACTGAATTTGAAAATAAGCATAAAGAGCTACATGACAAACGTGTCAAAGATGCCGCTCTAGCCTTTGCCAAGTCAAATATAGGCGATGACGATAAAATGGATGCTTACGTAAAATACCAAGACAAGCTAACCTCTGCCCTAGAAAAAGAGATAGCGGATAAACAAGCCGCTGGACAATCTGCTCAAGATGAAATAAATAAATTGAATGAATTTTACAAAGCAGCTACCGATAAGAAGCTAATAGATGATTCAATAAAAAACTATGAAACCAAACTTGATGAAAATCCTAAAAAAATAAAAAAAGCCCAAGAAGAGTTACCGGAACTTCAAAAAGCTAAGAATGAAAAAGATCAAGAATTTACAAATGCATTAAAAGAGTTAAAAAATGGCGCCAATAAAGACAAAGTAACCCCTGAAACAACAGCAAAAGACGTTATAGAACAAGAAAACGCTCTTGGTCTCATCAAAAATACTTTGGATAGTTTAACTTCACCTGGCATAACTGGTGTAAGAGGAGCAACAATAGAGGCTTTAAAAGATGCAATAAAAAATGGCGTCCCTGTAAAAAGTGATGGTCAAATTTTTAAAACAGCAAAAGAATTTGAAGATTTTGCAAAAAGTAATCCAAATAAAGATTTTAAAACAGAAGCTACTGCTGCTAAAACAGCTGTAGAGCAAGCAAAACAAGCTCTAGCTACTGTAAAAGAAAAAGCCGTTGCTTCAGAAGCAGCAGCAAAGAGCCTAACAGATAAAGAAAAAGAGATAACACAAGCTGAAGAAGAAATGGTGCAAGCCAAACAAAACATAAACCTAGCCTCTAAAGCTCGTGCAAAAGCTATTTCTCGCTCGGCTAGCTTTAATACTGAATTATCTGAGCTTTTCTCCTCTTTTTCAAGCTTGGCGCTTGAAAATCAAACAGTCCAAGACATTATGAGCAATGCCGATACAGAAGACTTAATTCAAGGTATCCAAGAGCTTCACTCAACACTTGATGAAAGCTCTAAAACCA